>NZ_QAIK01000088.1:4048-20195 GCF_003061005.1 Pseudomonas sp. HMWF021 | reverse complement strand
GTGGCCACCTGCACTTCGGTTCGCTGGTCGCCGCCCTCGCCTCTTATCTCGACGCGCGCGCGGTCGGCGGGCGCTGGCTGGTGCGCATGGAAGATCTTGATCCGCCCCGGGAAGAACCCGGCGCGCAGGCGGCGATCCTCAAGGCGCTGGAAAGCTACGGCTTCGAGTGGGACGGCGAGATGGTGCGCCAGAGTGACCGGCACGACGCCTACGCCGAAGTCCTCAACAGTCTGTTCAATCACGGCCTCGCTTATGCGTGCACCTGTTCGCGCAAACAGCTGGAGCCGTACCACGGGATTTATCCGGGACTGTGCCGCAATGCCGGGCATGACCAGCAAGACGCGGCCATCCGCCTGCGTGTGCCGGAGCTGGAATACCACTTCATCGACCGCGTACAGGGCGAATTTCGCCAGCATCTGGGGCGTGATGTCGGCGATTTCGTGATTCGTCGCCGCGACGGCCTGTACGCCTATCAGCTGGCGGTGGTGCTAGATGACGCCTGGCAAGGCATCACCGACATCGTGCGCGGCGCCGACCTGCTCGACTCCACCCCGCGCCAGCTCTACCTGCAGGAGCTGCTGGGCTTGCGTCAGCCACGCTACCTGCACCTGCCGCTGATCACGCAACCGGACGGCAACAAGCTCGGCAAATCCTACCGCTCGCCACCGCTTGAAGCCGATCAGGCCACCCCGTTGCTGCTGCGAGCCCTGCGTGCGTTGGGGCAAAACCCCGGCGCCGAACTGGCGCATGCCACCCCGCAGGAATTGCTCAAATGGGGCGCAGCCCACTGGGATGCGACAAAGATCCCGCGCACACTGACCCTGCCTGAAGCGCAACTGCAATGACGGCACTTGCAGTGGCGCGCCCATCCGTTACCATCGCCGCACGTTTTCGGGCACGCGCATAAAAAAGAGAGGCCGGGATGTACATCTATCGCTTGGTCCTGCTTCTGGTCGTGGGAATCTATCTGTTTTCGCCAGCCATCATGGATTGGTGGATCGACGCCACGGGCGCCTGGTATCGGCCGTATCTGCTCTGGTTGATCCTGATTGTCGTGACCTTCATCCTGCAGAGCCAAAAAGATGCCGATGAGCTTTAGCCTGACCCAGATGATCCTGATCAGCGCCGCGTACCTGGCGGTGCTGTTCGGCGTTGCCTGGATCAGTGAACGGGGCATGATCCCGCGGGCGATCATTCGCCACCCGCTGACCTATACCCTATCGCTGGGGGTCTACGCCAGTGCCTGGGCGTTCTATGGCACGGTGGGCCTGGCCTATCAGTATGGCTACGGCTTTCTCTCCAGTTATCTCGGGGTGTCTGGAGCGTTTTTGCTGGCACCGGTGCTGCTGTACCCGATCCTGAAAATCACTCGCACTTATCAACTGTCGTCGCTGGCGGACCTGTTCGCTTTCCGCTTTCGCAGCACCTGGGCCGGTGCGCTGACCACGATTTTCATGCTGATCGGCGTATTGCCGCTGCTGGCGTTGCAGATTCAGGCGGTGGCCGACTCGATTGGCATCCTCACCGGCGAGCCGATCCAGAGCCGGGTCGCGCTGGCGTTCTGTGCGCTGATCATCCTGTT
Organism: Pseudomonas sp. HMWF021; assembly: GCF_003061005.1. GTDB lineage: Bacteria > Pseudomonadota > Gammaproteobacteria > Pseudomonadales > Pseudomonadaceae > Aquipseudomonas. Next base: position 18,613 of record NZ_QAIK01000088.1, on the reverse strand, counting down.
CACGATTTTCTTCGGCTCCCGGCATATCGCCACCCGCGAGAAACATGAAGGGCTGGTGTTCGCGATTGCCTTCGAGTCGGTGATCAAGTTGATCGCCCTCGGTGGCGTCGGCCTCTATGCGTTGTACGGCGTGTTCGACGGCCCGCAGCAACTCGAGCTATGGCTGCTGCAGAACCAGACCGCCCTCGCCGCCCTGCACACACCGCTGCAGGAAGGGCCGTGGCGCACGCTGTTGCTGGTGTTCTTCGCCTCGGCGATCGTGATGCCGCACATGTATCACATGACGTTTACCGAAAATCTCAATCCGCGCTCGCTGGTCAGCGCCAGCTGGGGTCTGCCGCTGTTTTTGCTGCTGATGAGCCTGGCGGTGCCGCTGATTCTCTGGGCCGGCCTGAAACTCGGCGCCACCACCGATCCGGAATACTTCACCCTCGGCATCGGCATTGCCGCCAACAGCAAGCCGCTGGCCTTGCTGGCCTACGTCGGCGGATTGTCGGCGGCCAGTGGCCTGATCATCGTCACCACCCTGGCGCTGTCGGGCATGGCCCTGAACCATCTGGTGCTGCCGCTCTATCAGCCCCCGGCCGAAGGCAACATCTACCGCTGGCTGAAGTGGACGCGCCGGGCGCTGATCGTCGCGATCATCATGGCCGGCTTCGGCTTCTATCTGCTGCTCGGTGCCGGACAGGATCTGGCCAACCTCGGTATTGTCGCGTTCGTCGCCACCCTGCAATTCCTGCCTGGGGTGCTCTCGGTGCTGTACTGGCCGACCGCCAACCGTCGCGGCTTTATCGCCGGTCTGCTGGCGGGGATTCTGGTGTGGGTGGTGACCATGCTGCTGCCGCTGGTCGGCAATCTGCAGGGCTTTTACATCCCTCTGCTGAACATGATTTACGTGCTGGACGACACCAGTTGGCACATGGCGGCCATCGCCTCACTGGCGGCCAACGTACTGATGTTCACCCTGATCTCGCTGTTCACCAACGCCAGCCCGGAAGAAGCCAGTGCCGCCGAAGCCTGCGCGGTGGATAACGTGCGTCGCCCGCAACGCCGCGAACTGCACGCTGCCTCGCCTCAGGAGTTCGCCACGCAACTGGCCAAACCGCTGGGCGCCAAGGCTGCGCAAAAGGAAGTGGAACAAGCGCTGCGTGACCTCTATCTGCCATTCGACGAACGCCGCCCCTACGCGCTCCGCCGCCTGCGCGACCGTATCGAAGCCAACCTCTCCGGCCTGATGGGCCCGAGTGTCGCGCAGGACATGGTTGAAACTTTCCTGCCGTACAAGGCTGGCGGCGAAAACTACGTCACCGAAGATATCCACTTCATCGAAAGCCGCCTCGAGGATTACCACTCGCGCCTCACCGGGCTGGCCGCCGAACTTGACGCCCTGCGCCGCTACCACCGCCAGACCTTGCAGGAATTGCCGATGGGCGTCTGCTCGCTGGCCAAGGATCAGGAGATCCTGATGTGGAACAAGGCCATGGAAGAACTCACTGGCATCGCCGCGCAACGCGTGGTCGGTTCGCGCCTGAGCACCATCGCCGATCCGTGGAAGCAATTGCTGCAAGGCTTCATCAACCTGCCCGACGAACATTTGCACAAGCAGCACCTGGCCCTCGACGGCCAGACCCGCTGGCTCAATCTGCACAAAGCGGCGATCGACGAACCGCTGGCGCCGGGCAACAGCGGCCTGGTGCTGCTGGTGGAAGACCTGACCGAAACGCAGATGCTTGAAGACAAACTGGTGCACTCCGAGCGCCTGGCAAGCATCGGCCGACTGGCGGCGGGCGTGGCCCATGAAATCGGCAACCCGATCACCGGTATCGCCTGTCTGGCGCAGAACCTGCGCGAAGAGCGCGAAGAAGACGGTGAACTGACGGAAATCAGCGGGCAGATCCTCGAACAGACCAAACGCGTGTCACGCATCGTGCAGTCGCTGATGAGCTTCGCCCACGCCGGCAGCCATCAGCACAGCGACGAGCCCGTTTGTCTGGCGGAAGTGGCGCAGGACGCCATCGGCCTGCTGGCGCTGAACCGGCGCAATTTCGAAGTGCAGTTCTACAACCTGTGCGATCCGGATCACTGGGTCGAAGGCGATCCCCAGCGGCTCGCCCAGGTGCTGATCAATCTGCTCTCCAACGCCCGTGATGCCTCGCCTGCGGGCAGCGCGGTACGGGTCAAGAGCGAAGCCGGCGAACACACGGTCGATCTGATCGTCGAGGACGAAGGCAGTGGCATTCCGCAGAACATCATGGACCGATTGTTCGAACCTTTCTTCACCACCAAGGATCCTGGCGAAGGCACCGGTCTGGGCCTTGCACTGGTCTATTCCATCGTTGAAGAGCATTATGGACAAATCACCATCGACAGCCCGGCTGATGTACAGAGCCAGCGCGGCACCCGTATCCGGGTGACCTTACCGCGCCATGTCGAAGCGACGTCCGCTGTGAACTGAGACCGTCGAGAGTATCGAATCAATGCCGCACATTTTGATCGTCGAAGACGAAACCATTATCCGCTCCGCCTTGCGCCGCCTGCTGGAACGCAACCAGTACCAGGTCAGCGAAGCCGGTTCAGTGCAGGAAGCACAAGAACGCTTCAGTATTCCCACATTCGATCTGATCGTCAGCGACCTGCGCCTGCCTGGCGCCCCGGGCACCGAGCTGATCAAGCTCGGCCAGGGCAAGCCGGTGCTGATCATGACCAGCTATGCCAGCCTGCGCTCGGCGGTCGACTCGATGAAGATGGGCGCGGTGGACTACATCGCCAAGCCTTTCGATCACGATGAAATGCTCCAGGCCGTCGCGCGGATCCTGCGTGATCATCAGTCGGCGCCTGCCACTGGCGAAGCGGTTGCCGGCAAACCGGCCAATGGCAGCGGCAAATCGTCCGTCGACAACAGCAACGGCGAGATTGGCATCATTGGCTCGTGCCCACCGATGCAGGATCTGTACAGCAAGATCCGCAAAGTCGCGCCAACCGATTCCAATGTCCTGATCCAGGGTGAGTCCGGCACCGGTAAAGAGCTGGTAGCCCGCGCCCTGCACAACCTGTCCAAGCGCGCCAAGGCCCCGATGATTTCGGTGAACTGCGCGGCCATCCCGGAAAGCCTGATCGAGTCCGAACTGTTCGGCCACGAAAAAGGCGCGTTCACTGGCGCCAGCGCCGGGCGTGCCGGGCTGGTGGAAGCGGCGGACGGTGGCACGCTGTTCCTCGACGAGATCGGCGAACTGCCGCTGGAAGCCCAGGCCCGTTTGCTGCGCGTGCTGCAGGAAGGCGAGATTCGCCGGGTGGGTTCGGTGCAGTCGCAAAAGGTCGATGTGCGCCTGATCGCCGCGACCCACCGCGACCTCAAGAGCCTGGCGAAAATCGGCCAGTTCCGTGAAGACCTTTATTACCGCCTGCACGTGATTGCCCTGAAACTGCCGGCCCTGCGCGAGCGTGGCGCCGACGTCAACGAAATCGCCAATGCATTCCTCGCCCGCCAGAGTGCACGCATCAACCGTACCGACCTGAAATTTGCCGCCGATGCCGAACAGGCCATCCGGCACTATTCCTGGCCGGGTAACGTACGTGAGCTGGAAAACGCTGTGGAGCGCGCAGTGATCCTGAGCGAAAGCCCGGAAATCTCCGCCGACCTGCTGGGCATCGACATCGAGCTGAGCGACCTGGAAGACGACGAGTTCATCGGTTTGCCCGCGCAAACCGCAGGCAACACCAGTAACAGCAGCCACGAGCCGACCGAAGACCTGTCGTTGGAAGATTACTTCCAGCACTTCGTCCTCGAGCATCAGGATCACATGACCGAAACCGAACTGGCGCGCAAACTGGGCGTCAGCCGCAAGTGCCTGTGGGAACGCCGTCAGCGTCTGGGCATTCCACGGCGCAAGACCGGGGTCGCCAGCGAGAGCTGAACGTTACCTGTCGAGTGCGGGTAACGCTTGAAGATGTGAAAAAACTGTTACCTCAGTCCTTTCACGTAACAGAAGCCGGGGTTATCGGTAACGAAACCCCGGCTTTTTTTCGCTCCGAGAAAACGGTTATATCGACCTAACCCCTTGTTTTATTGGGCTTCGCAAAAGTTGGCACGGCACCTGCTATATGTTTGGTACAAGAACAATAACAAGCAATGCACAAGACAATAAAAATAAGACGAATCGACTCACGCACAATAAAAACAAGACGGCGAGAGGCGCAGCTAACTGATTCTTTTGGAGAGGCGTTGTATTTGGGGCTAGCCCCACGACCAGGCCGAGAACAACAAAAACTGTCCTAAGACAGAGCCTGTACTGGTTGGATCGAGAGATCACTGCAATTCAGCGACCAAAGCAATCCGTTTGCTCTTGGCTCCCGATTGGGAGGGTCACGAAGGAAAGCTTCGTGGCGAGGGCACTCAACAAAAACAAGAAGCCCGAATCAATAATAAAAAGAGCACGCAACTACTTCTTGGGGAGCTTCGGCTCCCCTTGTAGTTTCTCCCGCCCGCCAAAATCCCCCTGTTTTTCCTTGCCCAACCCTTGCAGCTTGCGGCTTACAGCTCAAATCTGCCGCGTCCTACACCATCCCCCGACTAAATGCTAGAATCTGCGCCCATCATGCGGTCATTCTTTGGTATGGCCGAACATTCCTTCAAACAGTGCATCCCATGCTGAAGAAGCTGTTCCAGTCATTCCGAACACCCGTGCGTCGTACGCAACACATCCGCAGCACCCCTGAAGTGCTCAACAGCGGCCAACATTCGCTGCAAAAGGGGCAATTCAGCCGCTATGCGGTCAATATCGTCGAACGCCTGCAAGGTGCCGGTTACCAGGCGTATCTGGTCGGCGGTTGCGTGCGAGACATGCTCCTGGGCATTACACCCAAGGATTTCGACGTCGCCACCAGCGCCACCCCCGAGCAGGTCCGTGCCGAATTCCGCAATGCGCGGATCATCGGGCGCCGCTTCAAACTGGTGCATATCCATTTCGGTCGCGAAATCATCGAAGTCGCGACCTTCCGCGCCAATCACCCGGTCAATGAAGACGACGAAGACAGTAACCAGTCTTCGCGCAACGAGAGCGGGCGGATTCTGCGCGACAACGTTTACGGCACCCTGGAAGAAGACGCGCAACGCCGCGACTTCACCATCAACGCCCTGTATTACGATCCGGTCAGCGAGCGCATTCTCGATTACGCCAACGGCGTACACGACATCCGCAATCACCTGATTCGCCTGATCGGCGATCCGAAGCAGCGTTACCAGGAAGACCCGGTACGGATGCTGCGCGCCGTGCGTTTCGCCGCCAAGCTCAATTTCGGCATCGAGAAGCACACCGTGCAGCCGATCCGCGATCTGGCGCCGATGCTGCGCGAGATCCCGTCGGCCCGTCTGTTCGAGGAAGTGCTCAAGCTGTTCCTCTCCGGCCACGGCGCGATCACTTTCGAGATGCTGGTCGATCTGCAACTATTCGCCCCGCTGTTCCCGGCCAGTGCCGACGCACTCGAACACAACCCGGAATACACCCACACGCTGATCAGCGAAGCGCTGACCAACACCGACCTGCGCATCAAGCAGAACAAACCGGTGACCCCGGCCTTCCTGTTTGCCGCACTGCTGTGGCCTGCCCTGCCGGCCCGCGTGTTGCGTCTGCAGGAACGTGGCATGCCGCCGATCCCGGCGATGCAGGAAGCCGCCCACGAGCTGATCGCCGAGCAGTGCCAGCGCATCGCTATACCAAAGCGCTTCACCATGCCGATCCGCGAGATCTGGGACATGCAGGAACGTCTGCCACGCCGCAGCGGCAAACGTGCCGACCTGCTACTGGACAATCCACGTTTCCGCGCCGGTTACGACTTCCTGCTGTTGCGTGAAAGCGCTGGCGAGCAGACCGATGGCCTGGGCGAATGGTGGACGGATTATCAGGACGCCAACGACAGCGAACGTCGCGACATGATCCGCGACCTCAGCGGCAAGGGCGATGACGCCAGCGGCGCACCGCGCAAACGTCGCCGCAGCAGCGGTTCCAAGCGCAAACGCGCCGGGGCGCCGAGCGCATCGGGCGAATAAGCTATGGAGCGCATCTATATCGGCCTGGGCAGCAACCTCGCTGACCCGACCGAGCAATTGCGCAACGCGCTCAACGCGTTGGGGCAATTGCCGCAAACCGCCCTGGCCGGAGTTTCGGCGTTCTATCAGAGCGACTCGCTGCTGCCGGGGCAACCGCGTTACACCAACGCAGTGGCCGCCCTCGACAGCGACCTCGCGCCGCTGGAGCTGCTCGATGCGCTGCAAGCCATCGAAAACGATCAGGGTCGCGAACGCCTCGAACGCTGGGGCCCGCGCACGCTGGATCTGGACATTCTGTTGTTCGGTGATCGCCTGATCGACGAATTGCGTCTGAAAGTCCCGCACTACCAGATTCAGGAACGCGCGTTCGTGCTCTATCCCCTGGCCGAACTCGCCCCACAGGATTTGCGTCTCGCCGACGGCCGCGCCCTCGCCGATCTGCTCGCCGCCTGCCCGTTCGTCGGCCTCGAACGCCTTCCCCACGCCTGACAAAAATCCCCTGTAGGAGCTGCCGGAGGCTGCGATCTTTTGATCTTGATCCTGTTTCTGAAAACCAGGATCAAAAGATCGCAGCCTTCGGCAGCTCCTACACAAAGAGCGTGCGGCATTGCCATTTTTGTCGGACAAAAACGCCCCGATCAAGCCCTGCCGCAGCGCTGAATCGCATCAGTAACGCCGGTAACACTCCCCTCGTAACAATGCGGTAACACACGCAATTGACTTCCTAGGTTCTCCTCACGACTATAGGCGTCCCGCTGCCGCCAACCCGGCACATACGGGCGCAATCCAGGCCTTATAAGCACGACAAAAGAGCGTGCGCCTGAGTAGACGAAGAATCACGCGCGTTACTCGCAGTAGTTTCCAGAGCGCCTGAACGAGGATTTTTTACATGCCAGCCATCACCCTGACCACGCTCCAGAGCCTCAAGCAGAAAGGTGAAAAGATCACCATGCTGACCTGCTATGACGCGACCTTCGCCCACGCCTGCAACGAGGCCGGTGTCGAAGTGCTGCTGGTGGGCGACTCCCTCGGCATGGTTCTGCAAGGGCACGACAGCACCTTGCCGGTCACCACCGCAGAAATGGCCTATCACACCGCGTGCGTCAAACGCGGCAACACCGACGCCCTGATCCTGGCCGACCTGCCCTTCATGGCCAACGCCACCATCGAGCAGACCCTGACCAACAGCGCCACGCTGATGCAGGCCGGCGCACACATGGTCAAGGTCGAAGGTCAGCTGTGGCTGGCAGAGTCGATTCGCCTGCTGGCCGAACGCGGTGTGCCGGTCTGTGCGCACATGGGCCTGACCCCGCAAGCGGTGAACATTCTTGGCGGCTATAAAGTGCAGGGCCGCAACGAGAACCAGGCGCGGCAGATGCGCGCCGACGCGATTTCGCTGGAACAGGCCGGTGCGGCCATGCTGCTGCTCGAATGCGTACCCAGCGAACTGGCTGCGGAAATCAGCCAGGCCGTGAAGATTCCGGTTATCGGTATCGGCGCCGGCAGCGACACCGACGGCCAGGTGCTGGTGCTGCACGACATGCTCGGTCTGTCGATCACTGGCCGCGTGCCAAAATTCGTCAAGAACTTCATGCAGGGTCAGGACAGCATCCAGTCCGCACTGAAGGCTTACGTCAACGAAGTCAAAGGCGTTACTTTCCCTGGGATCGAACACGGATTCTCTGCATGAACACCGTCAAAACCGTACGTGAATTGCGCGCAGCCGTAGCGCGCGCCCGCAGTGAAGGCAAGCGCATCGGCTTCGTGCCGACCATGGGCAACCTGCACAGCGGCCATATCGCACTGGTCACCAAAGCCACCCAGCGCGTGGACTTCGTGGTCGCGAGCATTTTCGTCAACCCGCTGCAGTTCGGCGCCGGCGAAGACCTCGACAAATACCCGCGCACCCTCGCGGCGGATCAGGAAAAACTGCTGCAGGCCGGTTGCCATTTGCTGTTCGCCCCGACCGTTGAAGAAATGTACCCCGACGGCATGGCCGGGCAGACCCGGGTCAGCGTGCCGCAACTGTCCGAAGGCCTGTGCGGCGCCAGCCGTCCGGGGCATTTCGAAGGTGTGGCCACGGTGGTCAGCAAGCTGTTCAACATGGTCCAGCCGGACCTGGCGATCTTCGGCCAGAAGGACTTCCAGCAACTGGCGGTGATCCGCGCGCTGGTGCATGACCTGAACATGCCGATCCAGATCATCGGCGAACCGACCGTACGCGCCGCCGATGGCCTGGCGCTGTCGTCGCGCAACGGCTTCCTCAGTGAAGAACAGCGTGCGCTGGCGCCGGTGGTCTATCGCACCCTGAGCGCGATTGCCGAGTCGATCAAGCAAGGCGAGCGCGACTACCCGGCATTGATCAGCGCACAGCTGCAGCAACTGGAAGGTGCCGGCCTGCGCCCGGATTATCTGGAAATCCGCCACGCCCTGACCTTGCGACCGGCGACGGCTGAAGACCGTGATCTGGTGATTCTGGTGGCCGCATTCCTCGGCACCACCCGGTTGATCGACAACCTGCACCTGAATCTCGATACCCCAGTCTAAAAATACCGCAATACTCCTGTAGGAGTGAGCCTGCTCGCGATGAGGCCCTGACTTTCAACATCATCGTTGAATGACAGTGCGCTATCGCGAGCAGGCTCACTCCTACAGTGTTTTTCAGCGCCTGGAAAATAGCATTTCCAGCCATATTGCCGTTCCCAAAGCCTTCGGACACACTGCGCGCCGTCCGATTGCGGGCAGGCCAATGCCCTGCTCCCCTCCCGTTCGTCGGCTTGCCGCCGGGATGGATGTTAAAAAAGTACAGGGAACAGGTCAGAAGAAGCCAAGACAGATCGCAGCGCGAGGTTTACTGTATTCGCCCTGCGTTGAAAAATCGTGTCGACGCATTTGACCCTCGCCCAAACATGGCGTATCGGTCTGTTCTGTGTTCAAAAGGCCGTTCAAGTAAAAAGGAAAACCGCAGCGATGGCGTACTACCGCACTCCTCAAGACGTTACCGCTCTGCCTGCCTGGCAAGCGTTGAAAGATCACCGCCAAGCCATGCAGGATTTCAGCATGCGCGAAGCCTTCAACGCCGATCCGCAGCGCTTCAATCAATTCACGCTCAGCAGCTGCGGACTGTTTCTCGACTATTCGAAGAACCTGATCAACGCCGAGACCCGCAACCTGCTGGTGGGCCTGGCCAATGAAGTCGATCTCAAAGGCGCGATCAAAGCGCTGTTCGACGGCGAAATCGTCAACGCCTCCGAGGGCCGCCCGGCACTGCACACTGCCCTGCGCCGTCCAGTGGGCGACAAGCTGTCGGTCAACGGCGTCAACGTGATGCCGGAAGTGCACAAGGTGCTGAACCAGATCACCGATCTGGTCGGCCGCATCCACGACGGCCTTTGGCGCGGTTACACCGAGAAGCCGATCACCGATGTGGTCAACATCGGCATCGGTGGCTCGTTCCTCGGCCCGGAGCTGGTCTCCGAAGCGCTGTTGTCCTACGCGCAGAAAGGCGTGCGTTGCCACTACCTGGCGAACATCGACGGCAGTGAGTTCCACGAGTTGACGCAAAAGCTGCGCGCCGAAACCACACTGTTCATCGTTTCGTCGAAATCCTTCAACACCCTCGAAACCCTGAAGAACGCCCAGGCCGCCCGCGCCTGGTATCTGGCTCAAGGTGGTTCGGAAGCCGAGCTGTATCGCCACTTCATCGCGGTATCGAGCAACAACGCCGCGGCGGTCGCGTTCGGCATCCGTGAAGAAAACATCTTCCCGATGTGGGACTGGGTCGGCGGTCGTTACTCGCTGTGGTCGGCCATCGGTCTGCCGATCGCCCTGGCCATCGGCATGTCCAACTTCAAGGAACTGCTGTCCGGTGCCTACACCATGGACCAGCATTTCCAGAGCGCGCCGTTCGAACAGAACATGCCAGTGCTGCTGGCCCTGCTCGGCGTCTGGTACGGCAACTTCTGGGGCGCGCAAAGCCACGCGATCCTGCCGTACGACCACTATCTGCGCAACATCACCAAGCACTTGCAACAGCTGGACATGGAATCCAACGGCAAGAGCGTGCGCCAGGACGGCACCTCGGTGTCCACCGATACCGGCCCGGTGATCTGGGGCGGCGTCGGCTGCAACGGTCAACACGCCTATCACCAGTTGCTGCACCAGGGCACCCAACTGATCCCGGCCGACTTCATCGTGCCGATCGTCAGCTTCAATCCGGTCTCCGATCACCATCAGTGGCTGTACGCCAACTGCCTGTCGCAAAGCCAGGCGCTGATGCTCGGCAAGACTCTGGCCGAAGCTGAAACCGAATTGCGCGACAAGGGCATGAGCGAAGAGCAGGTGCACAAACTCGCACCGCACAAGGTGATCCCGGGCAACCGTCCGAGCAACACCATTGTGGTCGAGCGCATCAGCCCGCGTCGTCTCGGCGCGCTGGTCGCCATGTACGAGCACAAAGTGTTCGTGCAGAGCGTGGTCTGGGGCATCAACGCCTTCGACCAATGGGGCGTGGAGCTGGGCAAGGAGCTGGGCAAAGGCGTTTACAACCGCCTGGTCGGCAGCGATGAAACCAGCGCTGACGACGCCTCCACCCAGGGCCTGATCAACTACTTCCGCGGTCGTCACCGCGGGTGATAGGCTGAAGGGGCGGTTTGCCTGCCCCTACAGCTTGCAACATCGACAGTTCCACGGCACCGGGCAATCGCAGAATCGGTGGCGTACGCGACCTTTGTAGGAGCTGCCGAAGGCTGCGATCTTTTGACCTTGAAGATCAAGATCAAAAGATCGCAGCCTTCGGCAGCTCTTACAGAGTCCGTGTAGCTCCCCTCTTGTCTTACAACAAGAATAAGGAACCGTCATGTTCGATATCAGCACGTTCCCCAAAGCCGATGCCGTCCGCCGGGCTGCGCAGTTGAGTCAGGACGATTACAGACGCCTGTACCGCGAATCCATTGAACATCCCAGCGCCTTCTGGGCCGAGCAGGCCACACGCTTCCTCGACTGGAGCACCCCGTGGCAGTCCGTTCAGCGCTACGACCTGAAAACCGGTGAAGCGGCCTGGTTTACCGGGGCGAAACTGAATGTCAGCTACAACTGCATAGACCGCCATCTCGCACAGCGCGGCGAGCAGACCGCGATTCTCTGGGAAGGCGACGACCCTGCCGAATCGGCGCAGATCACCTACAAAAAACTCCACCATCACGTCTGCCGCCTGGCCAATGTGCTGAAAAGCCGTGGCGTGAAAAAAGGCGACCGGGTGTGCATCTACATGCCGATGATCCCCGAGGCGGCCTACGCCATGCTCGCCTGCGCGCGGATCGGCGCGATTCATTCGGTGGTGTTCGGCGGTTTCTCCCCGGACTCCTTGCGCGATCGCATCCTCGACGCCGACTGCCGCACGGTGATCACCGCCGATGAAGGCGTGCGCGGTGGCAAGTTCGTCCCGCTCAAGCACAACGTCGACAAGGCGCTGCAAAGTTGCCCGGATGTCAGCACCGTCATCGTCGTCGAACGCACTCAGGGTAAGGTCGATTGGGTCGAGGGCCGCGACCTCTGGTATCACCAGGCCGTGCGCGACGTCAGCGATGATTGCCCGCCGGAGCCGATGGACGCCGAGGATCCGCTGTTCATCCTCTACACCTCCGGCAGCACCGGCAAACCCAAAGGCGTACTGCACACCACCGGCGGCTACTTGCTGCAAGCGGCGATGACTTTCAAATACGTGCTCGATTACCGCGACGGCGAAGTGTTCTGGTGCACCGCCGACGTCGGCTGGGTCACCGGCCACAGCTACATCGTCTATGGCCCGCTGGCCAACGGCGCGACCACGCTGATCTTCGAAGGCGTGCCGAGTTATCCGAGCACTTCGCGCTTCTGGCAGGTGATCGACAAACACCATGTCAACATCTTCTACACCGCGCCCACCGCCCTGCGTGCGCTGATGCGCGAAGGTGCCGGGCCGTTGCAGGAAACGTCGCGCAAAAGCCTCAGATTGCTCGGCAGTGTCGGTGAGCCGATCAACCCGGAAGCGTGGGAATGGTATTTCAATGTGGTCGGCGAACAGCGCTGCCCGATTGTCGATACCTGGTGGCAGACCGAGACCGGCGGCATCATGCTCAGCCCGCTGGTGAGTGCGCAGCGCATCAAACCGGGTTGCGCGACGCAGCCGATGTTCGGCGTGCAACCGGTGCTGCTCGATGAACACGGCAAGGAGATCAAAGGCGTCGGCAGCGGCGTGCTGGCGATCAAATCCAGTTGGCCGGCGCAGATCCGCAGCGTCTACGGCGACCCGCAACGGATGGTCGACACCTACTTCAAGCCCTACCCCGGCTACTACTTCACCGGTGACGGCGCTCGCCGCGACGAGGACGGCGACTACTGGATCACCGGGCGCATCGACGACGTGATCAACGTCTCCGGCCACCGCATCGGCACCGCCGAGGTGGAAAGTGCGCTGGTGCTGCACGACAGCATCGCCGAGGCCGCCGTGGTCGGTTATCCGCACGACGTCAAAGGCCAGGGCATTTACGCCTTCGTCACCCCCATGAACGGCTTCGAGCCGAGCGATGAGCTGAAGAAGGAACTGCTGGCCCACGTCAGCAAGGAGATCGGCAGCTTTGCCAAACCGGACCTGATCCAATGGGCGCCGGCCTTGCCGAAAACCCGCTCGGGCAAGATCATGCGGCGCATCTTGCGCAAGATCGCCTGCAACGAACTCGACAGCCTCGGTGACACCTCGACCCTGGCCGATCCGAGCGTGGTGCAGGGTTTGATCGACAAGCGCCTCAATCAGTAACATCCGTGGCGCGGTCACCCGGCCGCGCCCGTTCATCACCAATGAGTTGTCATGGAATTCATCCGCAGCCGTATCGAAAACCAACTCATGAGCCTGACCGGTCTGTCCCTCGGTCAGCTAGACCTGGAAAACCCCAAGGGCGATCCCGGGCTGTTCGGCCCCGACTCGATCAGTTGGCAAGTGCACGGCGACTTCAGCAGCATGCTGATCGGCGGCATCAGCGCCTTGTTGCTGCAAGCCCTGCATCCGCTGGCGCTGGCCGGGGTCTGGGACCATTCGAATTTTCGTCAGGACATGCTCGGCCGCTTGCGCCGCACCAGCCAGTTTGTTTCCGGCACCACCTTCGGCTCGCGCAAGGACGCCGAATGGCTGATCGACAAAGTGCGCACTATTCACCTGCAAGTGGTCGGCACCGCGCCGGATGGCCGGCCTTATGCGGCCAGCGATCCGGACCTGCTGACGTGGGTGCATGTGGCCGAGGTCAGTCACTTTCTTGCCGCGCATCTGCGTTACCGCAACCCGCATTTGTCGGGGGCGGATCAGGATCGTTACTACGCGGAAATCGCCGTGATCGCCGAGCGCCTGGGTGCGCGGGAGGTGCCGAAATCGCGGCAGGCCGTGGCCGATTATCTGCAACGCATGCGCCCGCAGTTGCTCTGTGATGAGCGCAGCCGTGAAGTCCTGCACCTGCTGCTCGACGCCCCGGCACCGAGTGTTCTGGCACGACCCTTTGGCGACCTGATGATGAAGGCCGGCATCGATCTGCTGCCGGATTGGGCCAGCGACATGTTCGGTGTCCGCCAGAACCCGCTGCAACGCCAGTTGATTCGCGCCAGCGTCAAGCGCAGCGCGCCGATGCTGCGCTGGGCGATGCGCAATGGTTCGGTGCAGCGCGCCAAACGCCGGATGGGTCTGCTGACCTAAAAGCTTCGCGAGCAGGCTCACTCCTACAAGAGACTTTCTGCGCAACACTGATCCCTTGTAGGAGTGAGCCTGCTCGCGATGGAAGCACCTCGGTTACCCGCCAAACTGCTAAACTCCCGCGCCTCAATTCTCACCAGCAAGGCGCACGCATGTCTTCCTTGAATCAGGCGCTGCGCGCCGCCCTCGATAAACGCCAGGACCTGCTCGCTAAGCTGCACAGCCAGGGCACCGATTGCTATCGGCTGTTCCACGGCAGCCAGGAAGGTGCCGGAGGGCTGACCGTCGACCGCTACGGCCCGCAGTTGCTGGTGCAAAGCTTTCATCAGACCCTGGAACGTGACGACCTGCTGCAACTGCACGCCATGGTCAATCAGGCGCTGGGCTTTGACACCCTGCTGGTCTACAACGACCGCTCCCGGGGCAACTCGCGCATCGATCGCGAAGACAGCGTTTACAAAGCCGATGACGCCGCGCTGGCGGATCTGGTCGGTCACGAATGGGGCTTGAACTATCGCGTGCGCGGGCGGCATGCCGGGCAGGATCCGCTGCTGTTTCTCGACCTGCGCAACACGCGCGGCTGGGTCAAGGATCACGCCAAGGGCAAAAGTGTGCTCAACCTCTTTGCCTACACCTGTGGCGTCGGCCTGAGTGCCGCTGCCGGCGGTGCGCGCGAAGTGTGCAATCTGGATTTCGCTGAAGGCAATCTGGCGGTCGGCCGGGAAAACGGTCAGCTCAACCCGCAATTGCCCGAGATGCAATTTATCCAGTCTGATTACTTCCCCGCGATCCGCCAGCTCGC
>NZ_QAIK01000088.1:0-4038 GCF_003061005.1 Pseudomonas sp. HMWF021 | reverse complement strand
CTGCCGAGCTATCAGCGCCTCGAACAGCGCCAATACGATATGGTGCTGCTCGACCCGCCGGCCTGGGCCAAGAGTGCGTTCGGCACCGTCGACCTTTTGCGCGACTACCAGAGCCTGCTCAAACCGGCGCTGCTGACCACCGCCGAAAACGGCGTGCTGATCTGCTGCAACAACCTGGCGAAAGTCAGCATGGATGACTGGCGCGAGCAGGTCCTGCGTTGCGCCGAGAAGGCCGGGCGACCGGTGCGCGAATGGAGCGTGATGACGCCGGGGGCCGACTTCCCGTCGCTGGATCAGCAGCCACCGCTGAAAACCCTGATCCTGCAGCTGTAACCGTACTCCCTGTAGGAGCTGCCGCAGGCTGCGATCTTTTGATTTTTTAGAACAAGATCAAAAGATCGCAGCCTGCGGCAGCTCCTACAGGTTTTTCAGACAAATCTGAACAATCCTGCAACCCGTGATGCACTTCGGAACCAGAATCGCGTGCCATACTCCAAGGCACTCCGATTCAGACAGATGAAGCCGCACATGCCCAAAGGATTGATTCGCGCGATTGGCGCCTTGTTGACTGCTCTGGCCCTCTACAGCCTGCTGGGGTTTCTGATTTTGCCGGGCATTGCCCTGCGCATTGCCAACCAGCAACTGGCCAACTACGCCACAGTGCCTGCGCATATCCAGCGCATCGAACTCAATCCGTTCAGCCTCGAAGTCACGCTTTGGGGTCTGGTCATCGGTGAGCCGGGCAAGGAGCAGGTCGGCTTCGAGCGCCTGTACGCCAACCTGCAACTCGACAGTCTGTGGACCAAAGCGCTGCATCTGGCCGATATCGAGCTGGACAAGCCCAAGACCGAAGTCCTGTTCGCCAAGGACGGTCAGCTCAATCTGCTGGGCCTGTTCAAAATCCCCGCCAGCGAGCCAACCCCGACCGATCCGAATGCCAAGCCGTTCCCGCTGCGCATCGACCGCATTCAACTGGCCGGCGGCAACGTGCATTTCCAGGACGCCCGGCCGAGCGAGCCCATCGAGTTTCTCTACGACAAGCTCGATTTCGAGCTGAAAAACCTCAGCACGCTGCCCGAAGACAATGCCGACATGACCCTGGTGGCCGCCGGCCCCGCCGGTGGGCAGATCGACTGGAAGGGCAACTTCAGCCTGATCCCGTTCACCTCCGAAGGCACACTGAAAGTCACCGACGGCAAGATGAAGTCATTCTGGCCCTACGTGCGTGACGCCGTGCCACTGGTGCTCGAAGACGGCGTGATCAATCTCAGCACCGAATACAAACTCAATCTGTCGAAAGAAACCGAACTGCTGCTGAACAACATCGCAGTGAGTGTCGCGCCGTTCGCGATCAAGGCGCCGGACGGCCGCCCGCTGGCAAAACTTGAACGCCTCGACGTCAGCGAGACTTCGCTGGACCTGGCCAAACAGCAAGTGGTGGTCGGCAAGATCCGCAGCAATAAACTGGAAACCTGGGCAGCGCTCGAGGCCGACGGTCAGCTCGACTGGCAGAAACTGTTCGCCAGCCAGCCATCGAAACCTGCCGCCAAGGCCGCGGCGGAACCGGCCAATACTCCGGCAGCCGCCGACTCGCCGAAAGCACCGGCGGCGCCGAGCAAACCATGGCAAGTGCTGCTCAAGGACGTACAGCTACGCAACTACACGGTGCATCTGGCCGACCGCTCGGCAAAACCGCCCGTGGCACTGGATGTCACCCCGCTGAACATCGACCTGCAGGATTTCGACAGCCTCAACGGTTCGCCCTTCAAGGTCAGGCTCGACAGCGGCCTGGGCAAACAAGGCAAGATCAACGCCGACGGCGTGGTCAACCTCGCACCGGTCACCGCTCAGCTCAACGTGAAAACCCAGGACATCGACCTGCGTGTCGCGCAGTCCTACATCAATCCGTTCATTCGCCTGGAACTACGCA
The DNA here is from genome assembly GCF_003061005.1 of Pseudomonas sp. HMWF021. Classification (GTDB taxonomy): domain Bacteria; phylum Pseudomonadota; class Gammaproteobacteria; order Pseudomonadales; family Pseudomonadaceae; genus Aquipseudomonas. Next base: position 2,108 of record NZ_QAIK01000088.1, on the reverse strand, counting down.
GCGGCATGCTTGGCAGCGACCTCAAGGTCAATCTCAAGAGCGCCGAACCGCTGGCACTCAGCGTGACCGGGCGCGCGCAGATCGATCAATTGCATACCCTCGACACCCTGAAAACCCGCGACTTCCTCAAGTGGCAGCAAGTGGTGGTCGAAGGCCTGAACTACCAGCACGGTGACAGCCTGTCGATCGACAAGGTCAATCTGTTCCAGCCGTACGCCCGATTCATGATCAACGATGACCGCACCACCAACATCGACGACCTGCTGATCCCGCAGCCCGCCGACGGCGGTGCGAAAACCGCCACGACGAAACCGGCCAGCAAGGACAAGCCGCTGGGCATTCACATCGGCGCGATTGCGATCAACGACGGTTCGGCGAACTTCGCCGACTTCAGCCTGACACCGAACTTCGCCACCGCGATTCAACAGCTCAACGGCCAGATCGGCACCATCGACAGCCGTCAGGCGAAACCGGCCAGCGTCGACATCAAGGGCAAGGTCGACCGTTATGCACCGGTGACCATCAAAGGCGCGGTCAATCCGTTCGACCCGATGGCCAGCCTCGACATCGCCACCAGTTTCAAACGGGTCGAGCTGACCACCCTGACGCCCTACTCCGGCAAGTTCGCCGGTTACCGCATCCGCAAGGGCCGGCTCAACCTCGACCTGCATTACCTGATCACCAAGGGCCAGTTGAAGGCTGAAAACAAAGTGGTGGTCGAGCAACTGCAGCTCGGCGAGAAAGTCGACAGCCCGGATGCCGTGAGCCTGCCGCTCAAATTGGCAATCGCCCTGCTCAAGGACGTCGATGGCAAGATTTCCATCGAACTGCCAGTCACGGGCGACCTGAACAATCCGCAGTTCAGCGTGATGCCGATTGTCTGGCAGACCCTGCGCAACCTGATCGTCAAGGCTGCTGCGGCACCGTTCAAGCTGATCGGCGGGTTGATCAGTGGCGGCGGCTCCGAGGATCTGGGCACCGTGTCCTTTGCTCCAGGCTCCAGCGACCTGAGCAAGGACGCCGAAGGTGCCTTGACCAAATTGTCCCAGGCGCTCAAAGAGCGTCCGGCCCTGCGCCTGGAAATCGAAGGCACTGCAGCACAAAGCAGCGACGGCCCGCTGATTGCCGAACAACGCCTGGAGCGCGAATACCAATACAACTACTACAAGATGCTCCAGCGCCGAGGCGACAAGGTGCCGGCGCAGGCTTCGTTGCTGCAGGTGCCGGACAGCGAGAAAGGCCCACTGCTTGAAGGCATCTACCGCACCCGTCTTAAAACCCAGCCACCGGCCGAATGGAAGGATCTGGGTAAAGAAGAACGCACGGCTAAAATGCGCGAAGGCGTGATCAAGTTCTGGAGTTCCAGCGATGTGCTGCTGCGCCAGTTGGGTCAGGAACGCGCCAGCAGCATCAAGGATTACCTGGTCGATAAGGGCAAGCTGGAAGACGATCGCGTGTACTTCATCGATGCCAACCTTGGTGAAGCCGAGAGCGATGGCCGGGTGGTAACGCCGATGCATCTGGATGCCGAATGATGAGCAGGCAATGGCTGCTCATCCTGGCACTGTCCTTCGCCGGCCATGCGCTGGCGTCCGACACTTTGCGTTGCGGCAGTCAACTGGTCAGCCTTGGCGACCGCTCCAGCGAAGTGCTGCAAAAGTGCGGTGAGCCGGTCAGCCGGGATGTTCTGGGCTACAAGCGCAGCGCCAACCGCCGCGAAGAGTTTCAGGTCGAGGAATGGACCTACGGCCCGAGCAACGGCATGTATCAATACCTGCGCTTTGAAGGCAATCGTCTGCGGCAGATCAACAGCAAACGCGGTAACTGAAAGATCAAAAGATCGCAGCCTGCGGCAGCTCCTACAGGAGAACACATTCCACTGTAGGAGCTGCCGAAGGCTGCGATCTTTTGCTTCTACCGAATAGAACAGGCCCCGACACAAGTGCCGGGGCCTGTAATGGTCACATCCGTGTGACCGTTCGCATGAACTCTAAAGTTGCGGCAGACGTATTGCTCGGCCCGTCTGTCGCGCCTTCTCCCGGTCCAGGCGAGAAGTCATGCCTTACTCGGCTTTCAGGCCGTCAGCGGAGACCGCTTTGACGCCTTTG
>NZ_QAIK01000087.1 GCF_003061005.1 Pseudomonas sp. HMWF021 | reverse complement strand
TTTTTTTTCCGATCGTCAGACTGTCAATACACGAGTACAGCGTTAGGGGTTTAAGTGAGTGGCGTCGAAGCTCGCGGCAATTCCGTGAGAATCTATTTTCAATACAACGGGGAGAAATGCCGCGAAGCCATCCCGGGAGGCAACACACCGGCCACCGTGGTCCAGGCCAGTCGCCTAGTCGAAATTATTGAATACGAAATCCAAGCAGGCACCTTGGATTACGCGCGGCACTTCCCCAACTCAGCGAAATTGGCCGAAAATACCTTCGGTCACTACCTGGACCTGTGGTTGAAGATCAAGGCCAACAGCGTCGCCGCGTCGAGCTACCGGGGCTATGCCAACAAGGCCGAGGTGCATGTGCGGCCGCGCTGGGGCAAGGCCCTGATCAACCAGATCGATCATCTGGACCTCCAGGAATGGATACAGGGCACGCTGTCGAAGACCCTGAAGAACAAGACCATCCGCGACATCATCAGCAACGTGCGCCAGGTGTACCGGGTGACCAAAACCCGCCGATCAACGCGCCGCGTGCGCCTGCTGGCACCGGCGTGGGAGGCACTCAAAAAGATCGATGCGCTGTCCCGCCGACGCCGAGCGGAAACTGTGGAGGTCGTCGAGCGTGACAATAAGACGGTGCGCCAGCACAAACTGCATTTCGTGTTCCTGAACAGCAAAAGCGGCCTACCGCACGCCAACGACTTCGTGGTCCGCGACCGCTTCTTTAAAGCACACTTGCTCGCGGCCGGTGTTCGTTATCGCGGACCTGGTCAATGCCGGCACACGTACGCCAGTCAGTTGCTGACCACCGGCGTGGCGTCGATCGATTGGATAGCCGAACAGATGGGACATACCAACGGCAACATGATCCGCCAACATTACGGAACGTGGATCAATGAAGACGACCGGACGTGGTGGGCATGCTGCAAATGGCCTTGAAACTCGCGCCAGCTACAGCTTCGCACTGAGTCCGGTGATGCCCACACTATCGGTAAGGTGGCCCACCTCGCTTAGAGTTGCCCCAGTGCGCAGCGCCAGCAGGCGGCGCCCAGACGAATCGCCGCCCCTCCTTTGTCCCCGCGGCCACCGACTATGGCGCGAAGCCTCTCTCCCTAATGCCTTTACGCATCGCTAGTTATTGGCTCAAGGTCGTAAACACCATCGGCCAAAGTCAACGTAACACCCTCAATCGTGCCGCCGATACCGTTGGGAAAAGTAGGCTCTATAACTCCATCACGACTGGTTCCGCCGAAGTAAAGAAAGGTCGTGCCCTCAATGCGGCCGAGTTCATGATCACGGATATAGTAACTATCATTGAGGAAATAGCCGTCTACAGGTGTCCCCGTGCGACGGTTTACGGCTTGATAGCGAACATCAGGGCGTAGCGATGTGGATTTAGTCATTGAGTGAATCTCCTTTCACTTAAATGCCGAGCTGCGCGTAAAACGACGCATGGGATGATGGTAGTCCAGCGCATACCTATCTAGAGTTCAGCAGGCACAAAAAAGCCCACCGAAGTGGGCCTCTTCTTGGGGACGATTGAACGAATGCTCCCGTCCATCACCCGTCGTCAAGAACCGCATAGGGCGAAAGCGGACATCCCTGCACTGCTTCCAGGGTACTCGGACCGTTTCAATTTTTTGGCTGTGTATCAGGAGTAGACTTTCTTCTAACGCGTCGTCTTCTACGCTTGGGTTTAGCTTGTTCTTGCACAGCGGGAGTGCTGGGTGTTTTATTATAATATCTTTCGAATAAAAAAATCGATAAAAACAACAAAACAGTGAATATTGCAAATTGATAAATTATTCCGTATTCATCAAAATGTCTGTATACCCCACCAAGAGAAACCTTCGCATCAACATCAATAGTTCCGTCTGAATACTTTACGAAAGAGTTAGAGCCCCGAGAATAAAAATAATCTGAAGTCCAGAAATATACTACCTTCGTAGACCTAGGCGGTATTTCTCCCAGCACAATTGGCTCTTTACCACTAATTCTTATGGATTTGGCTGTACCTTCAATCAAGGCCACACCGTCAAGAGAATTTACAAGGCCTACGTTGGTTGCAGCTTTGTCGCCTGTATTTTCTATCTTATAAAGGAGAAAGGTGCTCGCGTCATTATTGAAGCTATACTTTGTATTATACGCTTGCTTCCTGAGTAAATTTGCTACTACCAAAATCTGGGAAGTCGAAAATCCTCGATCCTTTATTATCTCTTCTTTTTCTAAATCAGCCTCAATTTCCGAAACATCCTTTAGCGCCCCATCGATATAAGCTTGAATACTTGGATGTGACTTGTAAGTACTCGATTCTACAGTAGCGGTTAAATCGATTGCTGGCGCTGATATTAACTGTTTCAGACTGAAAGCCGATAGAGCCAAACCCACTACAAGAGCGACGGTAGACAAATGGTCCTTAATCAAACGATAACTCCATGTTAGTAATTGAGCGAGGCACAATCCGCAAATCGGGTTCAGTGCAAGCTGAAAAAAATTCTAAGTTTGCCAATCATGAAGCACTAGTCGCTGGTTTACAACGTAGGTGCTTCTCCGCCATTCGTTCTTTGTCCGACTCACTGCCCGTCGCAAAGGGCAGCAACTGACCCAGATGGTGTAGGAACGAAGGCACCGCTTGAAGTCAGCGCCATTACGTAAAATTTGCCATGACTGGTTGATCATCGGACCTGAAATTAGCAGATGAACGCGAGTTTCGTTCTGATTCTAACCGTCCAACGGCTCTACGACATTTATACACGGCCTCGGTCGATTGCCGCCTGTCGGCGCGACTCCTACCAGTTGCGGTCGTTCAACAGCCGTCACTTAGGCGTGATTTGAGATCAAAAATTACCCATCTGTCCCAGATCTGTCCCATACGGCCATTTTATGGATGCCAAAAACCACAAACCCCCGAATTTCTCTAGGAAAATCAGGGGTTTGCGTTTACTAAATTTGGCGGTGAAGGAGAGATTCGAACTCTCGATACAGTTTCCTGTATACACACTTTCCAGGCGTGCTCCTTAAGCCACTCGGACACTTCACCGTATCTCTTCAAACATGTTCTGTCTGTCGAGGCGCGCTAATGTAGTCGAAAGCTTTTCTGATGGCAAACTTTTTTTCAGAATTTTCATGCGGTTAAGAGAAAAACACGTTTTGCCCGCAAACGGGCGATGGCAAACCGGCCAATCTCTGGTGCCGGCCACGCTTCTATATAGAAGCAGAATGGCGCGCTACGCCGGGTGGGCCGGGAAACGGTGACCGGCGAGTCAGTCACAGTGCTTTACCTGACCTGCGGTGGTGGGTAACGTCTGCCCATCTTTCTTACAAGGAATAGCGTCATGAGTGAGTTGATTGCCTACCACCTCGAAGACGGTATCGCGACCCTGACCTTGAACAACGGCAAGGTCAATGCCATTTCCCCAGACGTGATTGCGGCGTTCAACGCGGCGCTGGATCAGGCGGTGACTGATCGTGCCATCGTGATCATTACCGGTCAGCCGGGGATTCTGTCCGGTGGCTATGACCTGAAGGTGATGACCGCTGGCCCTAAAGAAGCCGTGGCACTGGTGACTGCGGGTTCGACCCTCGCCCGTCGCCTGCTTTCCCATCCCTTCCCGGTGATCGTTGCCTGCCCTGGTCATGCCGTGGCCAAAGGCGCGTTCCTGCTGTTGTCTGCCGATTACCGTATTGGCGTTGAGGGCCCGTTCAGCATCGGTCTGAACGAAGTGCAGATCGGCATGACCATGCACCACGCCGGCATTGAGCTGGCCCGTGATCGCCTGCGTCGTTCGGCGTTCCACCGTTCGGTGATCAACGGCGAGATGTTTGACCCCAAGAGCGCGGTGGACGCCGGTTTCCTCGACAAGGTGGTGGCGGCCGAAGAGCTGCAAGGCGCAGCCCTGGCGGCTGCGCGTCAGTTGAAGAAGATCAACATGAACGCGCACAAGAACACCAAACTCAAAGTGCGCAAGGCGCTGCTTGAAGCCCTGGACAACGCGATCATCCAGGATCAGGAGCATCTGGGCTGAGCCCTTGCTTTGCGAGCCGAAGAAAAGCCCGACCGTCGTGTCGGGCTTTTTCTTACGCGCTCGGTTAGATAACCCTCGACCGCTCTAGGACGTGTCTGACGGTCAAATCGGAAACATGCGCTTAAACATCGCCTATCTCCGGACTCTATAGCAGCAATTGCCGAAAACAGTGCACATCCGTACACTGCGCCACCTTTTGTCCCGGTGGGCCTGAAAATGCTGTTCGTGTTTCGTATGTTATTGATGAGCCTGCACTTTATCCTGGCCGGTGTACTGGGAGTGATCCTCGGTCTGTGCCGGCCGTTCAACCCGGACAACAGCCGCCTCTGTGCCCGCCTCTACGCGCTTCCGGCGATGTGCATTCTGCGATTGCGGGTGAAGGCAGACGTCGGCCCGTTGATGAACAAGCCCGCCAGTTGCGTGATCGTCGCCAATCATCAGTCCAACTACGACCTGTTCGTGTTCGGCAACGTGGTGCCCCGACGTACCGTATGCATCGGCAAGAAGAGCCTTAAATGGGTGCCGCTGTTCGGGCAACTGTTCTGGCTCGCGGGCAACGTGTTGATCGATCGCGGGAATGCGCACAAGGCACGCAAGTCGATGCTCACCACCACCCACACCTTGCAACACGAAGACACTTCGATCTGGGTATTCCCCGAAGGCACACGCAACCTGGGTGAAGAACTCCTGCCATTCAAAAAAGGCGCGTTCCAGATGGCGATTGCTGCAGGCGTGCCGATCGTGCCGGTCTGCGTCAGCAGCTACATCAAGCACATGCGCCTGAATCGCTGGCGCAGTGGGAAAATCCTCATACGCTCGCTGCCGGCGATTCCTACAGCAGGACTGACCATGGATGACATGCCCATGCTCATGTCCCAGTGCCGCGAACAGATGCGCGAATGCATTGCCGCCATGGACCAGCAGCTGCAAGCTGCGTGAAAAGAAAACCCGCCTTGTGCGGGTTTTCTTTTGCCGGCTGAACTGTACAGATTTCACTGACTCTCAAGCAGCGACACGGCTAAGCTGAAGCCTTGTACTCCCTGCCATCTGCCAAGAAGAAGTGAACCACCACCATGGGTCGAGTTGTTGCTGCTGCGGTTTACAGCGCTGGTAAGAAAGTCACCAATATTACCCTCGATGAGGGCGCCGCCTGGGCCGCAAAAACCGGGCACTTTGTCTGGATCGGCCTGGAAGAGCCGGACGCTCAGGAGCTGGCCAAACTGCAACGCCAGTTCAACCTGCATGAGCTGGCCATCGAAGACGCCCTGGAGAAACACAGCCGACCGAAGCTGGAAACCTTTGGCGACGCTTTGTTTATCGTCACCTACTCGCCGATCCGCGAGCACGGGATTTTGCAGTTCATCGAAACGCATATCTTCGCCGGCAAGGGCTACATCATCACCGCCCGCAATGGTCACTCGGCGTCCTACGCGCATGTCCGCCAACGCTGTGAGGCGCGACCGCTGTTGCTGGAGCATGGGGAAGATTTCGTACTGTATGCGATTCTTGATTTCGTGATCGAAAACTACCAGCCGGTGGGTGAAGCGATTCATGCCGAGATCGATGAACTGGAGCGCAACGTGCTGTGCAGTGCATTGAATGAGCATGACATCCAGAAACTCCACGGCCTGCGGCGTGACGTCCTGCGTCTGCGCCGTTATGCAGCACCCATGGTGGAGATCGGTGAGGAGCTGCAGAAACTGAGCTTCCCGTTCATCGACAAGAACATGCGCCCGTACTTCCGTGATGTGCAGATTCACGTCACCCGGCAGATGGAAGACCTCACCACACTGGCGGACATCGCCAGCCAGACCATCGAAATCGGCGTACTGCTTGAGGCGTCACGGCAGAGCGTGGTGCAGCGCAAGTTTGCCGCGTGGGCGGCGATTCTGGCGTTTCCGACAGCGGTGGCGGGGATTTACGGGATGAACTTCCAGAACATGCCGGAGCTGAGCTGGCATTACGGCTATTTCGCCGTCTTGGGGTTCATTACGGTGGGGTGTGTGAGTTTGTGGGCGAGTTTCAAGAGGTCGGGGTGGTTGTAGGGAAGCAAAAGATCGCAGCCTGCGGCAGCTCCTACAGATGCCATTCCGTGTAGGAGCTGCCGCAGACTGCGATCTTTTGATCTGCGATCAGGCAGCTTCTGGCTTGTGCGCCACAAACCGCATCATCCACTCCGCAACCGTAGTGCCATGGTGCTCCTGCTCCAGGCTGGCGACGCCCTTCGAGTAGATCTGCGTACCCAGCGCCTCCTGACGCAGATCCAGCAGCGCGCGGGAATAATCGTGAATGAATTCCGGGTGGCCCTGGAAGCACAGCACCTGATCGTTGATGTGATACGCGGCAAACGGACAGAAATCGCTGGAAGCAATGACCGTGGCATTTTCCGGCAGCGCCGTGACCTGGTCCTGATGGCTGATCAGCAGCGTCAGCTCTTCCCGCACCGGGCTCATCCACGGCGCCTTGGCCGCCAGTTTGTAGTTGTGGGTGCCGACGCCCCAGCCCTGGGTGGCGCGCTCGCTCTTACCGCCCAACAGCAGCGCCAGCAATTGATGGCCGAAGCACACGCCGAGCAGCTTGTCGCCGCGCTCGTAGCGGGTCAGCAGGTATTGCTTGAGGGTCTGGATCCACGGGTCCGTGCCGAACGAATCGGCTTTGCTGCCGGTGATCAGGTACGCGTCGAAAGTCTGGTCGTCGCTGGGGTATTCGCCCTGCATCACGTTGTACACGGTGAACTCGGCGGCAATCGGTTGCTGCGAGAACAGGCGCTGGAACATCTGCCCGTAACCCTGATATTGATCGACCAGTTCCGGACGCAGGATGTCGGTTTCCAGAATGCAGATGCGTAGCGACATAAAAAATACCTGACACGTGATGGGAATAATGAACACCCCAGAGCCTGCCTTGAAACACCCTGGCAAGGCAAGCCCCGCAGCGTTCAGCCGATCACTTAAAACAGCTCGCCTTTCGCGGCTTTTTCCAGCAGCAGCGCCGGCGGGGCAAAGCGCTCGCCGTACTGCTCGGCCAGGTACTGCGCGCGTGCGACGAAGTCCTGAACGCCGTACTGGTTGATGAACTGCAGCGCCCCTCCGGTCCACGGCGCAAAACCGATGCCGAAGATCGAGCCTACGTTGGCATCCGCCGTCGAGGTCAACACGCCCTCCTCCACACAGCGCACGGTTTCCAGGGCCTGCACGAACAACAGACGATCACGCACATCCTTCGGCGAAATCTGCCCGTCAGCCTTTTCGAAGCGCGCTTTCAACTCCGGCCACAGGTGTTTCTGAGCGCCGACCGGGTAATCATAGAAACCACCGCCAGCGGCTTTGCCCGGACGCTTGTATTCGTTGAGCAGCAAGTCAATCACAGCGAACGCAGGATGGTCTGTCAGCGGTTTCCCTTCCGCTTGCAGGTCTTTGGCCGTTTGCTGGCGGATATGGCTCATCAGGCTGAGGGAAACTTCGTCGGAGATCGCCAGCGGCCCGACCGGCATCCCGGCCTTGCGCGCTTCGGTCTCGATCATCGGCGCGCTCACGCCCTCGCCGAGCATGGCGATGCCTTCATTGGTAAACGTGCCGAACACCCGCGAGGTAAAGAAGCCGCGACTGTCGTTGACCACAATCGGGGTTTTCTTGATTTGCAGAACGAAGTCGAAACCGCGCGCCAGGGTTTCAGCACTGGTCTGCGCGCCTTTGATGATTTCCACCAGCGGCATTTTGTCCACCGGGCTGAAGAAATGCAGACCGATGAACTTGCTTTGATCCGGCACTGCCGTTGCCAGGCCGGTGATCGGCAAGGTCGACGTGTTGGAGGCAATCACCGCGTCAGGGCCAACAATCTTTTGCGCGGCCGACGAGACCCTGGCCTTGAGTTCACGATCCTCAAACACCGCCTCGATGATCAGATCACAACCCGCCAGATCCGCATCATCTTCAGTGGCGTGAATCCGCGCCAGCACAGCGTCACGCTTTGAAGCATCCATCTGCCCGCGGGCAACCTTCTTGTCCAGCAATGCCGCCGAATGCGCCTTGCCCTTCTCGGCCGCCGCCAGATTGATGTCCTTGAGCACCACGTCGATGCCGGCCGAAGCGCTGACGAAAGCGATCCCGGCGCCCATCATGCCCGCGCCAAGCACGCCGACCTTGCGCGTGACATAGGGCGCAAAGCCCTGCGGGCGCGAACCGCCGGCATTGATTTCGTTGAGCTGGAACCAGAAGGTGCCGATCAGGTTTTTCGATATCTGCCCGGTGGTCAGTTCAGTGAAGTAGCGCGTCTCAATCAGGTGCGCGGTGTCGAAATCGACCTGCGCGCCCTCCACCACCGCGCAGAGGATTTTCTCCGGTGCGGGCAGCGTGCCCTGAGTCTTTGCTCGCAAAATCGACGGCGCAATCGCCAGCATCTGCGCAACTTTCGGATTCGACGGGGTGCCACCGGGGATCTGATAGCCCTTCACATCCCAGCGCTGCACGGCGCTCGGGTTGGCGACAATCCAGGCGCGCGCCTTGACCAGCAACTCGTCACGATCCGCCGCCAGCTCATCGATCAGACCGGCCTGCAATGCCTGTTGCGGACGCACTTTTTTGCCTTCAAGCAAGTACGGCAAGGCTTTTTCGATACCGAGCATGCGCACCATGCGCACCACCCCGCCACCGCCCGGCAGCAGGCCCAGCGTCACTTCCGGCAGACCGAGTTGCACCGCCGCATCGTCCAGCGCCACCCGGTGATGGCAGGCCAGGCAGATTTCCCAACCACCGCCAAGCGCGGCGCCGTTGATGGCGGCGACCACCGGTTTGCCGAGGGTTTCCAGGGTGCGCAATTGCGCTTTGAGGTTCAGCACCATGTCGTAAAAGGCTTTGGCTTCGGGCTTGCCGACCTTGATCAGCTCATTGAGGTCGCCGCCGGCAAAAAAGGTTTTCTTCGCCGACGTGACAATGACCCCGGCGATGCTGTCCTTTTCTGCCACCAGCCGCGCGACGCAGGCACCCATGGCCTCGCGGTACACGGCGTTCATGGTGTTGGCGCTCTGGCCCGGCATGTCGATGGTCAGCACGACGATGCCGTCCTGGCCTTTTTCGTAACGAATGGCTTGGCTCATAACAAGGTTCCTTGAATTCGGTGTTCAGAGGCGTTCGATGATGGTGGCGATGCCCATGCCGCCGCCAACGCACAGCGTCGCCAGGCCGTAGCGCAGGCGCCGGGCTTCCAGTTCATCGAGCAACGTGCCGAGGATCGCGCAACCGGTGGCGCCCAGCGGGTGGCCCATGGCGATGGAGCCGCCGTTGACGTTGACTTTGTCCGGGTCGACTGCCATGTCCTTGATGAACTTGAGCACCACCGAGGCAAACGCCTCGTTGACCTCGAACAGGTCGATGTCTTCCACGCGCAAACCGGCCTTGGCCAAAGCCTTGCGGGTGGCCGGCGTCGGGCCGGTGAGCATGATGGTCGGATCAGTGCTGGTCACCGCTGTGGCGACGATGCGCGCCCGCGGCTGCAGGCCCAGTGCCCGACCCTTGGCTTCGGAACCGATCAACATCAGCGCCGCACCGTCGACGATCCCGGAGCTGTTGCCCGGCGTGTGCACGTGGTTGATACGCTCGACGTGGCTGTAGACCCGCAGCGCGGTGGCGTCGAAGCCCATCTGACCGATCATCTCGAAGCTCGGCTTGAGTTTGCCGAGACCTTCCATCGTCGACTCGGCGCGAATGAATTCGTCGTGGTCGAGCAGGATGATGCCGTTCTGATCCTGCACCGGCACCAGTGACTTGTTGAACGAACCGTCGGCCCGCGCCCGCGCAGCCTTGTGTTGCGAGTGCAATGCGTAGGCATCGACGTCGTGGCGGCTGAAGCCTTCAAGGGTGGCGATCAGATCCGCGCCCACACCCTGCGGGGTGAAGTGGCTGTGCAGGTTGGTCTGCGGGTCCAGCGCCCAGGCGCCGCCGTCACTGCCCATTGGCACCCGTGACATCGACTCGACACCACCGACCACCACCAGATCCTCGAAGCCCGAGCGCACCTTCATCGCGCCGAGGTTGACCGCTTCCAGACCCGAGGCGCAGAAGCGGTTGATCTGCACGCCGGCGACGCTGACATCCCAGTCGGCCACCTGCACCGCGGTCTTGGCGATGTCCGAGCCTTGATCGCCGATCGGCGTGACGCAACCAAGCACCACGTCATCGACCTGACTGGTGTCCAGCGCGGTACGGCTTTGCAGTGCGGTCAGCAACCCGGCAACCAGATTCACCGGTTTGACGCTGTGCAGCGCGCCATCGGCCTTGCCTTTGCCACGGGGCGTGCGTAGCGCATCGAAAATCAAAGCTTGGGTCATGACGTCCTCGAACCTGTGCGGTGAGTGAATTTCGTGCTGTCACTGTTGTCCCGCGCCGTCGAGGATTCAATGACCACAGCGCTCAATCACGTTGACGCGCACGCTCAGACGGACGGTCATTCACCCTCAGGTGAACCGGTTCAGGTCGGCGAGTTGTCTAGCAAGCGGGCGGCAAAGAAGCTGGCAATACGCCTCATGCCGTTTTTATCGCAACCAGCAGCAAATACATACGAAATGGATCTAAGCCGCGCGTGACGCGGGCTCTAAGGTAGTACTTGTACGTCAGGGTCGTCGGGTTTTGCCGGGGCCGATGTTCTCTAACAGGAAGTGCAGCGTTTGCCGTCATGGATATGCAGGCAGACATCAGGAAATAACAATAAAGGCGGTCAAGCCATGTTCAAACAACCGAAAGTTCGTCAAGCAGGACTCATTCTTTTCGCCACGACGCTGTTGTTGATTTTGCCCAACCTGACCAAGGTCATTGGCTGATTCAAGCGGCAGGTGCATCTCAATGCCAAAGAAAATGTGACTGGCCCGCTACCCGGGCCAGCGTGGCTGTGCCAACCTTTGCGCACTTGCACGACATGGACGGCGATTTTTTGAAAACGCTCATTGTGTTCTGGGCCTTGCTGCTGAGCATGCCCTTGTCTGCCGCGCAGCTGGAATTACAGCTGGGCACAACCCATCGCACCTGGCAGACCGCGGAATTGCTCAAGCATCCGCAGGTGCAAACCCTCACGATCAAGAACGATGTGTCCTACAAGAAGGACATGACCTATCGAGTAGTGCCCGTGGCGGCATTGCTCACAGGTATCAAAGCGGACGATCACTTGCAGGCGGTGGCACTGGATGGCTTTGCCGCCGAACTGGCCGCTGCACCGCTGCTCAACACAAAAGGCGCGCGGGCGTGGCTGGCGATCGAGGACCCGGCGCAGCCGTGGCCGCCGCTGTCCGAAGGCAAGCACAGTGCCGGGCCGTTTTATCTGGTCTGGACCGACCCGCAGGCCGGCAATATCAGCCCGGAACAATGGCCATTCCAGGTGGCGAGCATCAAGCGCATGGCGCCAGTGGCCGAGCGCTTCCCTGCCCTGTTGCCGGATCCCAAGCTCAAGGCGACTGACCCGGTGAATCAGGGTTTTGCTCTGTTTCAGAAGAACTGCCTGGCGTGTCACCGCTTGAACGGCGCGGGCGATGCGCAGTTCGGGCCGGACCTTAACATTCCGTATAACCCGACCGAGTATTTCGGCGCGGATTTCCTCAAGCGCTACATTCGTGATCCGCAGAGTTTGCGGCAGTGGCCACAGGCGAAGATGCCGGGGTTTTCGGCGGATGTGCTGCCGGAGGGGGACTTGGAGTTGCTGATCGGCTATTTGCAGCACATGGTTGGGCGCAAGGTTAAGCCCTGATCCGTTCACAAACCCCTTGTTCAACTCAACCTCCTGTAGGAGCTGCGGCACGCTGCGATCTTTTGACCTTGATTTTTAAAAACAGAATCAAAAGATCGCAGCGTGCCGCAGCTCCTACAGGGGCGGTGTTTACTGTTGTTGCACGGAGATGACTGGCGTCGGCGACACGAACACTTTCGCATGCATCTGCTCGCTCCCGCCGCCCCGGCGCATGCCGCGTACCGGGCAGGCGTCCAGATAATCCAGGCCCACCGCCAGTTTCAGATGGCGCTCCGGGCGAGCCAATTGGTTGGTCACGTCGAAGCTGTACCACGCGTCATCCAGCCACGCTTCGGCCCAGGCATGACTGGCCAGATGCTCGGCGTCTTCGCTGTACAGATAACCCGACACATAACGTGACGGGATTCCCAGGCTGCGCGCGCAGGCCAGAAAGGCATGGGTGTGATCCTGACAAACCCCGGCACGCCCGGCAAAAGCTTCGGCGGCACTGGTATCGACTTCGGTGGAGCCCGGCGTGTAGGTCATGTGCTGGTTCAAGCCATGCATCAGGTCAATCAGTGCGGTGCGGTCACGCCGCTGCTTGCAGGATTTTTCGGCAAACGCCCGTAGCGCTTCGTCCGCCTCGGTCAGGCGGGTGAAACGCAGGAACGGCAGCGCCGACTGAGTCTCATGCTCGGCCTCGCGCAACTCATCGATATCGACCTGTCCCCGGGCGCCGATGATGATCGCTTCATGGGGTTCGTCCATGGTCAGCACATGCAGGATGTTGCCGAACGGATCAAGCTGGGCGCGCACCGGACGCGGCAGGTCGAGTTGCCAGCTCAATACGTGCTGACGCTCGCTGTCGTGCGGGGTCAGGCGCAGATACTGGATGCTCGCCCGCACCTGATCTTCATAGTGATAGGTGGTCTCGTGGCTTATGGAAAGTCTCATGCAGCCTCCAGGTATGAACTGTGAATCGCGTTGCCCAACTGGCGCACCAGCGGGATGAATTCGGTGAGCCAGGCATGCAGGCCTTCGGCGAGGATTTCGTTGATCCCGGTGTAACGCAGTCGGGCGTCCATCTCGGCGGCGAGGCGTTGTGCAGGACGGCCATTGGCGCCGGGTAACTGGGCGAGAATCTGGTCGATTTCCTCGGTGCAGGCGCGCAGCGAGCGCGGCACATCGGCACGCAACAGCAGCAGTTCGGCGACATGCCGGGCGCCGGGTGCGTCGCGGTAGATCTCGGTGTAGGCCTCGAATGACGACAGCGCCCGCAGCAACGCACTCCACTGGTAATAGGCGTGGGCGGTGCCGTCACTGACGGCTTCAGCTTGATCGCCAGCCATTTCATAGCGCGCATCGAGCAGGCGCAGCGTGTTGTCCGCACGTTCGATGAAGGTGCCGAGGCGAATGAAGCGGAATGCATCGTTACGCATGATGGTGCCGTAGGACGCGCCCCGGAACAGGTGCGAACGTTCCTTGATCCACTCGCAGAAGCGGCTCATGCCGTAACGGCTGAGGCCTTGCTCGGCAATCCCGCGAATCTCCAGCCAGGTGGCGTTGATGTTCTCCCACATGTCCGCGGTAATGCGCCCGCGCACCGCATGGGCACTGGCTCGCGCGGCGCCGAGGCAGCTGTAGATGCTCGCCGGATTGGCCGCATCGAGGGCGAAGAAATGCAACAGGCGTTCGGCATGCAGTTCGCCGTGACGCTCCAGGTAATCGTCGAGGGTGCCGGTAATCAACAGCGGCATGGCCAGTTCGTGCAGACCGTCGCCGCGACCGTCCTGCGGCATCAGCGACAGTGAATAACTGACATCGAGCATCCGTGCGAGGTTTTCCGCCCGCTCCAGGTAACGCGACATCCAGTACAGATCCGAGGCAGTTCTACTTAACATGGCAAGCTTCCTTCAATCCTCGACCACCCAGGTGTCCTTGGTTCCGCCGCCCTGGGAGGAGTTCACCACCAGAGAGCCTTCACGCAGGGCGACACGGGTCAAACCGCCGGGCACAACCCGGGTTTCGCGGCCAGACAGTACAAACGGACGCAAGTCGATATGGCGCGGCGCGATGCCGTTTTCGACAAAGGTCGGACAGGTCGACAGCGACAGCGTCGGTTGCGCGATATAAGCATGGGGCTTGGCCTTGATCCGCTCGCGGAACGCATCGATCTGCGCCGTGGTGGAGGCCGGCCCCACCAGCATTCCGTATCCGCCGGAACCCTGGGTTTCCTTGACCACCAGATCCGCAAGATTGGCCAGCACGTGGGAAAGCTCCGAGGGGTTGCGGCACTGCCAGGTCGGTACGTTCTTCAGGATCGGCTCTTCATCGAGGTAGAAACGGATCATCTCGGTGACAAACGGGTACACCGACTTGTCATCCGCCACGCCGGTGCCAATGGCATTGGCCAACACCACGTTGCCCGAGCGATAAGACGACAGCAGCCCCGGCACACCGAGCATCGAGTCCGGGCGGAACGCCAGCGGGTCGAGGAACGCGTCATCGAGACGGCGGTAGATCACATCCACCGCTTTCGGCCCGTCGGTGGTGCGCATGTAGACCTTGTCGTCACGCACGAACAGGTCGGCGCCCTCCACCAGTTCGACGCCCATTTCCCGCGCCAGGAAAGCGTGTTCGAAGAACGCACTGTTGAAGCGCCCCGGCGTCAGCACCACCACGCTCGGGTCGTCGATCGGGCTTGAGCTTTTCAGGGTGTCGAGCAACAGGTTCGGGTAGTGGTCGATGGGCGCGATGCGCTGGGCAGCGAACAGTTCGGGGAACAATCGCATCATCATCTTGCGGTCTTCGAGCATGTAGCTCACGCCGCTCGGGGTGCGCAGGTTGTCTTCGAGCACGTAGTAGGTGCCGTCGCCATCGCGCACCAGATCGACACCGGAAATGTGCGAATAGATATCGCGATGCAGATCCAGGCCCTGCATCGCCAACTGGTACTGCTCGTTGGCCAGCACCTGTTCAGCGGGGATGATCCCGGCCTTGATGATGCGCTGCTCGTGATAAAGATCGGCGAGAAACATGTTCAACGCCTTGACCCGCTGGATGCAGCCGCGCTCGACGATCCGCCACTCGCTGGCGGGAATGCTGCGCGGAATGGTATCGAATGGAATCAGGCGCTCGGTGCCCTGCTCGTCCCCATAGAGCGTGAAAGTGATCCCGGCCCGGTGGAACAACAGATCGGCCTCGCGTCGCCGTTGGGCCAGCAACTCGTCAGGCGTGTCCGCCAGCCAGCGGGCGAATTCCCGGTAATGCGGGCGGATCTGGCCGCCGGCATCGTACATTTCATCAAAATAGGTGCGGATCATGCCGTACTCCTTGTCACCCGGACTTACAGGCCTTCGCAAGGCCCGTGCCATCGGCATAAACGCTTTGATTTCAATCGCTTGGATAATCACGCCGCAATCACCGCACCATTCCTGTGCGACAAATGCCCCAAGCTGATTGCCCCCGCCTCATTGCGACGCAGTGCTGTCGCCTATCACCAGCATAGTCAGAGTTGATTTCACTGCTTGCGCCGGGCTGCGGATAATCCGCGCATCCGCTGCAAACTTCCCACCAGGAAGGCTGCAGCCCAACTGATCCGGACTGCCCGTGCAGTCCCCGCAGGCCGTGACCCTGACCGGTTTCCTCTCCTTATCGGTCTTCCCTTTGAGCCACCCTCAGCGGTGGCTTTTTTTTGCCTTTCTGAAATGTTTTGAAAGCAAAAGCAAAAGATCGCAGCCTCCGGCAGCTCCTACCAATCACCTGTAGGAGCTGCCGAAGGCTGCGATCTTTTGACTTTAAAAAAGCTAAACCAGAGATCAGTTCAGACGATGGCGGTTGCGCACCTCCTGCTTCACGCCCCAACCCTCGATAATGCCGCCCAGCGGCTCGACCACGGCAGAGAAACCCTGCTCGAAGTCACCAATGTCGTCATAGGTTGCGTACATGACTTTGCTCAATTCCAGCGACCAGGCGCCATCGTCGCGCGCACTGACCTGGGCATTGATGGACTCACCACGAAACTTGCCTGCCGCCCTGCGCGCCCGCTCCTCGTCCGGGAAAATGGCGTAGAACTCGATGGGATGGAATCGGGAAAAGTCGAAACCGCCTTCTTTCATGCGGCGCAGCACGTTGCTGCTGATGTCTTCTTGATAGGCTGTGCTCATGAATCGTCCCCCTCGGATAGATGGATAGACTTTCCGTATTCCCGCCCCGGGCCTTACAGGCCGAAGTACAGCGGCAACAGGGTTGCCGGCGGGAAACAAGCATGTAGCTGACAAGACCAGACCTTAGCGATTGGTTCGCTGATCTCGCTTGCAGAGTAGCCCCAAGATAGAGCCGCTGCCAAGGCCTGGTTGCTTTGGATGAAAGGAAGTTTTCAGATTGGAGTGATGCTGCGGATTTCGATGCTGTTCTGGGTTTTCAGGTTTTTCACCCCGGCATCGGCGGTGCGCCCTTCCAGATCGTTCAGATCCAGTTCGGCGGCCACAGGCAGAAGCCGTTCCTTGATCAGGCGTGCAGCCTCGTCGTCGCTGGGGCATTCCGCGCGCTCGAACACCTCATCGACAATTTCACCATGATCGTCCACGAAAGTGACTTTCCACTTTTGCATCGGTGCCTCCTCGATCAAACCCGCAAATGGGCTTACATCTATCTCGACTTTTGGTGAGATTGATCGTTCAAAAGGATTGCGGCGCACGAACATGAAAAAAAATATATCCACTGTAGGAGCTGCCGCAGGCTGCGATCTTTTGATCTTGTTTTTTAACAATCAAAGTCAAAAGATCGCAGCCTGCGGCAGCTCCTACAGGGTTTTGCAGGGCTTTTAGTCGTTGCTTGGCTTGTTGATCGCCTGCAGCACGTACTGTGGCAG
>NZ_QAIK01000086.1 GCF_003061005.1 Pseudomonas sp. HMWF021 | reverse complement strand
TTGTAGGAGTGAGCCTGCTCGCGATAGCAATAGGTCAGTCAACATAGATGTTGAATGTCAGGCCGCTATCGCGAGCAGGCTCACTCCTACACAAAGGCAAAAGGCAGAAACAAAAACGGAGCGTTCGCACGCTCCGTTTTTCGTTCAGGTCGAGATTACTTGCCGACCTGCTTTTCCTTGATTTCCGCCAGGGTCTTGCAGTCGATGCACAGATCCGCGGTAGGGCGGGCCTCGAGGCGCTTGACGCCGATCTCGATGCCGCAGGACTCGCACCAGCCGTATTCTTCGTCCTGGATCAGTTCGAGGGTCTTGTCGATCTTCTTGATCAACTTGCGCTCGCGGTCGCGGGCGCGCAGCTCGAGGGCGAATTCTTCTTCCTGGCTGGCACGGTCGGCCGGGTCAGGGAAGTTGGCCGCTTCGTCTTTCATGTGATCAACAGTACGGTCGACTTCCTGCATCAAGTCCTGTTTCCACTTGTTCAGGATCTTGGTGAAGTGCGCGCGCATGGGGGCGCCCATGTACTCTTCGCCGGCCTTCGGAACATAAGGTTCGAAGCCGCTGATCGTCGCTTGCTGCTGTTGCTTTGCTTGGGTGGGCATGAAATGGACCGCCTCTACTCTTGTAATCCATTGCGCAGGATTGCTCCATCACCGACACCTGCCGGCCCTGCGGCTGCAAGCGGGCGAACTTACCAGATCAATTCGGCCTGCGCTACTCCCGGATGTCGAGGCCCCGGCGGGTGGCGCTTGCAGAAGTTTGGCAAGACATGTCTGACAGTAATGGAGACCTGATCAATCTCTGATTTTAGTCAATCCTGGAGCGTACGCGCATATCGTTACAGTCCAGCGTTCTTGAGGCTGTGACCGCGACGGGTTCTCGCTCGTTCCGGCAGATGGGTAGAATCGTTTCTTTTTCTCTGTCGAAGGAAGGCCAATGGCTCAGCCCTACAGTGCGCGCAGTCGTGCGATCGAACCGTTCCATGTGATGGCGCTGCTGGCGCGGGCCAACGAACTGCAGGCCGAAGGTCACGACGTGATCCATCTGGAAATCGGCGAGCCGGACTTCACCACGGCCGAGCCGATCATCCGTGCCGGGCAAGCGGCGCTGACGGCGGGCAAGACCCGCTACACCGCCGCGCGGGGCATTCCCGAGTTGCGCGAGGCCATTTCCGGGTTCTATCAGACGCGTTATGGCCTGAACATCGATCCGCGACGGATCCTGATCACGTCGGGTGGCTCCGGCGCGCTGTTGCTGGCCAGCGCCTTGCTGGTGGATCCGGGTAAACACTGGCTGCTGGCCGACCCGGGTTACCCATGCAACCGGCACTTCCTGCGTCTGGTCGAAGGCGCGGCGCAGCTGGTGCCGGTGGGCCCGGAGGTGCGCTATCAATTGACCCCGGATCTGGTGGCGCGGCACTGGGATCACGACAGCGTGGGAGCGTTGGTGGCGTCGCCGGCCAACCCGACCGGCACCATTCTGACCCGTGATGAACTGGCCGGGTTATCCACCGCAATCAAGGCGCGCCACGGGCATCTGGTGGTGGACGAGATCTACCACGGCCTGACTTATGGCACCGATGCCGCCAGCGTGCTGGAAGTCGATGACAGCGCTTTTGTCCTCAACAGTTTCTCCAAATATTTCGGCATGACCGGTTGGCGCCTCGGCTGGCTGGTGGCGCCGGATGCGGCCGTCAGTGAGCTGGAAAAACTCGCGCAGAACCTCTACATCAGCGCGCCGAGCATGGCGCAGTACGCGGCACTGGCCTGTTTCGAGCCGGACACCATCAGCATTCTGGAGGAACGCCGCGCCGAATTTGGCCGCCGGCGCGACTTCCTTCTGCCGGCGTTGCGGGAGTTGGGTTTCAACATTGCCGTCGAGCCGGAAGGCGCGTTCTATTTGTACGCCGATATCAGCCGGTTCGGCGGTGATGCCTTCGCGTTCTGCCGACACTTTCTCGAAACCGAGCATGTTGCTTTCACTCCGGGGCTGGATTTCGGCCGTTATCAGGCCAGCCACCATGTGCGTTTTGCCTACACGCAAAACCTCCCTCGCTTACAGGAAGCAGTGGAACGTATCGCTCGCGGCCTGAAGAGCTGGCAAGGCTGATGCGCTTTTATCCGGCTCTGGAAGAGGCGCGGCTGATCCGTCGCTACAAACGTTTTTTGGCAGATGTTGAAACGGTCAACGGCGAGTTGTTGACCCTGCACTGCCCGAACACCGGCTCGATGCTCAACTGCCAGGTCGAGGGCGGGCAAGTGTGGTTCAGTCGCTCAAACGACCCGAAACGCAAGCTGCCCGGCACCTGGGAAATCGGCGAAACCCCGCAGCGCCGGCTGTTCTGTGTGAACACCGGGCGTGCCAATGCGCTGGTTGAAGAGGCGCTGCAAGCGGGAGTCATCAGTGAGTTGAACGGCTTCACGGCGCTTAAACGTGAAGTGGCGTACGGTCAGGAAAAGAGCCGCATCGATTTTCGCCTCGAATACCCGAGCGGGCCGGCCTATGTGGAAGTGAAAAGCGTCACCCTGGGATTCGACGGGACGAATGTGGCGGCATTTCCCGACGCGGTCACCCAGCGTGGCGCCAAGCATCTGCGTGAACTGGCGCATCTGGCCCGTGACGGTATTCGTGCGGTGCAGCTGTATTGCGTCAATCTCAGCGGGATCGAGGCGGTGCGGCCAGCTGACGAAATCGACTCGGCCTACGCGGATGCCCTGCGCGAGGCCGTTGCATGCGGGGTCGAAGTGCTGGCCTACGGCGTGCGATTGAGCCACGAAGAAATGGTGATCGACCGGCGGCTGGACGTTTTGCTCAACGGTTAAACGTCGATCCACACGCCTTGGACATCTTCGCGGCAGGGGATGGCGGTCAAGGATTGCCCGGCGCAGGGGCCGGCGACGCATTCACCGTCCTCGATGAGAAACAGTGCGCCGTGGGTGGCGCACTGGATCAGGCTGTTGCTCGGGTCAAGAAACCGATCAGGCTGCCATTCCAGGCCGACGCCACGATGCGGGCAACGGTTGAGATAAACATAGGCCTGACCCTGGCGGCGCACGGCAAACAGTTTGTTGCCGTCGATGTCGAAACCGCGGCTGGCTGCTTCGGCCAACTCGGCGCCCGCGCACAAAAACTTCATGGCTATCCTCAAGTGTCGGCTCGTTACGGAAAATGTCCGAGCTTGACGTTTAAATGCAAACAATTATCAAATGGCCGCCTTCGCCCACTGCGTGCGACCGTCGCCAAGGATACTTGGCCTGCGGTTGCGCTGCCCGGGAAACCTGTTCAAGGAAAGCTGCGTATGCGCCTGAGTACCCGCGTTGTTGTGCTGTGTGTCGGACTGCTTGCGAGCCTGCAAGCGGTAGCGGCTGATTTGCCACAACGTTGGGTCAGTGCCGGTGGCGCGCTTTCGGAATGGGTGAGTGCGTTGGGCGGCGAGGCGAAACTGGTTGGGGTCGACACTACCAGTCAGCATCCCGAATCACTGAAGAAACTGCCCAGCATCGGTTATCAACGCAGCCTCTCGGCAGAAGGCATTCTCAGTCTGCGCCCGGACATCCTCATTGGCACCGAAGAAATGGGCCCGCCACCGGTTATCGCTCAAGTGAAAAGCGCCAGAGTGCAGGTCGAACTGTTCTCGGCGCAGCCGGATCTGCCGACGCTTGAAAAAAACGTTACGCATCTGGGGCAGTTGCTCGGCGCGCAAGCGCAGGCGTCGCAGTTGCTGGAAAGTTATCAACAGCAACTCGCCGCACAGAAAACGCGTGTGACCGAGCTGCAGGCCAGACAAAAAGCCCCCGGTGTGCTGGTGCTGATCGGGCATGCCGGCGGCAAGCCGTTGATTGCCGGCAAGAACACCGCCGCCGACTGGCTGCTGCAACAGGCCGGCGGGCATAACCTGGCGACGCACACCGGCTACAAGCCGTTTTCCGTGGAGTCGCTGGCCGGGCTGGATCCTGAAGTGTTGGTATTTGCTGATCGCGCGTTGACCGGAGAGGCGGCGAAAGCGGCGTTGTTCAAGGAAAACCCGATTCTCCAATCCAGCCGGGCGGCCAGATCCGGCCGAGTGCTGGAGCTGGATCCGACGCTACTGGTCGGTGGACTCGGGCCGCGCCTGCCGGTGGCGATGAAGAGTTTGTCCGACGGTTTCTACCCGACCACGAGCAGCCAATGACCACACTGGTCAAACCACGAAGCCTGTTTATCGGCCTGACGCTCCTGTGTTTGCTGGCCATCTGGTTATCGCTGGCGCTGGGGCCGGTGAGTCTGCCGCTGTTCGATACGTTGCGCGCGGCTCTGCGCATGCTCGGCGCGCCGCTGGCGCCGGACGGTCTGGAGCAGGCTGAACTGATCCTCGGGCAAATCCGCTTGCCGCGCACCTTGCTCGGTCTGGCCGTGGGCGGCGTGCTGGCGTTGTCCGGTGTGGCGATGCAGGGCTTGTTTCGCAACCCGCTGGCCGATCCCGGGCTGGTCGGAGTCTCCAGTGGTGCGGCGCTGGGTGCGGCGGTCGCGATTGTCGGCGGTTCGTTGTTTGGCGGCTTGCCGGAGTGGTTCGGGCCTTATCTGTTGTCGGCGTGTGCGTTTCTCGGTGGGCTGGGGGTGACGGCGCTGGTCTATCGACTCGGGCGGCGCAACGGTCAGACCAACGTTGCAACCATGCTGCTGGCGGGGATCGCCCTGACGGCGCTGGCAAGCTCGGCGGTGGGGCTGTTCACCTATCTGGCGGACGATGCGACGCTGCGCACGCTGACGTTCTGGAACCTGGGCAGCCTCAATGGCGCCAGTTACGCCCGGCTTTGGCCTTTGCTGATCATCAGTGCCGGTGTGGCGCTGTGGTTGCCGCGTCGCGCCAAGGCCCTGAACGCGCTGTTACTCGGCGAGTCCGAGGCGGGGCATCTGGGTATCGATGTCGAGCGACTCAAACGTGAGCTGGTGTTTTGTACCGCGTTGGGCGTTGGCGCTGCGGTGGCGGCAGCCGGGATGATCGGTTTCGTCGGACTGGTGGTGCCGCATCTGGTGCGCTTGCTGGCTGGGCCGGATCATCGGGTGCTGTTGCCAGCGTCGGTGCTGGCGGGGGCGAGTTTGCTGTTGCTGGCGGATCTGGTGGCACGGCTGGCGCTGGCGCCGGCGGAGTTGCCGATCGGTATTGTCACCGCGTTTATCGGCGCACCGTTCTTCCTTTATCTGCTGCTGCGAGGACGTGCCTGATGCTGCGTGCGCGCAATCTGCAGATCCGTCGCGGGCGCAAGACCGTCCTCAGCGACGTCACGTTGCAACTTGCACCCGGCGAGGTGCTGGGCGTACTCGGGCCGAACGGTGCCGGCAAAAGCACCTTGCTCGGTGCCTTGTGCGGTGAACTGGCGGCCAGCGAAGGCGAGGTGTTGCTCGATGACCAGGCCTTGAATCACTGGACAGGCACGCAGCGCGCTCAGCGTCTGGCGGTGTTGCCGCAGGTGTCGACGCTGGATTTTGCCTTTCGTGTTGAAGAAGTGGTCGGCATGGGCCGGTTGCCGTATCAGAGCGGTCGGGTGCGCGATGACGAGATCGTTGCTGCAGCGCTGGGCGCGGCGGATGCCGGGCACCTGAGCGGGCGCAGTTATCTGGCGCTGTCGGGTGGCGAGCGTCAGCGCGTGCATCTGGCGCGGGTGCTGGCGCAGTTGTGGCCGGGGCAGGCCGGGCAAACGCTGTTGCTGGACGAGCCGACCTCGATGCTCGATCCGCTGCATCAACATACGACGTTGCAAGCGGTGCGCGAATTTGCCGACCGTGGCGCGGCAGTGCTGGTCATCCTGCATGATCTGAATCTGGCAGCGCGCTATTGTGATCGGGTGTTGCTGCTCGAAGGCGGGCGCCCGGTAGCGCTGGATACTCCGCAGAAAGTCTTGCGACCGGACTCGCTCAAAGCCGTGTTCGGTCTCGAAGTATTGGTGCAGCCGCACCCGGAGCGTGGGCATCCGCTGATCATCGCCCGCTGATTTCTCATCGAGGTGATGCCATGCGCGGGGTCTGGTTGTTAGCGGTGTTGTGGCTTGCGGGGTGTCAGCATGTTGCCCCGCCTCCACTGGTCAGTGGCGAGATTCGCGATCTGCACAGCGGCCAGGTACTGACGGCGCAGGAACTGCTGACGCGTTTGGCCAAGCCGCAGCAGGTGATCATTGGCGAGCAGCATGACAACAACGATCATCACGCTGTGCAATTGTGGCTGCTGCAGGCGCTCGGCGAGCAGCGTCCCCAAGGCAGCCTGCTGTTGGAAATGCTCACGCCGGATCAACAGCCTAAAGTTGATCATGTTCGCCATGCTGCAGCGCCACCCACGGATCTTCCTGCTGCACTGACCTGGCAGGACGGCTGGGACTGGAATCTTTATGGACCGATCGTTCGGTTCGCCCTCACGCAACCCTATCCTTTATTGGCAGCCAATCTGGATAACGGCGAAATCCGTGCTTTCTATCGTCAGCCGCCAGCCTTGACCGGTGTTCGCAGCAATGCGCCCTCGGTGAAGGCCACGCTGCTTGAGCAGATCAGCGACTCGCACTGTGGCTTGCTGCCCGAATCGCAGATGCCGGCGATGCTCAGCGTTCAGCAACAACGTGATCGACGCATGGCGGAACGTTTGCTGGCGGCGCCGACGCCAGCGTTGCTGTTGGCAGGTGCCTGGCATGCGCGCAAGGATGTTGGCGTGCCGTTGCATGCGCTGGATCTGGGCGCAGCTCGGGCGCCAACGGTGCTGATGCTGGCCGAGCAGGGCGCCGAGGTTACTGTGGCGATGGCCGATTACGTCTGGTACACCCCGGCCACGCCCGCGCAGGATTACTGCGCGCAGATGCGCAAACAGTTCGGCCAATGACTTTTCCACAGACAAAAAAAGACCCGGTAAAAACCGGGTCAAATAACCGTGATTAGCCTGATGAGGAGATAATCTGAGAGTCCGAACCAAGGGCTTTTCAGAATATCGACTGATCTCGCGACCAGTTGTGATAATCATAGCGATTCTCATTAACGAGTCAACCACTGTTTTTCCGTTTGCGTGATTTAGTCGGGCAAATGGCCGGAATGCCCCGGAAAAAGGGGACTTAACGCGCGGGCTTGATCGCGCTCAATTGCGTGATCTGCTGGTTGAGCTGGCCGATGCGCCGCGCCATGCTCTCAATGAGGCTGTGGGCAATCTTTGGATTATTGCGGGTCATGCTCAGAAACTGATCACCGGGAATCAGCATCACCGTGCTTGGCTCGCGAGCGATGACAGTGGCATTGCGCGGCTCGCCGGTGAACACCGCCATGGCGCCGAAAATCTCGTCCTTGGGGACGTCGCCGACTTTGTGCCCGTCAACAAATGCTTCGGCGTGCCCATCGATGATCACGAAAACGTGATCGGCGACATCGCCCTGCTGAATCAGCACCTCACCGCGCCCGACTCGCTTGAAACCATTGGTGCTGCGAAACTCCCGTGGCTTCAGCTCGGCCACCGCGTGGGCCAGCAGCGCCATCTGCCCCAGCAGATACTCAAGCCATTGCTCGGTCCGGTCAGGCTCGGCATACAAATGTTGAAACAGATCGGTTCGCCGATAAGGCAACAGGCGCAGCAGGCCGTCGCAGCGCAGACGGCAATCGGCCCAGGCGTCACCTTGCTGCAAGCCGATCAGGTCGCCTTCCTGCCAGTGAAAAAGCGTACGACCGCCGATGCAGCCGGTGATTACGCCTGCGGTCAGTAGAAACAGCTGATCGTGGGGAAGCTGCGCCATCAGGTCGTCAGTGGATTCCGGCTCAAGGGCTGGCCCGCACGGCACGAGACCCTCCAGCCAGCGCACCGGCAAACTCTGCAAGCGATTGATCAGTGCATCGACAGGTGCCGATTGTTCCCCGAGCAGATACATGGCAGTCAGCGCCTGTTCAGTTCTTGTGACGCGAGGAGATGGCTTCCAGCTGCTTGTTCAAGGCGTCTTTGCGTTCGGCCGGGATGTCGTTCCAGTGCACATCCATCAGCGCCCCTTCGATCGCGTACAACAACACCTTTGATGCGCGAAACCCGCGGGTACGCACCGCCCGATAGGCGTCCACCGCCCCCAGGCGACGCAAGTCCGAGGCGCTGTGAATGCCCACGGCATGCAGCCACTGCGCCGACGTCTTGCCAAGATTCTTCAGGTGTTGCAGTTCATCATTCATCAAGCCTCCTTGCGACGGCCGAATGGTGCGTGGGCGATCTTCTCAGGAGTGTAGCCATCAGTAGGAAAAGCGTGGTTCTTTGGTCGGATTAGACGCAAACGCTACTAAGAAAAGGGCTGCGAGCGCAGAAAGGAGGGAAGAAACGCTGAAACAATGTGGGAGCGAGCTTGCTCGCGAAGGCGTCCTGTCAGCCACCAGATGTATCGACTGACACTACGCCTTCGCGAGCAAGCCCGCTCCCACAGGGGAAAGGCGTCGGGTCAGAGAAAGATAAAAAGTATCAGCGAGTGCGATAACGCAGGCGGGTGCCGAAATTCATCGACATCAGGATCTCGTCGGCACTGAGTTCCGGCGGAAAGTACGCCCCGGAAATCTGCGCATGGGCCAGGCTTGCGCCTTCGAGCGAGGCATTACGGAAATCGATGCCGCGCAAATCGGCGGACCGGAAGTAGGCGTCCCGGAAATCCACGCCATCAGCGTTCAGTTCACGCAGATCGAGGCCACGGAAGTCGCCACCGACCATGTCGATCGGGCCGTCGTTCGGGCGTTCCTTGTTGAAGCCTGTGATGTCGTCTTTGTGCAGCAAGGCATAAAGCGGAGTGTCGAGAAGTTTCGGCTGGCTCATGTCATTTCACCTGTTGGTTTTATGACGCCA
This sequence comes from Pseudomonas sp. HMWF021, assembly GCF_003061005.1. GTDB lineage: Bacteria > Pseudomonadota > Gammaproteobacteria > Pseudomonadales > Pseudomonadaceae > Aquipseudomonas. Next base: position 12,554 of record NZ_QAIK01000086.1, on the reverse strand, counting down.
GTATAGTGCCACTATTTGACGGCCGTGAAGCCAGCGAGGGCATCACGGCCGAAATAGTTTCTTACAAGCCTGGCAGGCGCTGGCGGATCTGCGCTACCACGGTATCGAGGGTCCCGCTTTCATTGGTCTGCACGCGTTTGCTGCGCAGAATCTCTTCTGGCGTCAGTGCTTCGCGGCTGGCCTGCTGGGCCTCGATGACCGCCAGGGTGGCGTCGGAAGGGTCTTTCCTGTCGGCCTGACGAATCGCCAGCCAGCTCTCGATCACGGCTTGCGGTGCGTTGCAGTCGAGGATCAGGAACGGCGTGCCGGTGGCTTCGGCCACTTGGGCGGCGCTGTCGCGTTGCTCGCGCTTGAGGTAGGTCGCATCGATCACCACCGGGAACCCGGCGTGCAGAATCACTTCGGCAATCTCATGCAGGCGGGCATACGTAGCAGCGCTGGCGTCGGCGCTGTAAATCCCGGCCTGCACGTCGTTGGCTACAGTTTGCTCGCCGAACAGACGCTTGCGCTCGACGTCCGAACGCAGGCGAATCGCGCCCAGCGCCTCGACCAGACGCATGGCCACGTGGCTTTTGCCGACAGCCGATACGCCATGGGTGATCGCCATGAAGCGCGAAGGAATGGTGCTGTAGCTTTCCGCCAGGTTGGCGTAGTTGCGGTACTGGCGCAGGGTGGTGGCGCGCTGCACCGGGGTGGCGTCTGCCGGCATGCTGAACAGTGCAACTTTGGCGCGAACCAGGGCGCGGTAGGCTTTGTAGAAGTTCAGCACTTCCAGGCCTTGATAGTCGCCGGTCAGTTCCAGGTATTGACTGATGAAACGACGGGCCAGGGATTTCAGGCCACGGTCTTCCAGGTCCATCGCCAGGAAACCGGTATCGGCCCAGACATCGGTGAAACGAAACGGCTCGTTGAACTCGATGCAGTCGAAGATCACCACTTTGCCATCGATGAGCGTGGCGTTGCCCAGGTGGATGTCGCCGTGACATTCGCGGGTGAAACCCTCGTCCTTGCGCTGAGCGAACAGTGGCTTGAGGCGTTCGAAGCTGCTTTCGGCCCAGGCTTTCAGCGCTTCAAGTTGCAGCAGGTCGTTCTTGTCGCTGAGGAATGGCAGAATCTGTTCGAAGTTTTGCGCGACCGGCGCCATCACGCTGTCCGGGGTACCTGCGTCGTGCTCGGCCGGGACTTTCGGTGCACTGAGGTGGAATCTGGCGATCTGCTCGGCCATTTCATCAATGTGCCGAGTAGTCAACTCACCGTTGGCTTGCAAGGTGCTGAGCAATCCGGTCTGCGGGAACTGACGCATTTTCAGCACATATTCGATGGCCGGGCCGTCGCCCCCCAATTGCGGTGCTTCGACACTGCCGGTCACCGGCAACACTTCCAGATACAAATCCTCGGTCAGGCGCTGGTTCAGGCGCAGCTCTTCAGCACAAAAATGTGCGCGGGATTCGAGGCCCGTGAAGTCGAGAAAGCCGAAGTTCACCGGCTTCTTCACTTTATAGGCAAAGGGCCCGGTGAGGATCACCCACGAGATATGGGTTTCGATGACCTGGAACCCTTCGACAGGGTGCGGGTAGAGGGCCGGGTTTTGCAGGGCAGCGATCAGTGACTGGCTCACGGGCGATCCTTCAGAGACTGGGAAATTCGAGGTCGCCATTATGGCCGCTCGCCAGCCCGACGCAAACCTCGGAGCGCTCCTGTTGAGTATGAATAAAGTGCGTATAATCCGCCGCCATGACTCGAACTCGATCCCCCCGTTCCAAGAAAAAACCACCTGCCAAGGGCCTGCGCCCATGGTTGGGTTGGGCCATTAAACTCAGCCTGGTCGGCCTTGTGGTGCTGGCCGGCTTCGCCGTTTACCTCGATGCCGTGGTGCAGGAGAAGTTCTCCGGCAAGCGCTGGACCATCCCGGCCAAGGTATACGCGCGTCCGCTTGAGCTGTTCGTCGGACAGAAGCTGAGCAAGGACGATTTCCTCACCGAACTCGACGCCTTGGGTTATCGCCGCGAAGCCGTGAGCAATGGCCCCGGTGCCGCCGCCGTCAGTGGCAATACCGTCGATCTGAATACTCGCGGCTTCCAGTTCTATGAAGGCCTGGAGAAACCGCAGCCGGTGCGCGTGCGTTTCTCTGGCGACTATGTGGCCGAACTCTCCGGGCTCAACGGCGGGAAGTTGTCCGTGGTGCGGCTCGAGCCGCTGATGATCGGCGGCATTTACCCGAAAAATCTTGAAGACCGCATCCTGATCAAGCTCGATCAGGTGCCGCCGTATCTGCTCGACACCCTGGTCGCGGTGGAAGACCGCGATTACTACAGTCACTGGGGCGTTTCGCCGAAATCGATTGCCCGGGCGATCTGGGTCAACACCTCTGGCGGCAAAATGACCCAGGGCGGCAGTACGCTGACCCAGCAGTTGGTCAAAAACTTCTACCTCACCAACGAACGCAGCCTGAGCCGCAAGCTCACCGAAGCCATGATGGCGATGTTGCTGGAGCTGCATTACGACAAGAAGGAAATCCTTGAGGCCTACCTCAACGAAGTCTTCGTCGGGCAGGACGGCCAGCGTGCGGTGCACGGTTTCGGTCTGGCCAGCCAGTTCTTCTTCGGTCAGCCACTGTCCGAGCTGAAACTGCATCAGGTTGCGTTGCTGGTCGGCATGGTCAAGGGGCCGTCCTATTACAACCCGCGTCGCAACCCGGAGCGTGCGCTTGAGCGTCGTAATCTGGTGCTCGATGTGCTTGAGCAGCAAGGCGTGGCGACTGCCGAACAGGTCGAAGCGGCGAAGAAAATGCCACTGGGTGTAACCACGCGCGGCAAGCTCGCCGACAGCTCGTTCCCGGGCTTTATCGATCTGGTCAAACGCCAGTTGCGTGAAGACTACCGCGACGAAGACTTGACCGAAGAAGGCCTGCGCATCTTCACCAGTTTCGACCCGATTCTGCAGATGAAAGCCGAGGCGTCGGTCAATGACACCTTTAAACGTCTGGCTGGACGCAAAGGCTCCGATGATGTGGAAGCGGCGATGGTCGTGACCAATCCGGAAACCGGCGAAGTGCAGGCGATGATCGGTAGTCGTCAGGCCAGTTACGCCGGTTTCAACCGGGCGCTGGACGCGGTGCGGCCGATCGGCTCGCTGGTCAAGCCAGCGGTGTATCTGACTGCGCTGGAGAAACCGAGCCACTACACGCTGACCAGTTGGCTGTCGGATGATCCGCTGTCGATCAAAGGCGCGGACGGCCAGGTGTGGAAACCACAGAACTACGACCGTCGCTCTCACGGCACCGTGTTTCTTTACCAAGGGCTGGCACATTCCTACAACCTGTCGACCTCGCGTCTGGGCCTGGAAGTCGGAGTACCGAATGTGCTCAAGACCCTTGCGCGTCTGGGCGTTACTCGTGAGTTTCCGGCGTTCCCGTCGATGTTGCTGGGTGCTGGCGGCATGACCCCGATCGAAGTGGCGACCATGTACCAGACCCTCGCCAACGGTGGCTTCAACACGCCGATGCGCGGGATCCGCAGCGTACTGACCGCCGAGGGCGAGCCGCTCAAGCGATATCCGTTTCAGATCGAGCAGCGTTTCGATCCGGCGTCCATCTATCTTATTCAGAACGCCATGCAGCGGGTGATGCGTGAAGGTACGGGCAGCTCGGTTTACAACGTGCTGCCCAAGACCCTGTCGCTGGCCGGCAAGACCGGTACCAGTAACGATTCGCGTGACAGCTGGTTCGCCGGTTTCAGTCAGGATCTGCTGGCGGTGGTCTGGCTTGGGCGTGACGACAACGGCAAGACCCCGTTCACCGGGGCGACCGGTGCGTTGCAGGTCTGGACCAGTTTCATGCGCAAGGCTGACCCGCTGCCGCTGGACATGCCGCAGCCGGACAACATCGTTCAGGCGTGGGTCGATTCGCGTACCGGGCAAGGCTCTGATGCCAACTGTCCGGGGGCGGTGCAGATGCCGTATATTCGCGGCAGCGAACCGCCACCCGGCGCCGCGTGTGCAAGCGAAACGCCTGCTTCGCCGGAGTCGGTGATGGATTGGGTCAAGGGCTGGATGAATTAAGCAAAGAGGGTTTCAAGTGAACAAGTGGTTGATTCCAGCGGTGACCGCCGTGGCTTTGCTCAGCGGCTGCTCTACCGTACAGCGTGGTTCGATCCCGGTGGTGGACTCCGGCACGGCCGTGTCCAACAGCGAACGTCTGTCGGCCAATGGCGGTTTCCGCAAGACGACAGTCAAACGTCCAGTGCAGGGTCAGGCGCAATCCCAGGCCATTCCGCAAGGCGACACCGGCGTGGTCGTGATGGTGCCGGGTGGCGGTGCTGCGACATCGGCGCCGATCAGCTCTTCGCCGATCGTTCCTGGCCCGGCGTCCGGCGGGATTACGGCGGGTCCGTACAATCCTTCGCCGGTCGAGTCGGCACCGATCAACACCGGCAGCTACAGCATGCCTTCGACGCCGAGCGGCATTCCTTCGGCCAGCAATGGCGGTGGTCTGTCGGCGGATGAGCAACTGGATGGCCCGGTGCTCGCCTTGCTGACCACCGCGCAACAGCAACAGGCCGGTGGCGACCTCAATGGCGCGTCCTCCAGCCTGGAGCGCGCCCAGCGCGTAGCCCCGCGTGAGCCGCAAGTGCTTTATCGTCTGGCGCAAGTGCGCATGGCGCAAGGTGATGCACCGCAGGCCGAGCAGTTCGCCCGTCGTGCGCTGACCATGGCCAACGGTCGTCCGGACTTGCAGGCCAACCTGTGGGAAATCATCGCGCAGTCCCGTGAGAAACAGGGCGATTCCGCCGGCGCCGCGCTGGCCCGTCAGAAGGCCAAGGTTTCGCTGTGATGGATTCCCGTTTCCCGAAAATCGCCGATCAGTTGCTGCTGATCGAGCGTGAACTGCGCACGCAGGGCTGGTGGGATGAGGTTCAGCCGTCGGCCGAGGCCTTGAGCAGTGTCGAACCGTTCTCGGTCGACACGCTGGATTTCGAACAATGGCTGCAATGGATCTTCCTGCCACGGATGAAGATGATCCTCGAGCAGGACTTGCCGCTGCCCAATGCCTCCGGCATTCAGGAAATGGCCGAGATGGTCTTCGCCCAGCGCAACCTGCAGGGCAAGGATCGACAGTTGCAGGTGCTGCTCAAAGAGTTCGACCTGCTGATCACCGCCTCCCGCTAGCGCCGATCTCCATGTAGGAGCTGCCGCAGGCTGCGATCTTTTGATTGCTTTCAAAGATCAAAAGATCGCAGCCTGCGGCAACTCCTACAGGTACTTATTCGCAGTTCTGCGCAATCTGTTTCTGTGCTTCTACAATGCGCTCCTGACGCTGCGCATCATCCAGCCGTCGCAATTGCCCATCCACTTCTTCTCTCAACCGCGGATTGTTCTGCAACTGCGCCAGATTCGTTCGTGCCTGTTCGCAAAACGCCTTGAGCTGCGACTGCTGTTCGGCTACCTGTTTTTTGACCTTGTCGTCGATGGCTTTCTGATCGCCCAGCGTGCCGCTGCCAGGCATTGCTTCAGGTTTCGGTGGGGGGGAGGAGGGCGTTTGCACGGTGGTGGTCGGCTGACCTTGCGGCGGCTGCGCGTCGAAGTGAGTGACGCCTTGGGCATCGACCCATTTGTAGATTTGAGCGGCCGAGCACCAGGGGCTGAGGCCGATCAGCAGAGTTAACAGAAGCGTTCGCATGCTGATTCCTTGGCAAAATTGCGCAATTGACGCTAACAGAGTAGCTGTTTTCAGGTTTTTTCTTGCGTTCTCATGTGCTTACCCACAATTAGTCACATAGACGGCTTGACTTGGAGAGGGCGAAACAGAAGAATCCAAAGTCCGCTGTAGAGGGACTGCCAGAAGCAGACCCACTCGGTAGATCATGAGGCGCATATCCGCGTCGACCTGTTACACCCGCAACGCGTTACCTCGCGCTGGGTGGGAAAGGCCCGCAACACTTGGGACGATCCCAATACTTGCTCAGTCAGTGCTGACGTAGTCGGCGACCACCGTCGCTCATGCTCTGCCGAGAAGTAAACCTATTAAGACCCGCCCCTTTTTTGTGGACGGTATTCTGGCGTTTTAGAGGTGAACAACGTGGAGCTTTTATCTGGCGGTGAGATGCTCGTCCGCTTCTTGCGTGACGAAGGCGTCAAATATATCTACGGGTACCCGGGTGGTGCTCTCCTTCATGTTTACGATGCCCTGTTCAAAGAACCGGAAGTGACCCACATTCTGGTTCGTCACGAACAAGCGGCTACCCATATGGCTGACGGCTACGCCCGTGCCACCGGTAAAGCCGGCGTGGTATTGGTGACATCCGGTCCTGGCGCCACAAACGCCATCACCGGTATCGCCACCGCCTATATGGATTCGATTCCAATGGTGATCATTTCCGGTCAGGTGCCAAGCACCATGGTCGGCACCGACGCGTTCCAGGAAACCGACATGATCGGTATCTCCCGGCCGATCGTGAAACACAGCTTCATGATCAAGCACGCCTCGGAAATCCCGGAAGTCATGAAGAAGGCTTTCTACCTGGCGCAATCCGGTCGTCCGGGTCCGGTCGTGGTCGATATCCCGAAAGACATGACCAACCCGGCCGAGAAGTTCGAATACGTTTTCCCGAAAAAAGCCAAGCTGCGTTCCTACAGCCCGGCCGTTCGCGGTCACTCCGGGCAAATCCGCAAGGCGGCAGAAATGCTTCTGGCGGCCAAGCGCCCTGTGCTCTATTCCGGCGGCGGTGTGATTCTGGGCAACGGTTCCGCACCGCTGACCGAACTGGCGAAAATGCTCAACCTGCCAGTGACCAACACCTTGATGGGCTTGGGTGGCTTCCCCGGCACCGACCGCCAGTTCATCGGCATGCTCGGCATGCACGGCAGCTACACCGCCAACCTGGCGATGCACCATGCCGATGTGATTCTGGCTGTCGGCGCGCGTTTCGATGACCGTGTGATCAACGGCGCGGCGAAGTTCTGCCCGAACGCCAAGATCATCCACATCGACATCGATCCGGCTTCGATCTCCAAGACCATCAAGGCCGACGTGCCAATCGTTGGCCCGGTGGAGAGCGTCCTGACCGAAATGGTCGCGATCCTCAAGGAAATCGGCGAGACCCCGAACAAGGAGTCCGTTGCCAGCTGGTGGAAGCAAGTCGATGAATGGCGTGGTGATCGCGGCCTGTTCCCTTATGAAAAGGGCGACGGCAGCCTGATCAAGCCGCAGACCGTGATCGAGACCCTGTGCGAAGTGACCAAGGGCGATGCCTTCATCACCTCCGACGTGGGCCAGCACCAGATGTTCGCGGCGCAGTACTACACGTTCAACAAGCCGAACCGCTGGATCAACTCCGGTGGTCTGGGCACCATGGGCTTCGGTTTCCCGGCGGCCATGGGCATCAAGTTGAGCTTCCCGGATGACGACGTTGCCTGCGTCACCGGTGAAGGCAGCATCCAGATGAACATCCAGGAGCTGTCGACCTGCCTGCAATATGGCTTGCCGGTGAAAATCGTCATCCTCAACAACGGTGTACTGGGGATGGTGCGTCAATGGCAGGACATGAGCTACGGCAGCCGTCACTCGCACTCGTATATGGAGTCGCTGCCTGACTTCGTCAAACTGGCTGAAGCCTACGGTCACGTCGGCGTGCGCATCACCGATTCGAAAGATTTGAAGTCGAAGATGGAAGAAGCGTTCGCCATGAAAGATCGTCTGGTGGTGATCGATATTTCGGTCGATACCAGCGAGCACGTCTATCCGATGCAGATCAAAGACGGCTCCATGCGCGATATGTGGCTGAGCAAGACGGAGCGTACTTAATCATGCGGCACATTATTTCCCTGCTTCTGGAAAACGAACCCGGCGCTTTGTCTCGCGTAGTCGGCCTGTTCTCGCAGCGCAACTACAACATTGAAAGCCTGACCGTGGCCCCAACCGAAGACCCGACCCTGTCGCGTCTGACGCTGACCACAGTCGGCCACGATGAAATCATCGAGCAGATCACCAAAAACCTGAACAAGCTGATCGAAGTGGTCAAGCTGGTGGACCTGTCGGAAAGCGCTCACATCGAGCGCGAGCTGATGCTGGTCAAGGTCAAGGCCACTGGCGCCCAGCGCGCCGAGATCAAACGCACCACCGATATTTACCGTGGACAGATCGTCGATGTCAGCGCCAGCGTGTATACCGTTCAATTGACCGGTACCAGCGACAAGCTCGACAGCTTCATTCAGTCCATCGGCACCGCATCGATTCTGGAAACCGTCCGTAGCGGCGTGACCGGCATTGCCCGCGGCGACAAAGTACTCAGCATCTAAACCAAATTAGCGAATGGCCTGAACGGCCTGGATATATAGGGGAAATTCATGAAAGTTTTCTACGATAAAGACTGCGACCTGTCGATCATCCAGGGCAAGAAAGTTGCCATCATCGGTTACGGTTCCCAGGGCCACGCCCAGGCGTGCAACCTGAAAGACTCCGGTGTCGACGTTACCGTCGGTCTGCGTAAAGGTTCGGCCACTGTTGCCAAAGCCGAAGCCCACGGCCTGAAAGTGACCGACGTGGCTGCCGCTGTTGCCGGCGCCGACCTGGTCATGATCCTGACCCCGGACGAATTCCAGTCGCAGCTGTACAAGAACGAAATCGAGCCGAACATCAAGAAGGGCGCCACCCTGGCCTTCTCCCACGGCTTCGCGATCCACTACAACCAGGTTGTTCCGCGTGCCGACCTCGACGTGATCATGATCGCGCCGAAGGCTCCGGGCCACACCGTGCGTTCCGAATTCGTGAAGGGCGGCGGTATCCCTGACCTGATCGCGATCTATCAGGACGCCTCGGGCAACGCCAAAAACGTTGCGCTGTCCTACGCCGCTGGCGTGGGTGGCGGCCGTACCGGCATCATCGAAACCACCTTCAAGGACGAGACCGAAACCGACCTGTTCGGCGAACAAGCCGTTCTGTGCGGCGGTACCGTTGAACTGGTAAAAGCCGGTTTCGAAACCCTGGTTGAAGCTGGCTACGCGCCGGAAATGGCCTACTTCGAGTGCTTGCACGAACTGAAACTGATCGTTGACCTCATGTACGAAGGCGGTATCGCCAACATGAACTACTCGATCTCCAACAACGCCGAGTACGGCGAGTACGTGACCGGTCCGGAAGTGATCAACGCCGAATCCCGTCAGGCCATGCGCAATGCCCTGAAACGTATTCAGGACGGCGAATACGCCAAAATGTTCATCAGCGAAGGCGCAACCGGCTACCCTTCGATGACCGCCAAGCGTCGTAACAACGCCGCTCACGGTATCGAAATCATCGGCGAGCAACTGCGCTCCATGATGCCGTGGATCGGTGCCAACAAGATCGTCGACAAAGCCAAAAACTAAGTCGTCATCCTTGTGCGAAAAACGCGGCCTCGGCCGCGTTTTTTCGTTTGAAACCGATGGTTCTGGTATAAAGCTGCATCGTTTGTGGCCGAACCGTCGTCACAGGCACCTGTCGAAACTTTCCAAACCGTTGCAAGGTAATGTCCATGAGCGAACGTCCCGAAGAGCCGAACCAGGCTTCTGACGCCGAAAGCCTGCTGCCCATCGATGAACATGTCGAGGAAGGGCACGACGCAGAAGGTCGTAAAGTCCGGCATCGTGGTATCTATCTGCTGCCGAACCTGTTCACCACTGCGAACCTGTTCGCAGGGTTCTATTCCATCATCAATTCGATGAGTGCCCAGGCTGCCTTGAGCGCCGGGGATTCTGCGAATGCGAGCAAGTATTTCGCCTTTGCCGCGATCGCGATTTTTGTGGCCATGGTGCTCGATGGTCTCGATGGCCGCGTGGCGCGCATGACCAATACACAAAGTGCATTCGGCGCCGAGTATGACTCGCTGTCGGACATGGTTGCCTTTGGTGTGGCACCGGCGCTGCTGGCCTTCGGCTGGGCGCTGGGTGACATGGGCAAGGTCGGCTGGATGGTTGCTTTCATCTATGTGGCCGGTGCGGCATTGCGTCTGGCGCGTTTCAACACCCAGGTCGGTACGGCGGACAAACGCTACTTCATCGGTCTGGCCAGTCCGGCGGCTGCGGGCGTGGTGGCGGGGATCGTCTGGGCGTTCAGCGATTACGGGATCCAGGGTTCGAAGATGTCGTTCCTGGTTGCCTTGATGGTCGCGGCTGCCGGCATGCTGATGGTCAGCAACATCAAGTACAACAGCTTCAAGGAGCTGGATTTGAAGGGGCGTGTGCCTTTCGTGGCGATCCTCGCCGTGGTGCTGGTGTTTGCCGTTGTTTTCAGTGATCCACCGCGCATTCTGCTGCTGGTGTTCCTTGCCTATGCAGCCTCTGGCCCGGTGCAGTACCTGCTGCATCTTCGTCGGCGCAAAAACGTCGAGTGATGTAATTTCCCGCATACTCCGCAGTCTATGGGTGCATCTGTCCTCCAAAGCTGCGGAGTTGCCATGCTGATCAAAATCCCCAAAGCGTCCGACTGCCATGAGTCGGACGTCACGCCTGAATCCATTTATCTCTCCCGTCGTCAATTGCTCGGAGCTGCCGCGGCCGGTATCGCCGTGAGCGGTCTGCCGCGTTGGGCTGTCGCAGATGAGGCGGCGCGCTACGCTGACGTCGAGCCGGGCAAGGCGCCTGCCTGGTTTGTCGACAAGCTTGCGTCTACTAAATGGGGGGCAGTCGACGTCAAGGATGAGGCGATCACACCTTATAAAGACGCGACTCACTACAACAACTTCTATGAGTTCGGTACGGACAAAGGGGATCCGGCAGCCAATGCCGGATCTCTGAAGACCGAACCATGGAGTGTTGTCGTAGACGGCGAAGTGGGGAAGCCAGGACGCTATGCGCTGGAAGACTTCATGAAACCGTATCAGTTGGAGGAGCGTATCTATCGTCTTCGCTGTGTTGAGGCGTGGTCGATGGTTATCCCGTGGATCGGCTTTCCGATCTCTGCGCTGCTCAAGCAGGTCGAGCCGACCTCCAGCGCCAAGTACATTCGCTTTGAAACGCTGCAGGATCCCAAAAGCATGCCGGGTCAGCGCTCGGGTTTCGCCCTGATCGACTGGCCATATGTAGAAGGCCTGCGTCTGGACGAGGCGATGAATCCATTGGCGATCATGGCGGTAGGGATGTATGGCCGCGAATTGCCGAATCAGAATGGTGCGCCGCTGCGCTTGGTAGTGCCGTGGAAGTACGGGTTCAAAAGCGTCAAATCCATCGTGCGTATCAGTCTGGTCAGCGAGCAGCCGAAAACTACCTGGCAGAGCATCGCTGCAGATGAGTACGGGTTTTATGCCAATGTGAATCCGACGGTCGATCACCCGCGCTGGACTCAGGCGCGGGAGCGGCGTTTGCCGAACAGCCTGTTCAAGCCGAATGTGCGCGATACGCAGATGTTCAATGGCTACGCGGATGAAGTTGCTTCTTTATATACAGGGCTCGATCTGCGGAAGAACTACTGATGCGATATCCGTTCTGGCGTGTGGGGGTTTTTACAGCGACGGCGATCTGGCCGTTGCTTTGGTTTTATCAGGCATTTGCAGATTCGCTTGGCCCGGATCCAGGCAAGGTGCTGGTTGATCGGTTGGGGCTGGGAACGCTCGTATTACTGTTGATCACATTGTGCATGACGCCGTTGCAGAAACTGACGGGGTGGGCGGGGTGGATTGCTGTGCGCCGTCAGTTGGGGCTTTGGTGTTTTGCCTATGTAGTTCTGCATCTGTTTAGCTATCTGGCGTTCATCCTCGGTTTCGACTGGTCGCAGCTGGGGGTGGAGTTGCGTAAGCGGCCGTACATTATTGTCGGCACGTTGGGTTTTCTCGGGTTGTTAGTGTTGGCGGTGACATCCAATCGCTACAGTCAGCGGCGTCTTGGTGTGCGCTGGAAGAAACTGCATCGGTTGGTGTACGTGATTCTGGGGCTGGGTCTGTTGCATATGCTGTGGATTGTGCGGGCTGATCTCAAGGAGTGGGCAATCTATGCCTTTATGGGAGCGGTGCTCTTATTGCTGCGCGTGCCCGCCATTGCTCGCCGGATCCCGCGTTTATTAGCTAAAAAGCAGGTTTTGCAATAAAACTGAAATTAACGGTTGACGGCAGATTCTGAGTCTCTATAATTCGCCCCACTTCCGGCGCAGTCGAAACGGAAAACTCCTTGAGATTCAATGAGTTATACGATTATCGGCAGCGACTTGCTTCAGTTCATCGAGGCTTGGAAGGAGTTGAAAGGGCGGTGATGTTTGGCTCTTTTGACGGTTCGATCTTCTCGGTCGAAGCGGTGAAAAAGAGGTGTTGACAGCAGCGTGTAACGCTGTAGAATTCGCCTCCCGCTAACGAGAGATCGGAAGCGCAAGTGGTTGAAGTTGTTGAAGAAATCTTCGAAAACTTCTGAAAATAATCACTTGACAGCAAATGAGGCTGCTGTAGAATTCGCGCCTCGGTTGAGACGAAAGATCTTAACCAACCGCTCTTTAACAACTGAATCAAGCAATTCGTGTGGGTGCTTGTGGAGTCAGGCTGATAGTCAACAAGATTATCAGCATCACAAGTTACTCCGCGAGAAATCAAAGATGTAAC
>NZ_QAIK01000085.1:59265-59586 GCF_003061005.1 Pseudomonas sp. HMWF021 | reverse complement strand
GCGCATGGTCTCCAGATCATGCTCGACCACAAACAGCGTATTGCCGTCGGCCTTCAGGCGCTGCAAGGCCTCGAACAGCGCCTCGCCATCCGCCGGATGCAGGCCGGCGGACGGCTCGTCGAGCACGTAGATCACGCCGAACAATTGCGAACCCAGTTGCGTCGCCAGGCGCAAACGCTGCAGCTCGCCGGACGACAGCGTCGGCGTGCTGCGCTCCAGCGCCAGATAACCCAGACCCAGATCAGTCAGGGTGCTGACCCGTTCCAGCAGATCCTCGGCAATCCGTTGCGCCGCCAGACGCTTTTCCAGCGAAAGATTCGG
>NZ_QAIK01000085.1:50635-59255 GCF_003061005.1 Pseudomonas sp. HMWF021 | reverse complement strand
GCTCAGGGTTTCGCCGGTTTCCTCGGCGTGTTCCAGATAGGTGGCCGCCGCCACTGGCCGCAGCACCTCGGCCACTTGCAGCAACGGCATCTGCGACAGTTCGCCGATGTCGTAACCGGCAAAGGTCACCGACAGCGCTTCACGCTTGAGGCGTTTGCCGTCGCACAACGGACACGGACTGCCGAGCATGAACTGCGAAACGCGTTTCTTCATCAACGCACTTTGCGAATGCGTGAAGGTGTGCAGGATGTAACGCCGGGCGCCGGTGAAAGTGCCCTGATAACTCGGCTCCATCTTGCGCTTGAGGGCGACCCGGGTTTCTTCCGGGGTCAGCCCGGCGTACACCGGCACGGTCGGGGTTTCTTCGGTGAACAGAATCCAGTCACGCTGCTTTTTCGGCAGTTTCTTCCAGGGAATATCGACGTCAATGCCCATGGTTACGAGGATGTCGCGCAGGTTCTGCCCCTGCCATGCCAGCGGCCAGGACGCCACGGCGCGCTGGCGGATGGTCAGGTTCGGATCCGGCACCATCAGCGCCTCGGTCACCTCGTAGACCCGCCCCAGGCCGTGGCACTCCGGGCAGGCGCCTTGGGGGGTGTTCGGCGAGAAATCCTCGGCGTACAGCATCGGTTGCCCCGGCGGATAACTGCCGGCGCGGGAATAGAGCATGCGAATCAGGCTCGACAACGTGGTCACGCTGCCCACCGACGACCGCGTGCTTGGCGTGCCGCGTTGCTGTTGCAGGGCCACGGCGGGCGGCAGGCCCTCGATGGAGTCGACATCCGGCACGCCGACCTGATCGATCAGCCGCCGCGCATACGGCGCCACGGATTCGAAATAGCGTCGCTGGGCTTCGGCGTACAAGGTCGAGAACGCCAGCGACGACTTGCCCGAACCGGACACCCCGGTGAACACCACCAGCGCATCGCGGGGAATATCGACGTCGACGTTCTTCAGATTGTGTTCCCGGGCGCCACGCACCCGAACCATGCCGGCGGGTGCTTTGGAATTACGCTTGGAAGTCATTGGCGGTCCCTGCAGAAAAATGGGGGTCGAAGCTGAACCCTGTGGTGAGGGGATTTATCCCCGATCGGCGGCGCAGCCGGCGCAATCACTGCAAATGCCGTGTAGCTGGAAAAATGCTGGGGAGTGCTGCGCACTCCATCGGGGATAAATCCCCTCTCCACAAAGAATGGGGGATTAGCCGGCTAGGCACTGAGCACCGACCGAATCATCTGCAACAACGCCTCCGGGCCATACGGTTTGCCCAGCAAATGCGTGTCCGGGCTCAACTGATGGTCGCGCGAGATGATGTCGCGGGTGTGCCCGGAGGTGAACAGCACCGCCACCGGCGGCGTCTGCACCTTGGCCCAGGCTGCCAGATCGGAACTCTTGATCAGCCCCGGCATGACCACGTCGGTGAAAATAAGATCCACGTCGATACCTTCCAGCAGCATCTGCATCGCCATGTCGCCGTTGCCGGCGGTCAGCACGCGATAACCTTCTTCGCGCAGCAACTCCACGGCCGAGGCGCGCACTGCGTCGTTGTCCTCGACCACCAGAATGGTTTCGTGGCCGCCACCCTGCTGCTTGCCGACACAGGATGACTCTTCAAGAATCGGTCGCAGGCTGCGCGGGAAGTACAGTTGCACCCGCGTGCCCTCGCCCACGGTACTGTCGATCTCGACGTGGCCGCCGCTCTGCTTGACGAAACCGAACACCATGCTCAGACCGAGCCCGGTGCCCTGCCCGTCAGCCTTGGTGGTGAAGAACGGCTCGAACACCTGCTCAAGCATGTGCGGCGCAATACCTGCGCCGGTATCGCTGACCACCACTCGCACAAAATCGCCGGCAACAATGCCTTTGCCCGCGCAAAAAGTGCTGTCCAACCGCGTATTGAGGGCGCTGAGGACAATCGTGCCCTCGCCCTTCATCGCATCGCGGGCATTGATCGCCAGGTTGAGAATGGCGTTTTCCAGTTGATTGCGATCAACGTTGATGTGCCACGGTTCCTGCGGCAACTGCACGTCGATCTGAATGGTTTCGCCCAACGCACGCTGGAGTAATTCACCGACACCATCGAAGATCTGCCGCGGATCGCACACCGCCGGCGACAACGGCTGACGCCGGGCAAAAGCAAGCAGTTGCGACGACAGCTTGGCCCCACGCTCGACCGCTGCCAGCGAGGCACTGACCCGCCGTTGCACGTTGGCGTTGTCCGGCTCATGCCGCGCCAGCAAATGCAGATTGCCGGCAATCACCTGCAGCAGGTTGTTGAAGTCGTGAGCCACGCCGCCGGTGAGGCCACCGATGGCCTCGAGCTTCTGCGACTGACGCAGTTGCTCTTCGGCCGCCAGCCGCGCGCCCACCTCATCGGCCACCCGTTGTTCAAGGTTGCGGGTGAACTTGAGCAGGGATTCTTCAGCGTTCTTGCGCTCGTGGATGTCGATCAACACGCCGGGAAAACGAAACGGCTTGCCCTGTTCATCGAACTCGCACGCGCCGCTGGCAAGCACCCACAGATAACTGCCGTCCGCACGCCGCACGCGGTACTCGGCGTTGTACGGCTCTCCGGTGTGCAGCGAATGATTGACCCGGTCCTGCACCCACGCCAGGTCGTCGGGGTGAATGCGCGATTCAGTGAAGGATTGCGGCAGGTTGCTCAGATCCTGCTCCGGCGGATACGAAAACGTGCGGGCGAAACGCTCGTCGGCGGACAGCACATTATTTTTCACGTCCCAGACAAACGAGCCGAGCAAGGCTCCGGCATTCAGCGCCAGCCGCACCCGTTCGTTATCGGCGCGATAAGCATCTTCAGCGGCCTGACGCAGCTGTTCGGAGCGCATGAATTCGGTGGTTTCGACCACCATCGCCATCACCCCGGCGGGCACACCGTCATCGTTGGCTACCGGGCTGTAATACAGATCCATCCAGACGTCTTCGGGCACGCCATCGCGCAGCAGCACCAGTTCCTTGTTGCGGTAGGACAAGGTGCCGCCCGCCAGGCAGGTGTCCACCACATGCCGGTTGAAATCGGCGACTTCCGGCCAGCCCAGTTCCACCGGCGAGCCCAGCAGATACGGGTGGCGACCACCGGCAAACTGCGAGTAGGCATCGTTGTAGATCATGTACCCGGCGTGGCCCCAGAGCATGACCATCGGCAACGGCGACGCCAGCATCAGTTGCACCGCGCTGCACAGGCTCGCAGGCCAGTTCTGCAGCGGACCGAGTTCGGTGTCGCTCCAGTCGAACGCACGAATACGCCCGGCCATCTCGCCTTTCCAGCCGTCACACCCGTGACTATCGGATAAAAACTGCATCGATTGACTCGGTGTCCTGTGGTGTCTGCCCGATAAATCGCAACGCTTGACGAACGCGGCGCCCGTCTGTTTCGAGCGCCGCCGACCGCATTGGTTTCATTGAAGGTATAGCCGATTTCATGCCTGGCCCGGGTTCAGACCCCGATCAGGTGTTTGAGCGGATGGTAGCCAGTTTTCATCTTCGCCGCGACGTCCAGAATGGCCTTTTCGATGCCGTTCAAATGCATGCAGGTCAACTCGATGGCGGCACTCTGGTTGCCCGCTTCGATGTACTCGATCAGCCGCAGGTGCTCGTCGTCGCGGCAGGCTTCGTGACTGTCGTCATCCAGCGCGGCGGCATACAGCGAGGCGCGGGAAATCAGCTTCTGGAACCAGTCGAGCAGCACCGGGTTATTGAGACTGCGCGCCAGTTTGATGTGGAACTCGCCGAGCAAATGGATCAGCCGTTCGTGATCGCCAGCGGCGTGGGCTTCGTCTTCCAGCAACAGATGTTCGCGCAGGTCCTGCATCGCGGCGGTGTCCTTGCGCCGGCATAGCTCGGTGACGATGCCGATCTCGATCAGGCGCCGGGTTTCGAACAGCGAACGGATCTCTTCATTGCTCGGCAACGACACCGATGCACCTTTATTGGGCTCGGTGGTGACCAGTCCGTCGGCCTCCAGTTGCTTGAGCGCAGCACGCACCGACGTACGGCTGACATTGAACAGTTCGGCCAGAGAGGCCTCGCCCAGCTTCATTCCCGGACGCAGCGAACGCTTGCTGATCGCCTCGTAAACCCCTTGGTAGACGCGGTCGACCGTGGTTTCCAGTTTTTTCTCGGTCATTGCAACACTCCTTTAGCCTCAGGCAACCGGCCCCTGGCGATGACTGGCCATGGAAAAAGGGGGTTGCACACGCAGATTAATCCGGGTATTTCTAAATTGCATTCAGATATTGCATACAATAATTAGAGGATTGCACCAATATGGGTCAACCAATAGCAATTGAAGTGCGCAACGTCTCCAAACGGTACTCCGAGGACCCTGGCCTCGCACCGGCCCTGGACAATGTGTCGGTGAATATCGCCGATAACGAGTTCTTCACCCTGCTCGGCCCCTCGGGCTGCGGCAAAACCACCCTGCTGCGCACCATTGCCGGTTTCGAACACGTCAGTGAAGGCGAGATTCGCCTGGCTGGCGAGCCGGTCAATGATCTGCCGCCGTTCAAGCGTCGGGTCAACACGGTGTTCCAGAGTTACGCACTGTTTCCGCACATGAGTGTCGCGCAGAATATCGCCTTCGGCCTCGAGATGCAGGGTCTTGAACGCAAGTTGATTCCGGATCGGGTCAACGAAATGCTCGCATTGGTACAGATGGAGCATCTGGCCGGGCGCAAACCGGCCGAACTGTCCGGTGGTCAGCAACAGCGCGTGGCTCTGGCCCGGGCGTTGGCGCCCAAACCCAAAGTCCTGCTGCTGGATGAGCCGCTGTCGGCGCTGGACTTGAAGCTGCGCAAGGAAATGCAGGTCGAACTCAAGCGCGTGCAGAAAGAAGCCGGGATCACTTTCATTTTCGTCACCCACGATCAGGAAGAAGCGCTGACCCTGTCCGACCGCATCGCGGTGATGTCCGCCGGCAAGATCCTGCAGATCGGCACCCCGACCGACATCTACGAACACCCCAGACACCGCTTCGTCGCGCAATTCATTGGCGATATCAATTTCCTCCCCGGTCAGCTCAAGCACGGTGCGCACAACGAAAAACTCTTCGTCCCCCACGGCATGCCCGTGGAAATCCCCTGCCAGCCGCAAGGCTTCGACGGCAGCCGCGTGCAGTTGGCCTTCCGCCCGGAGCGTTCGCAACTGGTGGATGCCAGCCAGCCGCATCACCTGCGCGGCGTCATTGAGGCGGTGCTGTATGTCGGCACCGCCACGCTGTACCAGTGCCGGCTGAACAACGACGTCAAAGTCATGCTGCGCGAAAACAACGAAGGCCTGAACCGTGGTCGTGCCGTCGGCGAACGTGTCGCCGTGCACCTGCCGCCGCACGCCTGCCTGTTGATGGAGGCCTGAGATGAGCGTCAGCAGCACTTCCCCCGCTCTGAACCGGGCGCTGTTGCTCAGCCCGGTGGTGTTGACCCTGCTCGCCCTGATCGCCATTCCGTTGGGGATCATGGGTTACATCAGCCTGCTGCCGCGCAACACCTACGGCGGCGTCGACTGGCAGGCGCAATGGCAATTGCAAAGCTACGTGCAGCTGTTTTTCCAGCAGGGCTTCGACGGTGAACTGGAGCTGAACTGGGTCTACGCCCAAGCGCTGTTGCGCTCGGTGTTGCAGGCCGGTGGCACCACGGTGTTGTGTTTCCTGTTCGGCTTTCCGGTGGCGTTGTGGATGTCGAGCCTGACTCCGCGTCGGCGCAATCTGATGGTGCTGCTGATCACCATCCCGTTCTGGACCAACCTGCTGATCCGCAACTACGCGTGGCTGATCATCCTGCGCGAACAGGGCTGGGTCGCCCAGAGCCTCAACGCACTGTTCCCGAGCGCCGGCGGCATCACCCTGCTCTACAACGACTTCGCGGTGAGTGTCGGGCTGGTCTACAGCTTTCTGCCGTTCATGATTCTGCCGATCTACTCGACCCTGGAAAAACTCGACTGGCGTCTGGTGGAAGCCGCCTACGACCTGGGCGCCAACCGCTGGCACGCACTGCGCCGGATCATTTTGCCGCTGTCGATGCCCGGGGTGATCGCCGGAGCGCTTCTGGTGTTTGTGCCGAGCCTCGGCGCGTTCATCACCCCGGCGATTCTCGGTGGCGGCAAGACGCTGATGATCGGCAACCTGATCCAGCAGCAATTCGGCACAGCACGCAACTGGCCGCTGGGCAGTTCGCTGTCGTTCCTGTTGCTGGGGATTTTGCTGCTGTCGCTGGTGCTCTACGCCCTCTATAGCCGCAGCGCGGCGAAAACCCTCAACCGGGGAGCGCAAGCATGATCTCTCTGCATCTGAAAAAACTTCCGGCGACCCGGGAAATCAGCCTGCTGATCCTCGCCTATCTGTACCTGCCGATCCTGGTGCTGGTCGTCTACAGCTTCAACGCCAACCGCTCGGCGACGGTGTGGACCGAGTTCTCCTTCGCCTGGTACGGACGGATTCTGGCCAACCCGTCGATCCAGACCGCAGCGCTGAACTCGATCATCGTCGCGACCATCGCCACCGTCTGCGCCACGGCGATTGCGCTGCTCGCGGCACTGGCAACCTACCGGCCGTTCTACGGGCAGAAAATGGTCGAAGGCGGGATTAACCTGCCGCTGATCCTGCCGGAGATCGTCACCGCCGTAGCGACCTTGCTGCTGTTCATGGCGCTAGGGATCAAGCTCGGTTTGCTGACAGTAATCGTCGCGCACATCGGCTTCTGCATTCCCTTCGCTTACCTGCCGATCCGTGCCCGCCTCAATGATCTGGACAAGAGTCTGCTGGAGGCGGCCAACGATCTGTACGCCAACCCGTGGCAGGTGTTTCGCCGCGTGACCTTGCCGCTGCTGTGGCCGGCGGTGTTGTCCGGTTCGGTGCTGGCGTTCGTGGTCAGCCTCGACGATTTCATCATGACCTTCTTCGTCGCCGGGCCTGGTTCGACCACGTTGCCGGTGTACATCTTTTCGGCGATCAAGGCCGGGGTAACGCCCGAGATCAACGCGATCTCGACCCTGATGCTGGTGATTTCCATCGTCCTCGTGGTGCTGGCCTTCTGGCTGGGCCAACGCGGCAAACAACCATAAACCTGGAGCGCTCTCATGAAAGTCAAAAGCCTGCGTCTGGCCGTATCCGGTCTGGCCCTGAGTTGTTTCGCCGCGTTCGGCGCCCACGCTGCTGAACCCAAGGAACTGTTTTTCTATAACTGGACCGACTATTACCCGGTGGATCTGCTGGCCAAGTTCGAAAAGGAGACCGGGATCAAGGTGACCATGGACGGCTACGACAGCAACGAAACCCTGCTCGCCAAGTTGCAGGCCGGCGGCGCCGCGTACGATGTGATCGTGCCGTCGCAGTCGATCATGCAGACCCTGATCAAGCAGGATCTGTTGCTGGAAATCGACACCCCGACCCTGAGCAATTTCCAGTACGTCAAAGGCCCGTTCCGCGATCCGAGCTTCGACCCCGGCCGCAAGTTCTCGGCGCCGTATCTGTGGGGCACCACCGGTTTCTCCTACGACAGTGCGCGGGTGCCCGGCGGCAAACTGGATGACTCGTGGAAAGAGTTCTTCGAGCCGCGCAAGGAACTGCAAGGCCAGCTCGCTGCCCTCGATACCTCCAGCAGCGTGATCAACGCCGCCAGCCACTACCTGAACGTCGACGAATGCACGGAAAACCCGCAGGACGCCAAGCGCATCCTCGAACTGCTGCAAAAGCAGAAACCGTTCCTGAAGATGTACAGCTCCGACAACACCGTCGACCGCATGGCCTCGGGCGAAGTGATCATGATGCAGAACTGGAACGGCTCCACCGCCCGCGCGACCTTGCAAAAGAACACCATCAAATACGTCTATCCGCGTGAAGGCGTGGCGATGTTCCAGGACAACTTCGCCGTGCCGAAAAGCGCGCCGCACCCGGGCAACGCGAAGATCTTCATCGACTGGATGATGAAACCGGAAAACGCTGCAGCCGTGTCCAACGCCATCGCCTACGCGAACGGCATCCATAGCGACCAGTTGCTCGACCCGAAATGGAAGGTCATGGACGCCATCAACATGCCCGAGGAATACGCCTCGCGCCTGCGTCCGGAGAAGGAATGCAGCAACAAGTCGCGCGAGTTGCAGGACCGCATCTGGTCGAAGCTCAAGGGCTGACTTATTTCGCTTGAGACCGCAGCGCGGCCTTCGCTGGCAAGCCAGCTCCCACAAGGACCTGTGTCGTTCACAGAAATTGAGTACACCCTTGAACCTGTGGGAGCTGGCTTGCCAGCGAAGAGGCCCGACCAGACACCACTGAAACCGAGGTGCAGCCATCGCTGGCAAGCCAGCTTCCACAAGGACCTGTGTCGTTCACAGAAATTGAGTACACCCTTGAACCTGTGGGAGCTGGCTTGCCAGCGAAGAGGCCCGACCAGACACCACTGAAACCGAGGTGCAGCCATCGCTGGCAAGCCAGCTTCCACAAGGACCTGTGTCGTTCACAGAAATTGAGTACACCCTTGAACCTGTGGGAGCGAGCCTGCTCGCGAAGAGGCCCGACCAGACACCACTGAAACCGAGGTGCAGCCATCGCCGGCAAGCCAGCTCCCACAAGGACCTGTGTCGTTCACAGAAATTGAGTACACCCTTGAAT
>NZ_QAIK01000085.1:4740-50573 GCF_003061005.1 Pseudomonas sp. HMWF021 | reverse complement strand
AGGACCTGTGTCGTTCACAGAAATTGAGTACACCCTTGAACCTGTGGGAGCTGGCTTGCCAGCGAAGAGGCCCGACCAGACACCACTGAAACCGAGGTAAACCGATGACCCAGCCACAATGGCTCAGAAATGTCCGCCCCTACGGCGGCCCCGCCGAAGACCTGCTGATCGAAAACGGCCGGTTCACCCAGCGCCGCCCGGCCTCGAACATCCCGCTGGCCGCCAGCGACATCGACGGCCACAAACAATTGCTCACCGCGCCACTGGTGGAAAGCCACGTCCACCTCGACAAGACCCTCTACGGCCAGCCGTGGCGCCCGAACAGCGCCGGCCCGACGCTCAAGGACTACATCAGTAACGAACGCCGGGTACTGCGCGAAGTTCAGGCGCCGATTGCCGAACGCGCCGGTGCGCTGCTGGAAAACTGCATCGCCCGTGGCTCGCTGACGATGCGCTGTCACGTCGACATCGACCCCGAATTCGGTCTGCGCCACGTCGAAGCCATGCTGCATCTACGCGAACGCTACAAAGACGTGATCGACCTGCAACTGGTGGTGTTCCCGCAGACCGGGCTGATCAGCCGCCCCGGCACCGCCGAGCTGATGCGCGAAGCCATGGCCCTGGGCGTGGAAAACGTCGGCGGCCTCGACCCGTGCGGCATCGATAACGACCCGATTGCGCAGCTGGATTTCGTCTTCAGACTCGCCGCCGAGTTCGGCCGTGGCGTCGACATTCACCTGCACGACAAAGGTGAACTGGGCCTGTGGCAAATCGCGCGAATCGCCGAATACACCGAACACTTCAACCTGCAGCATCGGGTGATGATCAGCCACGCCTACTGCCTGGGCATGCTGCCGTGGAGCCAGGTGCGACCAGTGGCCGAGCGCCTCGCCGCATTGGGCATTTCGCTGATGAGTTCGGCGCCGGCCGACACCGCTGTGCCACCGTTTCTGGCGTTACGCGAAGCCGGCGTCAACGTGTGTCTCGGCTCCGACGGCATTCGTGATGCGTGGTCGCCAATGGGCAACGGCGACATGCTCGAGCGGGCGATGCTGCTGGCGTTTCGTTTCGATCTGGGCAAGGACGATGAACTGGCGGCGGCGTTCGAAGCGGCCACGGTCAATGGCGCGGTTGCGCTGGGAGTTACCGATTACGGCTTCGATCTCGGACGGCCAGCGGACTTTCTGCTGATGCCGGTCGAGACCCTTGGCGAGGCCGTGGTGGCGCGTCCGGTGCGTGAGGTCTATCGCGGCGGTGCGTTGATCGCCAGCGGTGGTCGTCTGCTGGACAGTCGCCTGTGAAACGCATCGGCTTGCGCGCCAGTTGCGTGGTCGGCTTCGACGGCACGCAGCACGTGCTGTGGCGTGACGGTGAGGTGGTGTTCGCCGGCTCGCGGATCGAGTTCGTCGGGCGCGGCTATCAGGGGCCGGTAGATCAGTGGATCGACTACGGCAATGCGCTGATCGGCCCCGGCTTCATCGATCTGGACGCGTTGGGAGATCTGGACTCCACCGTGCTGACCCTCGACAACGGCGACGAGCGCAGCATGGGTCGCATGTGGTCTGCCGAATATCTGGCAGCAGGCCCGCGTGAAACCTACAGCCCCGAAGAAGAAATCTTCAAATACCGCTACGCCTTCACGCAGTTGATCCGCAACGGCATCACCACGGCGATGCCGATCACCTCGATGTACTACCGCGAGTGGGCCGAGACCTACGCCGAGTTTGCCGCCGTCGCAGGCGTTGCCGGTGAACTCGGGCTGCGTACCTACCTCGGCCCTTGCTACATGAGCGGCATGAGCTACTGGCGCGCCGACGGCACACTCGCCCATCACTGGGATGAAGAACGAGGGTTGGCCGGGCTTGCGGCGGCTGAACGTTTCTTCAAGGACTTCGACGGTGCCCACAACGGCTTGATTCGCGGCGCGCTGTTGCCCGATCGCATCCAGACCTGCACCCCGGCGCTGCTGCAACGCACCTCGGCGTTGAGCCGCGAACTGAATGCGCCAATGCGCCTGCATTGCTGCCAGGCGCGCAGCGAAGTGGCAATGGTCGAGCAGTTGCGCGGCACTTCACCGCTGGGCTGGCTGCAACAACTGGACTTGCTGACGCCGCGCAGCCTGTTGCCTCACGGCATCTACACCCGTGGTGACGACGATCTGCAACGGGTGATCGACGGTGGCGCCAGCCTGGTGCACTGCCCGTTGGTGTTCGCCCGCGATGGCGAGGCGCTGAACTCGTTCGGGCGCTATCGGGCCAAGGGCATCAACTTCGCCCTCGGCACCGACACCTGGCCGGCGGACTTGCTGGCAAACATGCGCCACGGTTTAAACGTCGCACGCCTGATGGAAGGCGATGCTTCGCTGACCAGCAGCCTCGATCTGTACAACGCCGCCACCCTTGGCGGCGCCAGGGCTTTGGGCCGCGATGACCTCGGACGTCTGGCTTCCGGTGCCAAGGCTGACATTACCGTGTTCAGCCTGCGCGGCCTGCATCTGGGGCCGCTGTTCGACCCATTGAAAAACCTGCTGCTGGCCGGGCGCGGCGACGATTGCATCGCCAGTTACATCGACGGTCGCTGCGTGATGCACGACGGTCAGGTCAATGGCGTCGACTACCCCACCCTGCAACGTCAGGCCCAGCGCCAATACGAAAAACTCATGCGCAGCCACAGCGAGCGGGCCTTTGCTCGCCCGGACTGGAAGACCCTGTTCCAGCCAGCCATCCCGTTCGCTGACGACTACAGCGCCGAAGCGCCATTGAGCGCAATCGATCCACTTCTTTAGAGATATCTGCCATGCACAGCTTCGACTTCAGCCAGCTCAGCCCCCGGGAAAAATACAAGATCCTGATCGGCAGCGTGGTGCCACGCCCGATTGCCCTGGTCACCACCATTGATGGTGAAGGCCGGGTCAATGCCGCACCGTTCAGCTTCTTCAACGCGCTGTCCGCCGATCCGCCGATTCTTGCCCTTGGCGTGGAAAACTACGGCGACCAAAGCCCCAAGGACACCACGCGCAATATCCAGTTGAATCAGGAATTCACGGTGAACATCGTCAGCGATGCATTGGTGGAAGCGATGAACGTTTGCGCCGTGCCGTTCGCTCCGGGCTTTGATGAACTGACCGCCGCCGGCCTGACGGCGATCCCCGGCACCACAGTCAAATGCCCGCGCATCGGCGAGGCACCGGTGGCGCTGGAGTGTCGACGGATGATGGCGCTGAACATCGGTCAGTCGCGGGAGATCATTTTTGGCGAGGTGCTGATGGCGCATGTGCGCGAAGAACTGATCGATCCAAAAACGCTGTACATCGATCAGTTGGGCCTAGATGCGATCGGGCGCATGGGCGGCCATGGCTATGCGCGGACCCGGGATTATTTCGACTTGCCGACCCGCTCGTTGCAAGCGTGGACGGAAGCGCCGGGGGGTGGCGAACGGTTCTGGCCTTCTGCCAAATAAACGCCAACAGCAAAAGATCGCAGCCTGCGGCAGCTCCTACATGTGGAATGCAATCCCCTGTAGGAGCTGCCGCAGGCTGCGATCTTTTGATCTTCAGTCCGTGCCGTATTTCGGCGAACGCGGGCCATACAGCAAGCCGGCGTGTTGCCCCGCCGACAACAGGCGATTGCTCGCCACACCGGCAATCGGGTATCCGGCATCGGTCGAACTGTTGATCACCTGCTTCACCGCGGCGGTGATCAGCATGCCGACCAACCCGCCACCGCTGTTGTTGCCGCCCTCTTCACTCGACGCCCGGGCCGAACCGGTCCACAGCGTGGTGCCGGATTTCAGGTCCACCAGTTTGGCGGTCGCGGTTACCGCGGTTTCGCTGCTAATCACCATGTAGCGCGTACCGTATTCGGTCACGGTGATGTACAGCGCAGCGTCGGCGCCGAAAATTTCCTTGAGCTTGTTGGCCGGAGCCTGATGAATGTCATCCGGGGTGGTCAGGCCGTTCTGGCGGAAGGTTTCGTCCACCAGGGCGATCGGCAGCACGTAGTAACCGGCTTCGGCCAGCGGGAACGTCACCTGCGACAGCAGGCTGTACGACGCCTTCACGTCGGGCGATGTATTGAGCGGTGGCAGCACCAGAATGGTCTTCGGCCGCGCTTGTTTGTACGCCGAGTAATCCACGGTTTTCGGCGCGACGCAGCCACCGAGTACGGTCAGGGCCAAACCGGCGGCCAACAGTTTCAGGGTGCGCGAGATCATTGGGCGTCTCCGGTCTTGGCGTTTTTAAGCAGAAAATCCATGTACGGGCCGGACTCGGGGAACAGCGCTTTCTCGGTGCGGAACTGCTGCACCATCTGATCGTCCTTGCCCATGCTCAGGTACAGCAGACCGAGGTGCGCGTGGTAACCCGGCGGCACGGCCTTGCCGGTGGAACGGATCTTCTGCAGGTCGCGCTCCAGCACTTCGGCCTGGGCTTCCTTCGGCTCTTCGCCCTTGAAGTATTCGTAGACCTGCGGTTGGTAGTCTTCCCACTGGTACAGGGTTTTCGGGCTGCTGCAACCGGCCAGCAAGGCGCTGGCGGCCAGCGTCAGGGCCAGCAGCGACCGCGACAAAGTCAGATTCATGGGTGTTGCTCCTTGCAATGAATAGCGATCAGTTGGCCGGTTTCCAGGCACCGGCGTTCATGCCATCGACCAGACGATTGATCGCCTCGCGCATGGCCAGATCGAGGACTTTGCCGTTGAGGGTGGAGTCGTACGCAGCGGTGCCGCCGAAGCCGATGATTTCGCGGTTGGACAAGGCGTATTCGCCGGCGCCCTGAGTCGAATACACCACTTCGGAAGTGCTGATGTTGACGATGTTCAGGTTGACCTTGGCGTAGGCAACCTGGGTCTTGCCCCGGCCGAGAATGCCGAACAACTGATGGTCGCCGGTTTCCTTGCGGCCAAACTCGGTGACGTCACCGGTGACCACGTAATCGGCACCCTTGAGGCGCTGAGCCTGGCCCTTGATCGCGGCTTCCTGCTGGATCTCGCCCATGTTGTCGCGATCCAGTACCGAGAAACGGTTGGTCTGCTGCAAGTGAGTGATCAGGATGGTTTTGGCCTGCCCGCCGAGACGATCGACGCCGTCGGAGAAGATCCCGCGCATGTAGCTGGAGCGGTTATCGAACTTGCCCACCGCCATCGGCACACGAGCGCCGGTCCAGACTTGCGCGGCGCTCTCGACCTTGGCCACCGGCAGTGCGCGGGAGCTTTCGGTAGCGCACCCGGCCAGGGAGCTGGCGAGGGTGCCGAGCACGGCAATCGCAACGCCTGAGACCAACATCCTGGAGATCATTCTCACTGTGCATTCCTTCTGAAAAAAACGATGTGTCCCGGCACGGCAACGCAGTGGGGAGCGGGAAAAGGGGCGGCATTATGACAAAGTGCCATCATTCGCGACAGATTTTTTTGACGCCAATGAATTGGCTGATCTGAACACCACAAATCCCCCCTGTAGGAGCTGCCGCAGGCTGCGATCTTTTGACTTGGTTTTTTAAAAACAAGATCAAAAGATCGCAGCCTGCGGCAGCTCCTACAGGGGGATCGGTGTTAGTGGAAGTCGCGGCTTTGTACGCGGATGCCGTCGAGCAGCGGAGTCAGATCGCTCAGCCGCCCGGCGATCAAATGCCGGACTTCGCCTTCGCGCTCCCAGCGGCCATCGACCTTGAGCAGTTGCGAGCCGACCAGCACCTGGCGCTGACGCTCGGCCAGATCGCGCCAGACCACCACGTTGACGTTGCCGAACTCGTCTTCGAGGGTGACGAAGGTCACGCCGCTGGCGGTGCCCGGCCGCTGACGCCCGGTGACCAGCCCGGCGATGCTCACTGGCCGGCCGTGTTCGACGTCCAGCAATTCCTGCGAGCTGCGGCAACGCCGTGCCTTGAGTTCACCGCGTAGCAGCGCCAACGGATGCGGCCCCAGCGTGGTGCCGATGGTCGCGTAATCGGCCTGCAGGTCCTCGCCGACGCTCGGTTTGGGCAGCAGCACATCCGGCTCTTCCTGACTCGGCAACCCGGCAAACAGGCCCAGCTGTTTCTGCACCCCGGCCACTTCCCAGCGTGCGCGATGCCGATGCCCGGCCATGCCGCGCAACGCTCCGGAATCGGCCAGCAGCGCCTGGGCGCGGCTGTCGAGCGCGGCGCGTTCGCCAAGATCGGCGACATCGGCAAACGCCCCCCGCGCCCGCGCCGCTTCGATGCGCCGGGCATCCTCCTCGCGAAAACCCTTGATCATCCGCAGCCCCATGCGGATCGCCGGTTGCGCGCCGCTGATCGGTTCGAGGCTGCAATCCCAGTCGCTGGCGCGCACGTCCACCGGACGGATCTGCAATTGGTGGCGGCGCGCGTCCTGAAGGATCTGATCCGGGCTGTAGAAACCCATCGGCCAGCTGTTGATCAGCGCACAGGCGAACGCTGCCGGTTCGTGGCACTTGAGCCAGCAACTGGCATAAGTCAGCAAGGCGAAACTGGCGGCGTGGGATTCGGGAAAGCCGTAACTGCCGAAACCCTTGATCTGCTCGAAAATCTGCGCGGCGAATTCCGGGGTGTAGCCGTTTTTCTTCATGCCGGCGGCCAGACGTTCCTTGTGCGGCTCCAGCCCGCCGTGGCGTTTCCACGCGGCCATCGAGCGGCGCAACTGATCAGCCTCGCCTGGGCTGTAGTCGGCGGCGACAATGGCGATCTGCATCACCTGCTCCTGAAACAGCGGCACGCCGAGGGTGCGCTTGAGCACCACTTCCAGCTCCGGCGAGGGATAGGTTTCCGGTTCTTCCTTGTTGCGTCGGCGCAGATACGGATGAACCATGCCGCCCTGAATCGGCCCCGGGCGGACGATCGCCACCTCGATCACCAGATCGTAGAACTTTGCCGGTTTCAGCCGCGGCAGCATCGACATCTGCGCCCGGGATTCGATCTGGAACACGCCGATGGTGTCGGCGCGGCTGATCATCTCGTAGGTCGGTTTGTCTTCGGGTGGAATCGTCGCCAGGCTCAGATTCTGATGGCGATGACGGCGCAGCAAGTCGAAGCAGCGACGGATCGCACTGAGCATGCCGAGGGCGAGGATATCGACCTTGAGCAGCCCGACCGCATCGAGGTCGTCCTTGTCCCACTGAATGATCGTGCGCTCGGCCATGGCCGCGTTTTCCACCGGCACCAGGGTGTCCAGCGGCTGCTCGGAAATCACGAAACCGCCGGGGTGTTGCGACAGGTGCCGGGGAAAACCGATCAGTTGCCCGGTCAGGCTCAGCACCCGGCGCAGCAGCGGGCTGTCGGGGTCGAAGCCGCCTTCGAGCAAGCGCGCCAGCGGCGGCGTTTCATCGCTCCAGTGACCGCAGCAATCGGCCAGCGCATTGATCTGATCCGGCGGCAGCCCCAAGGCCTTGGCCACGTCGCGCACCGCACCGGCGGCGTGGTAGGTGCTGACCACCGCCGTCAGCGCCGCACGCCGCCGGCCATAACGGCGAAACACGTATTGCAGGACTTCTTCGCGGCGTTCGTGTTCGAAGTCAACGTCGATGTCCGGCGGCTCGTTGCGTTCTTTCGACATGAAACGCTCGAACAGCAGCGTGGTGCGGTCCGGGTCGATCTCGGTGATGCCCAGGGCAAAACACACCGCCGAGTTGGCCGCCGAACCACGGCCCTGACAAAGGATTTTTTGCTGGCGGGCGAAATGCACCACATCGTGCACGGTGAGGAAGTAGCTTTCGTAGCCGAGTTCGGCGATCAGCTTCAGTTCCTTGTTGATCTGCCTTAACACCTTGAAGGGCGCGCCTTTTTCCCAGCGCCAGGCGATGCCCTCTTTAGTCAACTGCCGCAACCAGGAACTGCCGGTGTGCCCCTCTGGCACCAGCTCCTTCGGATATTGATAGCGCAACTCGCCCAGCTCGAACGTGCAACGCCGGGCCAGTTGCACCGAGGTGTCGAGCAACGCTTGCGGATACAGCTCGCGCAACACGTCGAGGCTGCGCAAGTGCCGTTCGCCATTGGGGTGCAGGCGCAACCCGGCCTCGGCCACCGGGACGTGATGGCGGATCGCGGTCATGGTGTCCTGCAGGGCGCGCCGGCCACGGGCGTGCATGTGCACATCGCCGCTGGCCACGGCGACAATCTGCAACTGATCGGCCAGATTCAGCAGGGCCGTCAGCCGCCGCCGGTCGTCCTGCCCGCAATGCAGCTGCACCGCCAGATACAGGCGCTCGCCGAAGGTCTGTTTCAGCCAGCGCCCCTCCTCCACGTCATCGACACTGTCCGGCACCCACATGGCGAACAATCCCGGCAGCGGCTCGCTGAAATCCTCGCGCAGCACCTGGTACTGGCCCTTCTGCGTCCGCCGTCGGGCCTGAGTGATCAAGCCGCACAAGGCCTGATAGCCCGCAAGATTCTCCACCAGCAGTATCAGTTTCGGGCCGTTATCGATGCGGACTTCGCTGCCGATGACCAGCGGCAGCTCCACTGATTTCGCCGCTTGCCAGGCGCGGACGATCCCGGCCAGCGTGCATTCATCAGTGATCGCCAGCGCCTGATAACCGTGTTTTTTCGCCCGCTGAAACAGCTCCAAGGCACTGGAGGCACCGCGCTGGAAACTGAAGTTCGACAGGCAGTGCAGCTCGGCATAACCCTCGCTCATGCAAACCAGCCCTGCAGCCACAACGGACCGCCCTCGCCCACCGCCCGATAGGCCCAGCCCTGCTGACCGGCGTGGTTCTGGATCAGGTAATAATCGCGGCGCACGTCATCACCGTCCCACCAGCCGGACTCGATGCGCTCCGGGCCCATGAGGATCCGTGCCGAACCTTCGGCCACGCTCTGCGGTTCGCCGAGCAGCCAGCCCGGGCGCTGCACACTCGGCAACCCGCTGCAACGCTGCTTGTCGACGCCGTTCTGCCAGGCACATTCCGGGCGATGGTCGGCCTGAAAGCGCAGGCCCTGCACCGCGTCATCGCCGAGCCGTGCGCGCAGGCGTTCGCGCAATTGCTCCCAGGGCAAGGTCTGTTGCGGACGGTCATCGAACAGTTCCTGAAACTGCGGCACGAAACTCGGCAGATCCTCGGCGCGCAGGCGAAAACCACGCACCGGGGCCTCCACCTGCACTTGCTCCAGCCGCCCCCGGGCCAGTTCGAAAAGCATCGCCGGATCGCGCTCGGCGCTGAGCAGGCCGACCTTGATCACCGTGTCCGGCAACCCGGCGTGTTCCAGATGCAGGTCGAAACGCTGCACGCCGCTGTCACGTCCGCAGAGGAACGCCGACAGGTCAGCGGTCAATCGACGTAACGGGAACAACAGCGCCTGATGGGATTGCACGTCGAAATTCAGTTCGATGCGCACATCGAAACGATCCGGCGGCAGATAGAACGCCAAGGCCAGCGGCCGTGCGCCGAACAAGGTGTCGAGATGCTTGAGCATTGAGGCTTCGAAGCGCCGGGCCAGGGCCTGGCGCGGCAGGCTCTGCAGCTGGTTCAGGTTGCGCAGGCCCATGCGCGTCAGCGCCGTGGCGACCTGCGGCTCCAGCCCGACACGGTCGACGGGCAACTGCCCGAGGTGATGTTGCAGGGCTTCACCGTCCGGTACGACGAGACCGTCATAGGCGTTGGCCAGCACCCGCGCCGCCACCGGATTCGGTGCGGCGACGATGCGATGGCGGAAGCCCAGCTCGGTCAGTTCCTTGCGTAACCGTGCTTCGAACTGCGCCCACGAACCAAACAGGCCCAGGCTGGATTCGATCTCGAACACCACGGTACGCGGGTAATGCACGCTGACCTGCGCGCTGAAGCGATAGGCCCACGCGGCAAGAAACTGTTGCCAGTGTTCGACCTCGGCCAGGTCGTAATCGGCAGTGGCAAAGCCTTTGCTCAGGGCCTGGGCGGCGGTCATCGACTGGCCGGCGCGCAGGCCGAGCTGACGCGCCGCCGGATTGACCGCTTGCAGCACCCGGCGCTGGGCCGGGCCGCTGAGCAGCACCAACGGCTCATCGGGATCGGCACGCTGACGCAGCACCGCGTCGAGGGCCAATTGCGGGAACAGAATACACACCCAGCGCATGATGACCTCAGTGCCCAACGGCAAACGCAATCGGCGCCGTGCGCGCCAGCCCGCCCCGGCATTTGAGTACACGCAACTGCGCCGGTCTGGCGTCGATGGCAATGCGTAGCGCGGCCGGCGACGGGTTGATCGCCTCGCTCAGCGGGCGCCAGGCAAACGCCAGGGTCTGGCCGGTTTCCGCCGCCACCTGCAGGCGCCGCAACGCACGATCATCGGCCTTGTGCGGCCAGCACAGCACCGCGCCGCAACTGCCGGAACGCAGGCATTGTTCCGCCGCCCACAAGGCATCGCGTTCGCTGGCCTGGATCACCGACAACTGGCGCAGATCGACCCCGGCGTTCGCCCACGCCTGCGGGTACGGCACGAACGGGGGCGCCACCAGCACAATGCGCTCGCCCGCCGCCGACAGCCGCGCCAGGGTCGGCCACACCAGTTGCAGCTCGCCGACCCCGGGGCCGGCCAGGAGGATTTCGCTCAGCGCCGCTTCCGGCCAGCCGCCGCTGGGCAACGCCGCATCCAGCGCGGCATGCCCGGTGGGTTGCGGGCTGGCCGCCGGCGGCGCAGGCCGGCCCTTCCAGACCTGGCCGCCATTGAACAGCGTATCGAGTGCGACGACGGCGCCCATCAGCCTTGCCTCACCAGACCGCAGAACACGCCTTCGATGGCCAGGTCCTGATCGTCGCGCACGACAATCGGCTGGTACGCCGGGTTGCGCGGCAGCAGCCGGACTTCATCGCCGACGCGCTCGAAGCGTTTGATCGTCACTTCACCGTCGAGGCGCGCCACCACGATCTGGCCGTTGAGCGCCTCGGGATTGCGCCGCACACCGACCAGATCGCCGTCGAGAATGCCGTCCTCGATCATCGAATCGCCCTGCACCCGCAGCATGTAATCGGGGGTGCGGGAGAACAGCGCAGGGTCGAGCATCAAGCGGTTATGGATGTCGGCATCAGCGCCAATCGGCGCACCGGCGGCGACCCGACCGAGCACGGGAATATCCAGGAGCTCCGGCCGCGCGGGTTGCCCAAGCAGGCGAATGCCCCGGGCCTGGTGCGGATTGACCTCGATAAACCCGGCTTCGGTGAGCGCCAGCACATGCTTGCGCGCCACGCTGCGCGAGGCAAAACCAAAAGCCTCGCTGATTTCAGCGAGGCTTGGGGGCTGACCGTGTTCGGCGATGCGTTCGCGGATAAAGGTCAGGATGGCGGTACGGCGGGGAGTCAGGTTCGTCATGGAGTACATTTGTACTCCTGGGGGATTTTACTGACAAGCACCGCCAGTCGGCCTGGGCCGGCGATCCACAAAAATCAAAAGATCGCAGCCTCGTTTCACTCGGCAGCTCCTACAAAAGAGGCGACCCGGGAACTGTGTAGGAGCTGCCGAAGGCTGCGATCTTTTGATTTTAAAAAGCAAGATCAAAAGATCGCAGCCTCGTTTCACTCGTCAGCTCCTACAGGGGGAATGGATGTCAGTTGAGGCCGCGTTCGGCGAGGAAGGCGGCGATGTAATCGATGAACGCCACGACCTTGGCCGTGGCCCGTCGATGGCTCGGGTACACCGCGAGGATGTGCGGGCCGAAGGTGTCGGGGTCGATTTCGTAGTCAGCCATGACCCGCACCAGACGCCCGTCAGCGATGTACGGCGCGGCACTCCACAGCGGCGTGTGCAGCAAGCCGCGTCCTGCCAGGGCACCGGCCAGCAGCAGGTCGTAATTATCGCTGCGCAAGCGCGGTGCCGATGGCTGTGCCAGGCTCAGGCGCTGGCCGTCGCGCTCGGCCCACCGGAACTCGCGGCTGAGCAACGGATGCTGATACAGCAGCCAGTCATGCTGCTCAAGGGTTTGCGGATTCACCGGCAATCCCTTGCGCGCCAGATAGTCCGGGCTGCCGCACAACGCCAGTCGATTGCTGCCGACCACCCGCGCAATCAGCCCCGGCAAGTCGTCATGGCCCTCGCGCAAGGCCAGGTCGTAGCCGCTTTCCAGCAGATTGACGAACGCGTCGCACAGGTCCACTTGCAGGCTGATCTGCGGGTATTGCTGCAAAAAGCCGTCACACACCTGATCGAGAAACGCCCGCCCGTACGCCAGCGGTGCGGTGATTTTCAAGCTGCCGCGCAGACCATGCTGCAACTGTTCGATTTCCTCGCCGGCCTCCTCCAGCCGCTGCAACACCAGCCGCGCGGTTTCCAGGTACACCCGGCCGATTTCGGTCAACAGGATCCGCCGTGTACTGC
Source organism: Pseudomonas sp. HMWF021 (assembly GCF_003061005.1). Taxonomy (GTDB): domain Bacteria; phylum Pseudomonadota; class Gammaproteobacteria; order Pseudomonadales; family Pseudomonadaceae; genus Aquipseudomonas. The sequence goes on along the minus strand of NZ_QAIK01000085.1, from coordinate 38,302 downwards.
GCTCGAACAACCGTGCGCCGAGTTCCGACTCCAGGTGATTGACCGCTTTGGTCAGGGCCGACGGGGTCTTGCCCAGTTGCTCGGCCGCGCGGCTGAAACTGCCGAGTTGCGCGGTGACCACGAACATTTTCAGTGCACCCAGCTTGTCCATGCTTTTTCCATTCAGGCAAAAACGTTTTTCGTGAGGGAGGCGTTCTGTCGGCCAGTGTCAGCCACTAATCTGGCCATCAGACGCAATAACAAGGAAATCTTCAATGAAAAGATTCATCCCGAGCCTGCTGGTGAGCGCTGTAAGTTTTGCCTCGATGGAAGCCATGGCCGCCACCGATCTGGTGCTGGTGAACGGCAAGATTTTCACCGCCGATCGCACGCAACCGAAGGTGCAGGCGCTGGCCGTGGAAAACGGCAAGGTGCTGAAAGTCGGCACCGATGCGCAAATCAAGGCTTTGATTGAACCCGGCACACAAGTGATCGACCTAGGCGGCAAAACCCTGATGCCGGGTTTGATCGACAGTCATTCCCACGCAATTTTCGGCGGCCTGGAAATGGTCTCGGCCAACATGGAAGACGAAGTCGTCGCCCTCGATGAATTGCAAAAGCGTCTGCGCGCCTGGCGTGATGACGGCAAGGCGAAACACGGCGACGTGCTGAGCATCGCCGGCATGAGTTCGGCGTACTGGGCGCAGGCCGAAGCGCTGGGCAAGACGTTCAACCAGGGCGAATGGGCCGACGTGCCGGTGGTGTTCATCGGCAGCGATCACCACACCGCATGGGCCAACAACGTGATGCTCAAGCGCGCCGGTATCGACGCGGCGTTGCTCAAGAACCTGCCCAACGCGGAAAAAGACACCATCGGCAAACTGCCAAGCGGCGAGCCCAATGGTTTTGTGGTCGACGCCGGTTGGGATCGGGTCGCCGCAAAAATGCCGGTGCCAAGCCCTGCCGACATGCTCAACGCGGCCAAATCCGCCGTGCGTTTCAACAACAGCCTCGGCATCACCGCGTGGATGGATCCGGCCGCCAACGCCGCGCCGGGCGAGGCCGTGTTCGCGCTCAAACCCACCGAGAAAACCGTCGGCGTGCTGCCGGCCTACAAAGCGTTGTCGGCCAGTGGCGACATGAGTGTGCATGTCGCCGCGCTGCTGGTCGCCAATCCGAAAAGCGTGCCCGCCGACCTCGACACGCTGGATAAGGTGCGCCAGCAGTTTCAGGGCATCCCCAACCTGAGCCTGCCCGGGATCAAGATCTTCGCCGATGGCGTGATCGAGTACCCGGCGCAGAGCGCGGCGATGATCGATCCGTACAGCAACTCGCACAAACAGGGCGAGCTGCTGATCGATCCAGAGCATTTCGGCGAACTGGTCAGCGCCATCGACCAGCGCGGCTGGCTGGTGCACATCCACGCCATCGGCGACCGCGCGGTGCGTGAATCGCTCAACGGTATCGAGCGCGCGCGCAAAGATCGGCAGAGCGGCATCACTCACTCGATCACCCACCTGCAAATGGTAAACCCGAAAGAGTTCGCCCGCTTCAAGCCGCTGAACGTGATCGCTTCGATGCAACTGCTGTGGGCCAGCGCCGACGACTACACCACCGACATGATCAAACCCTACGTCAGCGCCCTCGCCTTCCGTTATCAATACCCGGCGCACTCGCTGCTGAAACAGGGCGCGACGATTGCCGGTGCCAGCGACTGGCCGGTGTCCTCGCCCAACCCGTTCAACGCCATGGCCCAGGCCATCACCCGCATCGGCCCGCTGGGGGTGCTGAATGCCGACGAGCGACTGGACCGCGAAACCATGTTCTACGCCTACACCGCCAATGCGGCGCGGACCATTGGCCTGGACAAGCAGATCGGCTCACTGACGCCGGGTAAACAGGCCGATTTCATCGTGGTCGATCGCGACGTGTTCAGCGTCGACGAAAAAGCCCTGCATGACACCCAGGTGCTGCAGACCTGGTTCGCTGGCCGCCAGGTCTACACCGCCACCCCATAACAACTCGTTCCCCGTGTAGGAGCTGCCGAAGGCTGCGATCTTTTGATCTTGTTTTTAAAAGATCGCAGCCTTCGGCAGCTCCTACAGGTTTTGCGTCCAGCCCCTAAAACAATCACAACACCGGGACTTCACATGAAAGCCTTGCCCTTGCTCGCCTTGAGTTCCTTGAGCCTGCTGCCCCTGAGCAGCCACGCAATTCCCCTGAACGACGATTTCGCCGTACTGGTCGACCTGACCCTGGCCAGCGACTACCGCACCCGCGGCATCTCGCAAACCCAGAATGACCCGGCTGTGCAGGCCGGTCTGACCCTGGCCCACAGCAGCGGTTTGTACGCGGGGGCCTGGAGTTCCAACGTCGATTTCGGCGGCGGTCTGAAAACCCGGCAGGAAGTCGATTACTACGCCGGCTGGCTGTGGCAAGCCACCGAGGATGTCAGCCTCGATCTGGGCTACATCAAGTACGCCTACCCCAGGGAAAGCCAGTTCAACCAGAGCGAGGTTTACGGGATTCTCGGCTTCCACGGGGTGAAGCTGGCGGCGTATTACTCCGGCGATGCGCCGGGAATCGACAGCAAGCAGAGTTCGCTCTACACCTACGTCGGTTATGAAACCGAGCTGCCGTTCGATTCCGGCCTGAAGCTGCGTTACGGCAACATGGATCTCAAGGACCCGAATTTGTACTCGGCGTCCGGGCATGGCGAGGACAGTTACCGTGAATGGGAGGTCAAGCTGACCCACAACCTGGCCGGAGTGGTGTTGGGCCTGAGCTATATCGACACCGATCTGTCGCAGAGCCAATGCCTGAGCAACTGGGGATTCAAGGATGTGTGCACTGCAACGGTGGTCGCCAGCCTCAGCAAATCCTTCTGACCCCCCGCCCCGTGTAGGAGCTGCCGCAGGCTGCGATCTTTTGATTTTTGATTTTAAAAAGAAAGATCAAAAGATCGCAGCCTGCGGCAGCTCCTACAGGGAGTCGGGTGTTTGTTACGAGATGTTTACGGAATTTTTACTATTGTTCTTCTACAGTTACGCGCGTAACCGCGTGTGTTTTCTATTCTGCTGGAGGAATGTGAGTAATGGCTTTGGGCAAAGGACTGCGTTTACCGTCCATCACTTCAACCCGTCTGGTGCTGCTGTTTTCCCTGGCACTGGTGGCGCTGTACAACCTGGCGACCTGGAAGGCGCTGGGTAATCTGATCACCCTGCAGGGCGCGCACAAACTGGCGTTTTTTGCTTCGTTCGGGCTGTTCCTGTGGGCGGCGATCACCCTGCTGCTGACCCTTGTTTCGTTTCGCTGGACGCTGAAACCGGCGCTGACCGTGGTCGCGCTGCTCTCGGCCTGCGCCGCGTATTTCATGAACGAATACGGGATCACCATCGACACGGTAATGATCCAGAACGTGTTCGAAACCAACCCGGCCGAGGCTGCGGCGCTGTTCAACGGCAAGCTGCTGGCCTACGTGCTGTTGCTCGGCGTGCTGCCAGCGGTGCTGATCTGGCGCTGGCCGGTGAGTTATCGACCGTTCTTTCGCGGCGTGCTCAACAAGCTGCTGGTGATTGCCGCTTGCGTGCTGGTGATCGGTGCGTCGGTGGGCGCGTTCTATTCGACCTACGCGCCGATCTTCCGCGAAGAAGACAAGCTCACCCATTTCATCAACCCGACCAACTACATCTACGCCATCAGCAAGTACACCAAGCAACGTCTGGGCATCAAAAAGCATTTTGTGGTGCAGGCCATCGGTGAAGACGCGGTGATGAGCGCCAATGCCGCCAACCGCGAGAAGAAGTCGCTGATGGTGTTCGTGGTCGGCGAAACCGCCCGCGCCGATCATTTTTCGCTGAACGGCTATGCGCGCGAGACCAATCCCGAGCTGAGCAAACTGGACATCCTCAACTTCACTCAGGTGCACTCCTGCGGCACGTCCACGGCGGTGTCGGTGCCGTGCATGTTCTCGATGTTCCCGCGTGAGGATTACAGCGACAAGAAAGGCAAAACCTACGAAGGCCTGCTCGACATCCTGCAACGCGCCGGCGTGCAGGTGCTGTGGCTGGACAACAACAGTGACTGCAAGGGCACCTGCCTGCGCGTGCCGCACCGCGACATCGCGAAGAATCAGCCGGGGCCGTTCTGCGACGGCAACAACTGCCTCGATGAGGCGCTGCTGGCCGATCTGCAAAGCTACATCGACAGCCTCAGGGGCCACGCGATCATTGTCCTGCACGCCGACGGCAGCCACGGCCCGGAATACTACGAGCGCTACCCGAAAAGCATGGAGCGCTTCACCCCGATCTGCCACACCAACCAGTTGGGCAGTTGCAGCCGCGATGAACTGGTCAACGTGTACGACAACACCATCCTCTACACCGACCACTTCCTCGCCAAGGTGATCGAGTTGCTCAAACGCAATCAGGACTCACTGGACACCTCGATGGTGTATGTCTCCGATCACGGCGAATCGCTGGGTGAAAACGGTTTGTACCTGCACGCGGCGCCGTATGCACTGGCGCCGGAAGCGCAGACCCATGTGCCGATGGTGATGTGGTTCGGCAACAACACCTTGGCGCAGTTGGGGATCGATCGCGATTGCCTGCAAGGCAAGACCGGGCAGCCGGACCTGAGCCATGACAACCTGTTCCATTCGGTGCTGGGGTTGTTCGAGGTGAAGACCGCGCTGTATCAGCCGGGGCTGGATGTGTTTCGTGGGTGCCGGCCGGCGATGACGGCTGCGCAGTAACCCTAATTCTGGAAACCCGAAAAACCCTGTGGGAGCTGGCTTGCCAGCGATGGCGGTATGTCATTTACATAGATGCCTGGTGTGCCGGCCTCATCGCTGGCAAGCCAGCTCCCACAGGGAAAGCAGTGTTTTCAAGAACTGAGCTGGGCCAGATAGTCCCACGGGTAAATCCCGCGCTGATGGCCGTCACTGAACACCAGTTGCACGCCATAGCCCTGCGGGTTGATTTCGATCAGGCGGACGCGGTCATCCACCAGCGGAGTCCCACCTTTCAGGCGAAACGCGCGGCACTGCGAGCACGGGCACTGGCGGCGCAGTTCGGCGTGGTTGAGCTGCGATTCACGGCCGTCCGGCCAGCTCAGGCGCAGTGTCCGTTCGTTTTGCGAGTTGCCCACCGACAGCGGGCTCATTGCAGCTGACTCAAGGCAATCCGCACCGCTTTGCGCACTTCCGGATCTCCGTCATCCTGCGCCGCCTGCAACGCCGCCACCGCACCGCGATCATTCAACTCACCGAGGGCCAGCGCGGCTTCCTTGCGCAGGTTGCTGATGCGATGGCCAAGCGTTTCGATCAGGGCGTCGAGCGCCGCAGCGAAGCGCAAACGCCCGAGGCTGCGGGTGGCGCGCAGGCGCACTTGCCAGTAGTCATCGCCGAGGGCTGCGATCAATGCCGGGCCGGCGTCGGTATGGCCGACCTTGCCCAGGGTTGTCGCCGCTTCTTCGCGCACTTGCCAGGCGTCGTCCTGCAGCGCCTGACGCAGGGCCGGCAGGACTTCAGCGCTGGAGGCCAATCCCAAAGCCCCGGTGGCGGCGCGGCGCACTTCGGTGTCCGGGTCGGCGCTGCACAGTCGCGCCAATGCCGGCAATGCGTCGAGCTGCTTGAGCCAGCCGAGCACGCCGACAGCTTCGCGGCGCACGTTGGCGTCGGCATCATCAAGAGCCGCGACTGCAGCAGGTGCCGCAGCGGCAAAACGCAATTCGCGCAAGGCACGGAACGCGGCGATTCGCACACTGACTTGCGCATGACCGGTCCACGGCAGAATCACCCGGCCGGCGGCTTCAGTTTTGAGCAGGCTCAGACTTTGCGCAGCGGCTGCCTGCACTGCTGCAGACGGATCGGTCAGTGCCTGACACAGCGCAGCCACCACCGGTTCGTCTTCCCACGCCTCCAGCAGCCGCGCGGCTTCGGCGCGGACTTCTTCGGCCGGATCTTCGCTCAGTCTTTCGACCAGCCACAGCAGGCCGTCCGGTTCTTCCAGATCCGCCAGATCAATCAGTGCAATGCGCCGCACACCGGCATCGTCAGCGGTCAGACGCGGTTGCAGGGCGAGGATGTCATCGTTATCGGTCACAGCAAAAAATGAGGTCATAGGGCAAATCGCGGCAAGGGGTTTTCGGGAGGCAGGCCGAGCGGATTGAGGCGCGGCAGCGGTCGGTCGTTGTCGTGGCGCAGCAGGTCGAGGCAATGGCGCTTGAGGCGAGAGAATTCGGCGCTGGTGACCAGTTCAGAAGTACGCGGGCGTGGGAAATCCAGCCGCAGGTCTTCGATGATTCGCCCAGGGCGCGCGCTCATCACCAGCAAGCGATCGGCGAGAAACAGCGCCTCGTCGATGTCGTGGGTGACGAACACCACAGTGGTGCGAATCCGTGTCCAGATGTCCAGCAGCAGTTCCTGCATGTTCAGTCGGGTCAAGGCATCCAGCGCGCCGAACGGTTCGTCCATCAGCAGCAGACGCGGACGGTTGACCAGCACCCGGGCGATTTCCACCCGCTGCTGCATACCGCCGGAGAGCTGATCGGGCCAGCGCTCGGCGAAGCCGTCGAGGCCCACCAGTTTGAGGATTTCATCGGCTGCGCGATGGCGTTCGGTTTTGCCGATGCCGCGCATTTTCAGGCCGAAGGCAACGTTGTCGCGCACCGTTCGCCACGGGAACAGCGTGTGGTGCTGGAACACCATGCCGCGTTGTGGCGACGGCCCGCTGACCTCGCCGCCATCGACTTTGAGGCTGCCGGTATGGGCGCTCAAGTGTCCGGCGAGTGCGCCGAGCAAGGTCGATTTACCGCAACCGGACGGGCCAAGAATGCACACGAACTGGCCCGGTTCGATCTGGCAATCCAGACCGTGCACGGCTTCGAAGGCTTGCTGCCCCTCACCGAGCACGATCGACAACTGGCGAATATCGATTCGCCCTTCCGGGGTTTGCATCGCGCTCATCAGGCTTTTCCTCGTGGCCGGTGCCAGGGCGTGAACAGCCCGCCCAGGCGTTTGATCAACAGGCTGCTGCCCATGCCCAGTACACCGATCAGCAGCATGCCGACGACGATATCGGCGTAGTTCTGAATGGTGTAGGACTCCCAGGTGTAGTAACCGATGCCGAACTGGCCGGAGATCATTTCCGCCGTCACCAGGCAGAACCACGAGGTGCCCATGCCGATGGCCAGCCCCGTGATGATGCTCGTTGCAGCGCCGGGCAAGATCACTTCCAGCAGAATCGCCCGGCGCCCTGCCCCGAGGCTTTTTGCCGAAGCGATCAGCCGTGGGTCGACGCCTTCAACGCCGTGCACGGTGTTGAGCAGGATCGGGAACAGCGCGCCGGTGAAGGTGATGAACACCATCGACAGCTCCGACGACGGAAACATCAGGATCGCCAGCGGAATCCACGCCACCGCCGGGATCGGCCGCAGCACTTCCAGCGGCGGCAGCAGCAGGTCTTCGGCCCATTTCGAGCGGCCGATGGCCAGGCCCAGAGCGATGCCGATCACCAGTGCCGCGAGGTAACCGGCGAAAACCCGGCTGAGGCTGGCGCTCAGGTGCTGCAGCAGCTTGCCGGAATCGCCCAGGCCCAGCGCCGCTTCGATCACGGCCAACGGCGTGGGCACGTTGGCGAAGGTGACCAGGCCAAGGTTCCAGTGGTGGCTGGCGGCGAGTTGCCAGAAGAGCAGGCAGAGCAGCAAAGACGCGGCCCTTGGAACCCAGCGCTTAATGGATCTGAACATAAATATTCCTTTCACCACGCCCCCCTGTAGGAGCTGCCGAAGGCTGCGATCTTTTGATCTGGATTTTGATTTTAAAAAGCAAGATCAAAAGATCGCAGCCTTCGGCAGCTCCTACAGAGGGGCGCGGTGTTCTCGGGTTAGCGGGCAGCCACGGCCTGGGTTGTGGCATCGGTGAAGTCGAAGACCTTGCCGCCCTGCGCCGCCGCAAACTGCTGCGCCTGACCCTTGAGCAGGAACGCGCTCAAGCGGCCCTTGGCATCGCTGGCGAACCACGCCTGATCGGCGAGCAATTTGATCCCGCTGTCACTGGCCTGGGCATACACCGCGCGGATGTTTTTGCCTTCCTGCTTCAGTGCGGCCAACGCGGTGAAGGCCGATTCCGCCGAGGCGTACTGGCGCACCTTGTCTTCACCGCGCACCCAGATTTCGGCGACGTGGCTAACGTCGGCGATGGCTTTGCCGGTCGCCGCATCCGGCGCTTTCAACGGCGTTTGCGCGTAGTTGGCGAGTTGCGCGGTGTAGTCCAGATTCGAGGCCTTGAAGGCAGCGCGGATGTACTGATCGTCGATGAAGGTGTTGAGGTCGAGCCCGCGATCGGCCTTCTTCAGCAGCTTCAGGGTGTCGATCGCCGTGCCTACGGCCTGGCGGTATTCCGGCTTCCAGCTCAGGTCGCGGGTCTGCACGCCGAGCGGGCCGTGGAACAGGTAGTTGACCTCGGCGTCGACGCCGGTGACTTTGGCGATCAGCTCGCTGTATTTCTCCGGCTCGGCGGCCAACAACTGGTTGGCCTCGATGCTTGCGCGCAGGTAGGCGACGACGATTTCCGGGTACTGTTTCGCGTAGGCCTGATCCACCAGCGCTCCGTGGAAAGTCGGCGCGTTGGCCTGGGCGCCGTCGTAGATCTTGCGGGCGAAACCACGGCTCGGGAACAGTTCGGCGAACGGCACGAAATCGGCGTGGGCGTCGATCTTGCCGGCCTGCAACGCGGAGCCGGCGACTTCCGGCGGCTGGGCGATGATGTTGACGTCCTTGAGCGGGTCCCAGCCCTGCTCCGCCACCGCGCGCAGCAGCATGCCGTGGGCGGTCGAGGCGAATGGCACGGAGATGGTCTTGCCCTTGAGTTCGCTCAGCGCCTGCACACCGGACGCGCTCGGCACCACGATGCCGTTGCCGCTGCCCTTGATGCTGCCCGACAGCACGCTGATGAACAAGCTGTGCTTGCCGGCAGTCTCGAACGCCACCCCGTTGAACGCACCGGGGAAATCGGCCATGGCGCCGAAGTCGAGTTTGCCGGCGACCATCTCGTTGGTCAGCGGCGCGCCACTGGTGAAGTTCTTCCACTGCACATCATATTTCGCATCTTTGTAGGCGCCGTCGTGCGGCAGGTATTTGTCGAGCAGACCGAGTTCACGAATCAACAGCCCGCCAGCGGCGCAGTTGATGGTGGTGTCCTGGGTGCCGATGGCGATGCGGATGGTTTCGGCCGAGGCCGACAGGGTCAATGAAGCCAGTACCAGACCGGCGAGTGCTGCACGCAACATGGTGTGTTTCCCCTCGAATCGTTTATTGGATGTTCGTCTCCGCCGCGATCAGGGCGCGGTGGGAAACGAGGGGTTTCGGTGAATCCAGCGTCCGGGGTTTCCGGATGGCTTTTGTGTTGTCCAGGCGGGCCTCATCGCTGGCAAGCCAGCTCCCACAGGTTTCTCGGGTGTTCGCGAAATCCATGTCTCACTACAAATCCTTGTGGGAGCTGGCTTGCCAGCGATGGCGTCCGCGCAGTCACCGCAGGAGATAAGGGATGTCGACCTTTACGGCACCGGTAGGGCAGTCCTTTTCGCACGGCATGCAGTACCAGCATTCATCAAACGCCATGTAGGCCTTTTGGGTGGCCGGGTTGATCGCCAGCAGATCCATCGGGCAGACGTCGACGCACACGGTGCAGCCCTTTTCAGCAATGCATTTGTCCTCGTCCACGGTGACCGGGGCGTTGGAGCGGAAGAAAATTTCCTGGGCTTGATAGGCCATGGTTCGGACTCTCTTTCAGTGGTGTATCAAGCGGCAAATGCGCCGACCCGCAAACGGTCATAGGCCTGCATTTCTTCGGCATCGAGCGGGATGATGTACGGCTCGACGGGCTTCTTGAAACTGGTCATGCGGCCGTCCTCGCCCTTCTTCAAATGACAGTGGCAGAACCATTCGCTGTCGTTGCGTTGCGGATGATCGACGCGATAGTGGTACAGGCCCCAGCGGCTCTCGGCGCGGAACAGCGAGGCGCGCGCGGCCATTTCCGCGCAGTCGCGGATCACGCTGGTTTCCATCGCGCGCATCAGTTCGTGGGCGTTGTGGGCTTTCATCTGATCGAGGTCGCGTTCGATATCGCTGAAGCGCTGCAAGCCGATCTGCATTTTTTTGGTCACTTTCGGCGGTTGCAGGTAGTCGTTGACGAAGCGCCGCAGCTTGTACTCGACCTGCGCCGGTGGCAGCCCCTGTTCACGATCCAGTGGCGCGTAGACCCGCGCTTTCTCTGTTTCGATCTGCGCGGCATCCAGCGCCGAGAACTCGCGCCCGGCGACAAAATCCGCCGCGTTGTGCCCGGCGAACCAGCCGTAGGTGAACGCACCGAGCATGTAGTTGTGCGGCACCGCAGCCATGTCACCCGCCGAATACAAACCTTTCACCGAAGTCTCGGCACGTTCGTTGACCCACACCCCGGACGCCGAATGGCCGCTGCAAAAGCCGATCTCGGAGATGTGCATCTCGACCATCTGCGTGCGGTAATCAGTGCCGCGATTGGCGTGGAACTGACCACGACTCGGGCGCTCGTTGCTGTGCAGGATTTCCTCGATGTTCTGGATGGTTTCCTCGGCCAGGTGATCGAGTTTGAGGAACACCGGGCCGTTGCCGCTTTCCAGTTCCTGGTGGAACTCCCACATCATCTGCCCGCTCCAGTAGTCGCACTCGATGAAGCGTTCGCCCTTGTTGTTGGCGGTGTAGCCGCCGAGCGGACCGGTGACGTAGGCGCAGGCCGGGCCGTTGTAATCCTTGATCAACGGGTTGATCTGGAAGCATTCGAGGTTGGCCAGCTCGGCCCCGGCGTGATAGGCCATGGCGTAGCCGTCGCCAGCATTGGTCGGGTTTTCGTAGGTGCCCATCAGGTAACCGGAGGACGGCAGCCCCAGGCGACCGGCCGCGCCGCAGGCGAGGATCACCGCTTTGGCCTTGATCACATGGAAATCGGCGGTGCGGCAATCGAAGCCCATCACCCCGTTGACCGCGCCCTCCCCGTCGGTGAGCAAGCGGGTGCAAACGAGGCGATTGGTGATGCTCACCCGCGCGCGTTTCAACTGGCGGTAAAGGACTTTCTTGATGTCGTGCCCTTCCGGCATCGGCAGCACGTAGGCGCCCATGTGGTGGACTTTTTTCACCGCGTAATCGCCGGTCTCGTCCTTTTCGAACTTCACCCCCCAGCGGTCAAGCTGCTCGATGGTTTCGAAGCTGTGGGTGGCATAGGCGTACACCGCCGCCTGATTGACGATGCCGTCGTTGGCAATGGTGATTTCCTTGGTGTACTGCTCCGGCGTCGAGTGACCGGGGATGATCGCGTTGTTCAGGCCGTCCATGCCCATGCTGATGGCGCCGCTGCGCTTGACGTTGGCCTTGTCCACCAGCAGCACGCGCAAATCGCGGTTCTTCTCTTTGGCCTTGATCGCCGCCATCGGCCCGGCGGTGCCGCCGCCGATCACGACGATGTCGTATTCCTGTTCCAAGGTGTTGCGCGTCATGCCTGCTCCCCTTTTTGCCGGTCGATCCGCAGGCGGTACTGGAACGCATCGCCACGGTAGTAAAGGTGTTCGAAGTCCAGCGGCTGGCCGTTGGCGTCGTGGGTCAGACGCTCGATGCGCATGATTGGCGAGCCGGCTTCGACGTTCAGCGCCTGGGTCAGATCGCTGTCGGCCAGCACCGCGTCGATCGCCAGGTCAGCGTGGCCGAGGGCGATGCCGCAGTCGTTTTCCAGAATCAGGAAGATGTCGCGGGTGACCAGATCAGCCTTCTCCAGCCGTTCGCCGACGGCTTTGGGCAGGTAGGTGATTTCCAGCGAGATCGGTTCGCGGTTGATCAACCGGACGCGTTTGATCTGCGCCACGGTCTCGCCTTCGGCAACCTGCAGACGCTCGGCGACACGTTTGTCGGCGGGGATGAATTTGAAGCTGCGCAGGCGGTTGATCACCTCGTAGCCGCGCCCGGTCATGGACTCGGCGAGGCCTTGCAGGCTGCTGACGTTCTGAAAGGTTTTCGGCTTGGCGACGAAGGTGCCTTTGCCGTGGATCTTGAAGATCAGCCCTTCTTTCTGCAGATCACCCAGCGCCTGGCGCACGGTGATGCGGCTGACTTTGAACAGCGTGCCGAGCTCGCTTTCCGACGGCATCTGGCTGTCTTGCGGGTATTCGCCATCGAGAATGCGCGCACGCAGGACATCGCGCAGTTGGGTGTGCAAGGGGACGCTACTGAGGGACAGGACGTTATCGGTCATCAGGGATCACTTGTTATAACGAGTTATGACGTGATCTTAGAGACGTTATGACAAGCTTGAGAAATATTGTTTGGGCATAACCTTAGACACGCCCTTGAAAAGCAAAGATCGCAGCCTTCGGCAGCTCCTACAGATTGCCCTGTAGGAGCTGCCGAAGGCTGCGATCTTTTGACTTTAACGCTTGAGAATCTGGTCCATCACCCAATCGGTCTTGACGGCCTGTTCGGCGACGGCCGGATGCTGCGAATCGCCACGGATATGCGCATTCATGCCCAGCACGTGATGCCACTGAATGTGCTCGTGATGGGGGATTTCCAGGCTGATCTGCTCATCGGCGAACAGCTGCACCGGATGTTCGTCAAACACGGAGAAAGCGATCCGACCCAGGCTGCCGATAATCTCCACCCGGTCCTCACGCCGATCCGCGACAAAGCTCCAGCAGCCCATGCCCAGTGCTCCGGAGGCAAACCGCCAACTGGCGCTGACCGCATCTTCCGCCGCATACAACCCGGCCTGCCGCGCGGTGAAACCGGCGACTTCGACGATATCGCCGAGCAGGTACTGGAATAAGTCAAAACCATGGCTGGCCAGATCGGCAAAGTAGCCGCCACCGGCCACGCTCGGATCGGTTCGCCAGTTGGCGCTGCCGTCCAGATCCGCCGCCGATGGGGCCTTGGTCAGCGTCCAGCTCAGGTGCCGCACCTCACCGATGCGGCCCTGGGCCAGCCATTGCCGAACCTGGGCAAAGCGCGGCAACGAACGGCGGTAGTAGGAAACGAACAGGTGCAGACCGGCGTCGGCAAACGCCTGCTGCATCTCGCGGCTTTGCCCGGCATTGAGCGCCATCGGTTTCTCGACGCAGCAATGCTTGCCGGCAGCGGCGACTTTCAGGCTGTAGGCATGGTGGCTGTCGGGTGGCGTGGCGATGTACACCGCGTCCACCTCGGGGTCGTTGATCAGCGCATCGGCGTCGGTGTAAACCCGGGCGATGCCGTGGCGTGCGGCGTAATCGCTCACCGCTTCAAGGCGCCGGCCCATCACCGCCACCAGCGCCGAACCGGGCGCCTTGTAGAAGGCCGGCCCGCTCTTGCGCTCAGCGACACTGCCGCAACCGATCATGCCCCAACGCACCACATTCATCATCAACTCCCCTTGTTTGAATTCAGCCGATGCGCAAGGCGCGCAGGTCGAGGTGGCCGTCTTTCAGCGGCGGGCACCAGTAGTAGCCACCGGTGATTGGCCGGCTGATGCGATACAGTCCATCGGTGATACCGTCTTCCAGACCACTCATGCGGCGCAGTTGCGCCTCGAAGGCATCCAGCGAGAAACCGAACGCGAGGAACATCAGACCGGCGCGATCACCTTCGATCCACGGCATCGAACGCCGCACGACGAAAGCTTCAGGGGCGAAACTTTCCTGCGCGGTGCGCTTGACGTGGGCGGAGACCGGCGCGTCGTCGATTTCCTCGTTGTCGCTGAGGCGACGGCCCATGATGTTGTCCTTGTCTTCGGCGGACAATGTGTGGAAACCCTTGAGGTCGTGCTGCCACTGCTGGATCGCGGCGAAGCTGCCACCGACCAGACCATCAGCGCCCTCGCCCAGCAACGCGGCGGCGATCGCGGCGTCATCGTGCGGGTTTTCGGTGCCGTCTTCGTAGCCGGTCAGGTCGTGGCCGTCCTTGTGGCGGAAGGTTTCCTGCGCCTGCACCAGACGCAGCGCCGGGGCCAGCGCGGCTTCGAAAGCGTTGCAGCGGTTGAGCAACTCACCCCGGTCGACCCCGTGCAGCCAGACCCACAGCGCGTGCTGGGTCGAGGGGTTTTCCACGCCGACGCCGGTCATGGCCGGGAAGCTGCGCAGACCGTCGATCTGCACGTTGAGAGCCTTGGTCAGGGATTCACCGAAACCGATCACAGCCGACTTGCCGTCCACCAGATTCATCAGGTTGTCGATCGCCTGCGGCAGTGCTTCAACCGACGCAAGGGCGAAAAACAGGTGACGTGCTTGCGCAGGAACGGGGGTGGCGAGAATGCCCGGCTGGTAGTAACTCATGTGAACTCCTTGGGAAAGTGCGCGGGAGTTTACCTGTGGCCGGAGGGTTTGTGTGGGCTATGAAAGTCAAAAGATCGCAGCCTGCGGCAGCTCCTACAGGGATCGGTGTAGGAGCTGCCGCAGGCTGCGATCTTTTGATCTTCTAAATGGCAGCAGTGCTCTCGGTGCGCCACGCACTCGGGCTCATCCCCGTCCAGCGCTTGAACGCCCGACGAAAACTGCGCACATCGCTGTAGCCGACTTCTTCGGTAATCCGCTCGATCGGCATGTCCGGGTTCGCCAGCAGACTCATCGTCCGCGCCTGACGCACCTGCTCCAGCAGCGCCTCGAAGGTCAGCGCATGCTCGGTCAAACGGCGGCGCAAGGTGCGGCTGCTCATGTTCAGGTCGCCGGCGATTTTTTCGATATGGCTGCCCCGGCTCAGGTCCCGGGCAATTGCCCGTTCCACGGCCTGAATCAGATCGAGTTTCTGGTGCACTTGCGCCGCTTCCAACTCCAGCAAGGCCACCGCCTGACGCAACGCCAGCGAATGATGATTGGGCAGATTGACGTCCAGCCATTGCGCATCGATCAGCATGCGGTTGTGCAGGCAGCCGAAGCGTACGTCCGGCCCGAGCAGGCGGTGGTACTCGCTCAGGTAATCCGGCGCGGCGTGCACGAACTCCACGGCAATCGCCTTGAATTCATTGCCCGCCAAGGCCCGGCCATACACCAACAGGCTGGCGAAAAATTCTTCGACGGCGAACACCTGGACATCGGCGAACGGCAAGCGGCACTCGGCATTCAACTGCACCTGATCGCCGACCACATCGACGCTGGACACCACGATCCCGCCGGAGGTGTGCTGGTGGCGGATGCCGAGGGCAAAGGCATCGCGCAAGGTCTTGCACAGCGACAGGACATGCCCGAGCAGCCCCAACGTACCCAACACATTCTGCGCCCCGACCCACAACCCCAGCCCCTGATTGGGCAGCACTTTGAGCGCGCGCTGAATCATCGCCACGGCCTGGCGATAGGAAATCCGCTGCGCCGGATCCTGCAGATCTTCAAGGGTGAAGCCCAGGCCACGGCACAGGCTTTCGGGGTCGATGCCTTTGTTCTGCGCGACTTCGGCGAGGGTTTGCAGGAGAAACGGCGAGACCAGCGCCAGTTCGAAAGTGGGGTCTTGGACTTTTACGTTCATGGGGGCTGACATTCCGGATCACGCTTGATTGTTATTTTTGTAACCGGTTATGTCGAACGACGTTAGCACAGGGTTGGCCGACTGTCCGCAGAAGTCCCCCTAACTGTCCGCCAATACCCTGCCCCGTCGGGCGCCAAGCGCTTATTTCTATGGTGCCGGACGTTCTGCGTACCGGCGCCACGTCCCACCACAATAATAATGAGGACAGCCATGAACCCGAACCGCGCCACTTTCCCCTTGCGTCTGGCACTGACTTTGCTCGGTTGCACCGCGTCCCTGCCGGCCCTGGCCACCGAAGCCGGCGTCGACAACATCGGCCCCGGCACCGACGGGTTCTTCATGCTGCCGCTGGAGGTCGACAGCCTCCCGGAGAACATGGTCGCGTTCAACCTTTACTACAACCATTACAAATCGACGAAGCTCAACATCAGTTCGTTGGGCGGCAAGGTGCCGAATGTCGAAATCGAATCCACGGCGGTGATCCCGCGCATCGATTACCTGAGCCCGGTGCGGGTATTCGGCGGACGTCTGGCCGGCTACATCGCCCAGCCCTGGCTCAAGCAGGAAGTCTCGGTCTACGGCGCCAGCGATACCCGCGAAGGCATGGGCGACACCACGATTGCGCCGATCATCCTGTGGGACATGGGCAAGAACCTGACCCTCGGCGCGGCCCTGGAAGTCACCGTGCCCACCGGTGAATACAGCGTCGACCGGCTGGCCAACACCAGCAACAATTTCTACACCTACAAGCCGCTGTTCTCCTTCACCTGGCTGCCCACCGACAAGACTGAAGTGTCGATGAAGACCACTTACAGCTTCAACGAGAAGAACAAGGACACCGACTACAAGTCCGGGCAGATTTTCCACTTCGATTATTCGGCCAGCTACAAGATCACCGACAACGTGATGCTCGGTATCAACGGCTACTACCTCAAGCAGACCACCGACGACAAACAGTACGGCCACACCGTGCAATTCGCCGGGCAGGATGTGGACGACGGCGTGCGCGGCAAAGTCTTCGCGATTGGCCCGGCGCTGCACCTGACCTTCCTCAAATACGCCAGCGCGGAGATTCGCTGGGCCAGGGAATTCGACGTGGAAAACCGCCCGGAAGGCGACATGCTCTGGGCCAAGGTCAGCATCCCCTACGCCTTCTGACCTCGACCTGTAGGAGCTGCCGCAGGCTGCGATCTTTTGACTTTTGTTTTTAAAAGCCAGATCAAAAGATCGCAGCCTGCGGCAGCTCCTACAGGGAACGGTGTTGTGGGGAATCCGATGACAACGTGCGTCGATTTTCCCTTATGGGCAAGGGAAACGTCTGACATCTTTCCCGCTAGCGCTTCGGGATACTTCGCACTTCGTCTTGCCAGTGACGACAGCGAGCCACATCCCCCTTAGACTGCTTCACATTGATCATGGAGGTCACTATGAGCGCCGAACTTTCACTTATCGTTTCAGACTTCGAAACCCCAGAGCAGGCCGCCAGTTATGATCGCTGGTTTCGGGCACAGGTACAGGCCTCGATGGATGATCCGCGGCCCAACATCCCCCACGAGCAGGTGATGGCCGAGATGCGCGCCCTCATCGAATCGAAACTCAACAAAAACAGTGCGGGTTGACTGGCGACCTGAAGCTCGCACTCAACTCTGGCAAACCCTGAGCTACATCGCTGACCGTAACGCCGTTGCGGCCAGTCAACTGAACGCCGCCATCGAAGCGGCTACCTCTGCCCTCCCACTTCACCCCTACCTTTATCGCTTCGGCAAGGTCGCCGGTACCCGGGAAATCGTTGTTCATCCCAACTACGTCGTGGTTTATCGGGTGACCGACCGGATCGAGATTCTCAACCTTTTGCACGCTCGACAAGCGTATCCCTGAGCTTTCCCCACCCACACAAAAAAAGGGCGACCAACCGGTCGCCCAAAGTACTACACGAGAGTCCTTTACAACGTCAGCTGCCCCCGTTCCTCCTCGGTCAGCTGCTGTTTCGCCTGTTCATCCAGCACCCCGGCGCCCAGCACCTGCACCGGGCTGTTCGGGTTGTATCCGCTGGCCGGGGCACGGCTGGCACCATCGCGGGTCGGGGCCAGTTGTTCGTTGCCAAAGCTCAGCACCTGCACGGTAAACACCGACGCCTGATTCTGCCGCGCCGCTGCTTGCTGCTGACGGGCCACGTCTTCAGCCGCCTGGGTGGCTGAAGAGGCCGCAGAGCTTGCCGAGGTGATCGCCCCGGTGTTCACCGCCGACACAACAGGCACACCCGTCGCCTTGCCCTGCACCGAGATGTTGGCAGCGTTGACCACGGTCAGCGCGGCGATGTTGACGTTGCCCGAGACCCGAATGCCCGCCTCGCCCGCATCGATGGTGCCCAGCGGGGCGATCAGGTCGATGTCGCCCGGCGCCACTTCGGCGATGGGGTTAAGGGTGGCGATACCGGCACCGGTGCTCGGCACCGATGGCGACAGGGTCACGTTGCCCCAGGTGTCGTAAACCCGTTTCGGCGGGGTGTAGACCACGGTGGTTTTCGAGCCGCGACCGGCGTTGATGTCACCCTCGGCCGACCAGCCAAGGATCGAGCCGCCGAACGTGGTCATGATCCGGCTCTGCCCCAGCAGAATGCTGCCCTGCGAGTAGAGCTGAATGTTGCCCGAACCCTGGGTGATGATCCCCGCCGTGGACGGTGGCGCCGCGCCTTCGATGCCGAACACCTGACCGCCACCCGGCGTGAGCATCTGGATATCGCCGCCGAACAGGGTCTTGACCCCGGCGCCACCGTAGAGCGTGATGTCGCCGTCGTAGCGGATCGGGTTGCCGGCCACATCGGTGGTCGGGAACAGCGCCGCGATGGCATTGCGACCGCGCAGGTAACTGCCTTGACGCGGGCCGTCGGCGTCGTTGTACTCCAGGCCGCCCGCACGCAGTTCGGCGAAGTACACCTGGCGGGCAAAGATCGCCTGCTCGGCGCTTGGCAACGCGGCGTAGAACGCCCGTGCCTGCTCGGCGTTGCCGCTGAAGTCATAGCCGAGGGTCAGCCAGCTCTGCAACTCGTCGAGGTAGGTCTTGACCACTTTGCCCGGCTGACCGTTGAGAGCGGCATTCGGATTGGCAAGGTTCTGCGGGTTCAGGTAACGCGCGATGAACCTTGCGTAATCCGGCCCCTGCGCGCCCACGCCCGCCTGCAATACCACGCTGGCACCGGGCCGCGTATCCCCGGCCACTATCGCGCCGCGGCTGGTAATGCTGGCGCGATTTTCCATCAGGATGTTGCGCCCGGCATTAATGTCCAGCGTGCCGGGGCCGGCGATATCGAAGCTGCTGTAGAGAATGTCGCGACCCGCCGACACCCGCGATACATCTCGCTGGTCATTGTGGACGAACAGGTTGCCGGTGGAAAAAATGTTCTCCTTGCCGCTACTCATTTCCACTGTCGGCACGGCCGCAGGCTGCCCCAGGGTAGTGCCGGAAGCAACGATGTCGCGTCCGGCGATCATCCACACAGGCCCCGCCGCTTCGTACCAGGTGCGTCCGGAAGTGGAAAAGCTCAACGTTTCGCCACTGCGAATGCCCACCAGATCCCCCGTCAGCGCATAGAATCGCGCCGGCCCCTGTACGTCGTTCAATCCCGAGTAGCTGTTGGGACCAAAGGCAAACAGCGGATATCGCACGTTGCCCTCAGGTGCCACACCATCGTCGCTGTAGTTGGTGCGCACCGGCTTGCTGGTGTTGCTGTTGGTGGTATACGTGTTGAACGCCGGGTTGAGCGGCGTGGTAATGGCCATCGGGCTGGCTCCCGACTGGTTGATCGCATAGCCACCGGCGTAGATAGAGTCACCTGCCAACAGTTCAAGCTGTCCCGACTTCGACGGTGCCAGGAGGAGTGAGTAACCTTGCAGCGGGTAGATATCCACGCCAGTGAACGTCGCGGACGGCCCTGCATAGATGGACCCCTGCCCCGCCACCGCACGCAGAATCGACGGGTAGACAAACCGGCCATCGGTAGGCGAGGTATTGCGTCCCGTGATCAGGCCGTTGCTGGTACTGAACTCGGATATCTGTGTGCCCGGCGTCAAGTTCCCGCCAGCCGAGAACAGATCGATTGCGGTGTGATCCGTCCACAAAGAGAAGCCACTCAGGGTGCCGCCCTGCTGAACGCTTGCGTCGGCCGCCATGATCGGGCTGGCGTTCATCAGACTGACTCGCCCAGGATCCGCTGCACCGCCCAACACCAGATCAGCGCGGCTGCTCAGGCTCATGCCCGAGTCACCCGGAATCAGTACCACGCCTCCGGAAGCGCTACCAGTGGTCGAGGTAAACGGATCAAGTGCCCGGGTTTCCCGAAGATCATTGACCACGGTGCCGGCGCCGTACTGCAGGTTGATGCCACCCAGTGCTCCACCCGTCATTTGTGCCGCACCGCGCAGGTTGATCAGCGCACCTTGCAGATCATGGACCGGTTTGCCGATACCGGTTTCTCCGGCCCGCGCTTGCAGCGACGGGTTGAGCGTGCCGCCGATACGAATATCCATGTCACCACCACCGGTCATCTGCACGCTGCCATCGCTGGCGACTCGACCGGTGCTGCCGACTGCGACGATCAGCCCCTGCCCGCGCGGATAGTGAACGGCATCGCCCATCGGTTTGAGCATGCCGGCATCACCACCAGTCCGCAGGCTGATATTGCCCCCGCCCAAGGTGCCGAAACCGGTGAACCCCACCAGGTACGGTTCAGTATTAATCACACGATCCGAGATCATTTGGGTGGCGTAACTGCCGAAGTTGATCCACCACGCCGTGGGCACATCCGGGCTACCCGTGCCTTGGCGCCACAGCCAGTTGCCCACTGCCACACTGGCCATCTGCTCGCGGAACCCAGCCGCTTCCGATTGCGCTTTCGTGCCCACCGAGTCACCCGACACCGACCCGCCGGCATTGATTGTCAGGTTGCCCCCCATCTGCGGATACCAGGCCTGATAGAGGCTGTCGCTGCCGCCGTTGACCCACTTTTCATAATCGGCGCCGGCGGTGCCCAACACCGAGTTATTGTCCGAGAGATGCCCGCGTTTCTGGTTATACAACGGGTCGACATTCGATGACTGTGTACCGGCGGTGTACACGCCGAAAGGCGAATCCATGCTCAGGTTGCCGGCAGCCATCAGATCGAGATCGCCAGTACCGGTGCGCAGGACACTGAACATCTGCGTATGAGCTTTAGCGGTTTTTCCGGGATTGTTGCCGATGCACAGCTCTGGCTGCAGATCACAAATGAATTGAGCCTCCTCGGGAACCGGCTCGTAATCCGGGCCCGCTCCACTGCCTGGCGCCCAGACCCAGCGAGCCATGGGGGCACAATCGCTGGGCTCGATAGTGCAAGCAACCAGAGCGTCATCGAGGACGGGTTCAAACTCGGGGAAGCCATATTGGTTACCCGCCGCCCAGACCATTCGCCCGGGCGATGTCGTCACCTTCACACCGTAATGAGTATCGGCCAGCCGCAGATCACCCTCGCGGGTCACCGGTTTCACGACACGGCTGTCGGCTGAATCAATATCCGCACCCGCTACCACGCGCATCGACCACGACGCACTGCCCGATGGCAGCATGCTCGCCACCGCCCAGTTCTTGCCTTGCTGGTCACCCGCGAACGGACGCAGTTCGATCAGCGAAGTGCCATCGGCAAGCTTTACATCCGTCATCGAAGGAATCAGCGAGCCGCGCAGCAAGGCCAGCGAGCTGCTCAGCTTCACACCGGAAACCGTCAAAAGATCGAGGTCGAAAACCCCTGGCAGCGGCACGCCCCTGGGCCAGGTCGTGGCCTGCAGGCTCGTCGCCTTGTTCAGGCGGATACCGGCACCCAGGCGAGTGTTCGCCGGCAACGTCACACTTTCGCTGAGCACCGTTCCCGCCGCATACAACAGATTTCCGTTGGCATCATGGATAGCCCCCGCCAGCACAGTGCCGGCGCTGAACGTGTACGCCTCGCCCAGTACCGCCTGGGTCGGCAGCAACGTGCCACTGGCCAGTCTCGCGCCCTGAATCGTCACGTCGTAATTGAGCGTCGCGCCCACCGGAAACTGCGTGCCCTCGGCCAGCGTCACTCCGCTGCCCGGCACGATCAGATCGCCGCCGAACGGCTGCACACCGGCAATCAGTTTCCAGCCGGCATCGTCCTGGGTTTCCGGTGGCGGCGCGAAGCCGTCATTGATGCTGCCGTAAATATCGAGGTTGCCACCGGCACGAATCACCAGGCTGCCCGCTTCCCCGGAACCATATACAGAGGGGTTCAACTGTGTGTGCGGATTGAGACTGGCGTAGCGATAACCGGACAAATCCAGATCGCCCTCCACCACCAGATCACCGTCAGCCGTCTTGCTGGCGATCTCCACACCGGGCCGCAGATGGAACGCATCGGCATACGTGGCGTTGTTCAACCCGGCGAGCCTGCGTTGCAGCAGATCGTTGTTGCCCAGTGCGGCGTTGATAAAGTTGTTGCTGTCGCCGTGAATGCGTTCGAGCATGGCTTGATCGATGACTTGATACGGCCGGCCACTGACCGCCTGATCGACACCCTCGCGGGCATCCGTATAGCGGCGCAAACCGTTCAGGCCGATGGACCGCGCACCCTGAATGGTCAACACACCGCTGGCGTCGATGGCGATGTCATTGCTGCCCAGACGCGGCGCGTTCAGCTCCAGCGTGCCGCGCAGTATTCCATCGTGCTGCCCGGCGAAGAAACCGGAAACGGCATCGGTGCCGTGGCGCAGGTCGATACGCGCGCCGCTGCCCAACGTGAGCAAACCATCGCCGGAATTCAGTTCGACCGTGGCACGGTTCGGCGCATCGATGATCTTGCCGTAGCTGTCGACACGCAGCACGCGACCATGGGCATCGAGTACGCTGCTGCCCGCCAGGGTCAGACCATTTTTCGCCGACAGACGAATGCTGCCGACACGCTCGCCACTGGCGTCGATCAGACCGGCCACCGTCAGGCTGCCATTGTCCACCGACACATTGACCTCACCGGCCTTGAGGCCGTCGCCGATCACCAGGTTGCCTTGCTTGAGCTGCAGGCTGCGGCTGCCGAACACCTGACCTGCGTTCAAGCGCTGGTTGAGTGCGGCAAACTGCTCAGACGCGTCACCACCCAGGCGCTGCGCGCGAATGTCCACGCCACCGGCCTTGTACGGCACCAAGGTGCCGCCGGCGTCGTAGTAACCGCTGCTGCCGCCGACAATCTCGCCTTGCAGATCGACCATCCCGGCCGCATCGGCCAGTGCGACGACACTGAGGTTACCGGCCTGATTGTTCTTCGCCGACAGATCGATCCGCGAGCCCGCAGCCTGACCGATATTGCCGTTGGCGCTGTACAGCGATACGTCGCCGCCCCAGCTGTATTTGCTGACATCGTTGAACGGCAAGGTCCGCCCGGCCAGATCCAGCACGGAATTGCCGCCGAGGGTCAAATCGCCTTCGGATTTCACCGTCAGCTTGCCGCTGGCCAAGGCGATACGGCTGTCCAGCACGATATCGCGGGCTTCAAGATTCAACTCCGCACCCAAGGCATTGGCCACCCCGGTAGCCGCGGCGCCGCTGAGCGTCAGGCTGTTGCCAGCCTTGAGCAGGCTGACCGATGCCGCCTCACCGGTGAGCAACGGCGTGCGCAGGTTCAGATTGCCGCCGCTGTAGCTGTAACCCTTGAGCGGATCGTACGCGCCCTGCTCCTGATACACCGCCAGGCTGCCCTTGTGATTGGCGGTGATGCGCTCGCTGGCGCTGAGGTTGACGTTGGCGAAACCCAGCGCCAGACGATTGTTCTGATCCAGGCCGCTGGCCTGAGGCATCGGGCCGTAACCCAGCTCGATCCGCTGGGCCTGAATGTCCAGCGTGCCGCTGCCGGTGCCCGCACCACCCGTGATGACAGCGCCAGGGCTCTGGGTAGCGCCGTTCCAGATCAGGTTGGCAGTACGAATGCTCGCCACATCGTTGGCATCGCCCAGACCGTAGATCGCCGGGGTGACCAGTGCCAGGTTCTGCAGTTTGCTCTGACCGGTCTGTGGATCGATCGTGTCGAGGCTCACGCTGCCGTAGAAATTGAAGGCGTCGCGAGTGGTCAGGCTCAGGGTTTCCAGGGCCGGCGCGGCAAACTGCGTATCACCGCGCAGCAAGCGGTCGAGTACGTTCTGGTTGAGCGTGAGGCCGGCGGGCACGCGGCTGCCCGCCGCTGCAAGTGCTTCGGCGCTGCCGGTATTGACCGAGCCGACCGACAATGCCAGATGACGGGTGCCGAAACGCACCGTTTCACCGAGTTCGAACTGGTTATCCGTAGCGGCCGTGATACTGCCGTTCGAATACAGCAGGGCCGGATTGTTGCACGCACTCGCTGCGCAAGTGCCGATCCGGATGCTGCCCGCGCCGCTGATGCCGCTGGCCGCTTCCGGCGCCAGCACATTGGTCCAGCCGTTGGAAACGACCAACAGGCTGGAACCTTTCGGCTCATAAACGTAACCGGCCAGCGAGTCGTAGGCCACGTTGCCACGCCCCAGCGTATTGATCCCGCCTCCCGCCTCGACCGTGATGCCGCCAAGCGTTGACGTGGTACGCAGCAAAACCTGCGGCGCAGACAGAATCGCCCCTTCACGCAAGACAATACTTTGACTCGCGCCCAGGAAGCCGATGATGTTAGCGGTCGTGTTGTACAAGACATTCGGCATCGCACCGATGGTCAGCCGCCCCGCGTTGAGGCTGTTGAGCGTGTCGGCGTACAGCGACACACCGTTGAAACCCGGTGTCGATGGACGGCCCGCGCCCAGTATCTCGAAGCTGCTCCCGGCGTTGCCGCCACGTACCACCGCTGTGCCGGCCATGCCGCCCTCGGCAGCCTCGAACAGCGTGCGCCCGTTGAACTGCAAAGCGATGTCTTGCTTGCCGCCGGAGGCCAGGCGCAGATCCAGTGTCTTGCCGTCCATGGGTGCCAGCGCACGCGGCACACCGCGCCGGGCGGCGTCGCTCTGGATGAATTGAGAGAAACCGGTTTCGTTGTACTGCGAGTAACGACGCAACACATCGGCTGACGTGAGAATCACCTGACTGGCCAGGCTGTCACGCAGGCCGGTATTGGCGATCGACATCTGCCCGCTGCTGGTCCATGAACCATTGCGCAGTGGCAACGCCCCCGTTGTCACGCCGGGTGCTGCCTGACCGTTTACCTCAACCCGGAACGCACCAGGCATCAGGGCAAACGTTGACGGCAACAGTGTGTAAGTACCCGCCGCCAACCCCGGCACACCAGCGCCAATAGTGATCTGCTGGCCAATGCGCGGATCGCCCGCACCCGCTTCGGCCAGCATCGGCGCGTAGCTGCTCTGGTTGCCGGGCACGATGGCATACACCGGGTTGCTCGCCAGCCCCGGCAGGCTGAAGGTGCCGTCAGTCGCAGTGCGCACCAGCGGGTTGAAACGTGCATCGGTGGAACCCCCGCGACCGGACACGAAACCGGCGCCACGCAGATCGCCACCGCCGGACAGGTCGATGACCGCACCGCTTTGCACATCGGCGAACTGCGTGCCGATCGACACGCCTGATGTTTCGCCGGAGATGCCGTCGAGCACCACGGATTTGCCGTTATAGCGATAGTCGATACCGTCCGTGGTGCCACCGTATGGCATGACCAGGCCGGCACCGCTGACCGAAGTCAGACTGCCCGGCAGAAGACGAACCTCGTGAGTGGTGCTGAGCAAATCGTCACCCAATACGATCTTGCCCAGCGGTGCACGCAAGACACCGCCCTGTTCGATGTACGCGGCGGAAAAAATCAGCTTTCCGAATGCCGAGTACGGCACCGCAGTCGGTGCCGCGCCGTGGCCGCTGATCCGCAAGGTGTGTTCGGAAACCGGGACGGCGCCCTGATAACCGGCACGCACCTCAGCCTGAATGCCGGTGGCGGGATAGATCTGCGCCGCACCGAGGTTCAAGTCGCCCGGCGTCCACAGCCTGGTTTTCTCCGCACCATCATTCGGCGCGAGGAAGCGCAGGTCGCCGCTGCTGTCGAGGCTCACCAGACCGAAAGCCCGACGGCTGTATTCAACGGCCGGCGCCTGCCGTTGCAGGATCGAACCCTGAGTCCCGAAGGACAGGCCATTGCCCACGTCCAACAAATTCGCGGAGGCATTGAACATTGCATCGGACGATCGGGCCGTCGGGCCAGGGAGCAACCGTGGGCGCATCATGTTGAAGCCGGCGAAGTAGGTGCCCACCCCTGACAGACGCAGGTATGGAGCACTCAAATCAACCCGTGCCGAGCCTTTGGAATTCTCGGCGAGAGACAGCGCTGCGGCGAAGAGACTGAGGCTCTGATTCATGCGCAGATTGACGTCACCGTCAAACGACAACAGACCGTTGCTCAGCAGGCTGAGATTGTCGAAACCGCCCGTCATCAAGCCATCGGCACTCAGACGGGCTTGACCGTAACGCAAGCCATCGGCGCCTTCGCCGGGTTGCAGGTTCGCGGGCAGCAGCTCGTTTTCTGCCGCTTGACCAATGATCATTTCCCTCGGCGAGCGCACCGCGTTGCTCGCCGAATCGGAATACAACGGCGTCTCCAGCGCCAGTTCCAGACGACCACCGGCCGCCCCGACGCCACCCGCCGCCGCACGCAAGTTGCCTTCAACGAAAAGACCGTTATAGGAACTCAAACTGATGCGCCCGCCGTCCGTTGCGATACGCGTCGGGCCTTGACCGGCGATATCCAGAACAGCCTCGGTGCCCGAGGCATCCAGCCGCGCGCCCGGACGCACAATCACGTAGGCATCGGCGGCCGTGGCGGTTGCCAGTTTCGCATCGATCTCGCCGCCGATGATGAGGCTGCCGCCCTTGCCGACCTGCCCGTAAGTGCGGCCCAGGGTGTCGGTCGCCGTATTCGCACGCCCGGCGACATCCAGCACGGCCTGCTCGCCGATCCAGATCGAGCGGTCATGTGCGCTCGGATCAGCCGTTTGAATCGAAGTGGCCGGCTGGATCGAGCCGAATTGTTGCTGACGAATATCGATCGTGCCGCCCCAGGCATTCAGTTCACCGTCGACAGTGATCTGCCCGGCACCGCGCAGCTTGATGCTCTGCCCCGGGTCGACGCTGATGCGCGAGCCACGGCCCAGGGTCAGGGGGCTGTTGGCCGCGTCGATCAGCCCGACCAGCGTCGCGCCACCTTGCAGGGTCAGGCTGGCGCCGGCGCGTTGGGTCAGCACGCCCTTGGTCGGGTTTTCCTGGAACAGCGTCGGTGTCCACAATTCCAGCGCCGTGCGCGGATTGACGCCACTGACCTGGTTGGGTGCCGCATCACCGAAACGGTACACCGGCAGGGTCACATCAATTGCGGCGCCTTCGGCAACGTCGAGCCCGTTGAGACCGATCAGGTTGTAGGCGGAGAACCCCTTGCTGAACAGGTCGGTGGACAGTTGCAGGGTATTGTCTGCCAGGGCTTTATCCGTCTGGCCGACGAGAATCCTGTTGGCCTGCACTGTCAAGGTGCCGCCGCCCGTGACGCCATAACCGCGCAGTTCGCCATCGAGGTTCAGATGCGATGTGCCCGGCGCGGAAATCGCACTGGACTCCAGCGTCAGATCACCACCCTTGCCACCCCGGGTCTTGCCATTGGCGAGTACCGCGCCACCGGAAGAAACGTCGAGCAGGCTGCCGGCAGCGACGTCGATATCACCGCTGCTGCGGATCGATATCAGGCCACCGTTCAGATACGCGAGGCTGGCGTTATCGTCCGGGTTGGTGCGCAGGTTGCTCCACAGCCCTCGGGTGTCGAGATGCACGCCCTCGGCGATGCGGGTTTGCGTGGTTTTTTCAGCTTTGGCCGCCAGGCGCGTGTCGGTGTTTGCGCCACCATTGAACTGATTGAGTACGTTGCCCAGACGCAGACTGCCACCGCGAGCGGTCAGGTCGGCGCCGACCTGCACATCCGGGGCGTACAGGGTGATGTCGCCACCGCTATCGACCGTAAGCGCAGCGTCAACGGCGATCTGATCCTTGGCCGAAACCTTGAGCGCACCGAGGCGGAACCCGTTGAGCTGATCGTTATCAAGATACAGCTTGCCCTTGCGGGTATCGGACACCGCGCCGGTGAGGTCCAGATCATTTCCGGCAACCGGGCGCGCGCCACCGATTTGCACCTGATCGAGCAATGGATCGAGGGTGTAGAGCAGGCCATTCGACGCCGCGACGAAGGTCGGGTCGTAACTGCCGACGATCAACTGCGCACGCCGGGCCATTGCGGTCTGGCTCTGCTGATAGCCGTCGAGCACCGCTTTCGGCGCCTGATTCTGCCGTTCACCCTGATACACCTCGCCGATCATCTGCCCGTCGAGTACGGCGTTGGCCGTGGCGATCACCAGTTGCCCGGCATCGCGGCCCACGGTGTAACCCGACTCGAAACGCGAGCGCGGGGCAATCAGCGGGCTGTAGTAATAACGGGTCTGGCCCCAGCGTTCGCTGCTGTCTTCATAGCCTTTGTACAGGCCGCTGTAGAGCAGGTCCCCCGGCGCGCGCGACACTTCATACAACTTGCCGTCGGCGCCGCGCAGCCAGCTCTGACGGATCTCGCCGCTCTGCACATCCAGGGTGCCGCCGGACAGGTTGATCAACGAGCCTTTTTCCGTGACCACGTCGTTGCCGGCAAAACTCACCGTGCCGCCCTGGGCCATCCATTCGCCGACGCTGTGGCCCTGAGTGCCGAGATAACCACCGACTTCCAACAGGCCACCGGCGGTGTACCAGCGATCCGTGGCGTAGCCGTTGGTGCCGGCCGGCACATGCACCAGCTCGCGCACATCGACCCAGATGTCGTTGCTGTTGAGCGCGCCTTTCTCGCGGTTGACCGAGGCATCGCGCTGCTCGTTGCCTTGCACGTTGATCTTGATGCTGTTGTTTTCCATCGCCACTTTGACGCCGAGGGCACCGGACACATCGATCATCGCGCCGTCGCGCACCAGGCTGCGGCGCTGTGCGCTGACCGCAACCTGGCCGCCGGTGGCCAGGGTGATCGAGCCGTTCTGGAACTCGACACTGCCGCCGCTCTGAATCTCGACGCGTGACTGATCGCCACGGATCCGGTTGTTGGCCGTGACGCCCGTCAGCGCGGCCTGATGCTGGCTGTCGAGGGCGGTCAGGTCGCTGCTGTCGAGCATGATCGCCGTCGCACTACCCTGCCCCAGCGTCACGCTGCCGTTGTTGTCGGTGCTCGGGTTGGTGAGGTGAATCGTGCCCCGCGTCGCCACTGATGTGCTGGCGAGCAAGACACCGCTCTGCACCACCTCGTGACCGCTCAGAGTGATGTCGCCGGTGGCGGACTGGATCAAGCCGTTGTTAGTGACTTTTCCCGTAACGGCACCGGCCTTGAAGCCCGGAATGACTTCGCTGCCGAATGTGGTGGACAGCGCATTGCCTTCGGTGCCCGAGCCTTTGCGGATGTAGAAACGGTCGCCGGCCGCCAGCACGGTCTGGCCCTTGGTGGTGTTGATGTTGCCGTCGTTCTGTACGTCGCTGCCGAGCAGCAAGGCATAACCACCGGCAGCGGTAGACGATGCCGGCTTGTGGGTGTCGATGGAGGCACCGCGTTCGACCAACACCTTGCCGGCGGCATCGGTGAACGTCGGCTGGGTGCCGGTGCTGTCGAAATACAGACCCCGATCACGGAACTGGATATCGGTGATGTTGGCGGCAGCGGCCACCAGGTTGCGCACGTTGACTTGGCTGCTGCCGCTGAACACTATGCCGTTGCGGTTGATCAGCATCACCGTGCCGTTGCCCTTGATCTGGCCTTGAATCTGGCTGGCCCGGGCAGTCGGGTCGTTGACCCGGTTGAGCACCGCCCAGTTAGACTGCTGGGCGAAATCGACCGTGGTATTGCGACCGACGTTGAAGGTTTCCCAGTTGAGAATGGCCTTGTCGGCGGTCTGCTCGATTGTCACTGTGGTTTTGCCATCGACCTGGGTCTGCTGCGGGCCCTTCGCGTTCTGCCAGCCTTGAGTCAGGCTGTTGTCGACCTTCAAGCCACCCTCGCCCAGGCCGTCCGGCACAAACTGCACCGTGCCCAGCGCCGCTGCGCGCCCGGCAGCCTGCGCCGCCTGTTGCGCAGCAATCGCCGCGACCGTGTTATTCAAGGTCTGAATCGAGCGCTGCAATTGCTGATTGGCTTTTTGCTGTTGGGCCAATGGCGGTGTCATCCCCGGCAACCCGCCAACGCTCGGACGCGCTGCTGCAGCCTGCTGCGCCGCACCTTTGGCAGCAAACCAGCTCGAACTGAACGCCGTCTGCGCCTGCGCACTGCCCGCCACCAGACACAACGCCACCGCGTGCGCCAACGGTTTGAGCAGCCAAAGCGACGGCTCGACGGTTTGGCGCTTGGAGGACAGAACGTGGGTACGACGACGGGATGGGCGAGCGAGCATCACTACGAGATCCTTTTTGATTGCCACACTTTGGTTGCCAAAGATGCCGCAGGCCTGCAAAAACCTGCTGTTACGACATAGGCCGTTGGCGAGGGGCGCGACCGAACGGATGTCACACAAACTTCATGTTCGGCGTGTATCCGGGCCAAAAAAAATGACGGCAACCCGAAGGTTGCCGTCATCGGTGTTACGACAGCGCGAGCTTACAAAGGACGACCGATAGCGTTGCAGACGCTGGCGTTGTTGATGTCCAGGTTGTTGCCCGAAGTGTTGGTGATGAAGTTGGCGGTAACAGCGGTTTTCCAGGCGTTAGGCACGGCGACGAACTTGTGAGCCTGAGTCGCAGTGTTGTTGCCCGGGTTGCTGTAGTGCTGAGTCAGGAAGGCTTTGACGTCCGCGGCCACGGCTGCGTCCTTGTAGCACTGACCGAAGATGAAGTTGGTGTAGGCAGCCAGTTTGTAACCCGAAGCCGGGTTAGCCACCACGGGCGACCAGTTGGCAGGGTTTGCAGCCTGGGCCGGGGTCGAAGGAGCGGACACCGACGACAGTGCCAGGGTGACGTTGAGCGAAGTTGGCTGAACACCGTTGACGCGAGCAACAACAGCGTTGCTGGTAGCGTCGACACCGTCCGGACCGACATAACCGATCGAGCCGTCAACCGCGTTCACGGCAGTGGCGACATCGGACGTGTTGGCGACGCCAACCCAGTTCGACGGCAGCGCCGAACCGGCTGGCAGACGAGCGTTGGTGAAGGTGGAGTTGGTGGCGAACTGAGTCGGGCAGACCGAGTTCAAGTGACGGCTGAGGATTTCCGAAGTGCCGCTGGAAACGTTGCGGTAAACAACGCGAATCGGCGTGGTGTCGGTCGTGCCGAGCAGCTGGCCCCACGTGGTTTTGGCACCGGAGAACGCATCGCACAACTGAGCGCTGGTCAGGTTCAGCGCGGTCTGGCCGGCTTTTTTGTACGGGATGGCAACCGAAGTGGCCACCGAAGGCAGTTGAATCAGCGGGCCGTACGAAGCGCCGTAGGTGGTGTTGTAGGTGCTGATTTCCGAAGCGCTCAGGATCGAGTCGCTACCGGCGAAGTGCACGGTGCCGGTGGTGCTGAAACCGGCCGGGTTGTTGGTCAGGAAAGCGGTCTTGCCACCGCCGCTGCCGATGGCCGCGTAGCTGAAGTTGGCAGGCAGGATGCTGTCGGCCGAACCTTTGTACAGAGAAGCTGGCAGAGTTGCACCACCACCGGTGACGGCCATGGCTTGAGCGGAAGCCAGAGCGGCGACGGTCAGGGACGCGGCGATCAGAGTGCGCTTGAACATGAAGAATCTCCTTTTCAACTGGTTTGTGGACACAGGTTTTCGGGGGTCTTGCATGACACTGGGAGGACTCACCGTCGACCCTCGCTAGCGGTGGCCTTGGTTAAGTCGCACTGAGAAATTCGCAGTTTCCGGTGACAGATAAAGGAAAAAACCTCGGGAGCTGCGTGGGGTTTTTCAGCGGGTTTTCTCGGGTGTTTGCGGGGGATGGCGAGGGGTCTGGATCGTGGGTTTGACTGAAATTGGCTGCAGCCGTTGCGGGGTGGTTGCAGATGACAGAAAGGAGAACCCGAGGATGGGGGAAACCTGACTCGGGTGATGCTGAAGCCTTGGAAAAAAGTCTGAATTATTTGTTGTTCTGCATGGCCCTATCGCTGGCAAGCCAGCTCCCACAGGTATTGATGTTGTGACACAGATCGCATTAACAACACTGCCCCCTGTGGGAGCCGGCTTGCCAGCGATGGGGCCCGGGCAGACAACATCAATCGCAGCTACTGCACCAACTGGTTGATCTCAATGATCGGCAACAACACCGCCATCACAATCACCAGCACCACCCCACCCATCACCACAATCATCAGCGGTTCGAGCAACGCGGTCATGCCCATTGCCCGCCGTTCGATATCGCGGGACAGCGTTTGCGCCGCCCGTTCGAGCATCGGCGGCAGTGCGCCGGTTTTCTCGCCGCTGGCGATCAGGTGAATCAGCACCGGCGGAAACACGTTCTCCACCCGCAACGCCGCCGCGAGGTTCACCCCTTCGCGAACCTTGGCCGTGGCGTCGCTGACGCTAAGGCTGAGTCGATCATTGGATAACGTCTGCCGCGCCGCCTCCAACGCGCGCAACAGCGGCACCCCGGCACCGCCGAGAATCGCCAGGGTCGAGGCGAATCGCGCAGTGTTCAGGCCCAACACGAACCGTCCGATCAGCGGCAGTTTCAGCACCCGATGATGCCAACTCAAACGTGCCGCCGGATTGCGCAGGTACAGGCGCCAGCTCCAGAACGCGCCTGCGATCACTGCCGCACACAACCAGCCCCACGCCCGAATGAAATCACTGGCGGTGAGCATCGCCAACGTCAGCCCCGGCAAGTCCTGCCGCGCCTGGGAAAAGGCGCTGACCACCTGCGGCACCACGTAGCTGAGCAAAAAAATCACGATGCCGATCGACACCAGCCCGACCACACCGGGATAGATAAACGCGGTGAGGATCTTGCCGCGCAGGTTGTTGCGTTCCTCGATGTAATCCGCCAGCCGCTCCATCACCTGCGCCAGATCGCCGGACTCCTCCCCCGCAGCGATCAACGCGCGGTAGATCTCTGGAAAATCCCGTGGCCGCGCAGCCAGCGACTCCGCCAGACGCATGCCGCTGCGCACATCGGCGCGTACTGCGCTGAGGGTGTGGGCGATGTGTTTTTTCTCGGCCTGCTCCACCGTCGCGCTGAGCGCTGCTTCCAGCGGCAGACTGGCGCCGAGCAGACTCGCCAGTTGCCGGGTGGCCCAGGCCAGGTCGTTGTCCGACATCCGCGCACTGAACAAGCCACCGCCGCCATGCTGGGCGACGTTGCTTTCCTTGTGCACCGACAACGCGGTCAAACCACGGCTGCGCAACACGCCGAACGCCGCGCCCTGGCTGTCCGCCTCCAGGTGCCCGGACTCGATCTTGCCGGTAGCGTCGGCGGCTTCAAAACGATAGCGATTCATCAGGCGTCCCGGGTCACACGGAGGATTTCTTCAGGGGCGGTGGCGCCGCTGCGAATCCAGCGCTCGCCGTCCTCGCGCAGGCTGAACATCCCGGCCTTGGCCGCCGCCGCACGCAAGGCCTGCTCCCCCGCCCCCTGGTGAATCAGGGTGCGAATGTCGTCGTCGATGCAGAACAATTCGTGGATGCCGGTGCGACCGCTGTAGCCAGTGTGGTTGCAGGCGGCGCAACCGACCGGGCGCCAAGTGCCGGGTGTCGCCGGGTCTTCCTGCTTGCACTGATTGCACAGGCGTCGCACCAAGCGTTGTGCCAATACACCGAGCATCGACGACGCGAGCAAGAACGGCTCGACACCCATGTCGATCAAGCGGTTGACCGCCGAGACCGCGTCGTTGGTGTGCAGCGTCGCCAGCACCAGGTGCCCGGTGAGCGAGGCCTGCACGGCGATTTGCGCGGTTTCCAGATCGCGGATCTCGCCGATCATGATGATGTCCGGGTCTTGCCGCAGGATTGCCCGCAGCGCCAGGGCGAAGGTCATGTCGATCTTGGCGTTGACCTGAATCTGGCTGATTCCCGGCAGGTCGTATTCCACCGGGTCCTCGACGGTGA
>NZ_QAIK01000085.1:3843-4730 GCF_003061005.1 Pseudomonas sp. HMWF021 | reverse complement strand
GACCAGCACGATGCCGTGGGGCTGGCGGATCAGGTGATCGAGTCTGGCCAGCACCTGCGCGTCCATGCCGAGGGTTTCCAGGTGCAGACGCCCGGCCTGTTTGTCGAGCAAGCGCATCACCACCCGCTCGCCATGCCCGGTGGGCACGGTCGACACGCGAATATCGATCGGCCGCCCGGCCACGCGCAACGCGATACGACCGTCCTGTGGCAGGCGTTTTTCGGCGATGTCGAGCTGGGCCATGATCTTGATCCGCGACACCAGCGCACCGTGCAGCGCCTTGCGCGGCGAAACCACGTCGCGCAACGTGCCATCGACCCGGTAGCGCACCACCGAATGGGTTTCGAACGGTTCGATGTGAATGTCGCTGGCCTCATCGCGGGCGGCCTGGGTGAGCAAGGCGTTGATCATGCGGATCACCGGCGCGCCGTCCTGGGTGTCGAGCAGGTCGGTGATTTCCGGCATGTCCTGCATCAGGCGGTCGAGATCGACTTCGTTTTCTGCTGCGCCGACCACAGCGGCGGCGCTGCCGGTGTCGGCGTAGGCCGTGGCGAGCAGGCCATCGAGTTCGTCGTCGCGCACGCGCTTGAGCGACGTTTCACCGAACTGGCGCCGCACCTCGCTGATCGACCAGCCGGGCGTCGATGGGCACACCGTCAGCACGCCGTCGCACAACAAAATACGCTGGGCCTTGGCCCAGGCGTAGGGCAGTGAACTCATCTACACCCTCCCCCCATGGCAATACAATCTCGTGTAGGAGCTGCCGCAGGCTGCGGTCTTTTGATCTTGATCTTCAGCGACATTGAAAAAAGCCAAAGCAAAAGATCGCAGCCTTCGGCAGCTCCTACAGGTTCGGTGTCGTTCCCCATTCCTGTGGCGAGGGAGCT
>NZ_QAIK01000085.1:0-3833 GCF_003061005.1 Pseudomonas sp. HMWF021 | reverse complement strand
GCAGACCCAAACCCTGCGACCCCGTTCCCGCAGACACACCTTGCATGTCGGATTTGCGGGCGCTCCGCACCCGAGCGGGAGCAAGCTCCCTCGCCACAGTCATCATGCTGGTCAAAAGCGTGTACTCCCTTCAATCGGCACCGCTTTGATCGTCGCGCGAGGTCCCGAAGTCGGAACCGGACTCGGCACCCCCTGCGCCGCCGTCGGCAACTGCGGCGCCTGCATGTCCGGCATTGCCCAGCTGCGTTCCGGTTGCAGGCCGCCCTGGGCGCGGCGCATGAAGTCGTAGCGGTTAAGGGTGATGCTGCGCCCCGCTTCGCTGTCGCGGATGATGTACGGGCGCAGGAACACCATCAGGTTGGTCTTGGTGATCGCCCGGCGTTCGTTGCGAAACAGCGCGCCGATACCCGGCAACGTCCCCAGCCACGGCACCGCTTCATTGCTCTGGCTGTAGCCGTCCTGCAGCAGGCCGCCGAGGACCATGATCTGGCCGTCGTCGAGCAGGATGCTGGTGTCGATCGCGCGCTTGTTGGTGACGATCCCCGCCGACGTCGCGCTGGCCGACGCGCGTTCGTCGATGCTGCTGACCTCCTGATAAATGTCGAGCTTGACCGTCCCGCCCTCGGAAATCTGCGGCCGCACGTTGAGCTTCAAGCCCACCTCTTCACGGGTAACGGTCTGGAACGGGTTGTTGCTGGTCCCCCCGCCACCTGTGACGTAGCTGCCGCTGACAAACGGAATGGTCTGGCCGACAAAAATGCTCGCCGCTTC
Organism: Pseudomonas sp. HMWF021; assembly: GCF_003061005.1. Lineage (GTDB taxonomy): Bacteria > Pseudomonadota > Gammaproteobacteria > Pseudomonadales > Pseudomonadaceae > Aquipseudomonas. The sequence continues at coordinate 3,062 of NZ_QAIK01000085.1, read as the reverse complement.
GTTATCGAGGGTCAGCAGATTCGGCGTCGACAACACATTGGTGCCGCCCTTGCTCTTCAGCGCCCGAGCCAGCACTTTCAGGTCGAGGATCTTGCCGATGCCGGGGATATCGACCGTGCCGTTGACATAACCGAGGTTCAAACCCTGGGGCAGCACATCGAGACTGGTCTTGCCGTTGAGGTTGATCCCCGAACCGCCGAGGTTGGCCCCGCCGATCACCCCTTTACCGCCGAGGTTGCCGGTCTGCCACTGCACGCCGAATTCGCTGGCATCGTCCTCGCCGACCTCAACGATCAGGCTCTCGATCACCACTTGCGCACGGCGCTGGTCGAGCAAATCGATGACCTCGCGCAGGTTGCGATACAACGGTTCCGGCGCGGATATCAGCAAGGTGTTGGTGGTGGCGTCAGCCTGAATCGTCACCCCGCCAGCACTGAACGCAACGTTCTGTTCGCTGGCCTGACTGCCGCCGCTGCCAGTCGAACTGCTGCCCTGGGCGTAACTGCCGCCAGTGCTGCCGGTGCTGGATGTGGTCGAGGTGTTGCCACCTGTTTGCGTGCCGCTCTGCGCACTCGAACCGCCATTGTTGTTGCCGTTGCTGCCCATGGCACTGAGCACCGAGCGCGCACTGTCGCTGGTGCCGCTGTCGCTCTCGCCGGTCAACAACCCACGCAACGCTTGCGCCAGTTTCGCCGCCTGCGCGTTACGCAAATAAACCACGTGCAGGTTGCTCGGATTGCTCTGCGCGTTGTCGAGTTTGTAGATCAGGTTGCGCGCCAGCTCGGTGCGCTCGGGGCTGCCGGCGCGGATGATGATGGTGTTGGAACGCGGGTCGCCGATCACCGCGATTTTCTGCGTCGGATCGTTGCCCGGCGCGTCAAGCAGATCGGCGACCATCGGCGCGATGTCGGCGGCGATGCCGTTCTGGATCTGCACCACGTCGGTGTCGATCGCACTCGGGGTGTCGATGGTCTGGATCAACTGGGCGACGCGCGTGAGGTTTTCGGCGTAATCGGTGACAACGATGGTGTTGTTGCCGGGGTAGGCATTGATCGGGTTGTTCGGCGAGACGATCGGGCGCAGCACTGGAATCAGGTTCACCGCGTTCTCGTATTGCAGGCGAAAGGTGCGGGTGAGCATGCCGTTGCCGGCGGGTTTGTCCGGGCTGTAGATCGGCCCGCCGAGCAGTTTTGCGTCGGCCTCCGGCACCACCTGGGCGACGCCGCCGACATCGACCACGCTGAAACCCTGCATGCGCAACGCCGCGAGCAACATGTCATAAGCCTGGCGCGCCGGCACCTGACCTTCCGAGACCAGCGTCAGGCTGCCCTTGACCCGAGGGTCGACCAGAAACTGCTGGCCAGTGGAACGCGACAACGCGCGCACCACCGCTTGAATATCGGCGTCGACAAAATTCAGCGTCACCGGTTGATCGCCCAGCGGATTGCTCGGCAGTGTGCTGCCGCGCGGGGCGCCGCCACTGCGCGCGCGTTCGGTGATGTTGTGCATCTGCCGTGGTTGCGGCGCGGTTTGTGCCTGGGCGCGTTGACGATCGAGCAACGCATCGCCGCTGCGCTGGGTGTTGGCCAATGGCCGACCGAGTTCGCTGTCCACCAGCAATGGCGGCTGGTTCGGCGGCGTGGTGGTGTTGCTGCACGCGCTCAATGCCATCAGCAGCATCGGCAACGCCAGACGTGCCGGTTTGGATCCTGACCCCTTCATGAAGCTTCCTTAGCGCCCAGCGCCTGATCCATGCGAACGGTGCCTGACAATGTGCCGGCAGTGACTTCGGTCGAAGCGTTGTCGGCGCGTTGCAGACGGGCCTCGACCACTTGCAGAGAAAGCTGTGCCGGGGTGCTCAGCAGCCAGTCGAGCACGGCATCGGCTGGCGCCGCGTCGAACGTCAGTTGCCAGGCGCCCGCCTCTCCGGCTTGCAATTGGTAATGCCCGGCCAGGCCGCTGGCCTGCAGCGTATGTTCAAGAGACTGCGCTAGGCTTTGCCCGTCCGGGCGCACGCTGACCTCGCGCAACAACACTTCAAGCGCTTCGGTCTGCGCGCGCAACTTCGGCGTTTCGCTTTGCCAATAAGTGATTTTTTTCAGCGGCGGCTGGATCAATGCGACCCACACCAACAGCGCCAGCAGCACCACCGCCATGCCGCCGACCATGCGTTTCTCACGCAGGGCCAGCGCTTGCCAACGCGCCTGAAGCTGCGCGCTGAAACGCTGCCAGCGAGCGCGGTACACCGCGAGCGATGCCTTATTCATCTTCTGCTCCGCTGTCGTCAGCGCTGTCGTCGGGGGTGGTGACTTCGTCGCTCGGGCGCAGCAGCCAGCCTTCATCGTCAGCCGTCGCACTGATCCCGACCTGGGCCAATGCGGCTTGCCAATCCTTGTCCTTGTCATTGGCGCTGCGCCGGGCATCGGCCAGCAGACTCAACTGCAACGTGCCGTCAACAAACGTCAGACGCTCGACCGTGCCGGCCATGAACGGCATGCCACTGCCGGCCTGCAACACCAGCCGATTGAACGGTTGCGCCGGGTCCTCCGCCGCGCCCTTCTGCCGCGCCGCCAGTTGCTGACGCGCCTGCTGCAGCGGATTGAGGATCACCGGCAACTCGGGAAAGGCCTGCTTCACCCGCAGCGCCATCTGCGCCTTGAGCTGCTGACCCTGACTGGCTTCGCGAGCGGCATACAGGTTCAAGCCGATCACCCACACCGCCACCGCCAATGCGCACAGCCCCAACGCCCGGCCCCAACCGCGATGCTCGCTGCGCTGCTGTTGCACCGCGCCGTGCAGGCCCCAACCGGGCAACGGCCCGGTCCAGCGTTGCGCCTCGGCCATCGGCAATTGCGCATCCGGCGGTGGCGTCGAACCGATCCAGTGCAGCGGCGTGCCACAGCTCAACAGCCAATCGCCAACCTCGTCGTCGAACAGCGGCTGCACCCGCGCCACCTGCACGCTTTCGCGCAGCAACAAATGGCCGTCCTGCCGACAGGCCACCGTGCCCGGCAGCACCGGCAAGCTGTACGCCGCCGGGTACAGACCGCGCAGATTCAGCC
>NZ_QAIK01000084.1:22871-62485 GCF_003061005.1 Pseudomonas sp. HMWF021 | reverse complement strand
CAAGCAGAAACATCCCCTGCCATTGAAACCACCCCAAGCCTGCCCCATCTAACACCCATACCCCATTGCGCAGGTGCCCCATGAGCGACCAGCAAGAATTCCCGGACAACCCCGACGATTACACCGAAGCCGAACACATCGAACACCATCCCACCGGCAAAGGCCTGGCCCTGCCCGGCCAGAACCTGCCGGACAAGGTCTACGTCATCCCGATCCACAACCGCCCGTTCTTCCCGGCCCAAGTGCTGCCGGTCATCGTCAACGAAGAACCTTGGGCCGAAACCCTCGATCTGGTGAGCAAATCCGACCACCACTCCCTGGCCCTGTTCTTCATGGATACGCCCCAGGAAGACCCGCGCCACTTCAACACCAAAGCCCTGCCCGAATACGGCACGCTGGTGAAGGTGCACCACGCCAGCCGTGAAAACGGCAAATTGCAGTTCGTCGCCCAGGGCCTGAGCCGCGTGCGCATCAAGACCTGGCTCAAGCACCACCGCCCGCCGTATCTGGTCGAAGTCGAATACCCGCACCAGCCCACCGAGCCGACCGACGAGGTCAAGGCCTACGGCATGGCGCTGATCAACGCGATCAAGGAGCTGCTGCCGCTCAACCCGCTGTACAGCGAAGAACTGAAGAACTACCTCAACCGCTTCAGCCCCAACGATCCATCGCCGCTGACCGACTTCGCCGCCGCCCTGACCTCCGCCACCGGCCCCGAGCTGCAGGAAGTGCTCGACTGCGTGCCGATGCTCAAGCGCATGGAAAAAGTCCTGCCGATGCTGCGCAAGGAAGTCGAAGTCGCGCGCCTGCAGAAAGAGATCTCTGCCGAAGTCAACCGCAAGATCGGCGAGCATCAGCGCGAGTTCTTCCTCAAGGAACAACTCAAGGTCATCCAGCAGGAACTCGGCCTGACCAAGGACGACCGCAGCGCCGACCTTGAGCAATTCGAGCAGCGCCTGGAAGGCAAAGTCCTGCCGGCGCAGGTGCAAAAGCGCCTAGAAGAAGAAATGAACAAGCTGTCGATCCTCGAAACCGGTTCGCCGGAATATGCGGTCACGCGCAACTACCTCGACTGGGCGACGTCAGTGCCGTGGGGCGTGTACGGCGAGGACAAACTCGACCTCAAGCACGCGCGCAAGGTGCTCGACAAACACCACGCCGGCCTCGATGACATCAAGGACCGCATCCTCGAATTCCTCGCCGTGGGTGCCTACAAAGGCGAAATCAGCGGCTCCATCGTATTGCTGGTCGGCCCGCCGGGCGTGGGTAAAACCAGCGTCGGCAAATCCATCGCCGAATCCCTCGGCCGGCCGTTCTACCGCTTCAGCCTCGGCGGCATGCGCGACGAAGCCGAGATCAAGGGCCATCGCCGCACTTACATCGGCGCGCAACCGGGCAAACTCGTCCAGGCCTTGAAAGACGTTGAAGTGATGAACCCGGTGATCATGCTCGACGAGATCGACAAAATGGGCCAGAGCTACCAGGGCGACCCGGCCTCGGCGCTGCTGGAAACCCTCGATCCGGAGCAGAACGTCGAATTCCTCGACCACTACCTCGACCTGCGCATGGACCTGTCGAAAGTCCTGTTCGTGTGCACCGCCAACACTTTGGATTCGATTCCCGGCCCGTTGCTGGACCGAATGGAAGTGATTCGCCTGTCGGGCTACATCACCGAAGAAAAGGTCGCCATCGCCAAACGTCACCTGTGGCCGAAACTGCTGGAAAAGGCCGGTGTGTCCAAAGGCAGCCTGAGCATCAGCGACAGCGCGCTCAAGGCGTTGATCGACGGTTACGCCCGTGAAGCCGGGGTTCGCCAGCTCGAAAAGCAAATGGGCAAACTGGTGCGCAAAGCGGTGATGAAACTCATCGACGACCCGAAAGCGGTGATCAAGCTCGGCCCGAAAGACCTCGAAGCCTCGCTGGGCCATCCGGTGTTCCGCAACGAACAAGTGCTGTCCGGCACCGGCGTGATCACCGGCCTGGCCTGGACCAGCATGGGCGGCGCGACCCTGCCGATCGAAGCCACGCGGATTCACACGCTCAATCGCGGCTTCAAACTCACCGGGCAATTGGGCGATGTGATGAAGGAGTCGGCGGAGATCGCCTACAGCTACGTCAGCTCGCACCTGAAATCGTTCGGCGGGGATCCGAAGTTCTTCGACGAAGCCTTTGTCCACCTGCACGTGCCGGAAGGCGCGACACCGAAAGACGGCCCGAGCGCGGGCGTGACCATGGCCAGCGCCCTGCTCTCCCTCGCCCGCAACCAGCCGCCGAAAAAAGGCGTGGCAATGACGGGCGAACTGACCCTCACCGGGCATGTGCTGCCGATTGGCGGTGTGCGCGAGAAGGTGATCGCGGCGCGGCGGCAAAAGATCTTCGAACTGATCCTGCCGGAGCCGAACCGTGGCAACTTTGAGGAATTGCCGGACTATCTGAAGGAAGGCATTACAGTGCATTTTGCCAAGCGCTTCGCGGATGTGGCGAAGGTGTTGTTCTGACAGAGCTTTAGCGCCTGACCTACCGCTATCGCTGGCAAGCCAGCTCCCACAGTGTTCGATGTGTTCACAAATTCTGTGTTCACCACAATCCCTGTGGGAGCTGGCTTGCCAGCGATGGCGTGAGTGCAGTCCACACTGGACTGCCTGACTGTCACACTTTGTCTCATCTTCAGTTATGCTCGCCGTTCGTCGCCAACCGGAGCCGCTGACCTTATGTCCCCCCCTCGCCTGTTCGTCCCCCTCGCCCTCTCTTTGCTGGCCGCCTGCGCCACGCAGCCAAAACAGAACGTGACCGTGGAAAACCAGAGCGAATGCCCCGTGCAGTTGACCAACGGACAAAATCTGATCGTGATGCTGCCGAGCAACCCGACCACGGGCTATCGCTGGGCCATTCAGGACTCGGCCGGCGGTGTGCTGCATGCCCTCAGCCCCGAGGTCTACAGCAGCCCGAAAGACTCGGGCATGGTCGGTGCGGGCGGCTTCTCCACCTGGCGCTTTCAGGCCTTCGCCACCGGCACCGGGCGCCTGCGCCTGACCTCGCAGCAACCTTGGGAACCGGAAGTTGAGCCGGCAGAAACCTTCGACTGCGCCATTTCGGTGAACTGATCGTGGGCTGGCTGATTCTGGCGCTGATGGGCGCAGTGACCTTTCTCTATGGCGTCAGCACCCATGCGGCGCTGCTATGCCTGTTGGTCAAACCGCTGCCGGTACTGGCCCTGCTCGGCTGGTTGCACGATGCACCGCCCAGCGACTATCGCCGCTGGATCAGCCTCGGTCTGATTTTCTCTTTATTCGGCGATGTGCTGCTGGCGTGGCCGGGTGATCTTTTCGTGTTTGGCCTCGGGGCGTTTCTGGTAGCGCATCTGGCGTATCTCAAGGCTTACCTCAGCGATTGCCGGCGTTTGGCTCTGCTGCCGCTGGTTCTTGCCCTTGGCGTTGGCGCCGTGCTGTTGGGCATATTGATCAGCAGCGGACTTGGACCGTTGACCGTGCCGGTGATCGTCTACGGCACCGCCATCAGCGCCATGCTCTGGCGCGCCCTCGCTCGGCTCGGCAGCGGCGTACCGCAACGCTCGGCACTGCTGGCGGCGGGCGGCGCAGTGGCGTTCGTGTTCTCCGACAGCGTGATCGGCATTGACCGCTTTGTAGCGCCGTTTCATGCCGCGCCTTACGTGATCATCCTCAGTTACTGGCTAGGGCAGTGGGGGATTGCCGCTTCGGCGTTTTCCCACACAAAACGCGCCACCCTTTAAAAGATCGCAGCCTTCGGCAGCTCCTACAGGGATCAATGTAGGAGCTGCCGAAGGCTGCGATCTTTTGATTGGGTGGTTTATCAGACAACCAAGCATCCCAGCGCCACTTTGGCTAAAATGCCGGCCTTTTCATCGACACCGCCGGAACCGCCGTGAGCAAAGAACCCGATCGCATTTTCGCCCAGCCGATGGCCCAGGTGCCTGACTTCGCCTTCAACGAGGACGTGGTGCGGGTGTTCCCGGACATGATCAAGCGTTCGGTGCCGGGTTATCCGACCATCGTCGAAAACCTCGGTGTGCTCGCGGCGCAATTCGCTCAGCCCAACAGCGTGCTGTACGACCTCGGAGCTTCGCTTGGCGCAGTGACTCAAGCCCTGCGCCGTCACGTGCGCACCGAGGGTTGCCGGGTGATCGCGGTGGATAACTCGACGGCGATGGTCGAACGCTGCCGCGAGTACCTCAACGGTCAGGACTCGATGTTCCAGGAGTTGCTGCCGGTCGAAGTGATCGAAGGCGACATTCTCGCCCTCGAGTTCAAACCGGCCTCGGTGGTGGCGCTGAACTTCACCCTGCAATTCATCGCCCCGGATCAGCGCACTGCGTTGCTGTCGCGCATTCGCCAGTCGCTGCTGCCCGGTGGCGCGTTGATCCTCTCGGAAAAGCTGCGCTTCAACGATGCCGAAGAACACGCGCTGCTCACTGATCTGCACGTCGCATTCAAACGCGCCAACGGCTACAGCGAACTGGAAATCGCCCAGAAGCGCAGCGCCATCGAAAACGTCATGAAGCCCGACAGCCTCGAAGAACACCGCGAACGCCTGCTGGCCGCCGGGTTCTCGAAAGTCGTGCCGTGGTTCCAGTGTCTTAACTTTGCCTCGTTGATTGCCTTGCCATGATTGATCTGTCCCCCCTCGCCCGCCGCCTGGCCGGCACCCCGCTGGCCGACTGGGCCAACACCCTGCAAGTGCAACTCGACAAGAAAATGGAGAAAGGTCATGGCGACCTCGAGCGCTGGCAGAGTGCGCTGGACGCATTGCCGAAGATCCAGCCGAGTGACGTCGATCTGCTCAACGGTCTGACACTCGACACCGATTGCGACGACGAAACCCGCGCGCAAATGCGCACCGCTCTGATGGGCCTGTCGCCATGGCGCAAAGGCCCGTTCGATCTGTTCGGCGTGCACGTCGACACCGAATGGCGCTCGGACTGGAAGTGGTCGCGGGTCGCGCCGCATCTGGATCTGAAGGGCAAACGCATCCTCGACGTCGGTTGCGGCAACGGCTACTACATGTGGCGCATGCTCGGCGCCGGCGCCGACAGCGTGATCGGCGTCGATCCGAACTGGCTGTTCTTCTGCCAGTTCCAGGCGGTGCAACGTTACCTGTCCGAGCCGAATGCCTGGCACCTGCCGTTCCCGTTCGAAGACCTGCCGCCAAACCTCGAAGGCTTCGACACGGTGTTCTCGATGGGTGTGTTCTACCACCGGCGTTCGCCGATCGAGCATTTGCTGGCGCTGAAGGATTGCCTGGTCAAGGGCGGCGAACTGGTGCTGGAAACCCTGGTGGTCGAGGGCGACAAGCATCAGGTGCTGGTGCCTGAAGATCGTTACGCACAGATGCGCAACGTATGGTTCCTGCCGTCGGTGCCGGCATTGGAATTGTGGCTGCGTCGGGCAGGTTTCAGCGACATTCGCTGCGTGGACGTCAGCCTGACCACCGTCGAAGAACAGCGCAGCACCGAGTGGATGAAGTATCAGTCGCTGAGCGACTTCCTCGACCCCGAAGACCACAGCAAGACCATCGAAGGCCTGCCGGCGCCGATGCGCGCGGTCATCGTCGCGAAGAAGTAACGATCCCTTCCAGACACTGCAAAAAACTGTGGGAGCTGGCTTGCCAGCGATAACGGTGGATCAGTCGACATCAATGCTTGATGTGCCGACGCCATCGCTGGCAAGCCAGCTCCCACAGGGTTTGATGTCGTTCTTCAGTCTGCCGGTTTCGCGCGCCGCGCCCTGAAGAATTCGGTCAGCACCGCGCCACACTCTTCGGCCAGCACCCCACCTTCATACAACACCCGGTGATTCAAAAAACCCTGGGTAAAGAACTGTCCCTGACTCTGCACGATCCCGGCTTTCGGCTCCAGCGCGCCATACACCACCCGCGCAATGCGTGAATGCACGATCAGCCCGGCGCACATGCTGCACGGTTCCAGCGTCACGTAGAGCGTGCTGCCCGGCAGGCGATAGTTGTTGATGGCCTGGGCGGCGGCGCGGATCGCGACCATTTCCGCGTGGGCGCTCGGGTCGCTGGTGGTAATCGGGCAGTTGAAACCGCGACCGATAATCTCGCCGTCCTGCACCAGCACCGCGCCGACCGGCACTTCGCCCAGCGCTGCGCCCTGCTCGGCGAGGGCCAGGGCTTCGCGCATGAAGTCGCGGTCACGGCTGCGGTCGATGATCGCGGCGGGGCGAATCTGGCGCATCACTTCACCTCGATGGCGGCCATCAGGCCGGTTTCCATGTGGTCGATCACATGGCAATGGAACATCCACACCCCCGGGTTATCCGCCACCAGCGCCACTTGCGCACGCTCGTTCTTGCCCAGCAGATAAGTGTCGGTGAAGTACGGAGTGATCTTGTGCCGGTTCGACGCAATCACCTTGAAACTCATGCCGTGCAGGTGGATCGGGTGCTGGTACTGGGTCATGTTCTTCAGTTCGAAGATGTAGCTCTGGCCCAGCTTCAGGCTGGCAATCGGCCGATCCGCGCAGGTCTTGTCGGTGATGTCCCAAGCCTTGCCGTTGATCTGCCACAGGCTCGGCGGCTTGCCGTTGTCGACATTCACCGACACCGAACCGACCCATTCGAAATTGAAGTTGAGTTTCTCGGCATTCGCCAGATCCGGCTCGGCCACCGGGTTGGCGGGCAAGGCTTTCGGCCAGTCGGTCGGCGCATCGTTATTGGCCACCGAACGCAATGTGCCCAACCGCACCGGGCCATTGCGCAGCGACAACTCTTCACCGGCCGCTGGCGCCTTGATCGCCAGGCAAATGCGCATGCCAGGGCCGAGCCAGTATTCCTTGCCCAAGGGGCGCGGCTCGACCGGGTTGCCGTCCAGCGCATAGATCTGCGCTTCGACACCGGGGATGTTGATGCGATACGTCAGGGTATTATCGAGGTTGAGCAAACGCACACGGGTGATCTGCCCCGCCGCCAGCTCGATTACCGGCGAGGGCACACCATTGATGGTCGACAGCCGCCCCGCCGTGCCGCCACGGGCCGCTTCGCGAGGAATGCTGAACTCGACGAAATTGCCTTCCTCGTCAATGTGCCAGTTCTTCAGGCTCAAGGTCTTTTCGTACTTGAAACCGGTCGGCTCGCGCTCTTCGACGATCAGCGGCCCGACCAGCCCGCGCCCCAGCTCTTCGCTGCTGCTGACGTGCGGGTGATACCAGTAGCTGCCGGCGTCCGGCACACGGAATTTGTAATCGAAGTATTCACCAGGCAGCACCGGCAGTTGCGAAACGTACGGCACGCCGTCCATCTCCAGCGGCAGACGGATGCCGTGCCAGTGAATGGTGGTCGCCACCGGCAGATGGTTGATGAAGCGCACCCGCAACCATTCGCCCTGACGCACGCGCAATTCGGTGCCCGGCGCCGACGGGCCGAACGCCCACGCCTCGGTCTTGTGCCCCGGCACCAGTTCAACGTCCAGAGGCGCGGCGATCAGCTCGTAGTCGTGGCCCGCGTCAGCATCGGCCATCTTGCCCAGCCAGTAACGCGACGCGCCGCCCGCCCCCACACCAACGACAACAAGACCGGCCAGGCCACCGAGGATTTGGCGACGGGTAAAGGACATGAACTCAACTACCTCACGAATCAACCGCAGGCCCGGGGGCCGCAAAGGGCAAATACGATACACCCGCAATTGAGAAACGTTAAGGGCGACCTGTGGCCGCACATCACATTAGCAGGCACACCGGGCGAATGAAGCATAACTATGTACCGCACAGGATCGGGATTTCAGGCACATCCTTGCGGGTGACTCATTCAAGGACGAAACCCATGAATCTACTCGCGACACAAACCCGTACGAGTTCTACCGACCAGCAGGCACTCGAAGCCGTTGCCAAATCGTTGGTCCTCCACTGCCCCAGCCTGCAGGACAGCACCCACCAGGTGGCGGCCGATCTGCTTGCCAGACACGACATCCACGATCTTGATCCGGACAAAGTCTACTTTCACCGTTTCAAGACCACGGCCGCTTCCAACGAGAAGACGTTCACCGGCTGGGATCACACTGGCCCCCCTTACGAATCACTGACGCTCACTCAGTTGGTGATCCACCGTTTTCGTGCCACCGATTTCGATAACGCCGACCTGCTGGACCTCTACGGCGGTTTCTACAGCGCCGGGCCGGAAGCGAAGCAATTCGATGAAACCAACGAAGTGCGCCTGCACGGCAACGACGTACTCAAGGCGTTCTGGAGCATCGACTTCAGCAGCCTGTATCGCCAACAGCTGGACACTTTCTGGCAATCCTTTGCCGACGACTTCCGCACCCTGGCCAAATGCAATTTTCTCATCAAGGCGCTCGAGGCGCGTTCGACGCGAACCTTGAGCAGCGACGATTTCAGCCTTGTCGTGAAGTCGGCAGCTTTCGGTCAGTGCGTGCCCGTGACACTGCAATCGCTGCGCGATGAAACCATTCGTCCCGTGGATCTTCAGGTCGCAGTACTGGACATCGATGGTCACGAGGCCAATCAGGCGCTGCGCATCGTGATGGGCGACGGTCGCCAGATTCTCTACCTTACGGGCAGTGAGCCTTCATTCATCACCTTCCAGACCCCGGCAGACCTGCACTTATGGGTACTCAACCAGTTCAATGGCGATGTATCGCGACAGGCGTTACTGACGCATTTCCCGCTCGCTGCGCGCCAGCAGTTGGCGCAGAACCTCACCGAGGTGATGAATCGAATGGTCGCCGGCTGGGGAAAATCCGACCACAGCATGATCAATCGGCTCAATCGCACGGTGTCTGGTGATGCCTTCACGTGGTTGCGGGACTCGACTCGCAGCGCGACGTGGGCTGAGGCTGATCTTTCCCTGACCTCCAACGGTGATCTGCGCAAGAAGCTGTGGATTGGCTACCTCAGCGCCGGCCTCAAGGTCTTCGGCCCCCTGGCAGCCGTCGGTTGGCCGGTGGCGTTACCCGTGATCGGCGCCAGTGTGGCGAGCATGGGCCTGAACATCGATCAGGCCGTCAACGGCAGAACCAGCGCCGAGCGTAAAAGCGGCGTGATCGGAGCGATCCTCAGTGGTATCAACGCACTGTTCAATGCTCCGTTCCTCAAAGGCTCGGGCGCGTTGACCGAAGCAGGCACCACGCTCGATAACGTCGAAGCGACCGAAATGGCCCAGTTGCTCGAAGACACGTTGCCAGCGCAAACCGTTGAATCCACCGAAGATGCAATCCTCTCCACCAGCTCGGAAACAGCCACCCTCTCCGGGGCCTTCCATTCCCTGCCGCCCGCCGTGGAACAACCTGTCGCCATCCCTCAGGCCTATCAATCCAATGAACTGCTCGAGGGGCTGCAACCGATTGCCGACTCCGGCAAATATCAGGGCATTTATCGGCTGAACTCTGATCCACCGTTTGCAGTTCTGATTGGTGACGACGCTTATTACGTGCGTTATTTCCCCGACAGTCAGGGCGGTGGCTATTGGGCGATTGTCGACCCCGTGCGCCCCAACCAGTTCATCCATTCGTTACCGGTGCGCCTGAATGCGGCTGGCCAGTGGGAGCGAATTGTGCAGCCTGGCCTCAAGGGCGGCGGCCAGTGTGTGGGCAAACAATGTGTGATGGCGCCTGACGGTGAAGCGGCGGAGCCTCCTTATGACACACGGGAGTCGGACTTCGCGATGGTTGAGCTGACCGGTCAGGCCTCATCAACGGGGGAAAGCCATTTTCAGCGAATCACGACACCATTCGACATTCGAGGCGCTTTGCGCGATAGCCTCAGAGACTGGGCACTCGACGTACCGCAGACACATATGCCCATGCGAATCCTGACGGGAGCCGTACCGGCACCGGATCTCTATGCCATTCATTGTCTCGCCAGATTCCGCCAGTTGGCGCTTTCCGCCGCCGAATTCTATAGGGAGTTCCACTGGACGATTTTGCCACCACGCCCTCCTGTCCCGGCGTTGACAACCACTACGACGTTTCCGGAGCTGATCGCCAGTGCATTGGAAAACGCGCCAGGATTGGTCATTGGCGAAACGCTTGATCGCCTGACCAGTTTGCGCTTGATGATTGAAAACATGCCGATATTGGCGCGTCATGGCGTAACGACCCTCTACGTGAGGGGGTTGCTGAACGACTTCACACAAACCGGACTGAACCAGTTCTTCCAGAACGGCAACATGAGCGAAGAGTTGCTCGACTACCTGCTTCAACTCAATACCGATCCGGCTGAGCGCTTCAATCTGCTTGAGCTTGTAAGGGCCGGCAGGCGAACCGGCATTCGGATTCAGGCGACCGATTGCGCGGTCACTTACAAGGCATCGACAGCACAGGCGCCGAATATCGAGCAGATGACAACCAGCTACCTGACCAACGAAATCATGCTGGCTGATCGCGTGGCCAATCCCCCCGGCAAATGGGTAGTACTGACCAGTGTGGACAGTGTCAACACACACAGGAATATCGCCGGGATCAGCGAACTGCAGGGAGGGCTCGGTGTGCGTGTTGAAGAAGTAGCGCCTGGCAACGGCTCCCGTGTGGCCATTGATCCGGGTATCGAAGTCGCAACGACTCCTGACGCCAATAGTGAGTTTCAGGGAGATCTGGAGCCTTTGAGAGCGGATCTGCGCGTGCAGGTAGAAGCGCCGTGGGTAAATCACAACGAGTTGCAGACAGCAAGGTTGCTTCGCCGCCGTGGCATGTACCTTTTTGAACGATCACAAGGGGCTTTTACTCTGGTTCACCGCAGCAGCAATCAGATGATCGTCCGAACCCCGGTTCAGGTAAACCTGGACGGCAGTCTGTCGATCAATCGCCCTTCCTGGGCGGTGCATCAACAGCGTTATGCCAACATCGCGCAGCTCTCCCAAGCGCTCCAGCGCATGGGGATGGTGTTGCAAAGCCGACTGCCGGACTGAAGACGGCGCGTCATTCGATGGCGCATAAAAAACCCCGGCCTGGGCCGGGGTTTTCTCAGTCACTCAGCGCGAGGCGCCGTGATCACTCCCACTCAATCGTCGCCGGCGGCTTGCTCGACACGTCATAAGTCACGCGGGAGATGCCTTCGATTTCATTGATGATGCGACCGGACACGGTTTCCAGCAGTTCGTAAGGCAGGTGTGCCCAACGCGCGGTCATGAAGTCGATGGTTTCCACGGCACGCAGGGCCACGACCCAGGCATAACGACGACCATCGCCAACCACGCCAACCGATTTCACTGGCTGGAACACCACGAAAGCCTGGCTGACTTTGTGGTACCAGTCGGCTTTGCGCAGTTCTTCGATGAAGATGTGGTCGGCACGACGCAGCAGGTCGGCGTATTCCTTCTTCACTTCGCCGAGGATGCGAACGCCCAGACCCGGGCCCGGGAACGGGTGACGGTAGACCATGTCGTACGGCAGGCCCAGTTCCAGACCCAGACGACGGACTTCGTCCTTGAACAGTTCGCGCAGTGGCTCGACCAGTTTCAGGTTCATCTCTTCCGGCAGGCCGCCCACGTTGTGGTGCGACTTGATCACGTGCGCCTTGCCGCTTTTCGCGCCAGCCGACTCGATCACGTCCGGGTAGATGGTGCCCTGAGCCAGGTACTTGATGTTGTCCAGCTTGCAGGATTCGGCATCGAACACGTCGATGAAGGTACGGCCGATGATCTTGCGCTTCTTCTCCGGGTCGGCTTCGCCGGCCAGGTTATTGAGGAACTGGTCTTCAGCGTTGGCACGGATCACCTTGACGCCCATGTTCTCGGCGAACATGGCCATCACTTGCTCGCCTTCGTGCAGACGCAGCAGGCCGTTGTCGACGAACACACAGGTCAACTGGTCGCCGATGGCCTTGTGCAGCAGCGCCGCAACCACCGAGGAGTCAACGCCGCCGGACAGACCCAGCAGCACGTTGTCGGTGCCGACCTGTGCGCGGATATTGGCAATGGCGTCTTCAGCAATCTTCGACGGAGTCCACAGGGCTTCACAGCCGCAGATGTCCAGCACGAAGCGCGACAGGATGCGACCGCCCTGCTTGGTGTGGGTCACTTCCGGGTGGAACTGCACGCCGTAGTAAGCGCGCTCGTCGTTGAACATGCCGGCGATCGGGCAGCTCGGGGTGCTGGCCAGGATGTGGAAGTCTTCCGGCATTTTGGTGACCTTGTCACCGTGGCTCATCCATACGTCGAGGCCGAACAGGCCGTCGGCGTCGATGTGGTCTTCGATGCCGTCGAGCAGGCGGCTCTTGCCGACCACGTCAACGCGGGCATAACCGAATTCACGCAGTTCGGAACCTTCAACCTTGCCGCCCAGTTGCTCGGCCATGGTCTGCATGCCGTAGCAGATACCGAAGACCGGCACGCCCAGGTCAAACACCGCTTGCGGGCAGCGCGGGCTGTTGGCTTCGTGCACGGACTCGGGGCCGCCGGCGAGGATGACGCCTTTAGGGGCGAATTCGCGGATCGCATCTTCGTCCATGTCGAACGGGTGCAGTTCGCAGTACACGCCGATCTCGCGCACGCGGCGGGCAATCAGTTGGGTGTATTGCGAGCCGAAGTCGAGGATCAGGATGCGGTGAGCGTGAATGTCGAGGGCCATGATTCAGTCTCGTCTTAAGTAATTCAGAAACAGTCGTGATTCAGAAACAACTCGGGGCTGAATAAAACAGCCCCGGTTGCTTGATATTTGCTTGAAGCTTCAACCTACGCGGTAGTTTGGCGCTTCCTTGGTGATCTGCACGTCGTGAACGTGGGATTCGGCCATACCGGCACCGGTGATCCGCACGAACTCAGGCTTGGTACGCATTTCTTCGATGTCGGCGCTGCCGGTGTAACCCATCGAGGAACGCAGACCGCCCATCAACTGGTGGATGATCGCCGTCAGTGTGCCTTTGTACGGCACACGACCTTCGATACCTTCCGGAACCAGTTTCTCGGCGCCTGCCGAGGAGTCCTGGAAGTAACGGTCGGACGAGCCTTGCGCCTGGGACATGGCGCCCAGCGAACCCATACCGCGATAAGCCTTGTACGAACGGCCCTGGAACAGTTCGATCTCGCCCGGCGCTTCTTCAGTACCGGCGAACATCGAGCCCATCATCACGCAGGACGCACCAGCGACGATGGCCTTGGACAGGTCACCGGAGAAACGGATGCCGCCGTCGGCGATCAACGGCACGCCAGTGCCTTCGAGGGCAGCGGCGACGTTGGCGATGGCACTGATTTGCGGCACGCCGACACCGGCGACGATACGGGTGGTGCAGATCGAGCCAGGGCCGATACCGACCTTGACCGCATCGGCGCCGGCTTCGGCCAGAGCCTTGGCAGCTGCGCCGGTGGCGATGTTGCCGCCGATCACCTGCACTTCAGGGAAATGCTCTTTGACCCAGCGAACGCGGTCGATCACGCCTTTGGAGTGACCGTGCGCGGTGTCGACCACCACCACGTCCACACCGGCGTTGACCAGCGCAGCAACGCGGTCACCGGTGTCTTTACCGGTACCGACGGCAGCACCAACGCGCAGACGACCTTGATCGTCCTTGCTGGCCAGCGGGTAGGCCTTGGCTTTTTCGATGTCTTTGACGGTCATCATGCCTTTGAGGGCAAACTTGTCGTCGACGATCAGGACTTTTTCCAGGCGGTGCTTGTGCAACAGCTCGCGGACTTCGTTCTTGTCGGCACCTTCACGCACGGTGACCAGACGCTCTTTAGGCGTCATCACTTCACGTACGGTGGCTTCCAGACGAGTTTCGAAACGCACGTCACGGGAGGTGACGATGCCGACCAGGTCGCCATCGTGCAGCACCGGAACGCCGGAAATGTTGTGCATGCGGGTCAGTTCGAACAGATCACGGACCGTGGCGTCAGCCTCGATGGTGATCGGATCCTTGACGACGCCGGCTTCGAACTTTTTGACCTTGCGCACTTCGGCAGCTTGCTGCTCGATGGTCATGTTCTTGTGGATAATGCCGATGCCACCTTCCTGAGCCATGGCGATTGCCAGACGGGCTTCAGTGACGGTGTCCATGGCGGCAGAAACCAGAGGAATATTCAGCTCGATGCCACGGGTAAGGCGGGTCTTGAGACTGACTTCGTTAGGAAGTACCTCGGAATAACCGGGCACTAGGAGAATGTCGTCGAATGTCAGAGCTTCTTGGCTGATACGCAGCATCGCGGGGGCTCCCGAGCGGGAAAATGGAAGCGCGCCATTATAGTCAGACACCCCCTGCTGTTCAACGTAAAACTCAGCCTAATTGATGTACGGGCCCCCTGCTTTCTGTAGGAGCTGCCGAAGGCTGCGATGTTTTGATTCTGTTTTTCAGGATCAAGATCAAAAGATCGCAGCCTGCGGCAGCTCCTACAGGGTCATAGTTCGACTTTTACCCAGCTGACAGGCTGATCGAGCCAATCGGCGAATTCGTCGATAAAGCTTTGCTTGAACCCCGCCTCCAGCCAGTTGTTGAAGATGAAGCCCAGGTTGGAAAACGCGCATTCCTGTAAATACAAAAAGCCGTTGATATCGTCTTCATGCCCGCATTCCGGGCAGGTGAAGTTGTCGGTGCGGCCTGGAAACCAGTCTTCGAGGCTTTCGAACAACGCTTCGCCGACTTCGCGACGACACTCGGCGCAACCGGCCTCTTCGAGAAAGCCCTTGGCCGGGGTGTAGATGCAGCGCTTGGTAACGATTTCCAGGCCGTTGATGGGTTCACCGAAGGGCAAAGCCTGCGGGTGCAGTACCACCGCGCGCGCGCCATCGGCGATCGCGTACGCCATGCGATTGCCGGTACGGCCGCAGGTGCTCAGTTCTTCCTTGACGATATTCTTGCGAACCAGCCAGCGCAGGATCGCCCGCGCCCTAGGTTCGTGGACCGGCAGGGTGGAGATTTTCGGGACGATGATGCTTTGCGAATTCATGGAAAGTCCTGCGGTATGGCTTCTGACGCCTTCGCGGGCAAGCCCGCTCCCACAGGGATATGCGTTCCAATGTGGGAGCGGGCTTGCCCGCGAAGGGGCCCTAAAGGCCGGCAGCTTAATCCCTGACAGAATCCGGTCAAGTGCTCACGCCATACTAATAATGTAGCGCCCGATCAACGCAATCCCGCTCGCCAGCACCAGCCATGTCACCAATCGTACAAACGCCTCGCGCGACAAACGCAGGGTCAACCGCCGCCCGATCCACAGCCCCAGCGCCATGGCCGGCAACAGACACAGCGCCAGCATCAACAAGGGTAGCTCGGCATACACCCCGGCGATGGCGAACAGACTCAAACGCACCACCGTGCTGCAACTGATCAGTGCACTTTGCGTGGCCCGGGCCGCGTCCTTGGGCAAACGGCTGTTGAGATAGATCGCGTATAAAAAGCCGCCACTGCCAAACAGCGCCCCAAACAGCCCGCCCACCGTACCCATCGGCAGCGCCCACCCGGCGGACAGCCGAGTCGGCCGGGTTTTCACCCACAAGCTATAAACCGCGTAGGCGCTGATGAATAGTCCCATCAACAGCAACAACAGATCGGATTTGAGATTAAGCAGGAAAATCACCCCCAACGTGCACCCCACCGCCATGCACGGCAGCAGCCGCAACAACTCGGGTTTCGCCACATCCCGGCGCGAGGGCAGCAGATTGCCGAACGCCGCGACGAAATCCAGCAGCACCAGCAACGGCACGATCTTCGACAGCGGCATGAACAGAATCAGAATCGGCCCCGCGACCAGCGCCGTACCGAACCCGGCAATCCCGAAGACGATATAGGCCAGCGCGATACCGAAGCCGATCATCACCCAGCCACCCACGCCCCACGCCCACTCGCTCAACAAACCCACCACACTCATCGATCCACTTCCTTTATAAGCCTGAGATGACTTTAGCCAGCGCCGAGGGTTGCGACTAATATGTTCAAAGCCACCCACTCATCTCGAAAAGGCATACCTGGTGCTTTCAACCCGTCAACTGCGCTACTTCGTGGAAATCGCCGAAAGCGGCAGTTTCAGCGCCGCCGCCGAACGCCTGTTCATCGCGCAATCGGCCTTGAGCCGGCAGATCAAGGACATGGAAGCCCGCCTGCAAACCCCGCTGTTCGAGCGCACTGCTCGCCAGCCTCGGCTTACCGCCGCCGGCGAGGCTTTTTTGCCCCGGGCCAGAAACCTGCTCAATGAACTGAGCAAAGCCAGCGCGATGGCGACCGAAGTCGGCAACGGTCAACTGGGCACCTTGCGCCTGAGCCATTCCAGCACCGTATCGATCAGCGGGCATTTATTGGGTCGGATCAGCACCTATCTCGATCAACAGAACGGCGTATCGCTGGACATTGGCAAGCTGTCCTCCGAAGCGCAGCTTGAGGAGCTCGCTGAAGGCCGTCTCGACATCGGCCTGTTGCGCTTGCCCGTTTTGCGCCAGCGTGAGGGCATTCGGATTGTGCCGCTGTTCACCGAGCGCTTGCTGCTGGCGGTGCCGAACGATCATCGACTGGCCGATGCATCCTCCATCGAACTGGCGCAATTGCAAGACGAAGCCTTTATATCGATCCCGCATCCACAGCGCGGCGGCCTCAGCTATCTGTGTGCCGACCTGTGCATGCGCCAGGGCTTTTTTCCCAAACCAGCGCGGGTGATGTCACGCAAGACTACGCAGTTGCAGCTGATCCAGGCTGGATTCGGCATCGCCTTGCTGCCCGAATCGATGCAGGACATTGCCCCGCCCGGCGTACGATTTCTGCCCCTGAACGATCCCGATTGCCAAAGCACCGTCGCCCTCGCCCACCGGCAAAACCCCACCCCACTGACTCAACACTTCATCCAGACCTTCACAAATCCCCTGTAGGAGCTGACGAGTGAAACGAGGCTGCGATCTTTTGCTCTTTTTCATACAGATCAAGATCAAAAGATCGCAGCCTTCGGCAGCTCCTACAGGGATTCGTGTATTGCGTCGGAAATTAGCTTTAAACTGCGCCCCATGATTAAAGATCCCTTTGCAAGACTTGGCCTGGACCGTGAAGTCCTGACCGTCAGCCAGCTCAACGGCCGCGCACGGGTGTTGCTCGAAGACGTGTTCAGCAACATCTGGGTCGAAGGCGAAATCTCTAACCTTGCCCGCCCGGCGTCCGGTCACGTGTATTTCACTCTTAAGGACAGCGGTGCGCAGGTGCGTTGCGCGCTGTTCCGCAATAATGCGGCGCGGGTGCGTCAGGCGTTGAAGGACGGCCTGGCCGTGAAGGTGCGCGGCAAGGTCTCGCTGTTCGAAGGGCGCGGCGACTATCAGCTGATTCTCGATACCGTGGAGCCGGCCGGTGACGGCGCGCTGCGCCTGGCCTTCGATGCGCTGAAGGAAAAGCTCAGCGCCGAAGGCCTGTTCAGTGCCGAACGCAAAGTGCCCCTGCCGGCGCATCCGCAACGCATCGGCATCATCAGCTCGCCGACCGGCGCGGTGATTCGCGACATCATCAGCGTGTTCCGCCGCCGGGCGCCGCAGGTGCAACTGACGCTGATCCCGACTGCCGTGCAGGGCCGCGAAGCCACTACGCAGATCGTCCGCGCGCTGAAACTGGCCGATGCCCGTGGTTTCGACGCGCTGATCCTGGCCCGTGGCGGCGGTTCGCTGGAAGATCTCTGGTGCTTCAACGAAGAGGCCGTGGCCCGGGCGATCGATGCCTGCGTGACCCCCATTGTCAGCGCCGTCGGGCATGAAACCGACGTGTCGATCAGCGACTTCGTGGCTGACGTGCGCGCGCCAACGCCCTCCGCTGCCGCCGAGCTGCTGGCGCCGGATTCGAGCCACCTGATCCGTCAGGTCGACAGCCTGCACCGGCGCCTGGTGATGCGCATGCGCGACCGTTTGATGCGCGATCGCCTGCGCCTGGAAGGCATGGCCCGCCGTCTGCGCCACCCCGGCGAACGCCTGCGTCAGCAAGCGCAGCGTCTGGATGACCTGGACATGCGCATGCGCCGGGCGTTCGAACGTCAGCTCAATACCCGCCGCGAACGCCTGATCCGCCTGGAAACCCGCCTCGCCGGGCAACATCCGGGTCGGCAACTGGCGATGCTGCGTCAGCGCCTCGACAGCCTCGCCGAACGCCTGCCGCGGGCCATGCGCGAAGGTCTGAAAAGCCGTCGCCTGCAACTGCACAGCCAGATGCAGACGCTGCATGTGGTCAGTCCGCTGGCGACTCTTGGTCGGGGCTACAGCATTCTGCTGGATGAGCGCGGCCACGCGATTCGCAACGCCGCGCAGACCCACACCGGCCAGCGCCTGAAGGCCAGACTGGGCGAAGGCGAACTGCAAGTGCGCGTCGAGGACAATCACTTGACGCCTGTCACCCTTTCTTTACTGGACTGATCCATGCCGCGTTTTCTTGCTCCGTTATTGTTGCTGTGCCTGACCACCTTCAACGCCCACGCCGACAGCTACATCACCCGTCTGCTGAACAAACCGGTGCCGGGCGGCGTGGCGGTGGTCGATCTGGGCAGCGCCGCGCAGGCGCCTAAAGCCACCTATCAGGGCAAACCGGTGCTGGTTGTGAAAGAACAGAACAACTGGCTGGCGATTGTCGGCGTGCCGCTGACGGTCAAACCCGGCAGTCAGCAGATCAGCAGCGGCGGGCGCAATCTGCCATTCACCGTCGGCAACAAGAAGTACCCGGAGCAGCACATCACCCTGAAGAACACCCAACAGGTCAATCCGAACCCGGCCAACCTCAAGCGCATCGAGGGCGAGCTGGCCGAGCAGATCAAGGCCTACCGCAGCTTCAGCCCGAACACCCCGAGCAATCTGCTGCTGGACAAACCGGTCAACGGGCCGCTGTCGAGCAAGTTCGGTGTGCGCCGCTTCTTCAACGGCGAGGAGCGCAATCCGCACGCCGGCCTCGACTTTGCCGTGCCGGCGGGCACGCCGATCAAGACCCCGGCGGCGGGCAAGGTGATCCTCACCGGCAACTACTTTTTCAATGGCAATACGGTGTTTGTCGATCACGGGCAGGGCTTTATCAGCATGTTCTGCCACATGTCGAAAATCGATGTGAAGGTCGGCGATCAACTGGCCCGCGGCGCGGTGGTTGGCAAAGTCGGCTCGACCGGCCGGGCAACCGGGCCGCACATGCACTGGAACATCAGCCTGAATGATGCGCGGGTGGATCCGGCGATTTTCATTGGTGCGTTCCAGCCCTGAATTTGGTGTTGAGGCCACGGGCCTCTTCGCGGGCAAGCCCGCTCCCACAGGTTTTTCGGGTGTACATAATATTCGTGTACGACACGGACACTGCGGGAGCGGGCTTGCCCGCGAATGCGGTCCACCCAGTCCGAAAATATTGCTGACACCCGACCAACATCAATTGCGCCCCAATCTAACCTCACGCAAATATCAATAAGAACCGCCGACTTAAACGCAATAAAATTCTGCAAAATCCAGTATTTCGAGTATTCCTCTCAATTTTTTTCGACTGCTTGCCATCCTCTCCCCTCGCGGTTAGGGTTGAAGGCATGAAAACCTCTCACACCCTTATTCAGCTTCGCCAGCACCGCAGCCTGTGCCTCGTCAGCGCACGACTGCCGGGCTGAATCGCTGTGCCTCGTCCCAAGCGTTTCCCCGAACATTCGTTCCACCGGCAGGCCGCCTCTTTTCGGCCCAGACAATAAGGAATTTCCCGATGAGCATGCTCAAAAACCCGTCTTCGAAATACCGCGCGTTCCCCGTCATCAACTTGCCGGATCGTACCTGGCCGTCGAAAACCATCGACGCCGCGCCGATCTGGTGCAGTTCCGACCTGCGTGACGGCAACCAGTCGCTGATCGAGCCAATGGACGCGGTGAAGAAGCTGCGCTTCTGGAAAACCCTTGTTCAGGTAGGCGTGAAGGAAATCGAAGCCTCGTTCCCGGCCGCTTCGCAAACCGACTTCGATTTCGTGCGCACCCTGATCGAAGAAGGCCATATCCCGGACGACACCACCATTCAGGTGCTGACCCAGGGCCGTGAGGACCTGATCGAGCGCACCTTCGAATCCCTGCGCGGGGCGAAGAAAGCCATCGTTCACCTGTACAACGCTACTTCGCCTTCCTTCCGTCGCATCGTCTTCAATCAGGACAAGGACGGCATCAAGGCCATCGCAGTGAACGCCGCCAAGCTGTTCGTCAAATACGCGGCGATGCAGCCGGACACCGAGTGGACCTTCGAATACTCGCCGGAAACCTTCAGCGCCACCGAGCTGGAATTCGCCAAGGAAGTCTGTGACGCGGTGATCGAGGTCTGGAACCCGACGCCTGAGCACAAGATGATCCTCAACCTGCCGGCCACCGTTGAATGCGCGACCCCGAACGTCTACGCCGACCAGATCGAATGGTTCGGCCGCAACATCAACCGTCGTGACAGCGTGATCATCAGCCTGCACACCCACAACGACCGTGGCACCGGTGTCGCCGCTACCGAGCTGGGCCTGATGGCTGGCGCGGATCGCGTCGAAGGCTGCCTGTTCGGCAACGGCGAGCGCACCGGTAACGTCGACCTCGTTACTGTGGCACTGAACATGTACACCCAGGGCGTTGACCCTGAGCTGGACTTCTCCGACATCGACGGCGTGCGCAAAGTCGTCGAAGAGTGCAACCAGATCCAGGTGCACCCGCGTCATCCGTACGTCGGCGACCTGGTCCACACCGCATTCTCCGGCTCGCACCAGGACGCGATCCGCAAGGGTTTCGCCCAGCAGAAACCGGACACTCTGTGGGAAGTGCCGTACCTGCCGATCGACCCGGCCGACATCGGCCGCAGCTACGAGGCGGTGATTCGTGTGAACAGCCAGTCCGGCAAGGGCGGTATCGCCTACTTGCTGGAGCAGGAATACGGCATCAGCCTGCCGCGTCGCATGCAGATCGAGTTCAGCCAGGTGGTGCAGCGTGAAACCGATCGCCTCGGCCTGGAGATGACCGCCAAGCAGATCCACTCGCTGTTGATCAGCGAATACCTGCAAGCCAACACCCCGTACGCGCTGGTCAGCCATCGCCTGCAGGAAGAAAACGGCAACAGCGCCGTCGAAGTGGAAGTGGCGAGCAAGGGTCAGGGCGAAACCAACCTGCACTGGCGCGGCAAGGGCAACGGTGCGCTGGAAGCCCTGGTGGCCGGTCTGCCGGTTCCGGTGGAAATCATGGACTACAACGAACACGCGATCGGCGCGGGCACCAACGCCAAAGCGGCGGCGTACATCGAGCTGCGCGTGAACGGTGAGCGTGCGGTGCACGGCGTGGGTATCGATGAAAACATCACCACCGCCAGCTTCAAGGCGCTGTTCAGTGCCCTGAACCGCTCGTTGAGCCAGCCTGAGGCGAAAGCGGCTTAAGCCCTCGCTGAAATGCAAAAGGCCCCGGAGTGTGAACTCCGGGGCCTTTTTGTTGAGGATCAAAAGATCGCAGCCTTCGGCAGCTCCTACAGGATGTACGCCGTCCCCATGTAGGAGCTGCCGAAGGCTGCGATCTTTTGCTTTTCAGGTGAACTCGAAGGTATCCGCATCCAGATTCGCCGGAAAGCGCTCGCGATATGCCGCCAGTGGCGCGGCTTCCAGCACGACCTTGAACACCCCGTCCGCCTCCCCCGCCGCCAGCAACGTTTCACCCTGGAAATCCAGCACCTGACTGTCGCCGGTGTAGGCAAAGCCCTTGCCGTCAGTGCCAACGCGATTCACCGCCGCCACATAACACAGGTTTTCAATCGCCCGTGCCGGCAACAAGCGGTTCCAGTGCAGACGCCGGGCACCCGGCCAGTTGGCGGTGTACAGCAGCAGATCGGTGTCCTGCGCATCGCGACTCCACACCGGGAAGCGCAGGTCGTAGCAAATCAACGGACGGATGCGCCAGCCCTTGAGCTCGAACTGCACCTGGCGCTCGCCGGGGGTGTAGTGGTTGTGCTCGCCAGCCATGCGGAACAGATGACGCTTGTCGTAATGCCAGACTTCGCCGTCCGGCCGCGCCCACAGCAGGCGGTTGCGATGACTGCCGTCAGCCGCCTGAATGATCACACTGCCGGTGATCACCGCATTGAGCTTTGCAGCCTGGGCCTTCATCCACTTACTGGTCGGGCCGTGCTCGGCTTCGGCGAGGGTTTCCGACTCCATGGAGAAGCCAGTGGTGAACATCTCCGGCAGGATGATCAAATCTGCGCCTCGGGCCTGCTCCAGCAGCACCTCGAAGTGCTCAAGGTTGGCCTGACGGTCATGCCAGGCCAGGCAGGTCTGGATCAGCGCCAGATTGAGATCAGGCAAAGCACTCAGATCACGCATAGTTTTGCCGCCGCTTCACGCAGCGTCTCCTCGCGTTTGGCAAAGCACAGACGCACCAGGCGCTGGCCTTGCGGGGGATTCTGGTAGAACACCGAGACTGGAATACTGGCGACGCCGTGCTCACGGGTCATCCAGATCGCCATGTCGACGTCGTTCAAGTCAGGGCGAATCTGCGAGTAGTCGACCAACTGGAAATACGTGCCGGTGACGCGGGTAAAAGTAAAACGCGACGGCGCCAGCAGATCGCAGAACAGGTCGCGCTTGGCCTGATAGAAACCCGGCAGCTCTTCAACGTGTTCCGGGTGTTCGGCCATGTAATCGGCCAGGGCGTATTGCAGCGGCGTGACCCCGCAGAAACTGACGTACTGGTGCACCTTGCGCAGCTCGGCGGTCAGCGCCGGTGGCGCCACCACGTAGCCGGTTTTCCAGCCCGTGACGTGATAAGTCTTGCCGAACGAGCTGACCACGAACGCGCGCTGATACAGCTCTTCGTGGGCCAGCACGCTGACATGCGGCACGCCGTCGAACACCAGGTGTTCATAGACTTCATCGCTGATCAGGTAGATGTCCCGACCCCGGATCAACTCCGCCAGTTGATCCAGTTCCGCACGACTGATCAGCGCTCCGCTCGGGTTGTGCGGGGTATTGATGACGATCATTTTCGTGCGCGGACTCAGCGCCGCGGCGAGCTTGTCGAAATCGATGGAGAAATCGTTCGGGTTCAACTGCACATGCACACAACGGCCGCCCGCCAACTGCGTCGCCGGGTCATAGCTGTCGTAGCAAGGGTCGAACACGATGACTTCGTCACCGCTGTGGATAACCGCCTGAATCGCACAGAAGATCGCCTGGGTCGCGCCCGGCGTCACGGTCACTTCGCTGTCGGCATCGACTTTCACGCCATAGCTGCGCGCGATCTTCGCCGCGATCTGCTCGCGCAGGGCCGGCAGGCCGGTCATCGGCGAATACTGGTTATGGCCGCTGGCGATATGCCGGCCGACCGCGTCACGCAGGGACTGCGGGCCGTCAAAATCAGGGAAACCCTGGGACAGGTTGATGGCTCCGGTCTGCGCCGCGAGCTGAGACATCTGCGTGAAAATAGTGATGCCGACATTCGGCAGCTTACTGGTGATCATCGAGGGGTTCCCTGCTCTACACCCGGCTCTGACGGCGGCGCGGGAGAGCCCGAGGATAGCCCATCCGGCGCCCATAAAAAAAGGGCGCCCACCTGAGCACCCTCTTTATCACCGAACCCTGTAGGAGCTGGCGAAGCCTGCGATCTTTTGACTCTGCTTTCAAAACAGGATCAAAAGATCGCAGCCTGCGGCAGCTCCTACAGAAGCGGTTGAGCATTCCTACCACCTGATCACTTCTTGTCGCGGCGCTTCTTGCTGGCTTTCTTGTTGTGCGACATCAAGCGACGCTTCTTGTTGACCTGGCGGTCGGTCAGCGTGTTCTTGTTGCCTTCGTACGGGTTCTCGCCGCCCTTGAACTCGATGCGGATCGGCGTACCGACCAGCTTCAGCACACGGCGGTAAGTGTTTTCCAGATAGCGAACGTACGACTTCGGCACTTTCTCGATCTGGTTACCGTGGATCACGATGATCGGCGGGTTGGCGCCACCCAGGTGAGCGTAACGCAGCTTGATCCGGCGGCTGTTGACCATCGGCGGCTGGTGCTCGCTGACCGCATCTTCGAGAATCTGCGTCAGGCGGCTGGTCGGCCAGCGGGTAACCGCGGACTTGAACGAGTTCTGCACCGAGGCGTAGAGATTGCCTACGCCCGTGCCGTGCAGCGCCGAGATGAAGTGAATATCGGCGAAGTCGACGAAGAACAGACGACGCTGCAGCTCGACCTTGACGAAGTCGCGCTCGCTCGGGGTCATGCCATCCCATTTGTTGATCGCGATGACCAGTGCACGACCTGCTTCAAGGGCGAAGCCCAGCAGGTTGAGGTCGTGATCGACCACGCCTTCGCGAGCGTCCATCACGAAGATCACCACGTTGGCGTCTTTGATCGCCTGCAGGGTTTTGACCACGGAGAATTTTTCGACTTCTTCGTGGATCTTGCCGCGCTTGCGCACACCGGCGGTGTCGATCAGCGTGTACTTCTCGTCGTTACGCTCGAACGGGATGTAGATACTGTCGCGGGTGGTGCCGGGCTGGTCATACACGATTACCCGGTCTTCACCGAGCATGCGGTTGACCAGGGTCGACTTGCCGACGTTCGGACGGCCGATGATGGCGATCTTGATCCCGTCTTTTTCGCTCGGGCCAGGAATGCGCTTGGCTTCCTCGCCTTCGGCGACGATCTCTTCCTCTTCGCCTTCCTGCGGCTCGTCTTCGTCACGCGGGAAATCGCTCAGTGCCGCTTCCAGCAGTTGAGTGATACCACGGCCGTGAGCACCGGCGATCGGGATCGCGTGGCCCATGCCCAGCGGGGCGAATTCAGCGCGGGCCATTTCCGGGTCGATGTTGTCGACCTTGTTGGCAACCACGTGGGAACGCTTGTTACGCTTGCGCAAGTGTTCGGCGATCATCTGGTCGGCGGCGGTGAAACCGGCCTTGGCATCTACCAGGAACAGCACAACATCCGCTTCTTCAATGGCCAGCAGCGACTGCTCGGCCATTTTTTCGTCCATACCGTGTTCGTCACCGGAGATACCGCCGGTGTCGATCAGAATGTAGGAACGCCCTTGCCACTTGGCCTCACCGTACTGGCGATCACGGGTCAGACCGGACAAGTCGCCGACGATGGCGTCACGAGTCCTGGTCAGGCGGTTGAATAAGGTGGATTTGCCGACATTCGGTCGGCCCACCAGGGCGATTACGGGAACCATGCGGCTCTCCACTTCGTTATTTCAGAAAATACAAAAGCCGCTGCGAGGCAGCGGCTGGTGCTCGGGGCATCACTGTGGGAGCTTTCTGTGAGAGCGAGCCTGCTCGCGAAAAACGCAATGGCACCGCGTTTGTTCAGGCCGCAAACGTTATCGTTGACGCCCTTCGCGAGCAGGCTCGCTCCCACATTCATCCCCACCGGTGAAGCCGCTTGGGATCAACCCAAGCATAGTTGTTACTTGATGGTCAGGGCTTCCAGTTTGCCGCTGTTGCCATACACATAGATCGTGTTGCCCACCACCAGCGGACGGGCACGCAGGCCGTCACTGTCGATACGCTCACGACCCACAAAACGACCGTCCACCTGGCTCAACAGGTGCAGGTAACCTTCCAGGTCACCGACGGCTACGTAGCTGGAGAACACTTCCGGAGCCGACAGCTGGCGGCGAGCCAGCGAGTCGTTGCTCCACAGCGCGGTGGTCGAACGCTCGTCCACGCCTTCAACGGTGCCCGAAGACAGGCTCACGTAGACGTTACCGAAACCCTGGGCAACACCGGCATAGCTCGACGCATCGCGCTGCCAGAGTTGACGACCGCTCTGCAGATCGAGTGCCGCAACGCGGCCCTGATAGCTGGCGACGTACAGGGTTTCACCGGACAGCAGCAGACCGCCGTCGATGTCGACCACGCGCTCCAGTTCCGAACGACCGGTTGGAATCGCGACCCGTTGTTCCCAGACCGGCACGCCGTTGGAAATGTCCAGAGCGACGACTTTACCGGTCGACAGGCCAGCCACCGCGAGGCGGTTGGTCACGACGGGGGCGCTGGTGCCGCGCAGGGTCAGTACCGCAGGGGTGCTGTCGTAGGTCCAGCGACGGTCGCCGGTAGCCGCGTCCAGGCCGATCAGGCGATCGTCCTGAGTCTGTACTACTACAACGTCACCGTTGTTGGCCGGTGGCGCGAGCACTTCGCTGGACACCCGGGCGCGCCACTTCTCTTCACCGTTGATGGCGTCGAGAGCAACGATTTCACCCTTGAGCGTACCGATCGTGACCAGACCGTAACCTACGCCGACGGCGCCGGAGACAGGCAGCTCAAGATCCTTTTTCCATTTCACATCGCCATTGCTGCGATCCATGGCCATCAGCACGCCGGTCACGTCGGCGGCGTAGATGGTGTCACCATCGATCGCCGGCACCAGCATGTTGTAGGTTTCGCCCTGACCGTCCCCGATCGAACGGCTCCACTGCTTTTGCAGAACCACTTCTTCTTTGAAGTCGGTCAGTTCGGCCGGTGGCAGTTCTTTTTTGCTGTTGCTGCTGCAACCCGCGGCCAGAATGGCCAGAGCCAGCAATGCTGCATGCTTCCAACGGATCACGTCACGCATCCCCTTTGGCCAGGTCGTCGAGCTTGATTTGAAGGCCGCCGACTGCCGCTTCATCCGACAGTGCCGCCTTGGCTTTTTGATACGCCGCGTTCGCTTCATCGGTACGGCCCAGCTGTACCAGCAGGTCGCCCTTGAGTTCTTCGCGAGTGGCCAGGAACGCCTTGTCAGCGTCGCCGTCGAGCAGTTTCAGGGCTTCGTCGGCCTTGTTCTGCGCACCCAGCACTTGCGCCAGACGCTGACGGGCGATTTCGCCCAGCGCCGGGTTGGCCGGTTTGGCGACAATGGCCTTGAGTTCGGTCGCAGCGTCGTCCAGCTTGCCGCCGTCGACCGCTACTTTGGCCACGAACAGGCTGCCGTACTGCGCGTACGCGGTGCCGCCGAATTCGCTGTTGAGCTTGCCGGCCAGATCCGCAACGCGGGCAGCGTCAGGCTTGCCGTCCGGGGTCAGCGTGGTTTCCAGCAGTTGCTGATAGAGCACCGAGGCGCCTTGCGACTGGTTGCTCTGATACTTGTGAAAAGCCTGCCAGCCGAACACGATGACCAGCGCCAACAGGCCGCCAGTGACCAGAGGTTTGCCGTTGCGTGTCCACCAGTCCTTCAAATCCGCCAACTGTTCGTCTTCGGTACTCGACACCCCAATACTCCTTAATCGCTAAATCGGCTGTTTGGACAGCTTCAACCCTGCACGACGCAGGTGGCCAGGTGAGCGGCGAGCGCATCCCAGGCAATGCTTTGTTGTTCGCCCTGGCCACGCAGGGGTTTGAAACCTACCACTTGCTGGGCCATTTCGTCGTCACCCAGGATCAGTGCATACAGCGCACCGCTCTTGTCGGCTTTCTTGAACTGGCTCTTGAAGCTGCCGGCGCCGGCATTGACTTGCAGACGCAGGTTTGGAAGCTGGTCACGTACACGCTCGGCCAGGGCCAGACCGGCCAGTTCGGCCTGCTCGCCAAAGGCGCAGAGGTAGACATCGACCTGACGGGAGATTTCTTCCGGGATCTGCTCCAGGGTTTCGAGCATCAACACCAGACGTTCGATGCCCATGGCGAAACCCACGCCGGTAGTCGGCTTGCCGCCCATCTGCTCGACCAGACCGTCATAACGACCGCCCGCGCAGACCGTGCCCTGGGCGCCGAGCTTGTCGGTGACCCATTCGAATACGGTTTTGCTGTAGTAATCGAGGCCGCGCACCAGTTTCGGGTTGAGCACGTACGGGATGCCAACCGCGTCCAGACGCGCCTTCAGACCTTCGAAGTGCGCACGGGATTCGTCGTCCAGGTAGTCGGCCATCTTCGGCGCATCGACCAGTACCGCCTGAGTGTCGGCATTTTTGGTGTCGAGCACGCGCAGCGGGTTGGTTTTCAGGCGACGCTGGCTGTCTTCGTCGAGCTTGTCGTGGTGCGCCGAGAGGTACTCGACCAGCGCTTCACGATAGCGACCACGGGACTCACTGGTGCCCAGGCTGTTGAGTTCGAGCTTGACCGCATCACGGATACCCAGCTCGCCCCACAGGCGCCAGGTCATGATGATCAGTTCTGCATCGATGTCCGGACCGTCGAGGTTGAACACCTCCAGACCGATCTGGTGGAACTGGCGATAACGGCCTTTCTGCGGACGCTCGTGGCGGAACATCGGGCCGATGTACCAGAGTTTCTGCACCTGGCCACCGCCGGTGATGCCGTGCTCCAGCACAGCACGCACGCACGCTGCGGTGCCTTCCGGACGCAAGGTCAGGGAGTCGCCGTTGCGGTCTTCGAAGGTGTACATCTCTTTTTCGACGATGTCGGTCACTTCACCGATGGAGCGCTTGAACAGCTCGGTGAATTCGACAATCGGCATGCGGATCTGCTTGTAACCGTAGTTATCCAGCAGACGCGCGACAGTGCCCTCGAAATAACGCCATAGCGGGGTCTGTTCGGGCAGGATGTCGTTCATGCCACGAATGGCTTGCAGAGACTTGCTCACTTTAAATCCTTAAATTCGTTCGGCTTTCGGTCAGGCTCAGCCGCGCGCGATGACCGCTGCGTCAGCTTCGACCTTCTCGGCCGCTTTCTCGCGGATCAGCTTTTCCAGCTCGTCCACCAGATTGTCATTCGTCAGTTTCTGCGACGGCTTGCCGTCGATGTAAATCAGGTTTGGCGTGCCGCCGGTCAAGCCGATATGGGCTTCCTTGGCTTCGCCGGGGCCGTTGACCACGCAACCGATCACCGCGACATCCAGCGGCACCAGCAGGTCTTCAAGGCGCCCTTCCAGCTCGTTCATGGTCTTGACCACATCGAAGTTCTGCCGCGAGCAGCTCGGGCAGGCGATGAAGTTGATGCCACGGGAACGCAGATGCAAAGACTTGAGAATGTCGTAACCGACCTTCACTTCCTCGACCGGATCGGCCGCCAGCGAGATGCGGATAGTATCGCCAATCCCTTCGGCGAGCAGCATACCTAGGCCCACGGCGGATTTCACTGTACCGGAGCGCAATCCACCGGCTTCGGTGATGCCCAGGTGCAGCGGCTGGACGATTTCTTTCGCCAGCAGGCGGTAGGCTTCAACGGCCATGAACACGTCGGAGGCTTTCACGCTGACCTTGAAGTCCTGGAAATTCAGGCGTTCGAGGTGCTCGACGTGACGCAGCGCGGACTCGACCAGCGCGGCCGGGGTCGGCTCGCCGTACTTCTTCTGCAGATCTTTTTCCAGGGAACCGGCGTTGACGCCGATGCGGATCGGGATCCCGCGGTCACGGGCGGCATCGACCACTGCGCGCACACGGTCTTCGCGACCGATGTTGCCCGGGTTGATGCGCAGGCAGTCCACACCCAGTTCGGCCACGCGCAAGGCGATCCTGTAGTCGAAGTGGATGTCGGCAACCAGTGGCACTTTGACCAGTTGCTTGATCCTGCCGAACGCCTCGGCGGCGTCCATGTCCGGCACCGAAACGCGGACGATGTCGACGCCGGCGGCTTCCAGACGATTGATCTGGGCGACGGTGGCGGCAACATCATTGGTGTCGCTGTTGGTCATGCTCTGCACAGCGATGGGCGCATCGCCGCCAACAGGCACGTTACCGACCCAGATCTTGCGCGAAACGCGACGTTTGATTGGAGATTCGCCGTGCATGACTTATTGACCCAACTTCAGGCGAGCAGTCTCGCCACTGGTGAACGGAGCGATATCGACCGGTTGGCCGTTGTAGCTGACCTGTGCGGCGCGAGCCACACCCAGGCGTACCGCCAGTGGCGGCTTGCCGGAAACCGAGACGCTGTCGCCTTTGTGTTTCAGACCACTGAACAGCACCTTGCCGCGACCGTCGGTCACCTGTGCCCAGCAATCAGCGCTGAACTGCAGTTGCACCTGGCCGTCGCCGGCCGCTGGAACAGCTGCTTCGGCGGTTGGCGCAGGGGTGGCCGCAACTACTGGGGCAGTGACGGTCGGCGCCGGAGTAGCCGGAACGTTCGGTGCAGGGGTGGCCGGGTTGGCGACAACCGGGGCCGGCGTGTGACCCGGTGCCGCTGGTGTATTCGCGGCCGGGGCTGCTGGAGCGGTTGCCGGAGCGGCTGGCTCGGCACCGGTCGATTCAGCGGTAGTTTCCGATTGTGGCAGTGCCAGAGCCGTCGCGCCCTCGGCCTGACCTTCGGCCACGGCCTGGTCTTCCGGTTCGTCGATCGGGTGAATCTGCGTGGTGCCGTCGGCGCCTTCGACTTCAACGTGCTCCGGGGCCAGGCTGGTCACTTCCTTGTTGCGCTGCGAGGTCTGATCCTGCCACCAGACGAAACCGCCGCCGATGACCGCAATCAGCAACAGCAGGCTGACGATGCGCAGAATAGTGTGGGAAACCCGCACAGGCTCCTCGATGCGACCCAGCGCATGCACATTGCTGCCCTGGGAGTCGGTGCCGGTGGACTGGTCGAATTGCTGGACCAGAACGGTCTGGTCCATGCCGAGCAACTTGGCATAGGCGCGAATGTAACCGCGAGCGAAGGTATGCCCCGGCAGCTTGTCGAAAGCGCCGGCTTCAAGATTGCTCAGGGAAGTCACGGTGAGGTTGAGCTTGAGGGCCACTTCGGCCAGCGACCAGCCATTGCTTTCGCGGGCCTGGCGCAAAGTCTCACCGGGATTAACGCGAGTCGCTGCTACAACTTCGGGATGCGCCGCTTTCATCATTGCTCCGACAGGTATTGCTGATATTCCGGCGTACCGGGATAGAGTCGTTTTAATTGCAGGCCATAACTGGCGGCCTTGTCGCGATCTTCAAACACTTTTGCCAGTCGAACGCCGAGCAATAGACTACGTGCATTTTGCTCGGTTAGCAGGCTGAAACGGTCGTAATAGTCACGTGCGGGCACATAATGCCTGTCTTCGAAGGACAACTCAGCCATTTCCAGCAAAGCACGCGGTTGTTGACGGTTCAGCCGCAGGGCTTTTTCCAGTTGCTGCTGCGCCAGATCCCGCTGCCCGAGCTTCGAAGCGGTCATGCCGAGGTTTTCGAAAACCCGCGAACGCTCAGGATACAGGGTATCGGCGGCTGCCTGCTCAAAACGCTCATAGGCTTCTTTGTAACGCTGTTCTTCGTAGAGAAAACTGCCGTAGTTATTGAGGATTCGTGCATCGGTGGGGCGTGAAGACAGGGCTTTGCGGAAATGTTCGTCGGCCAGCTTCGGCTCCATTTCGGCCTGGAACACCAGGCCCAGCGCAGCGTTGGCATCAGGATCGGAACCGTCCAGCTCCAGCGCCTTCTTCAGCGGCACCTTGGCCCGCTCGGTCATCCCTTGCTGCAAGTATCCCAGTCCCAGCTGCACGTAGGCGGCACGCGCTTCGTCGCGGCCCTTGCTGGTCTTCATCGGATTGTAGTCACCCGACAGGACACAACCAGCACACAGGCTGGCCATCAGCAACAGCAGCGCAAAGCGCAGGGACATAGAGATCCTCTCTTAGTTAGTGTTCGCGGCGTTCTGTGCCAGATCGCTGTCGGCGCTCAACTCGCGCACGGCGATGTAACGTTCGCTGCGACGGGTGCGATCCAGCACCTGCCCTACCAATTGACCGCATGCCGCGTCGATGTCTTCACCACGGGTGGTGCGCACAGTGACGTTGAAACCGGCCTGATGCAACTGATCCTGGAACCGACGAATGGCGTTGTTGCTTGGCCGCTCGTACCCGGAATGCGGGAACGGGTTGAACGGAATCAGGTTGATCTTGCACGGAATGTCTTTGAGCAACTCAATCATTTCCACGGCGTGCTCAAGCTTGTCGTTGACGTCCTTGAGCAAGGTGTACTCGATGGTCAGCACACGTTTCTCACCCAGGGCGGACATGTAGCGCTGGCACGACTCGAGCAGCATCTTAAGCGGATATTTCTTGTTGATCGGCACCAATTGGTTACGCAATGCGTCATTCGGTGCGTGCAGGGACAACGCCAGGGAGACGTCGATGTGCTTGGCCAGCTCATCGATCATCGGCACCACGCCCGACGTGGACAGGGTCACGCGGCGCTTGGAGATCCCGTAGCCCAGGTCATCCATCATCAGATGCATGGCGGCCACGACGTTGTCGAAGTTCAGCAGCGGTTCGCCCATGCCCATCATCACCACGTTGGTGATGGCGCGGTCGATGGTGGCGGGAACACTGCCGAAGGATTTGTTGGCAATCCACACCTGACCGATGACTTCGGCGGCGGTGAGGTTGCTGTTGAAGCCTTGCTTGCCGGTGGAGCAGAAACTGCAGTCCAGGGCACAGCCTGCCTGGGACGAAACGCACAGAGTGCCGCGTTTGCCCTGGGGAATGTAGACGGTCTCGACACAGCTGCCGGACGCCACGCGCACCACCCACTTGCGGGTGCCGTCGCTGGAAATGTCCTCGCTGACCACTTCGGGACCACGGACCTCAGCAACAGCCTTGAGCTTTTCGCGCAAGGCCTTGCTGACGTTCGTCATGGCGTCGAAATCATCGACGCCAAAGTGGTGAATCCATTTCATTACCTGACCGGCACGGAAACGCTTCTCCCCGATTGAGTCGAAGAATTTTTCCATTTCCGGCTGGGTCAGACCCAGCAGGTTTGTTTTAACAGTCGATGTAGTCATGGATTCACCTTCACTCTTCAAGCAATGCTTAGCGAGTGGTTACTTCAGTAGCTGCGAAGAAGTACGAGATTTCGCGAGCAGCAGCGGCTTCGGAGTCCGAACCGTGAACAGCGTTGGCGTCGATCGACTCGGCGAAGTCAGCACGGATGGTGCCGGCAGCAGCTTCTTTAGGGTTGGTAGCGCCCATCAGCTCACGGTTGCGAGCGATAGCGTTTTCGCCTTCCAGAACCTGAACAACAACCGGACCGGAGATCATGAAAGCAACCAGGTCACCGAAGAAACCACGCTCTTTGTGCTCAGCGTAGAAGCCTTCAGCTTCGGCTTTGGACAGCTGCTTCATTTTCGAAGCAACCACTTTCAGACCAGCCTTTTCGAAACGGGTAACGATTTCGCCGGCAGCGCCTTTAGCAACGGCGTCAGGCTTGATGATGGAGAAAGTACGTTGAACAGCCATGGTGTAACTCCAGAAACGGTAATTTGCGAAAAATTAAACCCGCGAATTATACGCGGGTTCTTGGGTATTGCCTAACCTGCGAGACGATCAGTCCAATTCTGCGGCCCAAAGCTCCTGAACCCTTTCCAACACCTTCTCGCCAACGCGGCCAGAAGACTTATCGAAGTCAGGCAGTTCCTCGATCATATGCTGCAGACGGACGAAACCTACAGAGTACGGATCGAGCCCCTCGTGGGCCTCAGCCAATTCTTCTGCAATACGTTGAACATCATTCCAACCGTAGCTCATGACAGTCTTACCAGTCAGTGCGGCGCTTCGGCCGCATGGTTAAGCGAATATTTCGGAATCTCGACGGTGATGTCTTCTTCACCGACGATAGCCTGACAGGCCAGGCGCGATTGCGCTTCCAGGCCCCAGGCGCGATCGAGGAAGTCTTCTTCCAGCTCGTCAGCCTCTTCCAGCGAGTCGAAACCCTCGCGGATGATGCAGTGGCAAGTGGTGCAGGCGCAGACACCGCCACAGGCGCTTTCCATCTCGATGTGGTGTTCGTGGGCCAGATCGAGAATCGAAGTGCCGGGCTCGGCCTCGACGACCATGCCTTCAGGGCAGAACTTCTCGTGGGGCAGAAAAATGACCTGCGGCATCAGATATCCTCGATTTCATTCAGATTGCGCCCCGACAGAGCGGCTTTCACCGTCAGATCCATGCGGCGGGCAGCAAAAGCATCGGTCACTTGCGACAGACGCTTGGTCTGCTGCTCGATGGCGTAACCATCGGTGCCTTTCATCAGTTCGGCCAGTTCCTGCATCTGCAGTTCGATGACCATGCGCTCCTCGGCGTCGAGCAAGCGCTCACCATCGGCCTCCAGAGCGCCCTGCACCGCTTCGATCAGGCGCTGGGCATCGACTTGCTGTTCACGCAGAACACGGGCGACCTTGTCGTCATTGGCGTGCTGGAACGAATCCTTGAGCATTTTGGCGATTTCGCCGTCGGTCAGGCCGTAGGACGGCTTGACCTGAATGCTCGCCTCAACGCCCGAACCCAGTTCACGGGCAGATACGCTGAGCAGACCGTCGGCATCGACCTGGAAGGTCACGCGAATCTTCGCCGCGCCGGCCACCATCGCCGGAATGCCGCGCAATTCGAAGCGCGCCAGGGAGCGGCAGTCGCTGATCAGCTCGCGCTCACCCTGCAGCACGTGGATCGCCATGGCCGACTGGCCGTCTTTATAAGTAGTGAAGTCCTGAGCGCGGGCGACCGGGATGGTGGTGTTGCGCGGAATCACCTTCTCCATCAGCCCACCCATGGTTTCCAGGCCCAGGGACAACGGAATCACGTCAAGCAGCAGCAGTTCGCCGCCATCACGCTTGTTGCCCGCCAAGGTATCGGCCTGGATCGCGGCCCCGATGGCCACCACTTGATCCGGGTCGATTTCAGTCAAAGGCTGACGACCGAAGGCTTCGGCGACCGCTTCGCGAACGCGCGGCACACGGGTCGAACCACCGACCATGACCACGGCGTGCACATCTTCCAGCTCGATACCGGAATCACGCACGGCGCGACGGCAGGCTTTCAGGCTGCGAGCGACCATCGGCTCGATCAGCGCATCGAAGGCTTCGCGGGTCAGCTGCGCTTTCCAGTCACCGTAGGCAACTTCAACGCTGGCGGCATCAGTCAGTGCTTCTTTGGCCGCGCAGGCAGTTTGCAGCAAATTGCGTTGTGCGCCCGGGTCGAGATCGGCGGACAGGCCCGCGCTCTCGATGATCCAGCCGGCAATCGCGTGATCGAAGTCGTCGCCGCCCAGGGCGCTGTCGCCGCCAGTGGCCAGCACTTCGAACACACCGCCAGTCAGACGCAGAATCGAAATATCGAAGGTGCCGCCGCCCAAGTCGTAGATTGCGACCAGACCTTCGGCATGCTGATCCAGACCATAAGCCACAGCGGCAGCGGTCGGCTCGTTGAGCAGACGCAGCACGTTCAGACCGGCAAGTTTCGCCGCGTCTTTGGTGGCCTGGCGCTGAGCATCGTCGAAATACGCCGGAACGGTGATCACCGCACCGACCAGCTCGCCACCCAGGGTCGCTTCAGCACGCTGACGCAAGACCTTGAGGATATCGGCGGAGACTTCGACTGGGCTTTTCGGGCCTTGCACGGTGTCGATGAACGGCATGTGCGATTCGCCGCCGACAAAGCGGTACGGCAGTTGCTCGCCCAATTGCTTGACGTCGGACAGACCACGGCCCATCAGGCGCTTGACCGACAGCACAGTGTTCAACGGGTCGGAGGACGCGGCCAGTTTGGCCGACTCGCCAACCTCGACGCGGTCGGCGTGGTAACGCACGGCGGACGGCAGGATGACCTGCCCATCTGCGTCGGCCAGCGGTTCGGAAAGACCACTGCGCAACGCAGCGACCAGCGAATTGGTAGTGCCCAAGTCGATCCCCACAGCCAGACGACGCTGGTGCGGTTGAGGACTTTGGCCGGGTTCGGCGATCTGCAGTAGGGCCATCGTGATCAGGACTTATCTGTATATCAGGCGTGCGACCGGAGCGGCACTGGGTTAATCGTCGAGGCGCTCTTCTAACTGGCGCACTTCGTAGGTGAGCTTGTCGAGGAACTGCATGCGCCGCATCAGGCGTTCGGCCTGTTCGCGTTGCGCCGCATCATCCCAACAGGCTGCGAAGCTTTCGTTCAACTGTTCCTGAGCCACTTTCAGGCGCCGCTTGAATACCGCGACACCGTCGAGGTCGGCACTGTCCTGAAGATCTTCGAGCTCTTCGCGCCACTGCATCTGCTGCAAGAGAAACTCGGGATCATGGACCGTGACTTCCATCGGCACTTCATGCCCGCTGATGGTCAGCAGGTAGCGTGCACGCTGGGCAGGACTCTTGAGCGTCTGATACGCGTCGTTGAGCCGCGCAGACTGCTCGAGCGCCGAGCGCTGCTCGCGCTCGGAAGCGTCGGCAAAGCGGTCAGGATGAACGCCGCGCGCCAACTCACGATAGCGCGTGGCCAACTGCTCGAGATCCAGGCGGAAGCTCGGTTGCAGCTCGAACAAAGCGAAATGACAAGGAATACCCACGACAAGCCTCAGATGTTGAAGCTTTCGCCGCAGCCACATTCACCGCGTACGTTGGGGTTGTTGAACTTGAAGCCTTCGTTCAACCCTTCCTTGACGAAATCGAGCTCGGTGCCGTCCAGGTAGGCCAGGCTTTTCGGGTCGATGATCACTTTCTCGCCGTGACTTTCGAACACCTGATCCTCGGCAACCACCTCGTCGACAAACTCCAGCACGTAGGCAAGGCCGGAACAGCCTGTGGTGCGAACACCCAGACGAATCCCTTCACCTTTGCCGCGCCCGTCGAGGGAGCGTCGCACGTGTCGAGCAGCCGCTTCTGTCATGCTGATAGCCATCGTTGACTCCTTACTCGTCGCGCAATGCTTAGATCAAGCCTTTCTTCTGCTTGTAGTCGCGAACGGCCGCTTTGATAGCGTCTTCTGCGAGTACCGAGCAGTGGATTTTCACTGGCGGCAGGGCCAGTTCTTCGGCCAGCTGAGTGTTCTTGATGGTCTCGGCTTCGTCCAGCGTCTTGCCCTTCATCCACTCGGTGGCCAGGGAGCTGGAGGCGATTGCCGAACCGCAGCCGTAGGTCTTGAACTTGGCGTCTTCGATAACGCCCTGATCGTTGACCTTGATCTGCAGACGCATCACGTCGCCGCACGCCGGAGCGCCGACCATGCCGGTGCCGACATCCGGGTCTTCCGCGTTCATCTTGCCGACGTTGCGCGGGTTTTCGTAGTGGTCGATGACCTTTTCGCTGTAAGCCATGGTGCTTAATCCTCACTCATCAGAGAGTCGCTCTTTAAGCCCCGGAACCTGAGTTGACGGGGCCGGTTCGCGGCGACTTGAAATCAGTGTGCCGCCCACTCGATTTTCGAAATGTCGACACCGTCTTTGTACATGTCCCACAGCGGCGACAGAGCGCGCAGCTTGGTAACGGCCTCGCAGACTTTCTGCGCGGCGTAGTCGATTTCTTCTTCGGTGGTGAAACGGCCGAAGGTGAAACGGATCGAGCTGTGTGCCAGTTCGTCGTTGCGGCCCAGGGCGCGCAGTACGTACGAAGGCTCCAGGGACGCCGAGGTGCAGGCCGAGCCGGACGATACCGCCAGATCCTTGAGCGCCATGATCAGCGACTCGCCCTCAACGTAGTTGAAGCTCAGGTTCAGGTTGTGCGGAACGCGGGCGGTCAGGCTGCCGTTGACGTACAGCTCTTCCAGATGCTCGACCTGCTTGTAGAAGCGGTCGCTCAAAGCTTTGATGCGCACGTTTTCGGCAGCCATGTCTTCCTTGGCTACACGGAACGCTTCGCCCATGCCGACGATCTGGTGGGTCGCCAGGGTGCCGGAACGCATGCCACGTTCGTGACCGCCGCCGTGCATGGTCGCTTCGATGCGCACACGCGGTTTGCGGCTGACGTACAGCGCGCCGATGCCTTTAGGGCCGTAGGTTTTGTGGGCGGAGAACGACATCATGTCGACTTTCAGCTTCTGCAAGTCGATGTCGACCTTGCCGGTGGACTGAGCCGCGTCAACATGCAGCAGAACGCCCTTGGAGCGGGTCAGTTCGCCGATGGCAGCGATGTCGTTGATGGTGCCGATTTCGTTGTTCACGTGCATCACCGACACCAGAATGGTGTCTTCGCGCAGTGCCGCTTCGATCATCGCCGGGGTGATGAGACCGTCTTCGGTCGGCTCGAGGTAGGTGACTTCGAAACCTTCACGCTCCAGTTGGCGCATGGTGTCGAGGACAGCCTTGTGTTCGATCTTGCTGGTGATCAGGTGCTTGCCCTTGGAGCCATAGAAATGCGCCGCACCCTTGATTGCCAGGTTGTCGGACTCGGTGGCACCGGAGGTCCAGACGATTTCGCGCGGGTCAGCGTTGACCAGATCGGCCACCTGACGACGGGCGTTTTCGACGGACTCTTCAGCTTTCCAGCCGAACACGTGGGAACGGGAGGCCGGGTTACCGAAGTTTCCGTCGACCAGCAGGCATTCACTCATCTTTTGCGCAACGCGCGGATCGACCGGGGTGGTCGCAGAGTAATCAAGGTAAATCGGCAATTTCATGGACTATCTCCTAAATCAGGGCTGGCGTTCCGCTAGCTCTTCGGCTGTCATTCGACGGCGGACGCTTCAATCTTGTCCAGGCGTGGCACCTTGCTGTTGCAACGGCGCTGGTCCTGACGCTGGGCTACTTCCTGCACCTCACGGCGAGTTACAAGATCAGCCAAGCTGATACCACTTAGAAATTCGTGAATCTGCAGGCTCAGGTCGCACCACAAGTGGTGAGTCAGGCAGGTATCGCCGGAATGGCAATCGCCCTGGCCCTGGCACTTGGTAGCATCGACCGATTCGTTGACCGCATCGATCACCTGAGCGACCTGGATACCCTGCATGTCGCGGGACAACTGGTAGCCACCTCCTGGACCGCGAACACTGGAAACCAGGTTGCTGCGGCGCAGCTTGGCGAAAAGCTGTTCGAGATAGGACAGGGAGATGCCTTGGCGCTCGGAGATATCGGCCAGGGACACCGGCCCGTGCTGCGCGTGCAACGCCAGGTCAAGCATGGCGGTCACGGCGTATCGGCCTTTTGTAGTCAGTCGCATGGACAGTTACCACGGAGTTCGGAATGGGCGGGAGTATGCAATTCCCGAGCATTTAAGTCAACTATAAGACCTAGTGCTTTAGTCGGGTTTACCCGCAAAAGAGCGCGCGAATGATAGCAGGGTCTGCGGCTTAATGGCACACCACCCTGCCGATGGAACCTGTAGGAGCTGCCGAAGGCTGCGATCTTTTGCTTTTGCTACTTATAAGATCAAAAGATCGTCCGATCGCGGCCCGAGCCTTCGGCAGCTCCTACAAAAGCGTGTCAGCCGGCCTTGGATTCATCTTTGCCTTTGACGCAGGCGAAGTCTTCTTCGCGCAGCTCAGGCAGATCTTTCGCACAGTAATTACTGCCAAGATCCTTCAGCGCACCGCACATCCCCTCCAGCCGTCCGTCCACCGCTTGCAAGTGATCGAGCAACTGGCCGATGGCGCGGGCCACCGGGTCAGGCATGTCTTCGCTGACGCCATAAGCATCGAAACCGATCTTCTCGGCCATGGCCTTGCGCTTGGCGTCCTGCTCTTCATCGGACTTGACGATGATCCGCCCCGGAATCCCCACCACTGTGGCACCCGGTGGCACCTCTTTGGTCACGACGGCGTTGGAACCGACTTTCGCGCCAGCCCCCACCGTGAACGGCCCGAGCACTTTGGCGCCGGCACCCACGACAACGCCGTCACCCAATGTCGGGTGGCGCTTGCCCTTGTTCCAGCTGGTGCCACCGAGGGTCACGCCCTGATAAATGGTCACGTCATCGCCGATTTCGGCGGTTTCGCCAATAACAATGCCCATACCGTGGTCGATGAAGAAGCGACGACCCACCTTGGCACCCGGGTGAATCTCGATACCGGTCAACCAGCGACCGAAGTTGGACACCAGTCGCGCCAGCCATTTCAGCTCGTTGCGCCATAGCATCCCGGCCAGGCGATGAATCCAGATCGCATGCATGCCGGGATAGCAGGTCAGGACTTCAAA
>NZ_QAIK01000084.1:12419-22861 GCF_003061005.1 Pseudomonas sp. HMWF021 | reverse complement strand
CGATGGAATACGCTCTGGATATCTTCACGCAAACGCTCAAACATCATTCAGTCCTTCCGCTTAAGAAGCTCACCACGGGCCGCTTTCTGGGTTTCCGTGAGGATGCCACGCAAAATGTTCATTTCCGCCCGGCTGACCGAGCTGCGTCCGTACAACCGGCGCAGGCGCGCCATCAAGTGCCGCGGCTTTTCCGGATCAAGAAATTCGATGGCGACCAGCGTCTGCTCCAGATGCTCGTAGAAGCGCTCCAGCTCATCCATGGTCGCGAGCTCGGCGCTTTTCACCGAGGCCACTTCTTCTTTCTCGATCTTGGTCGGCTGCCCTTGAGCATCCAGCCAGGCCATGCGCACTTCATAGCTCAACACCTGCACCGCCGCCCCGAGGTTCAGCGAGCTGAACTCAGGATCGGAGGGAATGTGCACATGAAAGTGACATCGCTGCAGCTCCTCGTTGGTCAGGCCGGAGTCTTCACGACCGAACACCAACGCGATTTGCGCGCCCTGCCCCGCTTCCTCGACCACTTTGCTCCCGCATTCGCGGGGATCGAGCAGTGGCCAGGGAATGCGGCGGTCACGGGCGCTGGTACCGAGCACCAGATTGCAGCCGACCAAAGCGTCTTCCAGGGTGGCGACGACTTGTGCGTTTTCAAGGATATCCCCGGCACCGGAAGCACGCGCATCGGCTTCGTGATGCGGAAACAGGCGCGGTTCGACCAGCCCCAGCCGCGACAGACCCATGTTTTTCATGGCGCGCGCGGCCCCGCCGATGTTGCCGGGGTGGCTGGTATTGACCAGGACGACACGAATGTTCTGCAGCAAGGGAGGCGCTCTCGGACACAGGAAAGGGGTGCAAATCTTACAGAACAGCCTACCGTTAAGCTATGAAAGCGAACAGCGACCTTCACCTGAAGAAAAGTTCTGATAGAATGCGCGGCTTTCTTTAACAACCTTAGGTGACACATCCATGCAGCCCATGCTGAATATCGCGCTGCGCGCCGCCCGCAGCGCCAGTGAACTGATCTTCCGCTCCATCGAGCGCCTGGATACCATCAAGGTCGACGAAAAAGACGCCAAGGATTATGTATCCGAGGTCGATCGCGCCGCCGAACAGAAAATCATCGATGCTCTGCGCAAGGCTTACCCGAATCACTCGATCCAGGGTGAAGAGACCGGCATGCACGTCGGTAACGGTATCGAAGGCGAAGAGTACCTGTGGATCATCGATCCACTGGACGGCACCACCAACTTCCTGCGCGGCATTCCTCACTTTGCTGTCAGCATTGCCTGCAAATACCGTGGTCGCCTGGAACACGCTGTGGTTCTGGATCCGGTTCGCCAGGAAGAATTCA
Organism: Pseudomonas sp. HMWF021; assembly: GCF_003061005.1. Taxonomy (GTDB): domain Bacteria; phylum Pseudomonadota; class Gammaproteobacteria; order Pseudomonadales; family Pseudomonadaceae; genus Aquipseudomonas. Next base: position 21,513 of record NZ_QAIK01000084.1, on the reverse strand, counting down.
CCGCCAGCCGTGGTCGCGGCGCTCAACTGAACGGTCGCCGCCTGCGCGTCAGCGGTCGCACCAGCCTCGAAGGCGCCCTGCTGGGCACTGGGTTCCCGTTCCGTGACGACCAGATGGACAACCTCGACAACTACCTGGGCATGTTCCGCGCCCTGGTCGGCCAGACTGCCGGCATCCGCCGCGCCGGTTCCGCCAGCCTGGACCTGGCTTACGTGGCCGCCGGTCGTTTCGATGCGTTCTGGGAGTCGGGCCTGTCCGAGTGGGACATGGCTGCAGGCGCCCTGTTGATTCAGGAAGCAGGCGGCCTGGTGAGCGACTTCACCGGCGGTCACGATTTCCTTGAAAAAGGCCACATCGTTGCCGGCAACACCAAATGCTTCAAGGCAGTTCTGACGGCGATCCAGCCGCACCTGCCGGCTTCGCTGAAGCGCTAAGCTTCCCGCGAAACGCAAAAAGCACCCTTCGGGGTGCTTTTTTTATGCCTGCGATTCAATTCCCCCTCTGTAGGAGCTGCCGAAGGCTGCGATCTTTTGATCTTGCTCTTAAAAAACAAAGTCAAAAGATCGCAGCCTTCGGCAGCTCCTACAGGAGGGATTGGTTTAACTGCAAACCACAAAAAAGCACCCCGCAGGGTGCTTCTTGTTAAAACAGTCGGCCCTTACTGACCCGGCTGATTCTGCGACAGAATCAACTTGCCTTCCTTGTCGACCGGAATCTGGTTGCCCGGATCGCGATCCATCCGCACCTTGCCTTCCTTGCCATCGAGCGAGTAACGCACGTCGTAACCGACGACCTTGTCACTGATGTCATTCACGGTGTTACAGCGAGTCTGAGTAGTGGTGTAGGTGTCACGGTTCTGCATGCCTTCCTGCACCTTGTTACCGGCATAACCGCCACCGACCGCACCCGCGACCGTAGCCAGCTTCTTGCCGTTGCCGCCGCCGATCTGGTTACCCAGCAAACCACCGCCGACAGCACCGATTACCGTGCCGAGGATCTGGTGTTGATCCTGCACCGGTTTTTGCCGGGTTACCGCAACATCCTTGCACACTTCACGTGGAGTCTTGATCTGTGTTTTGACCGGTTCAACGGCCAGCACTTGCGCATACTCAGGGCCGCTTTTAACCAGGCTGTAGGTGGCAACAGCACCCCCGGCAGTTACACCGACAGCACCCAATACCGCACCAACCAGCAACGACTTGTTCACATGAACCTCCTGACCATCACATGCGGGACGCGCCCGCGCTTCTCCCAGCCTTGGAGCATAAAAAAAGGCGCGAGTTCAACTCGCGCCTTTTTTGGGCTGACAGCCGGAGAAACGATGGCCGTTATGGACGGTCGTCGACTTCTTTCTCGGTGTTGGCCGGAGGAATCAGATCCTCGGTGCTCAGGTTCAGCCAGATCAGCACCACGTTGGCGATGTAGATCGACGAGTAGGTGCCCGCCAGAACACCGATGAACAGCGCAATGGAGAAGCCGAACAGGTTGTCACCACCGAAGAACAGCAGCGCAGCGATCGCCAGCAAGGTGGAGATCGACGTCGCCATGGTGCGCAGCAGGGTCTGGGTGGTCGAGATGTTGATGTTCTCGATCAGCGACGCCTTGCGCAGCACACGGAAGTTCTCGCGAACCCGGTCGAATACCACGATGGTGTCGTTCAGCGAGTAGCCGATGATCGCCAGTACCGCCGCCAGCACCGTCAGGTCGAAGGTGATCTGGAAGAACGACAGGATACCGACGGTCACGATCACGTCGTGAATCAGCGAAACGATGGCGCCGACCGCGAATTTCCACTGAAAGCGGAAAGCCAGGTAGATCAGGATGCCGCCGAGCGCCAGCAGCATGCCGAGGCCGCCCTGGTCGCGCAGTTCTTCACCGACCTGCGGACCAACGAACTCGACACGTTTGACCGTCGCCGGGTTATCGCCGCCGACTTTCTGCAGGGCGTCCGCCACCTGATGGCCCAGCTGCGGGTCTTCACCCGGCATGCGCACCAGCAGGTCGGTGGTTGCACCGAAGTTCTGCACGATGGCTTCGTGGTAACCGGAAGTCACCAGTTGCTCACGCACTTTGGTGACGTCGGCCGGACGCTCGTAGGTCAGCTCGATGAGCGTACCGCCGGTGAAGTCCAGCCCCCAGTTCATGCCCTTGTGGAAAACGCTGAACAAGGCCAGAACGGTGAGAAACACAGTGACGCCGAACGCAAAGTTGCGAACGCCCATGAAGTTGATTGTACGTAACATGGCAGCCCCTTAAATCCACAACTTCTTGAAGTCACGTCCGCCGAAGATCAGGTTGACCATTGCGCGGGTCACCATGATGGCCGTGAACATCGAGGTAAAGATCCCGAGGGACATGGTCACTGCAAAGCCCTTCACCGGGCCGGTGCCCATGGCGAAGAGGATGCCGCCGACCAGCAGAGTGGTCAGGTTGGCGTCGAGAATCGCGGTGAATGCCCGGCCGAAGCCTTCGTTGATTGCACGCTGCACGGTCATGCCGGCGGCGATCTCTTCACGGATCCGCGAGAAGATCAGCACGTTGGCGTCGACCGCCATACCCATGGTCAACACGATACCGGCGATACCCGGCAGGGTCAGCGTTGCACCCAGCAGCGACATCAAGGCCAGCAGCAGCACCATGTTCACCGCCAGAGCGACGGTCGCGATCACACCGAAGAAGCGGTAGATGGCGATGATGAACAGCGAAACGAACAACATGCCCCACAGCGATGCATCGATACCCTTGGTGATGTTGTCAGCACCCAGGCTTGGACCGATTGTGCGCTCTTCAGCGAAGTACATCGGCGCGGCCAGACCACCGGCACGCAGCAGCAGCGCCAGTTCGGACGATTCGCCCTGGCCGTTCAGGCCGGTGATACGGAACTGCGCACCCAGCGGCGACTGAATGGTCGCCAGGCTGATGATCTTCTTCTCTTCCTTGAAGGTCTGCACCGGCACGTCTTTCTCGACGCCATCGACAACCTGCTTGGTGTAAGTAGTCACCGGACGCTGCTCGATGAAGATCACCGCCATGCTGCGACCGACGTTCGAACGGGTTGCGCGGCTCATCAGCTCGCCACCGTGGCCATCCAGACGGATGTTCACTTCAGGCGTACCGTGCTCGCCGAAACCGGCCTTGGCGTCTGTCACCTGGTCACCGGTGATGATCAGGCCACGTTCGATCTGCGCAGGTGGACGCTTGCCCTCACGGAACTCGAAGGTTTCCGAAGTGGCTTTCGAAGCACCCGGCTCTGCAGCCAGACGGAACTCGAGGTTGGCGGTCTTGCCGAGAATACGCTTGGCTTCGGCAGTGTCCTGCACGCCTGGCAGCTCAACCACGATGCGGTTGGCGCCCTGACGCTGGACGATCGGTTCGGCAACACCCAGCTCGTTGACGCGGTTACGTACCGTGGTCAAGTTCTGCTTGATGGAGTATTCACGGATTTCCGCCAGCTTGGCCGGGGTCATCGCCAGACGCAGCACCGGTTGACCGTTGAGGTCGGCCGGAACAATGTCGAAATCGTTGAAGTTCTTGCGGATCAGTGCACGGGCCTGTTCGCGGGAGTCAGCATCGCTGAAGCCCAGCTGAATGGCGCCATTGAGTTGCGGCAGGCTGCGATAACGCAGTTTCTCTTTGCGCAGCAGGCTCTTGACGTCGCCTTCGTAGACTTTCAGGCGGGCGTCGAGGGCTTTGTCCATGTCCACTTCGAGCAGGAAGTGCACACCACCGGACAAGTCCAGACCCAGTTTCATCGGGTGCGCGCCGAGGTTGCGCAGCCATTGCGGGGTGGTTTGTGCCAGGTTCAGTGCGACGACGTAGTCATCACCCAATGCCTTGCGCACAACGTCCTTGGCCGGCAGCTGGTCTTCAGCCTTGGTCAGACGAATCAGACCGCCCTTGCCGTTGGCCGCCAGCGAGGCTGCCTTGACGTTGATTCCGGACTCACGCAACGCGGTGCTGACGCGATCCAGATCGGCCTGATTGACCTGCAGAGCCGTGCTGGCGCCGCTGATCTGAATGGCCGGGTCATCGGGGTATAGATTGGGAGCGGAATAAATCAGACCGATCGCCAGCACCGCCAGGATCAGAATGTATTTCCACAGAGGATATTTGTTCAGCATCACGCCGCCCGTTATGAACGCGGGGCGCCTTGCGCGCCCCGTCGATTGAGTAGAAGTTGGAACCTTAGATCGCTTTCAGCGTGCCTTTTGGCAGCGTGGCGGCGATGGCGCCCTTCTGGAACTTCATTTCCACGGTGTCGGAAACTTCCAGAACCACGAAGTCATCGGCCACTTTGGTGATCTTGCCGGCGATGCCGCCGGTGGTGACCACTTCGTCGCCCTTCTGCAGGCTGCTCAGCAGGTTCTTCTGCTCTTTGGCGCGCTTGGCCTGTGGACGCCAGATCATCAGGTAGAAGATGACCAGGAAGCCGACCAGGAAAATCCACTCGAAGCCGCCGCCCATAGGCGCTGCAGCCGGTGCAGCGGCGTCAGCCATGGCGTTAGAGATAAAAAAGCTCATTTAGCACTCCAGTTGCAAATGTTGAATCTTGGGGTCAGAAAACTCAGTCCAAAGGCGGAACGGGGAGCCCGCGTTTGGCGTAGAAGGCATCGACAAAGGCGGCCAATGTACCCTGTTGAATAGCCTCGCGCAAACCAGCCATCAGCACCTGATAATGGCGCAAGTTATGGATGGTATTGAGCATGCTGCCGAGCATTTCGCCGCACTTGTCCAGGTGATGCAGATAAGCACGGGAGAAGTTCTGGCAGGTATAGCAATCGCAGGTCGGATCCAGCGGCGAATCATCATGGCGATGGAACGCGTTACGGATCTTCAGCACGCCTGTATCAATGAACAGATGCCCATTGCGGGCATTACGGGTTGGCATCACGCAATCGAACATGTCCACACCGCGGCGCACACCCTCAACCAGATCTTCCGGTTTGCCAACGCCCATAAGGTAACGAGGTTTGTCAGCCGGCATCATGCCCGGCAGATAATCCAGCACCTTGATCATCTCGTGCTTGGGCTCGCCCACCGACAGACCGCCGATGGCCAGGCCATCGAAGCCGATCTTGTCCAGACCTTCCAGCGAGCGCATGCGCAAGTCCTGGTGCATGCCGCCCTGAACGATACCAAACAGCGCCGCCGTGTTGTCGCCGTGGGCGTTTTTCGAGCGCTGGGCCCAACGCAGCGACAGCTCCATGGATACGCGGGCAACGTCTTCGTCAGCCGGGTACGGCGTGCATTCGTCGAAGATCATCACGATGTCGGAACCGAGATCGCGCTGCACCTGCATCGACTCTTCCGGGCCCATGAACACTTTCGAGCCATCGACCGGGGAGGCGAAGGTCACGCCCTCCTCTTTGATCTTGCGCATCGCACCCAGGCTGAACACCTGGAAACCGCCGGAGTCGGTGAGGATCGGGCCTTTCCACTGCATGAAATCGTGCAGGTCGCCGTGCTCCTTGATCACCTCGGTGCCCGGGCGCAGCCACAGGTGGAAGGTGTTGCCCAGAATGATTTCCGCGCCGGTGGCCACGATGTCACGCGGCAACATGCCCTTGACCGTGCCGTAGGTGCCCACCGGCATGAAGGCCGGGGTCTCGACGGTGCCACGCGGGAAGGTCAGACGACCACGACGAGCCTTGCCATCGGTGGCAAGCAGTTCAAAGGACATGCGACATTCGCGACTCATTCTGTTTCCTCTGGGCCTGTGTGTTCAGGGGCAGTCGGGGCAGGATTACGGGTGATGAACATCGCATCACCGTAGCTGAAAAAGCGGTAACCGTTGTCGACGGCGGCTTTATAAGCGGCCATGGTTTCGGGATAACCGGCGAACGCCGAAACCAACATCAATAGCGTGGATTCCGGCAAATGGAAGTTGGTGACCAGGGCATCGACCACATGGAACGGCCGGCCCGGGTAGATAAAGATGTCGGTGTCGCCGCTGAACGGCTTGAGCACGCCATCGCGCGCGGCACTTTCCAGCGAACGCACGCTGGTGGTGCCCACGGCAATCACTCGCCCGCCGCGCTCACGGCACGCAGCCACAGCGTCGACCACATCCTGGCCGACTTCCAGCCACTCGCTGTGCATGTGGTGATCTTCGATCTTGTCGACGCGCACTGGCTGGAACGTGCCGGCCCCCACGTGCAGCGTGACGAACGCGGTCTCGACGCCCTTGGCGGCAATCGCCTCCATCAGCGGCTGATCGAAGTGCAACCCCGCCGTCGGCGCCGCCACCGCACCAAGACGCTGGGCGTACACGGTCTGATAGCGCTCACGATCCGAACCTTCGTCCGGACGATCTATATAAGGAGGCAAGGGCATGTGCCCGACGCGATCGAGCAGCGGCAGCACTTCTTCAGCAAAGCCCAGCTCGAACAGCGCGTCGTGACGCGCAAGCATCTCGGCTTCGCCACCGCCGTCGATAAGGATCTTCGAACCCGGCTTCGGCGACTTGCTGGAGCGCACATGGGCCAGCACGCGGTGCGAATCAAGCACCCGCTCAATGAGGATTTCCAGCTTGCCACCCGAGGCTTTCTGCCCGAACAGCCGCGCCGGAATCACCCGGGTATTGTTGAATACCATCAAATCGCCCGGGCGCAGATGCTCAAGCAAATCAGTGAATTGACGGTGTGCAAGGGCGCCGCTCGGCCCATCAAGGGTCAGCAGGCGACTACCGCGACGCTCGGCCAACGGGTGGCGGGCGATCAGCGAATCAGGAAGCTCGAAGGTAAAGTCAGCAACGCGCATGATGGGGTTCGTCTAGCAGGGCCGGAAAGTCTAGCGGAATTATCAAAAATTGACCATGAAACGTGATTGACCAACGGTAATCACCTCTCTATACTTCGCCGCCATTGAGCCCTGATGGCGGAATTGGTAGACGCGGCGGATTCAAAATCCGTTTTCGAAAGGAGTGGGAGTTCGAGTCTCCCTCGGGGCACCAAAATTGAGAAAGGTCTTGCTTAGCAAGGCCTTTTTTTTCGCCTGCCAAAAAGTGGCCGCTGCTGCAGGAGCTGCCGAAGGCTGCGATCTTTTGCTCTTCCCTTCTTGGCTAACACAACACCCAAGGATCCTGGCATGGAAACGTCTCTGGAAACCGTCGCCCTGTTCTCCCTCAAACTCGCTTACGAGGAAGAAGGCCTGAGCCCGATTCTGCGGGATGACATGGTCATGGGTGACTACCAGAAAGACGTGTTCGAGTTGCTGGTGAAACGTGGCGATGTTCAGACTATTCAATTCAAGATGAACGAGTGTCTGGGATTGGCGATGGTTGCGCTGGGTGGCGTCGAGAAACCCCTGGGACGTGAACTGCACAAGCTGTCAGCTGACTTCAGGCAGGCGCAGTCGCTGGAGCAGCTTGACCAGCCACTTCTTGCGCTCAAAATCTATTTGAAAGACGTCCTTTGATCCATCGCGCCACCGTCATAGCCTTTAGTGCCGAGCCTTGAACATTCCAATTGCAGGCGACGAACATCGGGATCAAGACGATTGCAAAGAGCAGGCACGCCGCCTCGAGCAACCATGGGCCTGTGTAGCCCGTGACGCGCATGAAGTGAGTGGCGCGAAGCGACTATTTTGTTATCTTGCCCTCCATCTCGAGCGCGCCTCATAACACGCGCGGTTTCAGGGCTTTGGCAGGTTAAGGAAAGGATCGAATGGAGTTTCTGTGTCTACTCGCGTTTCTGGCGGCGTGGGGTTTCATGTGGCGCTGGGTAGTGAAGAACCGTGGCAACTGGAACCTGTTCATCGGTAACGTTCTCGGCGCCGGGTCGGGGTTCATTGTCGGCATTGTGGTGTTCTCCATCACACTGTCACTGTTCGCGCCGCAGAGCAAAACTGCGAAAAGACACAGCGCAGACACGGCGACTCAAGAAGCTGCACCGGCTGCGATGATGCCTGAACCTGAACGTGAAGCTGTGCCGACGCCAGCCCCCGTTACCGTCGTAACGCCAGCGCGTTCCCCTGACGATTTCCCGGCCTATGTCGCGGGTAAACCACGAAATGAGCCTTCACCACCCGACTCGGCCTTGCTGCCGAACTACAGAGGTCGGCTGGCGGACTCACTCTCTGAGAAAACCCGACAGGACGAGTTTGGCGAAGCGTTTTCGTCGCTGCGCAATCAGGTCAGCAAGGAGCCCGACGCCGATCAGTCCTTGATCGCTTCAGTCATGTGCGTGCCATTCGTGCAAAAAGTCATGCGCTTCCCGGCCTCGACGGAAATTTCCGACACAGCCCCGAGTTCGGAGCGTTTCAAGGATCAGACTTACACCATCAGCAATCGTGTGACATCACGAAACATGCTCGGCGATGACGTTACCTACCGCTTCGACTGCACGATGCAACGAGTGGCAGCCAAGAACCTGGATGACGCCGACTGGCGTTTGCTGGACCTGAAGCTGCAAAAGGTCGGCTCTTAAGCCTCGTTTAAGGGTTCACGGCGCAGGCTGCGCTATCATCGCCAGCCTGTGCGCCTTGAGCTTCGCTCCCGAATGCCCCCGATACCCGCCGACCTGAATCCGCTGCCTCCCGTTTTGGCTGGCCCACTGCTACGTCGGCTGGAACCCACGCGACTGGTGCTGTGGCTGGTTGGCACGCGCAAATTGACGCTGACTTTGCGCGTGCAAGGTGTAGGTGATATTCCTCTCGACGCCGGGAGATGCACGGTCATCGCCGTAGGCAACCATGCCTTCATTCACCTCATCGATGTCAGCCTGGAAAGTGCCCTTCCCCTCGACACCTTTATCGACTACGACTTGCTCATCGATAACCAGCAACACATAGCTGAATGGGCGCCACATCTGCTGTATGGCAATGCCACATGCCCGAACTTCGTGCTGCGTTCGCGAATCGATCAGTTGCTGCACGGCTCCTGCCGCAAGCCGCATCATCCGACGGCGGACGGTCTACTCTGCGTCGATCAGTTGCTGGCGACAGAAACCGATCCGCAACAACGCCCGGCCCTGTTGATGATGAGCGGCGATCAGATCTACGCCGACGATGTGGCCGGCCCGATGTTGCGGGCGATTCACGCCTTGATCGAACGCCTCAACCTGTTCGACGAACACCTCGAAGGTGCCGTGGTCAG
>NZ_QAIK01000084.1:0-12409 GCF_003061005.1 Pseudomonas sp. HMWF021 | reverse complement strand
TTTTCGGCGGTGCGCGTAAGCCGATTTTCACCAGCAGCAGCGCTGACAATCACCTGGTCACGTTTGCCGAAGTGATGGCGATGTATTTGCTGGTGTGGTCGCCGGTTGCCTGGGCGCTGATCAATCCTGCCGTTCCGTCACTGACGCCTGAACGCTTGAAGCGCTACACCCTGGAGCAGACCCGCATCGATGGCTTCAAGGCCGGTTTGGGCAACGTCGCCCGAGCCTTGGCGCACCTGCCAAGCCTGATGATTTTCGATGACCACGACATCACCGATGACTGGAATCTTTCCGCGCAATGGGAGGAAACGGCCTACGGTCATGCGTTCTCCAAACGCATCATCGGTAACGCGCTGATCGCCTATATGTTGTGCCAGGGCTGGGGCAACAATCCGGACGCGTTCAAGGGTCTGCTGGAGAACACTCGACGCCTGAGCGCCAGCGGTGATGATCGCTATCTCGACAGCCCGGTGCAGGACGCGCTGATCGATGACTTGCTGCGTTTTCAGCATTGGCATTTCGTGCTGCCGAGCAGCCCGGCACTGGTGGTGCTCGACACCCGCACCCGTCGCTGGCGCAGCGAGATGGCGCTCAAGCAACCCTCTGGTTTGCTGGACTGGGAAGCGCTGAGCGAGCTGCAGCAGGACCTGCTCGATCATCCGTCGGCGATCATCGTTTCCCCCGCGCCGATCTTCGGCGTGAAGTTGATCGAAACCGTGCAGAAGGTTTTCAGCTGGTGCGGTTATCCACTGCTGGTCGACGCGGAAAACTGGATGGCCCATCGCGGTGCCGCGCAGGTGATCCTGAACATTTTCCGACACACCCGAACACCTGGTAACTACGTGGTGCTGTCCGGCGATGTGCATTATTCCTTCGTCTACGAAGTGCTTATCCGACACCGCAAGGCCGGGCCACGGATCTGGCAGATCACCAGCAGCGGGATCAAGAACGAGTTCCCGAAAACCCTGCTGGAGTGGTTCGACCGACTCAACCGCTGGCTCTACTCGCCACGCTCGCCGTTGAACTGGTTTACCAAACGCCGGCGCATGCGCATCGTGCCCTATACCCCGGAGCATGCCGAAACGGGTGAGCGTCTGTGGAATTCAGCCGGGATCGGGCAAGTGTTTTTCAATGCGCAGGGACAGCCGAGCGAGATCATTCAGCACAATTCGAACGGGGCGCTGAAGACGCGGATGCTGGCGCCGGAGTTGGGGGATTACCCTGATTGATACGGCCTCCTTTGCCCACAGTGAGATTGCAATGACGACACCTTCGCGATTACTTATCACCCGCGACAGCGTACATGCCGGCGATGATTGCGAGGCTCCCCATGCGCGCTGGATCAACCTGCAAGAGAATGAAACCCTAGAGGCTGCCCTGCGCCTACTACTCCCCAATGGTTATCTGCCAAGCATTGCTGGTGGATGTGCGACATGGATCGTACACGGGCCTCAGGCCCTGGCTGTAGTCGCCCAGCAATGGCGGGAGCCGCGTTTTCTGGTCGATGCACGGTCGACACTGGTCAATTTGGAAGAGTTAAGGTTTGTATATTGGTGCCAGGTAGATCCAGAGCTTGTTTTCGACTGCCTGCTAACAGGCACCGAACTTCCTGACAGATACAGCGGATTTAAGACGTCAAAGTAGTCGGAAAGGGATTACAGTTTTTAAGGAAACATCTCTGGAATCGCTGATTCATACTCTGCTTCCCTTACACAGGAAGCAGAGCCATGCGAAAAAGAAAGCCGGACCCTTTAAAAATCGATACAACGACTTACCTTTTAAGCTCGCCGGCAAATGCTGGAAGGCTGCTGAAATCCATCGCAGAAATGCACAAAGGAATTCGCGCAAATTCGGACGCCTCTTCGTTCGATATCGTGCCCCTCAGTCAGGTGAAACCGCCAGAGCAACACCCCTGACAATCATCCCCACCTCCCGCTCATCAATCGTCAGCGGCGGCAGCAGCCGTATCGTCTTGCCGCGAGTCACGTTGATCAGCAATCCGTGATCCCGCGCCGCAATCAGCGTCAGATCGCGGATCGGCTGCTTCAACTCGATACCGATCATCAAGCCCTGCCCACGGATCGCCAGCACGTTAGGGTTGTCTGCCAGTTCAGCGCGCAGGCGGGTCAACAGGCGTTCACCCTGCACCCGGACATTTTCCAGCAAGCCCTGTTCTTCGATGATGTCCAGCACCGTGCAACCAACCCGGCAGGCCAGCGGATTACCGCCAAACGTACTGCCATGGCTGCCGGGGGTGAACAGGTCCGCCGCCCTGCCCCGTGCCAGGCAAGCACCGATCGGCACGCCGTTGCCGAGGCCCTTGGCCAGGGTCATGACGTCCGGCACGATGCCTTCATGCTGGAACGCGAACCACCGGCCGGTGCGGCCGATGCCGGTCTGAATTTCGTCGAGCATCAGCAGCCAGGCGTGCCGTTTGCACCATTCGCGCAGGGCTTTGAGGTAGCCGGGCGGCGCCAGTTGCACGCCGCTTTCGCCTTGGATCGGCTCGACCAGAATCGCCACGATGCGCTCGCCATGTTTTTGCTGCAGCTGATCCAGCGCTACCAGATCGCCGAAAGGCACTTTGACGAAATCCCCCGGCAGATCATTGAAGCCCAGACGCACCGCCGGCCCATCGCTGGCCGATAAAGTCCCCAAGGTGCGGCCATGAAATGCGTTGGCCATGACCACCACCAGCGGCTGTTCGATACCTTTGCGCCAGCCGTATAACCGCGCCAGCTTAAGTGCAGTTTCATTGGCCTCGGCACCGGAGTTGTTGAAGAAGGCCCGGTCCATTCCCGACAACTGCGTGAGTTTCTGCGCCAGCTGTTGCTGCCAGTCGATGCTGTACAGGTTGGAGGTATGCAGCAGCATTGCGGCCTGCTCGCAGATGGCGGCGACGATGCGCGGATGCGAGTGCCCGACGTTGGTCACCGCAACCCCGGCGACGGCATCCAGATATTCACGACCGGCCTGATCCCACAGGCGAGTGCCCAAGCCTCTGATAAAACTCAGGGCCAGCGATTGGTAGGTGTTCATCAGGGCGGCGGTCATGACTTCAAACTCCAGCGAAGGTCGGTGTGCTGGCAGTATGGTTAGCCACCGAAACTGGATAAACTCGGCAAAACTTCATTCATTTAAAAGCCGAGCTTGATAATGGACCTGTTGCAGGCGATGAGCGTGTACGTGAAAGTCGTGGAAGCCGGAAGCATGACGGCCGCCGCGTTGCAGTGCGAAATGTCCACAACCATGGTCGGAAATCACCTGCGCGCACTGGAACAACGGCTCGGTGTACAACTGTTGCAGCGCACCACCCGCCGCCAGCGGCTGACCGAGTTTGGCAGTGTTTACTACCAGCGCTGTCTGGATGTTTTGGGCTTGGTGGCCGACTCCGAACGTCTAGCCGAGCAGGCCCTCGACGAGCCGCGCGGCCTGCTGCGCATCACCGCGCCGCTGACCTTCGGTGTCGAACGCCTGGCCCCGGCGCTCAGTGAATTTTCCCTGCAATACCCGCAGGTGAAAATGGATGTGGTGCTGACCAACCGCCGCCCGGATCTACTGGAAAGCGGTCTCGACGTGGCATTCAGACTGGGGCATTTCGAGCAGTCGAACCTGATCGCCCGGCCGCTGATCGACTACACCCTGACCGTGTGCGCCTCACCCGCCTACGTCGCCCGACGCGGCATGCCGATCACCCCGCAAGACTTGCAACAACACGACTGCCTGTCGTTCGCCTACCCCGCTGGCGATGACTGGCAATCGGTGGAAAAACGCTGGCGCCTCAGTGGCCCGGACGGCGAGATTCTGGTGGATGTCAGCGGCCCGATGCTGATGAACACCTCCGCCGGCCTGCATCAGGCAGCGCGCACCGGGATGGGCATCGTCATGCTGCCGGACGCGCTGGTGGAACAGGACCTGCGCGACGGCAAACTGGTGACGGTGATCCCCGATTACCAGCCACCGAGCCGCCCTTTGCATCTGTTGTATGCCCCGGATCGTTATCGTTTGCCCAAGCTACGGCGCTTCGTCGAATTCGCGATGAAAACCTGGGGTAGATCCTGACTCGGTTGCTATCGACTAGGCTCCGATGATTGCCGACAAGGATGCTGCCAAGTGATGAAAAACGACCTTACCGTACGCGATCTGTTGCCCGACGAAGTGGAGCCAGTGCGACTGTTTCTCGACCAAAATGGCTGGGGACACCGAACAGGCTCAAGCGAATATTTCGCCCAACTCATCGAAAACTCGCAACGCACTGCCGTCGCACTGAACGGCGAACAGATCGTCGGTTTTGCCCGAAGCATCACCGATGGTTTATCCAACGGTTATCTGTCGATGGTCGTGGTTGATGGCCAGCATCGGCGCGCCGGTGTCGGGCGCGCACTGGTCGAGCATGTCATGGGTGACAACCCCGAGATCACTTGGGTACTGCGCGCCGGGCGCGAAGGTGCGGAGGCATTTTTTGCCAGTTTGGGGTTTGAAACATCGGTGATTGCCATGGAACGACCAAGGCTCAAGAAACACGTCTGAATCAACCCCCGCTTTTCACCAACACCGGATTCTCCTGATAACGCTGCGCGAACAACTGCTTCAACTGCGCGACTTTGGGCATGTCGTTGATCACGATGTACGGATAGCTCGGGTGCTCGGTCAGGAAATCCTGGTGATAGTCCTCCGCCGGGTAGAAGCCGTTGTAGGTTTCCAGCTTCGTGACGATCGGTTTTTTGTAGGCATGCGCCGCGTCCAGCTGGGCGATGTAGGCCTGGGCCACCCGTTGTTGATCGGCGTTGACCGGGAACAGTGCTGAACGATATTGCGTGCCGCTGTCCGGCCCCTGGCGGTTGAGTTCGGTCGGGTTGTGGGCCACCGAGAAGTAGATCTGCAGCAGGCTGCCGTAGCTGACTTGCGTCGGATCGAAGGTGACTTGCACGGACTCGGCATGACCGGTGTCGCCGTCGCTGACCCGCTCATATTGCGCCGTGTTCGCCGCACCGCCGGCATAACCGGAGACAGCTTTCTGCACGCCTTTGACGTGCTGGAAAACCCCCTGTACGCCCCAGAAACAACCACCGGCGAACACCGCGGTTTCACTGTGGGCCTGAGTGGTTTCGTCGAGAGTCGGTGGCGGGATGACCACCGCGTCCTCGGCACCGAAGGAGAACGCCGGGCACTGACCGATCACACCCGCCATGGCAACGCCGAGCAACCCACGGCGCCAGTTGTTTTGCGTTTTCATGCTATGCACTCCCGATCAGCCGAAGGTAAAGGCGTAGGCCGATACGCCCGGGTCAAGAAATTCGATGGTGAAGGTGCGGTCCTTCACCTCGTCGGTTTGCCGCACCAGTTGATACAGGCGCTGCTCGGTCACGCGGCCGCTACCGTCCGGGGCGACGTCCACGCCGTGCGCCTTACCCGGCGCCTGACCGTCAATCGAGACTTTGAAACGCACCGGTTTGCCATCCGCGCCGGGGCCCAGCACCAGATGCAGGTCGCGGGCATGGAAGCGATAGACGATACGGCTGGCCGGCGCGCTGGCGGTGGCGCGCTCGGCACCGACGGCCCACTGGCCGCCGAGGCTCCAGTCGTTCAGGGTCAGGCTGGCGGGTGGGTTATAGGTCGCGACCTTGTCAGGAACCAGGCTGGTTTCCGGTACGAAATGTTCCGCACGCTGGTAGCCGACATAGGTTTCCGGCGATAGCACCTGATTCATGTCCGGAGCCAGTTGCACGCCTTGGGCGTCGGCGTTGATCAGGCCGTCAGCCACGGTTTTCGCCCCGGCTTCACGCAACAACTGCTGGATCACGCGCTCCGATTCGGCGTAGTCCCCTTCGCCAAAATGGTGGTAACGAATCCGCCCCTGCGCGTCGGCAAAATAATGCGCCGGCCAGTATTCGTTGTTGAAAGCGCGCCAGATCTTGTAGTCGTTATCGATGGCCACCGGGTAGTTGATGCCCAGTTCCTTCATGGCTTTGGTAACGTTGCCTACATCACGTTCGAAGGCGAATTCCGGGGCGTGCACGCCGATCACCACCAGGCCCTGATCGCGGTACTTTTCGGCCCAGGCTTTGACGTATGGCAAGGTGCGCAGGCAGTTGATGCAGGAGTAGGTCCAGAAATCCACCAGCACCACTTTGCCCTTCAATGCCTGGGCGTCCAGCGGTGGCGAGTTGAGCCATTGCACAGCGCCAGTGAGCGGCGGCAACTGACCTTCGACCGGCAGTGTTCCCAGCGCCTTGTCGGCAACTTTCATCGCCCCGCCGGCCGCAGGAATCTGCGCCATCATCGTGCCGTTTCCAGCGGGAGATTTGCCGGAGAGTTGGCCCACCAGTGCCTGTTCAATCCCGCCCGTGGACGCCGTCGACAACCGCGCCAGCAACCCGGTGTCGAGGCCCAGGGCAATCGCTGCGACGCCGGCGAGCATCGCTGCCCCCAGGCCGCGGCGGATCCACTCACCGGTGCCGATCGAGCGCTTCATCAACGCAAACACCTTACCGCCCAGCAGCAACGCCGCCGCCAATGAAGTCGCGGCGCCCGCCGCGTAGGCGAGCAACAACAGCGTGGTGGCGATGCTCGCCCCTTGCAGCGCGGCGCCGGTCAGAATCAAACCAAGAATGGGCCCGGCGCACGGTGCCCAGAGCAGGCCCGTGGCAACGCCGATCAGAAACGAAGCGCCGGGACGCGGACGATTGTCCTGGCCGGCGGCTTCGGACAGCCGACTGCCGGCCGACACCAGCGGCCGCGTCAGGCGCTCGGCCAGACGCGGCAACAGCAGCGTCAATCCGAACAGTGCTACGAACAGCAACGCGAGCCAGCGCCCGTACTGATTGACTTGCACCACCCAGCCGCCGCCCACCGCTGCCAGCGTGGCGACGAGGGCGAAGGTCAGCGCCATCCCGGCCAAAAGCGGCAAGCCACTCTTGATAAACGGCTGCCCGGTGCGAGCGAAGACAAAAGGCAGAACAGGCAGGATGCACGGACTGACGATCGTCAGCACACCGCCCAGATAAGCGAGAACCAAGAGCCACATGGTGTCGTCCTGTAGAAAGTGAAAATCGAAAAATAGCCATGGCTCATGCCGCCACGGGTTTGAACGTCATCGCCAGGCCATTCATGCAATAGCGCAGGCCGGTAGGTTTCGGGCCGTCTTCGAAGACATGCCCCAGATGCCCGCCGCACCTCCGGCAGTGCACTTCATTGCGCGACATGCCGAAGGAGCGATCCTGACGGGTAGCCACCGCGTGTTCCAGCGGTGCCCAGAAACTCGGCCAGCCGGTATGGCTGTCGAACTTGGTCGCCGACGCAAACAGCGCCAGGTCGCAGCCCGCGCAGGCGAATGTGCCGCTGCGATGTTCGTTGTTGAGCGGGCTGGTATAGGCGCGCTCGGTGCCTTCTTCACGCAGGATGGCGTACTGCTCATCAGAGAGTAGCGAGTGCCATTCACTGTCGCTGTGGCTCACCTCGAAAACCTCATCGGCATGGGCCTGATCGATCAGCGCGGTGCCCGGGGACAATTTTGGCAATACACCCGCCACCAGGGCTGCAACCCCCAGCCCGCCGCTTGCTACGAGTATCTGTCGCCGTGAAAACATGGCCGTCTCCTAAAATTCCAGGTGCCTGTCATGGAACACAGCCTAGGCTTGGGTTGATCGCCAAATCCTCACGGGAAGTTAACGAATTCGTGATAACTCGCCCCGAGGAAAACCCGCACAATGCGCTCACTGCGCCGAAGGATTGAGCTTGATGGAATTAACCAGACGCATCCTCGTGGTCGAGGATGACCAACACATCGCTGACCTGATTTGCCTGCACCTGCGCGATGAGCATTACGATGTCGTGCACTGCGCCGACGGCGACGAAGGCTTGCGCCTGTTGCAGCAAGGACAGTGGGATGCATTGATCCTCGACCTGATGTTGCCGGGCGCCGACGGCCTGGAAATCTGCCGCCGCGCCCGGGCGATGGCGCGCTATACGCCGATCATCATCACCAGCGCGCGTTCCAGCGAACTGCACCGCATCCTGGGGCTGGAACTGGGTGCCGACGACTACCTCGCCAAACCCTTCTCGATGCTGGAACTGGTGGCCCGGGTCAAAGCCTTGCTGCGCCGGGTCGACGCCATGGCGCGCAACCTGAAAATGGACGCCGGCAGTCTGAGTCTCGATGGCCTGAACATCGACCCGATCACTCGCGACGTCGCCCTCAATGGCGAGCGCCTGGACCTCACTCCGCGGGAGTTCGACTTGCTGTATTTCTTCGCCCGCCAACCGGGCAAAGTGTTCTCGCGCATGGACCTGCTCAACGCGGTGTGGGGCTACAGCCACGAGGGTTATGAACACACGGTGAACACGCACATCAATCGCCTGCGGGCGAAGATCGAGACCGACCCGGCGCAACCGACCCGCATCCTCACCGTGTGGGGCCGAGGCTATAAATTCGGTACGGAACAACCATGAAACTGACCCTGTCGCAGCGCCTGTCCGTCGTGTTCGCCGTGTTGCTGCTGGTGTGCTGCGGCACCTCGGCATGGCTGCAGGTGCGCTCCAGCAAGATGCATGAGCTGGAAGTGGTGCAAGGCCTGTCGCGGGATCTGGCGCAGCACATCGCTCATGACACGGTGCTGATGGACAGCAACGGCCTGATGCCCGGCGCCGTGCGCGAACTGTTCAGCAAGCTGATGCTGGTCAATCCGAGTGTCGAGGTGTACCTGCTCGATACCGAGGGGCGGATTGTCGGTAATGCCGCCCCCGAAGGCCACTTGCGGCGGGAGAAGGTTGATCTGGTTCCGGTGCAGCGCCTGCTTGCCGATCAGCCGTTGCCGATCCTCGGCGATGACCCGCGCAGCGTCGACGGGCGCAAGGTGTTCAGCGCCGCGCCATTGAAGGTCAATGGCAAACCGGCCGGCTATCTGTACGTGGTGTTGCTCAGTGAAGAACACGATCGTTTCGCCGAACGCGGTGCGACCAGTGCCGCACTCAATACTGCGTTGCTGTCTATTGGATTGGTCGCTCTGCTGTGCCTGATTGCCGGTCTCACGGCATTCAACCTCATCACCCGGCCATTGCGCCGGCTGACCGACACCGTCAGCCGGTTCGACATCGATGGCGCGCCGCAACCACTGCCTGGCCCATCCACTGCTGTGGATAAAAGCGCCGATCCGGATGAAATCGCTGTGCTCGACGCCGCCTTCCGGCAAATGCAAAACCGACTTGGCGAACAGTGGCGCTCGTTGACCCGCCAGGATCAGGAGCGCCGTGAACTGGTGGCGAACATCTCCCACGACCTGCGCACGCCGCTCGCCTCGCTGCACGGCTATCTGGAAACCCTGTCACTCAAGGACGCCACCCTTTCCGCCGAGGACCGCCGACGCTATCTGGGCATCGCTCTGGATCAAAGTCGCAAGGTCGGCGGGTTGGCGCAATCGCTGCTGGAACTGGTGCGCCTGGAGCACGGTTTCGTGCAGCCGGTGCTGGAACGCTTTTCCCTGATCGACTTGCTGCAAGACATCTTCCAGAAATTCGAACTGGCCGCCGAAGCCCGTCACATCGAACTCAAAGCCAGCTTCATGCCAAACCTGCCGACAGTCTGCGCCGACCTTGGTTTGATCGAACGGGTGCTGACCAATCTGGTGGACAACGCCTTGCGCCACACGCCGCGGGGCGGCGAAATTGCATTCGACCTCAAGCCCCGCGATGCGCTGGTCGAAGTCACAGTCAGCGATACCGGCCCCGGCATCGCCCCCGAGTTGCGCGAAGGCCTGTTTCTGCGCCCCTTCAATATCGGCGGGGCACGGCGCGATGGAGGCCTGGGGCTGCGCATCGTCCACCGCATCCTGCAACTGCACGGGCGTGATATTCAGTTGATTGAAGTCACGGGGCGCGGGGCAACTTTTCGCTTCACGCTGCCAACCGATCAGCAAACCGCCGAACAGTGGATGGTGCGCTCGATGAACCTGAACACGCCGGACAAATAATCCGCACCACCGGACTGTTGTTCCGTGACAACGCCGCCCCGCTCCCCTAAATTAACCGGCCTGAAAAAGACCTCGTGCTTTCTCGTCTCAACTCAAGTTAAAAAAAGTAGTGAAATTTCAATGTCCGATTTCAACACCGCTGAATCCGTAGTCACCGAATCGTCCAAAGCGGAATACGAAAACTCCATCAATCTTTCACAACACCTTCCACAAGCAAAAATCATCAGCGAGATGGTGCTGGACGCGTTCCAGTCGACTCGCGAAAGCGACCAGATTCGCGAGCTGCGCGCCGCGATCCGTCAGGCTCACGACAGCTTCGATGACGACAAGGCCTACGAGCTGATGGGCGAGCTCAAGCGCCTCAAGGATGCTGAAGCCGCCGACATCGCCGCCCTCGAAGACCTGAGCAGCAAGTTCTCGATCGGCCGCATCCTGTCCTGCTTCAAGGACGATCCGGCGTTCCAGGAAATCGTCTACGGCCTGGCCCTCAAAGTGCTGAACCAGACCCACCAGGCGATCAGCAACCCGAGCGGCGGCAAAAGCAAAGCGGCACGCGCCAAGAAAGAAGTCGAAATCTTCACCATCAGCAAGGACGGCAACAGCGTGACCCTGCCACTGCGCACGCCGCGCTCGCGCCTGAACGTTGACCGTGAAGCGCTGGAGTTCCTCGGCTTCACCTTCGTCGGTGAAGGCGAAGAAGCCGAGCTGGACGGCGAAACGTTCGTCGACAACGCCGGCACCGAACACGCGATCAACCGCAAGAACATCATCACCGCGCTGCAGCAGCAGACCGCGTTCGATGGCTACAGTATCGCCGCGCAGTAATTACTGCGCAGATAAAAAAGCCCCGCGCTGACGTTCAGGCGGGGCTTTTTGTTGGGCGCAACGTCGGTCAGGTTTCCGGGTGCAGGGCCGCAATCATGTCGACCTCTATCGCGGCGTTCTTCGGTAACTGATACACACCGACCGTGGTGCGGGTGTGCCGCCCGGCATCGCCAAGCACATGGCTGAACACGTCCGAAGCGCCGTTGGCTACCTCACTCAGGTCAACGAAATCCGGAGTGGACTTCACATAGACCGTAACCCGCAACAACGCGCGAACCTTGTCCAGCGAACCGACCGCATCGACCATCAGCGCCAGGCAGCGCATGGCGCTGATGCTCGCAGCAGCCTGGGCATCCTTGAGGGTCAACTCCAGCCCCACCCGACCCGGATACTGAATCTTGCCGTGGGTACGCGGCACCATACCGCTGATGTACAACTCATCGCGATGGCGGATCAGCGGCGCGTAATTGCCGCCGGCAGTGTTCTCGCCATAGATGTCGTAGTTCAGCTCTTGAGCCAGGGCAATGAAGCGTTCATCACAGGTCATCCTCTCAGTCATTTCGCCCAGCCTTTTGATCAGTGCATGAAGAATCGCGGAGTGGAACAGTTGAGCGCCGGGGGAGTGGCATGGCGCTATCACTGAAGACTGGATCCAAATTTAGGTGGTTTGCGGCGATACCGCAACCTGACGTTCTGGACGAAAAACCCCGCGACTCTATCGAATCGCGGGGCTTGATGACCTATATCAACGAACTATCTACACAGCACCCAGGCGCTCAACCATATCAGGGAATTTCTCAACCAAGCGGATCAACAGTGCCGCCTGAGCATTGGGCTTGGACTTCTCCTGCTCCCAATTCCTCAATGTGCTCGGGCTGGTCCTGATTCGCTTTGCAAATACCGCTTGTGACATGTGCAATTTTTCACGCAGTGCAACGATCTCCTGTGCACGAACCTCGGGAACCGGTTTGTCCTCGACGACCGTATTGCGCAGCGTGATTTTACCTTCGCGATGGGCGGCCATCTCTTCAACGCCCTGCATCAATTCCGCAAACAGGTCGCGTTTTTTCATGAGGCACCTCTTTTTCTCAACTCTATCTCAATGGCTTTTTTGAGCGCCTTCTCTTGCTCGGCGGACAGTTTCTCAAGCTCATCTTTGTCATAAATCGCAAACATCCAGAACTGACGATCATTCATAAGCCAATAGTAGATGACCCGCAAGCCACCTCGTCGGCCTTTGCCACGCCGGGCGTCAGACCAACGTAATTTCCGGAAGCCGCCAGTCCGCGGTATCACGTCGCCCGACGCTGGATTGCACTGCAGATAATTCTGCAACTCCCGATACTCATCGTCCGTCAGGTAACGACCCACGCTCGCGGTAAATATTGTGGTTTCAAAAAATACAGTTCGCATGGGCAAACTATAGGCAACTTGCCTATAGAGAGACTATCAACAAATTCGACCTTCGATAAACATCCGATCAACAAAAAACCCCGCACATCTCTCAATGTGCGGGGTTTTTCGTGAAGCCATCCAGCCTTACGGCGCGTACGTCAGCAGCAGCTCGGCCGGCACCTTGAAGTCCAGGGACATCATGACGCTCAGGGCGGTGATGG
>NZ_QAIK01000083.1:12689-21974 GCF_003061005.1 Pseudomonas sp. HMWF021 | reverse complement strand
TCTACAGCGTTACACGCTGCTGTCAACACCTCTTTTTCACCGCTTTCGACCGAGAAGATCGAACCGTCAAAAGAGCCAGACATCACCGCCCCTTCAACTCCTTCCAGGCTTCGATGAACTGAAGCAACTCGCTGCCGAAAACCGCATAACTCAT
The DNA here is from genome assembly GCF_003061005.1 of Pseudomonas sp. HMWF021. Lineage (GTDB taxonomy): Bacteria > Pseudomonadota > Gammaproteobacteria > Pseudomonadales > Pseudomonadaceae > Aquipseudomonas. Next base: position 21,820 of record NZ_QAIK01000083.1, on the reverse strand, counting down.
TGAATCTCAAGGAGTTTTCCGTTTCGACTGCGCCGGAAGTGGGGCGAATTATAGACCTCCAGATTCTGCCGTCAACCGTTAATTTCACTTTTCTTTCAACAACTTACGGATCGGCTAAAAAACGCTCAAATCCTTCTACATATAAGAAGAGAAACGATGTCTTCTATATAGAGGGCTACTCAAAGCACCCCATCAGCCCTGAGTGCCTCCACTGCACCAGCGCCCAAACCCAGCACCCGCTGCAAAACGTCCAGCGTATGTTCGCCCAGCAAAGGGGGCGCGCGACGATACTCGACAGGCGTCTGCGACAACCGGATCGGACTCGCCACCTGCGGCACCAATCCCGCCAGCGCATGCGGAAGCTCTATAGCCAGCCCACGCGCCTTCACCTGCGGGTCCTCAAACACCTGGGACAAATCATTGATCGGCCCACACGGCACACCCGCCTGCTCCAACTGCGTCACCCATTCGGCAGTGGTTTTGAACACAGTCGCCTGGCGGATCAGGGGAATCAGTACCGCGCGATTCGCCACCCGCAGCTTGTTGGTCGCGAAACGCGGATCGTCCGCCCACTGCGGCTGGCCCGCCACCTCGGCAAATTTGCGGAACTGCCCATCGTTGCCAACGGTAAGAATGAAATCACCATCAGCCGTAGGGAAGTCCTGGTACGGCACGATGTTGGGATGCGCGTTACCCAGACGCTTGGGCGCATTGCCGGTAGTCAGGTAATTCATGGCTTGGTTTGCCAGACACGCAACCTGCACATCCAGCAACGCCATATCAATATGCTGCCCACCACCGTCGTGATCACGATGCGCCAGCGCCGCCAGAATCGCCACAGTCGAATAGAGTCCGGTAAGGATGTCCGTCAGCGCTACACCCACCTTCACCGGCCCGGCACCTTCATCACCTTCAGGACGTCCGGTCAGGCTCATCAGCCCCCCGAGCCCCTGGATCATGAAGTCATAACCCGCGCGCTTGGCATACGGGCCGGTTTGACCGAAACCGGTGATCGAGCAATAGATCAGATCCGGATTGATCGCCTTCAGCGACTCGTAGTCCAGCCCATAGGCAGCCAACCCACCGACCTTGAAGTTCTCGATGAGAATGTCCGACTTCGCCGCCAGCTCCCGCACGAGGTTCTGACCTTCAGGCCGAGTGAAGTCGATCGTCACCGATTGCTTGTTGCGGTTGGCCGACAAATAGTAAGCCGCCTCGCTGGTGTTCTCCCCGTAAGCGTCCTTGAGGAACGGCGGCCCCCAGGCACGCGTGTCATCGCCATTGCCCGGGCGCTCGACCTTGATCACCTCGGCGCCAAGGTCGGCAAGTATCTGCCCGGCCCACGGCCCGGCCAGCACGCGCGATAAATCCAGTACACGCAGATGCGACAGCGCGCCCATGTTCGCTCTCCTGTTAATAGAACGCCTGCAGACCGGTTTGCGCACGACCGAGGATCAGCGCGTGAACGTCATGAGTACCTTCATAGGTGTTCACCACTTCCAGGTTAACCAGGTGACGGGCCACACCGAACTCGTCAGAGATACCGTTGCCCCCCAACATGTCACGAGCCATCCGGGCGATATCCAGCGACTTGCCACAGGAGTTGCGCTTCATGATCGAAGTGATTTCGACCGCAGCAGTGCCTTCATCCTTCATGCGACCCAGACGCAGACAGCCCTGCAGGGCCAAGGTAATCTCGGTCTGCATGTCGGCCAGTTTCTTCTGGATCAATTGGGTAGCAGCTAATGGACGCCCGAACTGTTGACGATCCAGCGTGTACTGGCGAGCGGTGTGCCAGCAGAACTCGGCAGCACCCAAAGCACCCCAGGAGATGCCATAGCGTGCGGAGTTGAGGCAAGTGAAAGGACCTTTCAGGCCACGCACATCGGGGAAGATGTTCTCTTCCGGTACAAACACATTGTCCATCACGATTTCACCGGTGATCGATGCGCGCAGGCCGACCTTGCCGTGAATCGCCGGCGCGCTCAGGCCCTTCCAGCCCTTCTCCAGGACGAAGCCACGGATGTCGCCGGCATCGTCTTTGGCCCAGACTACGAACACATCAGCGATTGGGCTGTTGGTGATCCACATCTTGGCGCCGGTCAGGCTGTAGCCGCCGTCGACTTTGCGCGCACGGGTGATCATCGCACCCGGATCGGAACCGTGGTTTGGCTCGGTCAGGCCGAAGCAGCCGATCCATTCACCGGAGGCCAGTTTCGGCAGGTATTTCTGTTTCTGGGCTTCTGTACCGAATTCGTTGATCGGCACCATCACCAGCGACGACTGCACGCTCATCATCGAGCGATAGCCGGAGTCGACACGCTCCACTTCCCGGGCGATCAGGCCGTAGCTGACGTAGTTCAGGCCGCTGCCACCGTATTGCTCAGGGATGGTCGCGCCGAGCAGGCCGACTTCGCCCATTTCGCGGAAGATCGCCGGATCGGTTTTCTCATGGCGGAAAGCTTCGAGGACACGTGGCGCCAGGCTCTGCTGAGCGAACTGCGCCGCGGTGTCGCGGATCATGCGCTCTTCTTCGGTGAGCTGTTGATCCAGCAGCAGGGGATCGATCCAGTTGAAGCTAGCTTTACCGCCCATGAGTGTGTCCTCGCAAATCGGTGAATTAACGTGGCATTGATCCTAGGCCCGGTTCTCCATCGGGGCAAACGAGGATTTCGCATTCTGTTGTGCTAATTTCTCACTCCGTGACGTCGCTGAATGCCTTTTATGCGGCGCATTAGTGAGGTTACCGTACATGCGCAGGAAGATTCCCAGTACCACCGCCCTGATCAGCTTCGAAGCCGCCGCTCGTCATGAAAGCTTTACCAAGGCCGCCGAAGAGCTTTCCCTCACGCAGGGCGCCATTTGCCGACAGATCGCCAGCCTTGAGGACTTCCTCAGTGTGGAACTGTTCCGACGCTCGCGACGCGGCGTGAAGCTGACCGAAGCCGGCCTTTCCTACAGCCGTCGGGTGGCCACGCAACTGGACGCCGTCGAGCGCGATACACTCTCAGTGATGGGCCAGCAAGGCACCAACGTGATCGAGCTGGCGGTGGTGCCGACGTTCGGCACTCAGTGGCTGCTGCCACGCCTCAAGGATTTTCAGCTCAAGCACCCGGAGGTGACGGTCAACCTGACCAACCGCACCCGTCCGTTCCTGTTTGCCGACACCGATTTCGACGCGGCGATCTACTTTGGCGACGCCGATTGGTCGGGTACCGAATCACACAGGCTGATGGGCGAGAATCCGATGCCGGTGTGCAGCCCCAACCTACTCGGCAACAGGGCACATCTGACTCCGGACGAAATCGCCGAACTGCCTCTGTTGCAGCAAACCACTCGCCCCTACGCCTGGCGCCAGTGGTTCAACGCCCGGCACCTGAACATCCCCCGCGACATGACAGGCCCGCGCTACGAGCTATTCTCCATGCTGGCTCAGGCGGCCATGCATGACATGGGGATTGCGCTGATTCCCCCGTTCCTGATCCAGCGTGAACTGGCCGAGCAACGGCTGGTGATCGCCAACCCGAATGCGCTCTCCAGCATCAAGGCGTATTACCTGATGATTCCGGAGCGAAAGGTCGAATCGGCCTCACTCAAGGCTTTTCGTGATTGGCTGGTCAATCAGGCAAACAGCTACAGCCTAGAGGGATAAAGGGCTACAGCGATTATTAACCTCGTAGTCAGGAAATTCAAAGCCCTACAGATATAAGTATTTGTCGCAAAATCGCAGACTGTATCCGAAAGTCGTACAGACGTCCCACAAGCGCCTGCCGACGTGGCTTTGAGCCTCCATCCGCGACTCATTGCGGCCTATTCACGCCGCGGATGAGAAATTTTTTCAAATTCAGCCAGAATCCTTACAAGGCACGGCCTGCAAGGGATTGAACTGGCCATCTGCGACATTCGGTCACGGGATGACTTGTAGTTAATTTTCCGTCACCCGTCATAATCCCTTGAAGGGCATAAAGTTCGCCTGCAAAATGCCGCGCCCCGCCCTGATTTGGCGGGATCGTGCTGATCGGCCGCCCCAGTCGCACCATCCGCAGTGCCTGGGTTTACTCAATAAGATCACGCAGGAGATTTGACGTGCACATTGGTGTTCCTCTCGAAACCCAGACCGGTGAAACACGGGTTGCTGCAACCCCGGAAACCATTAAAAAGCTGATCAGCCAAGGTCATAAGGTCACTGTGCAAACCGGCGCCGGCGTCAAAGCCAGCGTTGTCGACAGTGCCTATGAAGCGGCGGGCGCAACCATTGGCAGTGCCAACGATGCGTTCGGTGCCGAGCTGATTCTCAAAGTGGTCGCCCCCAGCGACGCCGAACTGGCGCTGATCAAGCGCGGCACAGTGCTGGTTGGCATGCTCAACCCCTTCAATAACGAAACCATCGCCAAAATGGCCGAGTGCGGGATTACCGCGTTCGCCCTGGAAGCGGCGCCGCGCACCTCTCGGGCGCAGAGTCTCGATGTGTTGTCGTCGCAGGCGAACATTGCCGGCTACAAGGCTGTGTTGCTGGCCGCGCACTACTATCCGCGCTTCATGCCGATGCTGATGACCGCGGCGGGCACCGTGAAAGCGGCGCGCGTGCTGATTCTCGGCGCAGGTGTGGCCGGGTTGCAGGCGATTGCCACGGCGAAACGTCTGGGTGCGGTGATCGAAGCGTCTGACGTGCGTCCGGCGGTAAAGGAACAGATCGAATCCCTCGGCGCCAAGTTCGTCGATGTGCCTTACGAGACTGACGAAGAGCGCGAATGCGCGGTCGGTGTCGGCGGTTACGCGCGCCCGATGCCGGCAAGCTGGATGCAGCGTCAGGCCCAGGCCGTGCACGAGCGCGCCAAGCAGGCCGACATCGTCATCACCACCGCACTGATCCCGGGCCGCAAGGCGCCGACACTGTTGAGCGCCGACACCGTGGCGCAGATGAAGCCCGGCTCGGTGGTCATCGACCTCGCGGCAGCCCAGGGCGGCAACTGCCCGCTGACCGTGGCCGATCAGGTGGTGGTCGAGAACGGCGTGACCATCGTCGGCCCGACCAATCTGGCCGGTGAAGTCGCCGCAGACGCTTCGGCGTTGTACGCCCGCAATCTGCTGGACTTCCTCAAGCTGGTGTTCACCAAAGAAGGCCAGTTCGACGTCAACCTCGAAGACGACATCGTCGCCGCGTGCCTGATGTGCCGCGACGGACAAGTCATCCGCAAAAACGCCTAAGCAGGGATTCAGACGATGGAAGAGCTTATCTCCCCCGGTATCTACAACCTGATCATCTTCGTGCTGGCGATTTATGTCGGTTACCACGTGGTCTGGAACGTTACACCTGCGCTGCACACGCCGTTGATGGCGGTGACCAACGCCATTTCGGCGATCGTGATCGTCGGTGCCATGCTCGCTGCTGCGCTGACCGTCACGCCGCTGGGCAAGACCATGGGCACCCTCGCCGTGGCGCTGGCTGCGGTCAATGTGTTTGGTGGCTTCCTGGTCACCCGCCGCATGCTTGAGATGTTCAAGAAGAAAGCCCCGAAAGCAAAAGAAGAGGCGCCGAAGTAATGAGCATGAATCTCGTCACGACGCTCTACCTGATCGCGTCGATCTGCTTCATCCAGGCCCTCAAAGGCCTGTCGCACCCGACCACCTCGCGGCGCGGCAACCTGTTCGGCATGCTCGGCATGGCGCTGGCCATTCTCACCACCATCGGCCTCATCTATAAACTCGGTGCCGAGCTTGCAACTGCCGGTATCGGCTACGTCATCGTCGGCCTGCTGATCGGCGGCACTGCCGGTTCGATCATGGCCAAACGCGTTGAAATGACCAAGATGCCGGAACTGGTCGCTTTCATGCACAGCATGATCGGTCTGGCGGCGGTGTTCATCGCGATTGCTGCGGTGGTCGAGCCGCAATCCCTTGGCATCGTCAAGCAACTGGGCGACTCGATCCCGGCGGGCAACCGTCTGGAGCTGTTCCTCGGCGCGGCGATTGGTGCGATCACCTTCTCCGGTTCGGTGATCGCCTTCGGCAAGCTGTCGGGCAAGTACAATTTCCGCCTGTTCCAGGGTGCTCCGGTACAGTTCGCCGGTCAGCATAAGCTGAACGCGGTACTCGGTCTGGCGACGCTGGTGCTGGGTGTGACCTTCATGCTCACCGGCAACCTCGCCGCGTTCGCGCTGATGCTGGCCCTGGCATTTGTGATGGGTGTGCTGATCATCATCCCGATCGGCGGTGCCGACATGCCGGTGGTGGTGTCGATGCTCAACAGCTATTCGGGTTGGGCGGCGGCGGGTATCGGTTTCTCGCTGAACAACTCGATGCTGATCATTGCCGGTTCTCTGGTGGGTTCGAGTGGTGCGATTCTCTCGTACATCATGTGCAAGGCGATGAACCGTTCCTTCTTTAATGTACTGCTCGGCGGTTTCGGCAATACGGCTGACGCAGGACCTGCCGGTGCGAAAGAAGCCCGTCCGGTGAAATCCGGTTCGGCCGATGACGCGACCTTCCTGCTGACCAACGCCGACACCGTGATCATCGTTCCGGGTTACGGCCTGGCAGTGGCTCGCGCGCAGCATGCACTGAAAGAACTGACCGAGAAGTTGACTCACCGTGGCGTGACCGTGAAGTACGCGATCCACCCGGTGGCCGGTCGCATGCCCGGGCACATGAACGTCCTGCTCGCCGAGGCGGAAGTGCCTTACGACCAGGTATTCGAGATGGAAGACATCAACTCCGAGTTCGGCCAGGCCGACGTGGTGCTGGTGCTCGGCGCCAACGACGTGGTCAACCCGGCCGCCAAGAACGATCCGAAATCGCCGATTGCCGGCATGCCGATTCTCGAAGCGTTCAAGGCCAAGACCATCATCGTCAACAAGCGCTCGATGGCCAGCGGTTATGCCGGTCTGGACAACGAACTGTTCTACCTGGACAAGACCATGATGGTGTTCGGCGACGCGAAGAAAGTCATCGAAGACATGGTCAAAGCGGTGGAGTAATTTCCCGCGGCTGCACCGGACGCCCCGACTTGTCGGGGCGTTTTTGTTTGCGCAAAGCGTCGGACAATTTGCCACGTTGTTGCAGATCCGGTAACGGTGTTTTACTTCAAACCCGCTAAATAGACGCCTCGTTTGCGACCTTGGTAGCGGGACAGGCGCCCGCGAAATTCACTAGACTGCGCATCCTGCTACTCGCTTCCCGAGAAAATAATCCATGTACCGTGACCGTATTCGCCTGCCTTCGTTGTTGGATAAAGTGATGAGCGCCGCCGACGCCGCCGCGCTGATTGAAGACGGCATGACCGTCGGCATGAGCGGCTTCACCCGCGCGGGCGAAGCCAAAGCCGTCCCTCACGCACTGGCCGAGCGAGCCAAGGTCACGCCGCTGAAGATCAGCCTGATGACCGGCGCCAGCCTGGGCAACGACCTCGACAAGCAACTGACCGAGGCCGGCGTGTTGTCGCGGCGCATGCCGTTCCAGGTCGACAGCACACTGCGCAAGGCAATCAACGCCGGCGAAGTGATGTTCATCGACCAGCACCTGTCGGAAACCGTCGAGCAATTGCGCAACCAGCAATTGAAGCTGCCGGACATCGCGGTGATCGAAGCCGTGGCCATCACCGAGCAGGGCCACATCGTGCCGACCACCTCGGTGGGTAACTCCGCGAGCTTCGCGATTTTCGCCAAACAGGTAATCGTCGAGATCAACCTGGCGCACAACGCCAACCTCGAAGGCCTGCATGACATCTATATCCCGACCTACCGCCCGACGCGCACGCCGATCCCGCTGGTAAAGGTCGACGATCGCATCGGCAGCACCGCGATCCCGATTCCACCGGAAAAGATCGTCGCCATCGTCATCACCCAGCAAGCGGATTCGCCGTCCACCGTCTCGACCCCGGATGTCGACACCAACGCCATCGCCGAGCACCTGATCACTTTCTTCAAGCAGGAAGTCGACGCCGGGCGCATGACCAGCAAGCTCGGCCCGTTGCAGGCCGGGATCGGCAACATCGCCAACGCGGTGATGTGCGGCCTGATCGACTCGCCGTTCGAAGACCTGACCATGTACTCCGAAGTGCTGCAGGATTCGACCTTCGACCTGATCGACGCCGGCAAGCTGAGCTTCGCTTCGGGCAGCTCGATCACATTGTCGGAGCGGCGCAACAGCGATGTGTTCGGCAATCTGGAGAAGTACAAGGACAAACTGGTGTTGCGCCCGCAAGAGATCTCCAACCACCCGGAGGTGGTGCGTCGTCTTGGCATCATCGGCATCAACACTGCGCTGGAGTTCGACATCTACGGCAACGTCAACTCCACCCACGTCTGCGGCACGCGGATGATGAACGGCATCGGTGGTTCGGGTGATTTCGCGCGCAATGCGCACCTGGCGGTGTTCGTGACCAAGTCGATCGCCAAGGGCGGGGCGATTTCCAGCGTGGTGCCGATGGTCAGCCACGTCGACCACACCGAGCATGACGTCGACATTCTGGTCACCGAAGTCGGTCTGGCCGACCTGCGCGGTCTGGCCCCGCGCGAGCGCGCCCGGGTGATCATCGACAATTGCGTGCACCCGGACTATCGCCAGGCGCTGAACGACTACTTCACCGCAGCATGCGCCATCGGTGGCCACACCCCGCACATCCTGCGCGAAGCCCTGAGCTGGCACATGAACCTGGAAGAAACCGGTCGCATGCTCGCGGTGTAAATCCGCACAGTCGAACCGCTGATGCAAACACAGTTTGCGCCAGCGGTTTTTTCATTGCCCCTATCTGGCAAAAACTGTACTTCTGTACCGGTGATTTCCTACAGCTTTTGCCTACTCAAACCCCAAGATTGCGCGAAAATGCACCACTTAGGTGCGGATAGGTACAGTTTGTTCGATTTTGACCCGTACACCCCCTATAAACAGTTAACTGGTCACTCACAATACAGTTGAACTGTATCTAGAGAGACTAGGCAAACGAGAGGATCATGGGCACCAGTTAAACCACTACCTGATCCCGCCACAAGCGGAAGGATGTCAACCATGGAACGTACACTCAGTTCCGAACTGTTCTTCGAAGACAAAGCTGCAAAAAACCAGGCTTCCCTGCCTCTGCGCGTTATCGCCAACCTGATGCTGTGGCAGCGCCGCATCTCCAGCCGCCACCA
>NZ_QAIK01000083.1:0-12674 GCF_003061005.1 Pseudomonas sp. HMWF021 | reverse complement strand
GCACAACGCTACGAAGAGCTGAGCAAGCCGTTCTGGCGCTAAGTAGCGTCGCTGGCTCTGGTCGTTAGACCCACCGCCAGCAACCCGAATTGAACAAACAAGGCCCGTCGCGGGAAACCGCGACGGGCCTTGTCGTTTCAGAGTTTTAAAAGCGCCCATACAGCAACCCAAATCAACAACAGGTACAGTTGTTATATTCCTTAATCTGAACCAGTACAATTTCGCCTCAGTGTATCTGCTGCTCCCACTGCTTCGCGCGCAGCATGACCTTGACCCGCTCTCGGTTTAAGGAATACGCCATGAAAGACTTACAGGATGTTTCAACAATTTCGATTCAGTCCCACGCTTACCCGCACTCATTGCGGCGCCTGCTTCATGGCTTGTGGCAAGCAATGGAACGCGCCAGGACGCGGCGCTTGCTGGCTCAGCTTGATCAGCGCGATCTCGCGGATCTGGGCCTCAGCCAAGCCGACCGGCTGAACGAACTGGAGAAACCCTTCTGGCGCTAGCATTCTGCCCACTGTCCGAACCCCGCGCTCAGGCCTAATATCCACGGCAGAACGTGGCGAATCTTCTGCAACCCGCGTCTGACTCATCAGACACAAGCCACCTCTCAATACGGTTTACTTTCAGGAGATCCACCATGTCCCGTCTTCGCCTGCTCAGCGCTGCCGCCTTGCTGGCCGTGGCTGCCAACGCCAGTGCCTCCAGTTTCATCGTCACCACCGATGCCGTGGTTGGCGCACTGAAGTCCTCTTCGGATGCCACCTCCGACGTCAGCTCTTCGCTGCGTGACAACAAAGTCGTGATCGCTGCCCGTGACGACGCGGCGAGCTTCGTTGCCAGCGAAGGCCAGATCCGCGGCGTGAAACTGGAAAGTGCTCTGGACCTGATTCGTCATCAGGCACCGCAACTGAACGCAACCGACTTCCAGCTGGCGCAAGCCATCCTGGCGATCTGATCGCCGTTGTCGACGGGACACGCCAGTCGTGTCCCGATGTTTCGCCACTGGCTCTGGCCCGGGCATTTGCGCTAGCCTTGAGGCTCGTTAACCGTTACCGAGTCTCATGCGTTCATTCAAATTGCTTTTCCCTTCTTTGTTGATCAGCGCCTGCTGGGCGACGTCGGTCGATGCCTTTGATGTCTCCACACAAAACACCGTGGTCACCGTTTGGGCGACCGGAATGGTGTCTTCGGCGCCATTCGACCGTAAACTGATCATCGCCGCTCACGATGACGCGGCGGCGTTTGTTGCCAGTGACGGTGAATTGCGCGGCGCGCAGCTCGAATCCGCGCTGCATTACCTGCGCAAATCCAGACCGAAACTTCATGTCAGCGACCTTGAACTGGCACAGGCAATTCTCGTCCAATAGTTATCCTGATCCCTCGTTATCATTGCCCTCCGGAGTCGTTCCATGCGTAGCCCGCTGATTGCTGCCGCCCTTGGCCTGTTTTTGTTGGCCGACGTGGCCCAGGCGCACACCCTGGTAGCCACCAGTAACATCATCGTTCGTGCCTCTCAGCGCACCATCGATTTCACCTCCGACACCACCACGTCGATTCGCGATTCGAAAATCATCCGCGAAGCCCACGACGACGCCGCCAGCTTCGTTGCCACCAACGGCGATATCCGCGGTGCGCACCTGGAAGCCGCCCTCAACACCTTGCGCACCCGCGTGCCGGAAGCCCGCGACGCCAGTGACCAAGTGCTCGCCGAAGCCATCCTCGCCCTGTGAAGTCACTCGGCGCCTGGCTGCTGGCCGGGGCATTGTTGCTGCTTGGCAACAGCGCCCACGCCAGCCTGCAATTGCGGCTCAAGACCAACGGCTTGAGCCCCGCCCAGCAGCAGGCCAGCCAGGCGCTGCTCGATGAAGCGATGCAGAAACTGCCGCCCAGCTTCGTCGAGCAGTTGGACCGGCGCATCGATGTCGGCTGGACTGACAACATGCCCGGCAATGCCTATGGCGAGGCGACCCTGGTTTCCGAACTCGACCTGAACCGCAAACTGCTCGCCGGCCTCACCGACGGCAGCGCGGCCAAGGAAAAAACCAATCGCCCCCACGGCACTGTGCGCCAGGAACTGCTGGCAACGGTGCTGCACGAACTCACCCACATTTATGACCGCGCACGCCTATGGCCCGCCGCCGAACGCACGCTGATTCAGCGCTGCACCCGTCGCAGCAACAGCGCCGGACTGGTCGGCATTCCCGATGAGTGTCGCGGTCAGACCGAGCGACGCTTCACCCTCAGCGATGACCCGCGCCTGCTCGACCTCGCCGGTTGGCAACAGTACGTCGGCCGCCGCGGCGAGCGTGAACAACACAACCGTCAGGTAGCCCGCAGCCCGGATCTGTACGAGATTTCCAGCCCGAAAGAGTTTGTCGCGGTCAACATGGAGTATTTCCTCCTCGACCCGAGCTACGCCTGCCGCCGTCCGGCGCTCTATCGCTATTACAAGGAGCGCTTCGGCTGGGCACCACCGGCCAAGGACACCTGCAGCAACACCTTCGCTTTCCTCAACGCCGGCAACGACTTCGCCAAACAGCCATTGGGCCAGGTCGATCCAGAGCGGGTGTATGCCGTCGACTACCTGCTGGCCGAAGCCAACCAGAACTGGGTCAGCCGCTGGGGCCACAGCATGTTGCGTCTGGTGATCTGTGCGCCGGGCCGACCACGGGGCCCGGATTGCCGGCTCGATCTGGACCAGCATCTGGTGCTGTCCTACCGCGCCTTTGTCGGTGACGTGCAGTTGTCGAGCTGGGACGGTCTGGTCGGCAAATACCCGTCACGACTATTCGTGCTGCCGCTGGCGCAGGTGATCGACGAGTACACCAAGACCGAACTGCGCAGCCTCGCTTCGGTGCCGCTGAACCTGTCGCGCGACGAGATCGAAGGCGTGGTCGAACACGCCGCCGAGATGCACTGGAGCTATGACGGCAACTACTTCTTCCTCTCCAACAACTGCGCGGTGGAAGGCCTGAAACTGCTGCGCAGCGGCAGTAACAACAAGCAACTCGTCGGCCTCGACAGCATCATGCCCAACGGTTTGCTTGAAGTGCTCAAAGGCCGTGGCCTGGCCGACACCAGCGTGCTGGACAATCCCAAGGAAGCTTTGCGCCTGGGTTATCGCTTCGACTCGTTCCGCGATCGCTATCAGGCGATGTTCGATGTATTGAAGAAGCAGCTGCCGATCAAACAGACCACCGTCGAGGACTGGTTGTCGCTGTCTGCCGAAGAACGCCGCCAGTGGTTCGAGCGTGCCGACCTGCGCACCAGTGCCGCGCTGTTGCTGCTGGAACAGGCGAGCTATCGCCGTCAGTTGCTGCTGGCACAGGATGAGGTCAAGCAGCGCTACCTCGGCGCCCGGGAACTGGAAAACGGTGGCATGGACAAGGCCAACGCCACCCTGCAGGAAATTCTCGCCAACAGCGGCTTCCTCAGTCGCCCGGCGGAACTGCTCGACAGCCGCGGCTATGGGCTGCCGCAACCGAGCGAGTTCAAGCGCCTGCAGGACGAAAGCAGCCAACGCCAGAAACAACTGCTGGCGCTGAGTGGCGATCTGGACAAGGAGGTGCGCAAGTTGCTGGAACCCAAGCGAGCGGCCGAGATTGCGGCCAGCGAAGCCAACGTGAAGCAGATCGGCGAGCACCTTCGCAAACTGCACAAGGCATCCGGCGGGCTGGAGTTGCCTTGAAAGCAAAAGATCGCAGCCTGCGGCAGCTCCTACAGAGATAAATGCAGGAGCTGCCGCAGGCTGCGATCTTTTTATTGCCTGTAAATCAGTACAAAACACCGTCCAGAATTTCGTAAACGATCCCGGTGCCTACCGCGATCAGCACAATGTCACCCCCGGCCCGGCGCCACTCGTAACCCGGATACACCGGCAGACGGCTCAGCGCCCGCCCGTCCAGCCGCTCGCCGTAGTAACCGTGCGGTAATGGCCGGCCGCGTTCCAGATGGATGCCCGGAGGTGGCGGTGCGCCGCGCACGAAGTAGCCGTGGTTGTCGCGAATGGTCTGACGGATCGGCCCGAAGTCGCGCGGCGGTCCGCCTCGGTGGTCGTTCTGCGGGCCACGGTGATCGTCGCGATGGTCGTTGCCATGGTTGTCGTACTGGCCCTGCTGCGGGCCGCCGTGGTCGTGATCATCGCGTTGATCGGCGCTGGCCAGCAGCGGTGTCGCGCTGATCATCAGTACACCCAGTCCGGCAATCAGACGTTTCGGCATTTTCATCGGGTCTTTCCTCACTGCACCAACAGCAAAAAGGGATTCAGAACGTGGTTCTGAACCCCTCGGTCTTGCTCATTTAGGCTGTGTTGTGAGGCGCTAATTCCTCTGTATCAGGAACTTTACCTTCAGCTGACGCGGGCCTTACGCACGCCCTCGGAGAGGGCCGAACACAGGCTGAGCACACCGTCGATGGCCTGATCCGGCGTGGTGGCGTTGGCGATGTGGTCGATCAGCGCCGAGCCCACCACCACCCCGTCCGCCAAGCGTGCAATCGCCGCGGCCTGCTCCGGGGTACGGATGCCGAAACCGATGCTGATCGGCAGATCAGTGTGGCGACGCAGACGGGTGACCGCCTCTTCGACGTGTTCCAGAGTCGCCGCACCGGCACCGGTCACACCAGCCACCGACACGTAGTAAACGAAGCCGGAGCTGCCATTGAGCACTTTCGGCAGACGCGCATCGTCAGTGGTCGGGGTGGTCAGACGGATGAAGTCCAGACCGGCAGCCTGTGCCGGGTCGCACAGCTCGGCGTTGTGCTCCGGCGGCATGTCGACCACGATCAGACCATCAACGCCCGCCGCTTTGGCATCAGCGATAAAACGCTCAACGCCGTACATGTGGATCGGGTTGAAGTAGCCCATCAGCACCAGCGGCGTGTCGCTGTTGCCTTCGCGAAACTCGCGAACCATCTGCAGGGTTTTCGGCAGATTCTGCCTGGCGCCCAAGGCACGGATGTTGGCCAGTTGAATCGCCGGGCCGTCGGCCATCGGGTCGGTGAACGGCATGCCCAACTCGATCACATCGGCGCCAGCGCCCGGCAGGCCTTTGAGGATCGCCAGCGAGGTGTCGTAGTCCGGATCACCGGCGGTGACGAAGGTCACCAACGCGGCGCGGTTCTGTTGCTTGAGTTCGGCAAAGCGGGTTTGCAGGCGGCTCATCAGTGTTTCTCCTGCTTGGACTGTTCCATATGGTGCATGACGGTCTGCATGTCTTTGTCGCCACGGCCCGACAGGTTGACCACCATCAGGTGATCCTTCGGCAGTTTCGGCGCACGTTTGAACACTTCAGCCAACGCATGGGCGCTTTCCAGCGCCGGGATGATGCCTTCAAGGCGGCAGCACTGGTGGAACGCGGCGAGGGCTTCGTCGTCAGTCACCGAGGTGTACTGGACGCGGCCGATGTCATGCAACCAGGCGTGCTCAGGGCCGATGCCCGGATAGTCGAGGCCGGCGGAAATCGAGTGAGCGTCGATGATCTGACCGTCGTCGTCCTGCAGCAGGAAGGTGCGGTTGCCGTGCAACACACCCGGTACGCCACCGTTGAGGCTCGCTGCGTGCTTGCCGGTTTCGATGCCGTAACCGGCCGCTTCGACGCCGATGATCTCGACGCTCTGATCATCGAGGAACGGGTGGAACAGGCCCATGGCATTGGAACCGCCACCGATGCACGCCACCAGGCTGTCCGGCAGGCGACCTTCCTGAGCTTGCAGCTGGTCGCGGGTTTCCTTGCCGATCACGGCCTGGAAGTCGCGCACCATCGCCGGGTACGGGTGCGGCCCGGCCACGGTGCCGATCAGGTAGAACGTGCTGTCGACGTTGGTCACCCAGTCACGCAGCGCTTCGTTCATCGCGTCTTTCAGGGTGCCGGTGCCGGCCACCACCGGAATTACTTCGGCGCCCAGCAGCTTCATGCGGAACACGTTGGCCTGCTGACGTTCGATGTCAGTGGTGCCCATGTAGATCACGCAGTCCAGACCGAAGCGCGCAGCCACGGTGGCCGTTGCCACGCCGTGCATGCCGGCGCCGGTTTCGGCGATGATGCGTTTCTTGCCCATGCGCCGCGCCAGCAGGATCTGGCCGATACAGTTGTTGATCTTGTGCGCGCCGGTGTGGTTCAGCTCTTCGCGCTTGAGGTAGATCTTTGCGCCGCCGCAGAACTCGGTCAGGCGTTCGGCGAAATACAGCGGGCTTGGACGTCCGACATAGTCACGCTGGAAATAGGCCAATTCTTCTTTGAATGCAGGATCTTCCTTGGCCGCTTCGTATTCGCGGGCCAGATCGAGGATCAGCGGCATCAGGGTTTCCGCCACGTAGCGGCCACCGAAGGCGCCAAACAGACCGTTATCATCAGGGCCGTTGCGCAGATTGGAGGTGTTCGAAGTCTGGGTCATGGTGTGCTCCAGGTGAATTCGGGTGAGAAGACAATGGCGTTCACTCTACCCCTGACCTTCCAGACTGAAAACCGATAAGATCGCCACAACCTGTCAGGAAATCTCACAGATACCATGAGCCACGATCTCCCTCCGCTGAACGCCCTGCGCGCCTTTGAAGCCACTGCACGGCTGAACAGCGTCAGTCAGGCAGCCGAACAGCTGCACGTTACTCACGGTGCGGTCAGCCGTCAGCTCAAAGTGCTTGAAGAGCATCTGGGCGTGAGCCTGTTCGTCAAGGAGGGTCGCGGCTTGAAACTCACAGATGCCGGAGTGCGTCTGCGCGATGCCAGCGGCGAAGCCTTTGACCGGTTACGCAGTGTGTGTGCCGAGCTGACGCAAAGCACTGCTGACGCGCCGTTCGTGCTCGGCTGCTCGGGAAGCCTGCTGGCACGCTGGTTCATTCCACGTCTGGGCCGGCTGAATGCCGACCTGCCAGACCTGCGTCTGCACTTGTCAGCGGGTGAAGGTGATCTCGATCCGCGACGCCCAGGGCTGGATGCCTTGCTGCTGTTCGCCGAGCCGCCATGGCCAGCCGACATGCAAGTCTACGAACTGGCGGCAGAACGTATCGGTCCGGTGATGAGTCCGCTGTTCAGCGGTTATCAAGGCCTGCAATCCGCGCCGGCCGCAGCATTGCTCAATGAACCGCTGCTGCACACCACTTCCCGCCCACAAGCCTGGCCGAGCTGGGCACAGCAAAACCACCTCGACGCCAAGGCGTTGAAGCTCGGGCAAGGTTTTGAGCATTTGTATTATTTGCTGGAAGCGGCAGTGGCGGGACTCGGCGTAGCAATCGCGCCGGAGCCGTTGGTGGCCGAAGATTTGAAGGCCGGTCGCCTGGTTGCGCCATGGGGCTTCTGCGAAACCCCGGCGCAACTGGCGTTGTGGCTACCCAAGCGCGCCGCAGACGGGCGCGCCCGGCAACTGGCGCAATGGCTCAAGAACGAGCTGCGCCAGAGCGATCACTCGCCGCGCTTGAACAGCAGGTAAGCGGCCAGCAGACCGATTGCACCGACTGCCACACCGGCAGTGGTCCAGGGATGTTCCTGCGCGTAATCGCGGGTCGCGATGCCGGTCTCGCGGGTTTTCACTTTGACTTCTTCATAGGCATCGCTGAGCAGGCTGCGCGAGTGCTTCAGTGCGCTTTCGGCGTTGCTTTTGAGCGCCTTGAGGGTCTTGCGCGACTCGTCCGAAGCGTCGTCTTTCAAGCTTTCCAACGATTTGAGCAGACTCTCGATCTCGGCTTCCATGCTTTGCAACGAGGCTTTACGTAAAGAGGTGTTGGCCATGGTGGCTCTCCTGCATTGGTGATGAGTGGCGTGTGTTGGTTGGGACTTCAGCAGTTTGAGAAAGTGCAGAAAATCTGAACTTCGCTTGCGCGGGGCCACCGAAATCAACAGTGCAGATTCACTGCTAGTCTCAAATCCACACGTCAATTCCAAACGCCAAGGAGATCGCCATGAGTGACCATCACACGTACAAGAAAGTCGAGCTGGTCGGCTCGTCCACCAGCAGCATCGAAGACGCCATCAACAACGCGCTGGCTGAAGCGAACAAGAGCATCAAGCATCTGGAATGGTTTGAAGTGGTCGATACCCGTGGCCACATCAAGGACGGCAAGGCTGCGCATTTTCAGGTAACACTCAAAGTGGGCTTTCGCATTGCCAGCAGCTGACTTTGGGCTACGCTTCTGAACTTGCGCGCTGGCCGAGTGCCATAGGAATGGCAAAGCGCTACAAGGTGAGTGCATCGGGAGACCTGATGCCTACCTCTTTTAATCCGACCAGGGAGTGCGACCGATGAAGAAGTTCATATTGGCAGTAGGTTTGTTGAGCCTTGCGGGTGGCGCGTTGGCTGCTGGCAAGCCTTGTGAAGAGTTGAAAAGCGAGATCGCGGCGAAACTGGATGCCAAGCACGTTTCCGGGTATTCGCTGGAGGTCGTCGATAAAGGTGCAGCGGCTGACGGCAAAGTCGTTGGCACCTGTGAAGGCGGCGCCAAGGAAATCGTCTACAAACGCGGTTGATCGCGCCTGAAATGCAAAAGCCGACGCGAAGGCGTCGGCTTTTTTGTGGGTGATGATTTACCTGTAGGAGCTGCGGCACGCTGCGATCTTTTGATCCTGGCTTAAAAAATCAGATCAAAAGATCGCAGCCTCGTTTCACTCGACAGCTCCTACAGGGCGCCGCGTTTATCCTTTCATAACCTGCGCCAGCAGTTCGTAGGAATGTACGCGATCGGCGTGTTCATACAGGTCGCAGGTGAAAATCAGCTCGTCGGCCTGGGTCTGCTCGACCAGCACCTCCAGCTTCGCGCGGATTTTCTGCGGGCTGCCGACCATCGCCAGACCAAGGAAATCTCCCACCGCCTCACGTTCATGGGGCAGCCACAGGCCGTCCATGGTTTTCACCGGTGGACGCTGCACCAGGCTCTGCCCACGCATCAGCGCGAGAATGCGCTGGTACACCGAAGTCGCCAGGTAATCGGCTTGCTCATCGGTATCCGCCGCCACCAGCGGCACACCGAGCATCACGTACGGCTTGTCGAGCACCGCTGACGGCTTGAAGTGGTTGCGATAGACGCGGATCGCCTCGTGCATGAAGCGTGGGGCGAAGTGCGAGGCGAAGGCGTAAGGCAAACCGCGCTCACCCGCCAGTTGCGCACTGAACAGGCTGGAGCCTAGCAACCAGATCGGCACATTGGTGCCGGTGCCGGGCATGGCGATCACCCGCTGATCAGGGGTGCGCGGGCCGAGAAAACGCACCAGCTCGGCGACGTCTTCCGGGAAATCATCGGCACTGCCGGAGCGCTCGCGGCGCAAGGCGCGGGCGGTCATCTGGTCGGAGCCGGGCGCTCGGCCCAGACCGAGGTCGATGCGTCCCGGATAGAGGCTTTCGAGAGTGCCGAATTGCTCGGCGATCACCAGCGGCGCGTGGTTGGGCAACATCACCCCGCCGGAGCCGACACGAATCGTCGAGGTACCGCCGGCCAGGTATCCCAGCAACACCGAGGTGGCGGAACTGGCGATGCCGTCCATGTTGTGGTGTTCGGCGACCCAGAAGCGGGTGTAACCGAATTTCTCGACATGCTGCGCCAGGTCCAGAGAATTGCGCAGCGATTGTGCCGGGCTGCCGTTTTCGCGCACCGGTACCAGATCGAGGGTAGAAAACTTTACGTCGGACAGTTGCTTCATAAACCTGCGTCTCCGAGTGGTCTGCAGGTTTTTTCTTGCGAACGAAAACCTGCCGAATTCATAAGCGTGTTCTGTGCAATAAGGGCATATACCCGAGTTTCAATAGCGGTTACGAAATTTCCTACTAAAAAAGTCAACGATTCAGATGAGCTGAACTTTGACCCGGCGTCTATCCTCAGAAGCCTTGCAAGCAAAAACCACGACGGTGCGGCGTTCCGCGCCAGATCTTGAGGAGGCAGACATGGCTATCGTGAAGAAAGCATCCGCGCACTGGGCAGGCGATCTGAAAACCGGCATTGGCTCGATCTCTACCGAGACCGGCGTCCTCAGAGAGGCACCTTACGGCTTCAAGGCCCGCTTTGAGGGCGGCAAAGGCACCAACCCGGAAGAACTGATCGGCGCAGCGCATGCCGGCTGTTTTTCCATGGCGTTTTCAATGATTCTCGGTGATGCAGGCCTCAAGGCCGAAAGCATCGATACCCAGGCTGAAGTCACGCTGGATCAGGTCGAGGGTGGCTTCGCCATCACCGCGATCAAGCTGATTCTCAAGGCGAAAATCCCTGGCGCCACCCAGGCGCAGTTTGAAGAGCTGAGCAACAAGGCCAAGGAAGGGTGCCCGGTATCCAAGGTGCTGAATGCGAAGATTACCCTTGAGGCTTCGCTGGTCAGCTGATTTGCGCAGGCTTAGACAAAGGCGTTGATGGCACTGACGCCTTCGCGGGCAAGCCCGCTCCCACAGGATTTGGGTCGGCCCCTGACCTGTGGGAGCGGGCTTGCCCGCGAATGCTATTTGAATAGCACCACAATTCCTGAAGATGTGAGCGAAGTCAGAACCTGCACTGCAAGAATATGGTCGAATAACTGACAGCAGCTTCAGCGCACGCCCGTGCGCGCTGCCCCATGGAGCTTCAAGATATGAAACGTATTGGCTTGGCGATTCTCTGCAGTGCACTGGCCACAACGGTTTTTGCCGAACCCAAAGATTGCGAAGAACTCAGGAAAGAAATCGAAGTAAAGATCCAGGCGAACGCCGTGCCGTCCTACACGCTGGAAATTGTCAGCAAGGAAGAGGCCGACAAACACGACGTGGCGATGGTCGTCGGCACCTGTGGAAACGGCACGAAGGCAATCATTTACCAGAAGAACGACAACTGATCCGTCTCAGCTGAGGCAGTCCATGTCGTGATCCTCGGCAACGATTTCATGCTTGGCGTTGTACAGACGGGCGCTCGGCGTGAACCCTAGCGAACGCCCCTCCAGCAGATAACGCTGCCCGGCCTCGAAATGGTCGTAGCGGATATACAAATAGCACAGTCGCTCGACGGGACCGGTCATCAGACTGCCGCCGCCACCAAACACCTCGAAATCAAATCGCACCCGCAGCTCATGGCTACCGGGGGTAACCTGGAAGAAACGCCCGTCGCTCAGGCGTTTATTATCCAGGCGCTCGGCCATGAGCAGCTTTCCGCCGGGGGTCGGGGTCGAGAAGTCGACCCAGGCCATCTGTGGATCGACTGGCGGCAACGGGGTCTGGCAGCCCGCGACAACGCCGACCGCGAGTAACAACATCAACTTGCGCATGATGGATGTCCAGGGATTCAGACCTCCAGCATAACGCCGATCAGGTGCGCTGACAGCCTGCCGGGGTGCCTTGGCCGACTACGTTGCGCTGCTCGTCATAGAGCTTCGCCCATGGCCGGAAACCGATACTGCCGGCTTGCAGCTGATAACGCTGGCCTGCGTTGAAGTCCTTGAATTTCACCTTCAACTGGCAGTCGCGCCAGAGTGGCTCGGCATCGGGACCGATGTTGGTGGCTTCGACCGGGAACTGATAGCGCACCTGCAATTGGTGGCTGCCCGGCTCAACCTCAAAATAACGTTTGTCGACGGTTGTCTTGTCATCGACTTTCAGCGCTTGCAGCGCCGTGTCCTGCTGCCGGGCGTCAAGATCGATCCAGGCTTGCGAGGGGTCAGGATCGGGCATTCCGAATCCGGCACAACCGGCCAGCGTCAGCAGGCCTCCTGTCAGCAACAACATGCGCATAGCGAAGCTCCAGATGGCGGGATAGTCTTGCGGGCAGACTTTCCAAAGGATTTTTATTTTGAGCAGGCCGCTTCCAAGCCATGGGTTACTTGATCGCGTTTTTCGGATTTTGTTTCCGGGTGTGATGTTTTTGTTGCTCAACGGTTGTTCCAGCGTCAGCTATTACAGCCAGTTGGCCAGCGGCCAATTGCAGTTGCTGCGTGCCCGCGAGCCAGTGGCCAAGGTGATCGCCGACCCCAGCCGCGATGAGACATTACGCACGCACTTGATCCAGTCGCAGAAAGCCCGCGCATTCGCCAGCGAACACCTGCACCTGCCCGACAACCAGAGCTATCGGCTGTACGCCGACATTGGCCGGCCGTATGTGGTGTGGAACGTGTTCGCCACCCCGGAGTTTTCCCTCAAGCCGCAGAACCATTGTTTCCCGATTGCCGGTTGCGTGGCCTATCGCGGCTACTACAGCCAGAGTGCCGCGCGCGGCGAAGCGGCGATCCAGCGTCTGCAAGGCATGGATGTGTCGATTGGCGGCGTCGAGGCTTATTCGACCCTCGGCTGGTTCAATGACCCGATCCTCAATTCGATGATGGGCTGGGGCGATGAGCGTCTGGCCACGCTGATCTTTCATGAACTGGCGCATCAGCGTTTCTATGTGAAAGACGACACCGAGTTCAATGAGTCCTTTGCCACGTTTGTCGAGCAGGAAGGCACTCGACAGTGGCGGGTGTTTCGTGGCCTGCCGCCGGACACCGATGCCAAGCTCAAGCAGCGTGATCAATTCATCGAGTTGGTACTCGAAACGCGGTCGCGGCTTGAAGCGCTTTACGCCCAGCCGCTGCCGGCCGAGCAGATGCGCGAACGCAAAGCGGCGACGTTCGAGCAGTTTCGTCGCGAATATCGATTGATGCGCGACAGCCAGTGGGCCGGGGACAAGCGCTATGACGCGTGGGTGAATATGCCGCTGAACAATGCGCGGCTGTTGCCGTTCGGGCTGTATGACC
>NZ_QAIK01000082.1:30116-33593 GCF_003061005.1 Pseudomonas sp. HMWF021 | reverse complement strand
GGCCAAACGCGGTGCCGCTCGGCTGCCGACCTGGAGCACGCCTTGATCGACCGAGACGGTGCCGCTGAACGGCTGATTGCCGGTCAGCAACAACGTGCCGGCACCGCGTTTGGCCATCGCTCCGAGTCCGCTGAGGACACCGTTGAACTGACCATTGGCGTTCTGCTGGAACACCAGCGTGGCGTTGTCGGTGATATTGCCTTGCAGGCTGGTGGTGTTACCGATCAGCGTACCGCCACTGACCGTGGTGCCACCGCTGTAGGTGTTGGCGCCCGTCAGCACGAGGGTGCCGGAATCGAGTTTTTCGATACCGCCGGTGCCGATCAGCGGCACGTCGATTTCAGCACTGGCCCCGGCATTGACCCGCACCGGCGCCAGACTGCCGTCGGCACCGTTGACCGGCGTCAGCGTACCGCCAGCGCCCGGCACCAGGCTGTAACCCCCAGTGAGGAACTGCAGACCGGTGAAGTTCTGATTGCCCTGCACGGTGACCGTACCGGCCTGGCCGCCGAACACCGCGAACTGACCATTGGAAGCCAGCGCCTGCGTGCCGCTCGGATCGGTCCAGTTGGTACCCGGGCCCCATACGCCACTGCCGCCACTGATACTGCCGTCAGGGTTGGTGGTGCCGCCGTTCCAGAATTGCACCTCACCCGGCGTGCCTTGCACCAACAGGTTGATCTGATTGGCGATCGCGGTTTGCAGGGTCAGGTTGGCCGCCGACACCGGCAGGCTGCCGTAGACCAGACCGTTGTCGGTCAGGCTGCCGCCGTAGCGGAACAGTTGATAGACCCCGGTGCCAAAGCCGCCGGCGTTGCTGATGTTCAGCGTGCCGTCGAGGGTCAGGTTGCCGGCGACGTTGACCACCGTGGTGGAGCTGGCGGCCGAGCCGAGGCTGAAGTCCAGATTGGTCCCCGAGGACAGCGCCAGCGAGCCGACCGACAACGGTGTAGCCGAACCGCCACCGCTCAGCGTTGCACCGCTGGCCAGTTGCACGTTGCCACCCAGTTGCCCGCTGCCGCCGATGTGCGCGCCGCTGGCGACGTTGACGTTGGCGCTGTTGAGCACGCCGTTGACGATCAGGTTGCCAGCCTGCACCGAAGTGTCACCGGTGAAGGTGTTGTTGCCGGTCAGCAGCAACTGGCCGGTGCCGGTTTTGTTCAGCGTGCCGGCGCCCGTCAGGTTGCCGGTGTAGCTGCCGTCGGCGTTCTGCGCGAAGGTCAGCGCCGCGTTGTTGACGATCGCTCCTTGCAGGCTGCTGGTGTCGCCGGTTGTAGTGCCTGCGTTCAGCGTAGTGCCGCCGCTGTAGGTGTTGGCGCCGCTGAGGAGCAAGTCACCGGTTCCGTTTTTCACCAGGCTGCCGGTGCCGGTGATGGCGCCGAGCAGCGTGGTGTTCTGGTTGCCGGCCAGGGTCAGTTGCGCACCCAGGTTGACGGCATTGGCCAGTTGCAGCGCCGAGGTGCTGTCGAGGGTGCCGTTGCCGGTCACGCTCAATGCACCGCTGCTGATTGCGCTGTTGTTGCCCAGCACCAGCGTACCGCCAGCAAGCTGAGTGCCGCCGCTGTAGGTGTTGCTGCCGTTGAGGGTCAGGCTCGAAGCACCGGACTTGATCAGGCTGCCCGCCCCGCTGACTACACCGCCGAGGGTCAAGGCGTTGCTGCCAGCGACAGTCAGGCCACCGTTCACCACCACATCGTTGCCCAGCGTGACCGCCGCGTTGCTGTCCAGTGCGGTGCCGTCCGCAGCCGTCAACACGCCAGTGCCGAGCGCGGCGTTGTTGCCGACGACGATCTTGCCGCCATTGAGCGCGGTGCCGCCGGTGTAGCCGTTGGCGGCGTTGAGCACCAGCGTGCCGGTGTCATATTTGCCCAGGGTGCCGCTGCCGTTAAGCGCTATGCCAAGGGTCGCGGTGGCGTTCGGATCGACCCGTACCGAGGCGTTACCCAGTGAACCGTTGACCAGGTTCAACGAGCCCGCCGTGCCGTTCTGCAGGCTGTAGCCATCGGTGACGAACTGCATGCCGGTGATGGTTTGTGCGCCGTTGACGGTCACAGTACCCGCCGTGCCCTGGAACACCGCGAAGTTGTTGGTCCAGGCCTGATTGGTGGTGCCGTTGACGTCGGTCCAGTTGGTGGTGCCGGTGCCCCAGGTGCCGCTGCCGCCATCGACCGAACCGTTGGCGACGAGTTGGTTGCCGTCCCAGAACTGCACAGTGACGCCCGGTGCGGTGACCAGCAAATTGATCTGGTTGGCCAGCGCGGTTTGCAGGGTCAGATCGCCGGGGGTGACACTGCCCGGCACCGTGCCGATCAGCATGCCGTTGTCGGTCAGGCCGCCGGTGTAGTTGATCAGGCGATACACGCCGCTGCCAAAACCGCCGATGTCGCTGACGTTGAGGGTGCCGTCGAGCGTCAGGTTGCCGCCGACATTCACCAGCGCGTTACCGCCGCCGGAGACCGGCGCGCCGAGGCCGACATCGAAGTTGGAATTGGCGTTGAACACCAGCGAGTTCACCGACAGGGTGCTGCCGGTGGCGCCGGCCAGATGGCCGCCATCGGCCACGGTTACCGCACCGGTCAGGGTGCCGCTGCCACCCAGTGTGCCGCCGCTGTTGACCAGTACGTTGCCGCTGGCCAGCGAACCGTTGACCTGCAAGGTACCGGCATTGACGTTGGTATCGCCGGTCAGGTCGCTGATGCCGCTGAGGGTCAGGGTGCCGCTGCCGAGTTTGGTCAGTCCGCCGTCACCGCTGAGAATGCCGGCGAAGGTGCTGCTGACGTTGTTGCCGCCCAGGCTCAGGGTGTTGCCGGTGCCGACCAGCGCCGTACCGCTGCCGGTCAGGCTGGCCAGGCTGACCGAAGCGCCGAGATTCAGCGCGGCGCCGCCCGCGAGATTGACCGTGGCGTCGTTGCCCAATGCCGTGCCGCTGAGGGTGGTCAGGCTGCCCGATTGCACATCGAAGGTGCCGCTGAAGGTGTTGTTGCCGCTCAACGTCACATCGGCCAGACCGTTCTTGGTCAGGGTGCCCACCCCGGCAATCACGCCGCCCAGGGTCAGGTTGTTGTTGCCGGCCAGACTGAGGTTGGCATTGACGTTGACGTCGTTGGCCAGCACCAGCGGCGCACTATTGTCGAGGCTCGAAGCGCCGGCCACGGTCAGCGCACCACTGCCCAGAGAGGCGCCCGTGCCAAGGGTCAGCGTACCGGCATTCAGCGTGGTGCCACCGGTGTAAGTGTTGATGCCGTTGAGCGTCAGGTTCGAGGTGCCGTTCTTGATCAGCCCGCCCGCGCCGCTGACCACGCCTGCGAGGGCCAGGTCGTTGCTGCCGGTATTGCTCAGGTTGGCGTTGAGTACCACGTTGTTGCCCAGGCTCAGCGCGCTGTTGCTATCCAGCGCCGAGGCACCGGCCACGGTCAGGTTGCCCAGACCGAGTGCGCCGTTGCTGCCGGCAGTCAGGGTGCCGGTGTTGAGGGTGAC
>NZ_QAIK01000082.1:27163-30106 GCF_003061005.1 Pseudomonas sp. HMWF021 | reverse complement strand
CTCAGTGTCAGATCGTTGCTGCCGACGACACCCAGGTTGCCCGCCAGGTTGATCGCGTTACCCGCCGTGAAGGCGCCGCTGGCATCCAGTGTGGTGCCGTTCGCCGCGTTCAGGGTGGCCGAGCCCAGCGCGCTGTTCGACGCCAGAATCAGACCGCCCGCGTTCAGTGCCACCGGCCCGAGGAAGGCGTTGTTGCCACCGAGGGTCAGGTTGGCCGCGCCATTTTTGATCAGGCCACCCGTGCCGCCAATGACCCCGTTGAGAGTCAGCGCGTTGCTGCCAAGCACGGTCAGGTTGCCATTGAGTGTGGCCGCGTTAGCCAGAGTGACCGCCGTGTTGCTGTCGAGTTGCGTGCCGGCGTTGGCCGTCAGCGTACCGCTGCCCAGCGCCGTGTTGCTGCCGACAACGATGGTGCCGCCATCCAGCTGCGTGCCGCCGCTGTAAGTGTTGGCGCCGTTGAGCACCAGGGTGCCGGTGTCGAGTTTGTTGAGGATGCCGCTGCCATCGATATTGACGCCGACGTTCGCGGTCACGCCCGGATCGACCCGCACTGCCGTGGTCCCGCCGGTGCCATTGACGGCGGTCAGTTGCCCCGCCGCACCGGTGACCAGGTTGTAGCCGTCGGTGAGGAATTGCATGCCGGTGAACGCTTGCGTGCCGTTCACAGTGACAGTCCCGGCGGCGCCCTGGAACACCGCGAAGTCACCGGCCCATGCCTGGTTGACCAGACCGTTGGCATCAGTCCAGTTGGTGCCGCCCGCATTCCACGTGCCGCTGCCGCCATCGACCACGCCGTTGGCGATGGTCTGGCTGCCGTCCCAGTAACGGATGTTGACGTTCGGTGCGGACACTTGAATGTTGATCTGATTGGCCACGCCGGTCTGCACCACCAGATCGCCGAGGGCATAGCCGACCGGCACGCTGGCGACGTCCAGGCCCAGGTTGGTCAGGGCACCGGTGTAGTTGAACAGACGATACACACCGACGCCGAAACCACCGGCATCGCTGACGTTGAGATTGCCATCCAGAGTCAGGTTGCCGCCGATGTTCATCAGCGAACTGGTCGATGGTGTCGCGAGGGCGACGTCGACATTACTGCCGGCAGCGAGGGTCAGCCCACTGGCCGACAAGGTATTGCCCGAGGACAGCGCCAGATGGCCGCCACTGTTGATGTTCACCGTGCCGAGCGCCGAACCGGTACCGGTCAGGGTACCGCCGGTGTTGACGTTGACCTGCGCACTGGCCAGCGAACCGCTGAGGTCCAGCGTACCGCCGTTGATCGCCGTGTTGCCGGTGATGCCGTTGATCCCGGTGAGACTCAACGTCCCGGTGCCGACTTTGGTCAGGCCGCCACTGCCACTCAGATCCCCGTCAAAGGTGCTGGTAACGTTGCCACCACCCACGGTCAGCGTATTGCTGCCGGCGAGTTGCACACTGCCGCTGCCGGTCAGCGCGCCGAGGCTGGCATCGCTGCCCAGATTCAAGCCGGCACCGGCACTGATGTTGACGCCGGACGTCGCACCCAGCGCATTGGCGTTGAGGGTGGTGACGCTACCGGACACGATGTTCACGGCGCCGGTGAAGGTGTTGTTACCGGCCAGAGTCAGGTCCGACAGACCGTTTTTGGTCAGGCTGCCCGCGCCGTCGATGATGCCGTTGAGGCCCAGGTCGTTATTACCCGCGACGGTCAGCCCGGCGTTCAAGGTGATCGCATTGCCGATGCCGAACGAGGCGCTGTTATCCAGCGTCGCCGCGCCGCCAACAATCAACGCGCCACTGCCCAGGCCGTTGGCATTGCCCAGAGTCAGTGTGCCGGCGTTGAGGGCGGTGCCGCCACTGAAGGTGTTGTTGCCGTTGAGTGTCAGATTGGCCGCACCGTTCTTGATCAACTGGCCGGTGCCGCTGGTGACACCGCCGAGGGTCAGGTTCTGCGTACCGCCGACGCTCAGCGCTGCATTCAGCACGACCGCGTTGGCCAGGCTGACCAACGGCGAACTGCTGTCGAGCGTTGCCGCGCCACCGACCGTCAACGCACCGGTGCCGAGTGCCGAACTGTTACCGACGGTCAGAGTGCCGGCGTTCAGGGTCGTGCCGCCGACGTAGGTGTTGGTGCCGTTGAGACTCAGATTGGCTGCGCCGTTTTTCACCAGGCTGCCGGCACCGGCGACGGTTCCGGTGAGGCTCAGATCCGCACTGCCGCCCACATTGAGTGCACCGGCGAGGTTGACCTGGTTGCCCAGGGTGACGGCGGTGTTGGTGTCCAGCGTGGTGCCCGCCGCTGCGTTCAATGCGCCGCTGCCGATTGCGGTATTGCTGCCGACAATCAGCTTGCCGGCGTTCAGCGCGGTGTTGCCGAAATAGGTATTGGCGCCGTTGAGGGTCAGGTCGGCGGCGCCGTTCTTGACCAGGCCACCGATACCGGCGACCACCCCGCCGAGGGTCAGCGCATTGCTGCCGCCGACGGTCAGGGTGCCGCCGAGGTTGACGTTGTTGGCCAGGCTGACGGCGGTGCTGGCATCCAGCGTGGTGCCGTTCGAGGCATTCAGTGTGCCCGTGCCGAGGGCGGTGTTGGCGCCGACGATCAGCGAACCGGCGTTGAGTGCCGTCGTGCCGGTGTAGGTGTTGTTGCCAGTCAGGGTCAGGCTTGATGCGCCGGTCTTGATCAGACCGTTCGCGCCACTGATCACTCCGCCCAGGGTCAGCGCGTTGGCGCCCCCGGTGGTGAGGTTGGCATTGAGAATCACGTCGTTGTTCAGGCTGACAGCAGAGCTGCTGTTGAGGGTGCCCGCGCCTTCCACCGACAAGGCCCCAGTGCCCAGTGCTGCGTCGTTGCCGACGGTCAGGCTGCCGGCATTCAGGGTCGTGCCGCCGCTGTAGGTGTTGCTGCCGTTGAGGGTGAGATTGGCGGTGCCGTTTTTCACCAGTTGGCTGGCGCCGCTGATC
>NZ_QAIK01000082.1:22892-27151 GCF_003061005.1 Pseudomonas sp. HMWF021 | reverse complement strand
CCGAGGGTCAGTGCGTTGCTGCCCCCGATCCCCAGGCTGTTGTTGAGGATGACGTTGTTGTTCAGTGTTACCGCCGTATTGCTGTCGAGTGTCGCCACGCCGCCAACGGTAATGTCGCCGCTGCCGAGCGCCGCGTTGGCCCCGGCGGTGAGGGTGCCGGCGTTCAACGCAATGGGGCCGAGGAAGGTGTTGGCGCCATTGAGAATCAGGTTGGCCGCACCGTTTTTGGTCAGGCCGCCACTGCCGCTGATGATGCCGCCCAGGGTCAGGTTGGCGCTGCCGCCGACATTCAGGTTGCCGCCGAGGCTGACCGCGTTGGTCAGCGCCACGGCGGTACTGGCGTCGAGCGTGGTGCCCGCCGCCGTGGTCAACGCGCCAGTGCCCAGCGCGGTGTTGGAGCCGACAATCAGCGTGCCGGCATTGAGCGCGGTACCGCCAGAGAACGTGTTGTTGCCGCTGAGGGTCAGGTTTGCAGTGCCGTTCTTGATCAGGTTTCCAGTACCGCTGACCACGCCGCTCAGGCCCAGCGCCTGGGTGCCGCCGATCGTCACCCCGCCTGCCAGCGCGACAGCGTTGGCCAGAGTCACCGCCGTTGTCGCATCCAGTGTGGTGCCGGCCGCCGCACTCAGCGCGCCGGTACCCAGCGCAGTGTTGCTGCCGAGCAACAGACTGCCGGCATTGAGCGCTGTGTTGCCGGCGTTGGTGTTGTTGCCGGTCAGCGTCAGGCTGGCAGTGCCGGATTTGGTAATGCCGCCGGTGCCGGACAACACGCCACCCAGGGTCAGGGCATTGCTGCCGAGTACGTTGAGCGCGCCGGTCATGCCGATGTTATTGGCCAGCGTGACGTTGGCGGTGCTGTCCAGACTGGTGCCGGCAGCGGTATTCAACGCGCCGCTGCCCAGCGAGTTGTTGTTGGTCACCAGCAGGCTGCCGGCGCTCAACGTGGTGGTGCCGGTGTAGCCGGTGTTGGCACCGCCAAGGGTCAGGCTGCCGGTGCCGGTCTTGGTCAGGCCACTGCTGCCGCTGATCAAGCCACCGAGGGTCAGCGCGCCGGTGCCGCCAGCCGTCAATGTGCCGCCGAGGCTGATGGCGTTGTTCAGGTTGATCGTGCCGGGCGCGCTCAAGGTGGTCGCGCCGGTGACGTTGACGGTACCGGTGCTCAGCGCCAGGTTGTTGCCCAGCTGCACAGTGCCGCCGTTGAGCGTGGTGTTGCCCAGGTAAGTGTTGGCGGCGCTGAGACTCAGTTGCCCGGTACCGACCTTGGTCAGGCCACCGCTGCCGGAAATCACCCCGCTCAGGGTGGTGGCGTTGGTGCCTTGCACGGTCACGCCGCCAGCACCTAGGGAAATCAGGTTGCTGAGGTTCAACCCGGCATTGCTGGCCTGCAGAATCCCGCCGTTGGAGGTCAGCACGCCGCTGCCGAACGTGGCGTTGTTGTTGAACTGCGCGATACCGCCATTGAGCGTGGTCGCGCCGCTGACCAGTGGCCCCTGCAAGGTCCAGGTGCCGCTGTTGAGGGTCAGGTTGTTGAAGTTGACGTAGGTGGCGCTGGACGCCGTGCCGGTACCGGTGGTGCCGCCACCGACTCCGCTGGGGTTTTGCAGGACCAGCGTGTTGGTACCGGCCGCGCCACCGTCGACGGTGCCGGTGGGCGCAAACGTCAGGTTGATGCCGATCAGGCCACCAAGGCCGACGCTGACCTGCACGCCGTCACCCACGTTGACGCTGGAGCCGGTTACCGCCGTGAAGGTGTTGGTACTGCTCGCCCCCATCGACACGCCGCCGGTAATCGTACCGGCGTTGGTGAAAGTGTTGCCCGCCGCCGAGGTCTCGAAGGCGATCCGACCGTTGATGACGCCGGTACTGCTGTTGGTCATATTGACCTGCGAGCCGCCATAGACCCCGACCACTGGAGTATCGGCCAGGGTGATGCCACCGACCGACAGCCCGGTCGAGGTGATGGTGCCGTTGTTGGTGATGCTGGTGGTGCCGGCCGCAGCGTTGTTTACCGCGATTCCCAGACCGTCGATGCTGGTCAGGTTGAGCCCGAGCAGCATGCCGGTGCCGCGAATGATCCCGCTGGCGTTGTTGAGCACGCTGACCGTACTGGTCGCACCGGTGCCAATGAACGCACCGCCGCTCAACACCGACACAAGCCCGAGAAAGGCAGGGTCAAGGGTGCCGGAGTTGTTCAGAGTGATGTTGACCCCGGTCAGGTCCATCACGTGGCCGCCGAGGGTCGCGTTCATTGCCGCCCCCGAGTTGACGTTGACCGTCAGACCGTTGGTGGCACTGGCGAAATTGTTGAGAAACAGCGGCAGCGTCGGCACCCCGGTACAGGTCACCGTGGAGCCTGCCGTGGAGCACGTGGCCAATGCAGGCGCGCTGACCCCACCGAACAACAGTCCGGCAACGCTCAGGTGCACAGCAAGGGAAAGAGGGGAAAAACGCGAAACGAGGGCGACACCAAACCTTGCTTCCACGGGCTACTCCTTGTCGTGGCCAAATTCTTCCTTGAAGGCGTGCAAGTCGGGCTTATTCCACACGCGAATCAAGACTGCGACGGTCATCACAAAACCGCGTTATGGGTGACAAGCTAGTAGACGCCCCGCGATGGGGCACTGATTAAATGGTGTTAATACTTTAATACTAGGCCCGTCTAAATCGCGGGTTTCGCCCCCTAAACACTGGACTCTGACTAAACGACATCCCCCTTGTAGGAGCTGCGGCACGCTGCGATCTTTTGATCTTGATCCTTAAAAACAAAATCAAAAGATCGCAGCGTGCCGCAGCTCCTACAGGGGCAAACGGCGCGACTTGGTACGCCTTGTGCAAACGTTTGCGACCTGCCTATAACGGCTTTTTCGTCACAAAACCGTACAGACCCGCAGAACCCGGGCCTCGATCCGCAAAAAAGGACTTTGAATGCACGCCGCTTGCTCTTTTCGCGCCCCGTTTGCGCGCACTTTTGCTGTTTCCCTGCTACTGACCGGCGTTACCGGAGTTCTCAGCCACAGCGCACTGGCGCAACCGGCGCTGCCCGAAGAATCCGCTCAGGGCGAAACCCTCAGCCCCGAAGCCAGCCCGCCGAAACAAGGCGCGTATCTGTCGGACTGGTACAACCAGGACCTGACGCTGATCGGCAGCAAGGACATCAGCTTCGGACCGCAACCGGCCGACGATATCTATCTGGAATACGAATACTTCGGGCGCAAGGGGCCGTTCGAGCTATACGGCTACGTCGACATTCCGAAGATCTTCAACATCGGCAACAGCCACGACAAAGGCGTGTGGGACCACGGCTCGCCCGTGTTCATGGAACACGAACCGCGCATCTCCATCGACTACCTCGCCGGCCGCAGCCTGGCCATCGGCCCGTTCAAGGAATGGTACGTGGCGTTCGACTGGATCTACGATCACGGCAGCCGCAAGGAGAACCGCGCCAACACCCTGTACAGCGGCTTTGGCACCGACATCGACACCCACTCGCGGGTCAATCTGTCGGCCAACCTGTACGGCCGCTACCAGTGGGAAAACTACGGTGCGAGCAATGAATATTCGTGGGACGGTTACCGCGCGCAGCTCAAGTACATCGTGCCCATCGACAAATTCAGCAATGGCGCGTCGCTGACCTACATCGGCTTCACCAACTTCGATTTCGGCTCCGACATCCACAAGGACAACCCGGCGCGCACCGCCAATGCCACGGTGGCGACCAACGTCTTGCTGTACTCGTTCACCCATTTGCGCTTCACCCTGGTCGGCCGTTATTTCCACAACGGCGGCAACTGGGAGGACGGCAGCGAGCTGAACTTCGGCGACGGCAATTTCCGCGCACGCTCCAACGGTTGGGGTTACTACGCCGGCATCGGCTATCAATTCTGAATTCAGGAGATTCTCATGCAAGCAATGACGCGTCTGACCCTGGCCGCTGCGGCCCTGCTCTCTTCCACGGCCTGGGCGGCGCAAGCGCCGATCCAGCCGAAAGTGGTACTGATCACCATGTTCGCCCCCGAGGCGCAGAACTGGATCGAGCGCCTGGACCTCAAGCAGGAAATCCGCGTGCCGGGCCTGTCCGCCGAGTACCCGACCATCCGCTGCAACACGCAGCAGGTGTGCCTGCTGACCACCGGCATGGGCCAGACCAACGCCGCCGCTTCGACCCTGGCCTTGGCGTTATCGCCGAAATTCGATCTGCGCAAGAGCTGGTTCCTGATCGCCGGGATCGCCGGTATCAGCCCCAAGCACGGCACCATCGG
>NZ_QAIK01000082.1:22515-22882 GCF_003061005.1 Pseudomonas sp. HMWF021 | reverse complement strand
GGCGCATTATCTGGTGGAATTCGGCACGCAATGGGAGCTGGATTCGCGCGATGTGCCGTCGAGCTGGCCGACCGGATACCTGGGCATCAACACCAAGGGGCCAAACGAAAAACCGCCGCTGGACTACAAGACCGAAGTCTTCGAACTCAACCCGAAACTGCAGGCCAAAGCCTTCGCCCTGAGCCACAAGGTCGAGCTGAGCGAAAGCAAGGAGTCGGCGGCGTGGCGCCTGAAATACCCGTCGGCCCCGGCCAACCAACCGCCGGTGGTCACCCGTTGCGACACGCTGGCGGGCAACACCTGGTTTTCCGGTACACGCCTGAGCGAACGCGCCGAGGTCTGGACCAAATTGTTGACCGATAACAAG
>NZ_QAIK01000082.1:14959-22505 GCF_003061005.1 Pseudomonas sp. HMWF021 | reverse complement strand
GTACTGCACCACCCAACAGGAAGACAACTCCACTTACGAAGCCCTGTTGCGCGCCAGCCGCGAAGGTCTGGTGGATGTGCAGCGTCTGGCGGTGGTGCGTGCCGGCTCCGACTTCGACCGCCCTGCTCCGGGCGGCAGCGAAGTGGACAATTTGCTGAAATACGCCGATCAGGGCGGCTTCGTGCCGGCGCTGGAAAACCTCTATCGCGCGGGCAATCCACTGGTGCAGGACATCCTGAAAAACTGGTCGGCGTGGGAAAACGGCGTCCCGCAATCCTGAATACAACAACGAACCCTGTGGGAGCTGGCTTGCCAGCGATGGCGCCAGTTCAGTCAATATCTTCATCGACTGTTCTACCGCTATCGCTGGCAAGCCAGCTCCCACAGGTTATGCGGTGTCTGGAAGATCAGGGGATGAGGATGACCTTGTCCCCACTCCCCTGATTCACCTCTGCATAGCTCTGCAACCCTTGCGCCAGCGGCACCTCCACCAACCCTTGCGGCAACGGCAACAGCCCCTCGTCGAAGAACCGCCCGAACTGCTCGAGCATCGCCGCACAGGCCTGCACGCCGTACAGCAGCGAGTTGATCCCCACCACCGAACCGCCCTTGCGGTACAGCGCCAGCGCTGGCAGTTGCACATGGCCGTCCACCGGTGCGGCGATGATCGCGATGCGGCCGAACGCGGCCAGTGCCGCCACCGAGGCCGGCAACCAGAAACCGGTGGTGTCGAAGATCACGTCGGCGCCGCCGCTGTATACCGCATTGACCTGCGCACCGAGGTCTTCAGGCTTATCCAGCTGAATGGTCTGGTAACCCTGCGCCTGCAACTCCCTGACCTGTTCCGGCCGTCGCGCCGCCGCCAGTATCTGCGCCCCGCGCACTTTGGCCAGTGCCAACGCCGCCGTCGCCACCGCACCGCCGCCGATCACCAGCAAGCGGGTTTCAGCGGTCACCAAGCTGCGCTCCAGCGCATCCCACGCCGTGGTGCAAGGCACGCCGAGGCTGGCGGCCTGAGCGAAGCTCAAGTGCGACGGTTTGTGCGCCACGCCGTTGGCCGGCAACTTGACGAATTGCGCGTGCGAACCATCGGCGAAAAAGCCCAACTCGCGCCCGGTGCCCCAGACTTCCTGACCGATCAACGCCGGCGGTCCTTCGACCACGACGCCGGCAAAATCGCGCCCGGGAATTCGCGGCAAGGTGGTGTAGGGAAAACGCCCGAGCACGTTCTTCACATCGCTGGGGTTCAGGCCGGCAGCCTTGATCTCGACCAGCACCTCATCAGCGCCGGGCACCGGGGTCGGTACATCGACGAAATGCAGGGAAGACAGGTCGCCGGTTTGATCGAATTGCAG
Source organism: Pseudomonas sp. HMWF021 (assembly GCF_003061005.1). GTDB lineage: Bacteria > Pseudomonadota > Gammaproteobacteria > Pseudomonadales > Pseudomonadaceae > Aquipseudomonas. The sequence continues at coordinate 21,150 of NZ_QAIK01000082.1, read as the reverse complement.
TGCTTTCATAAGGACATCCACCGAAAGGAGAAAAGGAAATTCACGACAACCAACCGGCGACCAGTTGCCGGCCCATCGGCCACAACTGCTCACCCGCGAGCATGCCCAGCAGCCCCACCAGCGCGATGGCCGGAGGTGCCGGCGAACGAAAATGCAGCGCGCCATAGAGCAGGCCGACACCCAAACCGATGGCCAGCGAAATCAGGTAGTTCATGGAGAAACTCCGCCGCGTGAAAGGAATGGGCAGAGTCTAGGGAAGGATGGGCAGAGGCGTCGGCCAAGGACTTCTGAATTTCGGCCAATTCTCAGATGCCCCCCTGTAGGAGCTGCAGCAGGCTGCGATCTTTTGATCTTGTTTTTAAAAATCAAAGTCAAAAGATCGCAGCCTGCGGCAGCTCCTACAGGGGCGGGTTCAGGTGGTGGGGAATTGCGAAGGCGCCACGCCCAGCTCGCGCCGGAACATGTCACTGAAACTGCTCGGCGAATACCCCAGCTCCCGAGCAATGGCGCTCACCGGCACGCCCTGAATCAACTCCGCCACCGCCGTCGCCAGTTGCACCTGCCGCCGCCATTCGGCGAAGCCCATGCCGAGGCTGTCCTTGAACAACCGCGCCAGCGTGCGCACGCTGGCGCCGGCGTTTTCTGCGTGCTGCTCGAACGGGATGTCCAGCGACGGCGCGGCCATCACTGCCTGACACAGGTTCATCAGGCGCCGGTCGGAATCGTCCGGCAGCGGGATCTTCAGTTGCGAACGCCGGGCGCGTTTGAGCTCCAGCAGCGCCAGCCCGACCAGGGCATCGTAATAGCCCGGCTCGCCACTGTCGCCCTGCTCCACCAGGCCGACGATCAACTCACGCAGCAAACCACCGACCTCGATCACCTGCACTGTCGCATCCAGCGTCGCTGCCAGCGCCGGGCGCAGGTAGATATTGCGCATCTGCAAGTCCGAGACCACGCGAATGCCGTGGGGCACCCCGGGCGGCAACCACACCGCCCGCTGCGGCGGCACCACCAGCGCCTCATGCGGGGTTTCGACCCACATCACGCCGCTCATCGCATACAGCAACTGACCCCACACATGCTCGTGCGGCTCTATGAACAACCCGCGCGGATAAGTGCGCGCCAGCGGTTGCACCGGCACATCGGTATCACTCAGATCGGGGGGCGCAGCGAGGGCCATGGCGAGCATTCATTGGGCGTTGGCGAAGCGGCCATGGTAACCAGTGCGCCCATGCGCCGCCAACGATAGATACCGTCGGACAATCCGAGTGAATTTTCCCGATGCGCCGCGATCCTTCTATTACCACAGGGAGGATTACGGGCTTTATGAACAACGCAAAACTGTTTGTCATCGATTACACCCTTCACGGCACGCCCAAGTCGTTCATTATCCGCTCGGACAAAATGGACAACGCCGAGGCGTGGCACTGGGCGAGTTGCGACGCCGGCGTGGGTCGCATCCCGCGCTTTGGCCGGGAGAAAGTGCAAAAGACCAGCAAGCCGATGGCGGAGAAGTTCGGCGTGGAAAACGTCACATGGCGACCGGCGAGCTAGACTCTCGCCAGGCGACGGGGACTCTTTGGGGGAATACATAATGACCAGCATCATCAGCCCGGCGCATCTGGATTACGGCCTGGACACGCTGTTCGGCCGCGTCACCAAAAGCGTCGACTGTCGTGTAGGTCTGGAACCCGTCGAAGATGACCCGTATCGCTTCGCCCTGCGCGTAACGGCGCCGTTACCGGAAGACCTCGACCAGGCGAAAACCGTGGTGGTCGTGGTCGAAGGACGACGGCTGCAAGGTACGGTACGCCATGCCGAACGGCTGGATGATGAAAGCCTGAAACTGGAAGTGGAGCCTGATTAGGCTCCACTTTTTTATGCGCGCCGTTATTTGGGGTGCGCGCAATGGCAGCCTTTGCTTGAGCACTCCTCACCGCCCTTGTGGTGGTGCGCGCAGGCCTCGCAGCAATAGTGTTTGCCGTGCACGGCGTAGGCGTGATCGCCTTCCTTGATCGTGCATTTGCAGTGGGGGCAATCGCATTTTCTATCGGGCATGGGACAGACTCCTTTTGGGTGGTCATCTGAGGCTTGCGAGGGCAAGCCGTCAATACCAGTGTAGGAGCTGCCGCAGGCTGCGATCTTTTGATCTGGTTTTTTTTGGGGTATTGGGTGCCTGCTGGCGATATTGGGTGAATATCCGTTTCTGCGGGTGCTGCCGCTGGCGGTTTCGCTCTTACAGCGAGTCACCTTTTCCAGACGCCGAAAAGGTAACCCAAAAGGCTTTACCCCGGCGTACGGCACTTCGCTGAGGCTCAGTGTTCCCTCGCTACGGTGCCCATCAGGGGGCATCGCCTACGGTTTGCTTCGCTGCACCTCCTCTCGATGTATGCGGCTTCGCCGCATGGCGCTGCGCGCCTTCCCCCTGATGGACACCTACGCTCGGCCTGCCGAAGGGGCTGAAGATCAAAAGCCACATCCAGAGCCAAAGCCAAAGCAGATCAAAAGATCACAGCCTTCGGCAGTTCCTACAGGGGATCGGGTGTTTTCATTTGAAGTTTGGTCGGCTGTCAGGCGCGAGCAAGCTCCCACATTGAATCTGCGGCAACCACAGCTTTTGTGCCCGGCAACAATCCCCTGTAGGAGCTGCCGAAGGCTGCGATCTTTTGACCTTGAAAGCCCGGGCAGCGAAAGCTTCCGGGCTTCTTTATTGCCAGTTTGAAACTGACGGTGCCTGGCAGACCGCAATCGCGAGCAGGCTCACTCCTACATTGGATCTGCGGTAACCACAGATTATGTGCTCGACCACGATTCCCTGTAGGAGCGAGCCTGCTCGCGAAGAGGCCATAACAGCCAGAAAAATTATTGAGGCAACCGCAGCTTGTCCAGCAACCGATTGACCAACAGCTCGTTCAACATGATCAGCTGTTGCAGCGCCAGCAACGGTTTGCGCTCCGGGCCGCCGATTGAGTTGGCGATGTTGCCGGCCATCGCTTTGGCCGACGACAGCGACTCACTGGCTTCGACGAGCAGGGTTTCGTCATCCAGCGTGGGATCGACGAGATAGATCGTGCGGTTTTTTGGCGGACTTGGCGGGAGGGCCAGATCTTCGGGTTTGAGGTAGTAGTCGAGGGCGCGGTTGATTGCTTCTTTTGTCTTTTGAGACGCGAGCGCGGGGTCGTCAGGGGATGCGTCGGCATTTGGGGGATTGGGTGTGACCTTGAACATGAATGAAACTCCAATTTGAGAAATCGGAGCCATCACCCTCGCTACCAAACGGCGGGTGGTGGCCATACGCGGGTTGGTAGACCGGTCAAATTGGGTAACCCGGCGCTCACGAATGAGCCCCACGCATGCCCACCATACAAAGCCATGTCTCAAAAAAGAAACAGCAACGAAGGTGTCGCAACAACGACAATTTGAGACGGGCTACCAAACCCGATCACTGTTTTTCAGTGACAGAGAAACGATATAGCCCGGCCCATAGCCGCGTAAGCCGGCGGATTCTGGCGTACGCGTAGGCAACGACGCAAGGTGTTGTAGCCGTTATGGCGTAACGGTTCGTGTACTTTAAACGCGATTGTGTGGCTATGTTTATGCGCAGGGAATGTCGGGGTTTTCCTGACGTTTTGATGGTGTCTGGCAGGCCGCTTTCGCGAGCAGGCTCGCTCCCACATTTTGGACTGGATATTTACAGTAAGACATTAATTGCCTGTCAGTCCATCATCGCTGGCAAGCCAGCTCCCACAAGATCAAGATCAAAAGATCGCAGCCTTCGGCAGCTCCTACACCGATCACCTGTAGGAGCTGCCGAAGGCTGCGATCTTTTGACCTTGAAAGCCCGGACAGCGAAAGCTTCCGGGCTTCTTAATTGCCAGTCTGAAACTGATGGTGCGAAAGCGGCCATGACGGCCAGCGAAACTATTGAGGCAACCGCAGCTTGTCCAGCAGCCGATTGACCAACAGCTCGTTCAACATGATCAGCTGTTGCAGCGCCAGCAACGGTTTGCGCTCCGGGCCGCCGATTGAGTTGGCGATGTTGCCGGCCATGGCTTTGGCCGACGACAGCGACTCACTGGCTTCGACGAGCAGGGTTTCGTCATCCAGCGTGGGGTCGACGAGATAGATCGGGCGGTTTTTTGGCGGGCTTGGCGGTGGGGCCAGGTCTTCAGGTTTGAGGTAGTAGTCGAGGGCGCGGTCGATTGCTTCTTTTGTCTTCTGAGACGCGACTGCGGGATCGCTAGGGGTTGGGTCGGTGCTTGGGGGATTGGGTGTAATTTTGAACATAAGGGCTCTCTATCTTGAAAGAATCAGAAGAGCCGTCACTTTCGCTACCAAACGAAGGGTGGCGGCCACACGTGGGTTGGTAGACCGGTCAAGACAGAGAAACCCCGGCGCCCTCGAAAGAGCCCCACGCATGGCCACCCTATAAAACGCAGCCTCAAAAAATGAGACTGCATAAGGGACGCTGCACGGCTGTCAAGAAAACGGGCTACCAAACCCGATCACTGTTTTGCAGTGACAGAGAAACGATATAGCCCGGCCCATAGCCGCGTAAGCCGGCGGATTCTGGCGTACGCGTAGGCAACGACGCAAGGTGTTGTAGCCGTTATGGCGTAACGGTTCGTGTACTTTAAACGCGATTGCGTGGCTATGTTTATGCGCAGGGAATGTCGGGGTTTTCCTGATGTTTTGAAGGTGTCTGGCAGGCCGCTTTCGCGAGCAGGCTCGCTCCCACATTTCGGACTGGGTATTTACAGTTAGACATTAATTGCCTGTCAGTCCGTCATCGCTGGCAGGCCAGCTCCCACAAGATCAAGATCAAAAGATCGCAGCCTTCGGCAGCTCCTACACCGATCACCTGTAGGAGCTGCCGAAGGCTGCGATCTTTTGACCTTGAAAGCCCGGACGGCGAAAGCGTCCGGGCTGTTTATTGCCGGTCTGAAACTGAGGATGTCCGGCAGGCCGTTTTCGCGAGCAGGCTCGCTCCCACATTTGGTCCTGTGTACGCAGAACCAAGGTGGGAACGAGCCTGCTCGCGAAGGCGCCGTAACGGCCAGTAAAACTGTTGAGGCAACCGCAGCTTCTCCAGCCCCCCAATCTCACTCAACCCGACGAACACTGCTCCGATACATAAACACCAAAGCCAACCCCAGACACACCATCGCCAGCACCCGCGAAGACGAAAGCTCGATCGCCGGATTCCCCAGCCAGCCAAAATTGTCGATCAACATCCCCATCCCCAGCTGCCCGACAATCACCGCCACCGTCGCCACTGCAGTTCCCACCACCGGCACGGCCCCGACCATCACCATCATGTACACCACCCCGAACAGCGCCCCGGTGAGTTGCCACTTCGGCACGTCCAAGAGGCTGACCGCTTGCGCCGGCTCAAAAAACAGGATCAGCAATCCGGTGGTCACAGCCCCCACGGCAAACGTCAGCAGACTGCTGCGCAACACCCCGACCGTTTCACCCAGGCGTCCGTTGATCGCCGCCTGAACACTCAACACCGCGCCAGCCAATACCACCACTGCCAACAAAATAACCAGACTCATCACTCACCCCCGCGCAATCAAAACCAGTGCCACCACAATCAGCCCCAACGCCAGCCAGCGCTCGGCATTGACCTTCTTGCGCGCCGCGCCAAACCAGCCGAAATGGTCGATCAGTACGCTCTTGCCGACCTGCCCCGAGAGAATCGCAATCATCGTCATCGCAATCCCGATATGCGGCGTCGCCAGGGTCAGCACCACCACGTACATCGGCCCCAGAAACCCGCCGATCAATTGCCAGCGCGGCAGATCGGTCAGCGCCGGGCCTTTCTGCGGGCCGGCGAACAACAGCAGCAAAAACAGAATCGCCGAACCCACACCGAAGATGCTCAAGGTCGCCCACAGATGCCCGACCTGTTCCCCCAACGGCCCGAGCAACCCGGCCTCCACCGACAACCCCATGCCCGCCAGAATCACCAGCGGCAGCAACAACAGGCGCAACCCCGGCTTGCTGACCGGCGCCGCCCCACTCACTTCTTCCAACGTCTGCATATCCACAATCCACGCAAGTCATCGATGGCGCGGATTATCGGCTGGCGCAGCTGTGCGATAAATGGGAGCATCCAGACAACACTTTTGCGCAACTCGCACAGCAGGATGATTCATGCACGGGCTTAACGAACTGGGCTTCAAGGA
>NZ_QAIK01000082.1:0-14949 GCF_003061005.1 Pseudomonas sp. HMWF021 | reverse complement strand
GTGCTGGTGCAACTGGAGGAAGCCGAGCAGGCATTGCAGGAGCAGCAGAGCGAGCCCACCGGGCTGGTGCGGATCAACGCGCCGGTGGTGTTCGGCCAACGCCATCTGACGCCGTGGCTCGGCAAACTGTGCGCGCGCTATCCGCAGCTGCAACTGGACATCCAGCAGACCGACCATTACGTCGACCCGTTGCAGGAAGGCGCCGACCTGCTGTTCCGCATCGGCCCGCTGCACGACTCGAGCATGCAGGCGCGGATTCTGGCGCCGCACCGTTTCCAGGTCGCCGCCAGCCCGGCCTATCTCGAGCGCCACGGTACTCCGCAACACCCGCAGGATCTGGCGCAGCACCAGTGCCTGGCCTACAAAGGCGCGACCGGCCAGCAGCGCTGGTTTTTCCGCCTGGGTCAGGGTGACTGGACGCCTTACTCGGTCAAAGGCCCGATCACCGGCAACCACGCCGACACCCTCACGCAAGCGGCCGAGCAAGGCCTGGGCCTGGTGATGTTTCCGTCATGGCTGATTGGTGAGGCGGTGCGTGAAGGCACGCTGGTGCCGGTGCTGGGCGAGTATCAGGTGTCGAACAGCCTGGAGCCGCAGCAGATTGCGGTGCTGTGGCCGGGGAGCCGAAGGTTGTCGGTAAAGGTGCGGACGGTGATTGATTTTTTCGTCGAGTGCTTCGGCGAAGTGCCCTACTGGGACAGACCTTGAGACTTACACCGCCCCCGTGTAGGAGCTGCCGAAGGCTGCGATCTTTTGATCTTGCTTTAAAAGATCAAAGTCAAAAGATCGCAGCCTTCGGCAGCTCCTACACAGGTTTGTGTAAAACGTTAAATTCGGAACTGGCCTACGAGTTTGCCCAAGCGCTGGCCGAGGTCGGCCAGGCTGCGCGAGGTCTGCGCGCCCAGTTGCGTCTCGTCCGCCACGCTGTCCACCGCCACCGCGATCTGATGCACGCTGCGGTTGATCTCCTCGGCTACCGCCGTTTGTTCCTCGGCCGCGCTGGCGATCTGCGCGTTCATCGAGTTGATCGTGGCAATCAGGTCAGCCATGGCGTCCAGCGACGCCCCGGCCTGATTGGCCTGCGCCGAGGTGCCATCGCCCGCCTCGCTTGAGCGACGCATCGCCTCGACCGCCGACTGTGTGCCGGCCTGCAGGCGATCAATCATCCCTTGAATTTCCTGAGTGCTGATCTGCGTGCGGCTGGCCAGCGCGCGCACTTCGTCCGCCACCACCGCAAAGCCGCGCCCGGCCTCCCCGGCGCGGGCCGCTTCAATCGCGGCGTTGAGCGCCAGCAGGTTGGTCTGCTCGGCAATCGAGCGGATCACCCCGAGCACGCCGACAATCGACGACACGTCCTGCTGCAGGCTGTCGAGCGACACGCCGCTGCTGCGAATGTCATCCACCAGCGCATGAATCTGTTTGATGCTGCCGGCCACCACGCGCTTGGCGCTCTGGCCTTCTTCATCGGTTTGTTGCGCGGCGACCGCGGCGTTCTGCGCGCTCTTGGCGACTTCCTGGGCGGCGGCGGACATCTGGTTGATCGCCGTGGCAACCTGATCGGTCTCGTGGCGCTGACGCTCCATGGCCTGATCGGAACGCTGGGCCTGATCCGAGACCTGATTCACCAGGCCAGTCAGTTGCGTGGTCATCTCGGTGATCTGCCGCACCAGGCCGTGGATCTTGTCGACGAAGCGGTTGAACGAGCCGGCCAGTTCGCCGAGTTCATCCTGGCTGGTGATGTTCAGCCGACGGGTCAGGTCGCCCTCGCCCGCCGCGATGTCGTCGAGGTTGGCTTTCATCAGGTTCAGCGGGCGCAGAATGGTGTTGGCCAGCAGCATCCCGGCGATGGCAATCACCAGCAACACCACCACCGCCACGCCGACGATGCTGAGGATCACGCCTTCCATGCGCTCCTGCACTTGCGCCTGCACCACCGCTACTTGCGCTTCGATGCCGTCGAGATTGACCGACGTACCCACCGCCATGTCCCATTTCGCCAGGTATTCGGTGTAGCCGAGTTTTGGCACCAGCACGCTGGCGTTGCCCGGCAACGGCGAGCTGTATTGCAGATAGTGGGTGCCGTCCTTCGCCACTTTCACCAGGCCGAGGTTGACGTAGACGCCGTTCGGATCGCGGTTGTCCTTGAAGCTTTTGCCCACGCCTTCGGGGTCGTTGGCCTTGAACAGGCGCACGGTCTCGGAGTCGTAGCCGAAGAAGTAGCCGTCCTTGCCGTAGCGGATGCCCGACAGCAGCTTGATCGCCTGCGCCCGCGCCGTGTTGTCACCGGGGGCGGCTGCGTCGTACAACGGTTTGATCGTGGTCATGGCCACGGCGACGTAACTTTGCAGCGTGGCCTTGGCGTCGGCGAGCAGGCGCTCGCGGGTCTGCTCGACCTCGGTGTGCGCCTGCTGCTGGAGGATGAACAGCGTGGTCAGGCTGATGACTAGCGCAAAGAGCAGCACCGGCAGGACGGCAAGGGACAGGACTTTGGCCTTGAGACTCAAGCGCATGGGGGGCTCACTCTTTTGGTTTTATTGGCGTGGTTAAAGGCGTTAACGGCACGCGCGAGCAAAAGTTGAACCCAAAAAAAGATCGCAGCCTTCGGCAGCTCCTACACCAATCTCTGTAGGAGCTGCCGAAGGCTGCGATCTTTTGATCTTCAGCTTTTAATCAGAGGACCATCGCGGCCACCCAGCCAAACGCCAGCAACGGCAGGTTGTAGTGCAGGAAGGTCGGGACCACGGTGTCCCAGATGTGGTGATGCTGGCCATCGACGTTCAGACCCGAGGTCGGGCCCAGCGTCGAGTCGGAGGCCGGCGAGCCGGTGTCGCCCAGCGCCCCGGCAGTGCCGACGATGCACACGATGGCCATCGGGCTGAAGCCCAGCTGCACGCACAGCGGCACGAAAATCGCCGCCAGAATCGGCACGGTGGAAAACGACGAACCGATACCGATGGTCACCATCAGGCCCACCAGCAGCATCAATAGCGCACCAATCGCCTGACTGTGATCGATCCACGCCGCCGCGCTTTCGACCAGCGAACGCACTTCGCCGGTGGCCTTGAGCACTTCGGCGAACCCCGAGGCAGAGATCATGATGAAGCCGATCATCGCCATCATCTTCATGCCTTCGGTGAACAGGTCGTCGGTCTCACGCCATTTGACGATGCCCGAGGCCGAGAAGATCAGGAACCCGGCCAGCGCACCGATAATCATCGAATCGAGCAGCAACTGAATGATGAACGCGGCGGCAATCGCCAGACCGGCAATGCCAATGGTCTTCGGGTTGTAGGCGACGCTGACCTGCTCGACCTGTTCGATCTTCTCCAGATCGTAAACGCGCTTTTTCCGATAGCTGAAAAACACCGCCAGCAACAGGCCGAAGACCATGCCCAGCGCCGGAATCGCCATGGCGTGCATGACGTTGATCTGGCTGATATCGACCCCGGCCTTGCTGACATTGGCCAGCAGAATCTGGTTGAGGAAGATGTTGCCGAAACCCACCGGGAACACCATGTACGGGGTGATCAGGCCGAAGGTCATGACGCAGGCAATCAGCCGCCGATCCAGCTGCAGCTTGGTCAGTACATAGAGCAGCGGCGGCACCAGCAGCGGGATGAACGCAATGTGGATCGGCAGGATGTTCTGCGAGGCAATCGCCACCACCCACAGCAGGCCGATCAGCAGCCATTTGACGCTGCCACCGCCGCTCGAGTGCTGACGGTCGACCATCGCCAGGGCCTTGTCGGCCAGCGCATGGGCCAGACCGGACTTGGCAATCGCCACGGCGAAAGCGCCGAGCAATGCGTAGGACAACGCCACCGTCGCCCCGCCACCCAGGCCGCTGTTGAACGCCTTGAGCGTGGCGTCGATGCCCAGACCACCGGTCAGGCCACCGACCAGCGCACCGACGATCAGGGCGATCACCACGTGCACGCGGGACAGGCTGAGGATCAGCATGACGCCGACCGCAGCAATCACTGCATTCATTTCACTACCTCAAAAACACTGCGATGAAATCATCACCGCCAGACAGGATGAGTCCGCCAACGGTTAACCGGCGGATTTGCAAAGAGGGTCTTATTAGAAGGGCGCGCACTGTGCCGCAGAGTGGCGGCGGTGTCAAAGCAACCGAATGTAACAACCGATGAACACCCCCTGTAGGAGCTGCCGCAGGCTGCGATCTTTTGATTTTGATTTTTAAAAACAAGATCAAAAGATCGCAGCCTGCGGCAGCTCCCACAGGGGATTGGTTGCGTGCGGCAATCGGTCATATTGCGTTCGAACAATAAAGAAAGCCGAAACGCGGCCGCTACAGTGCAAAGTCTCAGATATTTATCGAATAAGGACGTCTCCATGTCGCTCAGACAACTTTCCATTCAATGGAAAATCACCCTGCTCGCCGGCCTTTGCCTGGCGGGCATCGTGACCCTGCTGGTGGGTCTTTCGCTGTATCGCATGGAGCACAGCTCCGAGCTGGTGAAAGCTTCGAGCATGGAGATGCTGACCGAGTCAGCCCAGGCGCGCATTGAATCGCAGGGTGAGGTGCAGGCTGCCGGGATTCGCCAGCAGTTCATGGACGCCTATCAATACGGCCACGGCTTCTCGCGGCAGGTGCTGTTTTTGCGTGAACAGGCCGAGAAGCGCTTCCTCGATGCCTTCGACCTGCGCGAAGACATGACCCGTCAGGTCAAGTCCGCGCTGCAGGCCAACCCGGAGCTGCTCGGTCTGTCGCTGGTGTTCGAAGCCAACGCGCTGGACGGCAAGGATGAACTGTTCGCCGGTCAGGCTGAACTCGGCAGCAACGACAAGGGCCGTTTTGCCCTGTACTGGTCACAGCCGACCCCGGGCAAAGTCACCTCGATGGCCCTGCCGGAAAGTGACATGACCGACACCAGCACCGGCCCCAGCGGTCAGGCGGCCAACGCCTGGTTCACCTGCCCGCGCACCACGCTCAAACCGTGCGTGATCGAACCGTACTTCTATGTGATCGACGGCCAGAACGTGTTGATGACCAGCATCGTCTTCCCGCTGATCGTCAACGGCAAAGTCATCGCCTCGCTGTCGGTGGACATCAACCTCAACAGCCTGCAGGCGATCAGCCAGGGCGCGAGCAAAAAACTCTACGATGGTCAGACCGCCGTGAGCATCATCAGCCCCACCGGCCTGCTCGCCGGTTACAGCCCGGACGCGAGCAAACTGAGCAAGCGTCTGGATGCCGTGGACACCGTCAGCGGCGCCGAACTGCTGCGTCAACTCGGCGCCAGCAGCAGCGTCAGCAGCCTGCACGGCAACGGCCAGTTGAAAGTGCTGTCGCCGTTCCAGCCGATCCCCGGCGGGCCGGCGTGGGGCGTGTTGCTCGACGTGCCGGAAAAGGTCCTGGTCAGTCGCGCCGAAGCGCTCAAGCAGCAACTGGATGCGAGCAACAACTCGGGCACATTGATCGAACTGAGCCTCGGCGTGCTGGCGGCACTGATCGGCCTGCTGCTGGTATGGCTGATGGCGCGCAGTGTGACCAAGCCGATTCTTGGCGTGGCGCACATGCTTGAAGACATCGCCAGTGGCGAGGGCGATCTGACCCGCCGTCTGGCCTACGACAAGCAGGATGAACTCGGTCAACTGGCTGGCTGGTTCAACAAGTTCCTCGACAAGCTGCAGCCGATCATCGCCGAAGTGAAACGCTCGGTGCAGGACGCACGCAACACCGCCGACCAGTCCTCGGCCATCGCTACCCAGACCAGCGCCGGCATGGAGCAGCAATACCGTCAGGTCGATCAGGTCGCCACTGCCTCCCACGAAATGAGCGCCACCGCGCAGGACGTTGCACGCAGCGCCGCGCAAGCCGCCGAAGCCGCGAAGGACGCCGATCGCGCCACCCGCCAGGGCCTGACCGTGATCGACCGCACCACTGCGAGCATCGACACCCTGGCCGCCGACATGAGCGCGGCGATGGTGCAGGTCGAAGGCCTGGCCGCCAACAGCGAGAAGATCGGCACCGTGCTGGAAACCATCCGCGCTATCGCCGAACAGACCAATCTGCTGGCGCTCAACGCGGCGATCGAAGCAGCGCGTGCCGGTGAAGCCGGGCGCGGTTTTGCAGTGGTCGCCGACGAAGTGCGCAACCTCGCCCGCCGCACGCAGGAGTCGGTGGAAGAAACCCGTCAGGTCATCGAGCAACTGCAAACCGGCACCCAGGATGTGGTCGGGTCGATGGGCAACAGCCATCGTCAGGCCCAGGGCAGTGTCGAGCAGGTCGGGCAAGCGGTGACCGCACTGCGCCAGATCGGCGATGCAGTGACGGTGATCAGCGACATGAACCTGCAGATCGCCAGCGCGGCGGAAGAACAGAGCGCGGTGGCCGAGGAGATCAACAACAACGTGGCGACCATTCGCGACGTGACCGAATCGCTGTCCGGACAGGCCAATGAGTCGGCGCGGGTGAGCCAGTCGCTGAACAGCCTGGCGAATCAGCAGCAGAGTCTGATGGATCAGTTCCGGGTCTGACGGCATTACCCCTCCCCTGTAGGAGCTGCCGAAGGCTGCGATCTTTTGATCCTGGTTTTTAAAAAATCAAAGTCAAAAGATCGCAGCCTTCGGCAGCTCCTACAGGGGATTGTGGGGATACGGGATCAGCGTTTTGGGAGTTCGATCACGACCTTCAAACCGCCCCACTCGCTCTCGCCCAGCACCAGCACCCCGCCCCACGTCTCGACGATATCGCGCACGATCCCCAGCCCCAGACCATGCCCGTCAGTCTGCTCGTCAAGTCGCGTGCCACGGCTGAACACCTGGGTGCGTTGCTCTTCAGGAATTCCCGGGCCGTCATCTTCAACGCTCAGGGCGAAGCCGTCCGTTCGCTCGATCACACTCAGGCGCACTTCGGCGTCCGCCCATTTGCAGGCGTTGTCCAGCAGGTTGCCGAGCAGCTCCAGCAAGTCTTCGCGGTCCCACGGCAATTGCAGCCCCGGTCGCGCGACGTAACTGAGTGCCAGATGCTCGCCGTGGATCATGTTCAGCGTCGCCAGCAGCCCCGGCAGTTCCGCGTCACAGTCGAACAGCGCACCGGGCAGCGCATCGCCGGACAAGCGGGCGCGATTGAGTTCGCGATTGAGCCGCTGTTGCACCTGTTCCAGTTGCTCCTTGAGGATTCGGCGCAGCTCGGGGTGAGCATCGAGTTTTTCGCTCGACGCCAGACTCAGCAGCACCGCCAGCGGGGTTTTCAAGGCATGCCCCAGATTGCCCAGCGCATTGCGCGAGCGTTTGAGGCTGTCTTCGGTGTGCGCCAGCAAATGGTTGATCTGCGCCACCAGCGGCTCCAGTTCCACCGGCACCTGAGCGTCCAGTTGCGAGCGCTGGCCCTGCTGCAACTGGGCGATCTGCTCGCGCGCCCGTTCCAGCGGCTTCAACGCACGGCGTACCGTCAGCCGTTGCAGCAGCAGAATCAGCAGCAATCCGGCCAGGCCCAAACCGAGGCCGATCTGACGCATGCGCTGGAAACTCTCGCGCACCGGGGTGTAATCCTGGGCGACACTGATCGAGATCGATTGCCCCAGCCGTCGATAGTCCGAGCGCAATACCAGCAACTGCTGACCGTCCGGCCCCAGTTGCAGGTTGCTGTGCAAACCGGGGTGTTCCAGCAGCGGCAGATCCTGATCCCACAGCGAACGCGAGCGCCAGTGGCTGTCGGCAAAATCGATACGGAAGTAATGCCCGGAAAACGGCCGTTGATAGGCCGGCGACAGGTGCCGCTCATCCAGCTGCAAACCTTGCGGGCCGCGCACCAGCGCCACCAGCAGGCTTTCACTGTCGTTGCGCAGACCGGCCTCGAGGTAACGCTGCAAACCGACTTCAAACAGCCACAGACTGGTTTGCGCCAGCACCAGGCCGACGATCACCATCACGCTGATCAACCCCAGGCTCAAGCGGCGCTGGATCGACCTCACGAAGCTTGTCCGCCGAACAGGTAACCCTGGCCGCGACGGGTTTCGATCACGGCTTTGCCGAGCTTGCGCCGCAGGTGATTGACGTGGACTTCGAGGACGTTGGAATCACGCTCGGTCTCGCCGTCGTAGAGGTGCTCGGCGAGGTGGGTTTTCGACAGGATCTGTTCCGGGTGCAGCATGAAATAGCGCAGCAGGCGGAATTCGGCGGCGGTCAGCTGAATCTCGCTGCCGTCGCGAATCACGCACTGGCGCCCCTCATCCAGGTGCAGGCCGGCAGCCTTGAGCGTCGGCTGGTTGGCCTGGCCCTTGGAGCGGCGCAGCAACGACTGCACCCGCAGGTGCAGCTCTTCGGGATGGAACGGTTTGGTCAGGTAATCGTCGGCGCCGGCCTTCAGGCCTTCGATGCGCTCGGCCCAGGAATCGCGGGCGGTGAGGATCAGCACCGGGGTCGACAGGCCACCGGCGCGCCATTGCGCCAGCACCTCCAGCCCCGGAACACCGGGCAGGCCGAGGTCGAGAATGATCAGGTCATAGGGTTCGCTGCTGCCCTGATAGACCGCATCGCGGCCGTCCGCCAGCCAGTCCACCGCGTAGCCTTGGCGCTGCAGACCGGCGATCAGTTCGTCGGCCAGCGGCACGTGGTCTTCCACCAGAAGCAAACGCATCGTTCAGTCTTCCTTGTCTTTGAGCAGTTCGCCGCTGTCGGCCTTCAGGTGCAGCTCCCGCGCCACGCCCTCGACCGTCAGCAGTTCGACTTCGTAAACATAGATGTCGTGCTTTTCTTCCAGCTCGACCTCCAGCAGTTTGGCGCCGGGGTAACGATCCATTGCCTTTTGCAGCACCTGCTCCAATGGCAGGATCACCCCCTGCTGACGCAGGCGCAGCGCTTCATCGGGGCCAAGATCGCGGGCGGCCACCACCGAGCAGAATGCCAATAGCACCAGGGCCAGTCGGCTGCCGGTGCGTGGCTGTAACAAATACGGCTTCATTAAGTATCCTGATGATCCTTGAGCACTTGCCCGCTGACCGCGTCCAGTTCCAGATCCCACTCCAGCCCTTGCGGATCACGCATTTCGACCTGGTAGACGTACTTGCCGTACTGCTCTTCCAGCTCGGTATCGGTGATGGTCGAGCCCGGATGTCTGGCCAGCGCCGTGGCGTTGAGCTTCTCGAAGGAGACGATAGTACCAGCGTCGCGCAGGCGCAGGGCTTCATCGGGGCCAAGATCGCGAGCGTGGGCGAGGCTGGCGGTCAGGCCGATGATCGAGGCAATGGACAGGGCAGTCAGGGTTTTCATGGGTGTCTCCGTATTTTTATGTGCTGCTATGGAGGGCACCTTAGCGGGAGCAACTTAACTGAAACTGAATTGCCATCATTGCCCCAGACCAACACATTTCCCCTGTAGGAGCTGCCGCAGGCTGCGATCTTTTGATCTTGCCTTTAAAAATCAAAAGATCGCAGCCTGCGGCAGCTCCTACAGTGTTTTGCAACATGTGCTTATAATTGTTCGCTTGCTAACGATCGAGACCGGTATGACCGCCATCCACATCAAGTTCCCCGCCCTCACCCTCAAGGCCGGCCCTCGGGCCATGGCACGCATTCGTGCCCAGGGCCTGAACGCCGCTGACGTCGGCACCTTGCCCGGTGCCGCCGGTGGGCCCAAGGCATTGGGGATTCAAGGGCTGGATCTGGCGTTGTTCGGCGAATGGCTGCCGAGTGCACCGCGTGAGCGCTCGCTGATCGGTGCGTCAGTCGGTTCCTGGCGCTTCGCCAGTGCTTGCCTGCCGGACGCCGCTGAGGGCATCCGACGCCTCGGCCAGCTCTACGCCGAGCAGAACTTCAACAAAGGCGTGACCATGGCCGAGATCAGCGCGAGCTCGCAGCGCATGCTCAACGACCTGCTCGACGGCCGCGACGCCAGCATCCTCAGCAACGCCGATTACCGTCTGAACATCATGGTGGTGAAAAGCCACGGGCGTCTGGCCGATGACCATCGCGGCCGCCTCGGTCTGGCGCTGGGTTCGGTGATCGCCGATAACCTGCGCGGTCGCGCGCGCCTGTCGCGACACTTCGAACGGCTGATCATTCATGACCCGCGCCTCGCCCCGCCGGTGAATGCATTGAATGACTTCCCGTCGCGCTTCGTCGCCCTCAATGCGGGGAACCTGCGCCAAGCGCTGCTGGCCTCGGGTTCGATCCCGATGGTCATGGAAGGCGTGCGCGACCTGCCGGGCGCCGGGGCCGGCACGTTCCGCGATGGCGGGCTGCTCGACTATCACCTCGACCTGCCCTACAGCGGCGACGGCATCGTGCTTTATCCGCACTTCACCGATCGGGTGATCCCCGGCTGGTTCGACAAGACCCTGCCGTGGCGCCGCGCCTCGGTGGAGCGTTTGCAGGACGTGCTGTTGCTTGCGCCTTCGAAGGAATATCTGGCGCGCCTGTCCTACGGCAAACTCCCCGACCGTAACGACTTCAAGCGCTTCATGGGTGATGCGCCAAGCCGGCAGAAATACTGGCACGCGGCGATGGACGAAAGCCGCCGCCTCGGCGACGAGTTTCTCGAACTGACCGCCAACGGTCGCCTCGCCGAGCGCTTGCTGACCCTTTAGTCAGTGTTTTCCCGCATCGCCAAACACAAGCTGGTAAACTCGCCGCCTGCCCGAATCGCTGCGGCGAACGCCACCTGAACAGAGCCGAAAATACTGTGGAAATCTTCAAGGAATTTACATTCGAATCCGCCCACCGCCTGCCGCACGTACCGGACGGTCACAAGTGCGGACGCCTGCACGGTCACTCGTTCAAGGTGGCGATTCACCTGAGCGGCGACCTCGATCCGCACACCGGCTGGATCCGCGATTTCTCCGAAATCAAGGCGATCTTCAAGCCGCTGTACGAGCGTCTGGACCACAACTACCTGAACGACATTCCCGGCCTGGAAAACCCGACCAGCGAAGTGCTGGCCAAATTCATCTGGAATGAATTGAAGCCGCTGCTGCCGGAGCTCAGCGCGATCCGCATTCACGAAACCTGCACCAGCGGTTGCATCTATCGCGGCGAATGATCCAAACAAATCCCTGTGTAGGAGCTGCCGCAGGCTGCGTTCTTTTGATCTTGTTTTTTTTAAGATCAAGATCAAAAGAACGCAGCCTGCGGCAGCTCCTACAGGGGATCGTGTTTTAGCAGGAAAATAGAGAACAGCCTTCACGGCTGTTTTTTTATGCCTATGCTTTTTGGCTCAAACCCGCCAAGAGGACAGGCCGATGACGGACTGGCTGCTGGATCAGGTCTTCGAGTTCAACGGGCACCCGGTGCGCCACGCTGTGCGCGGTGACGGCCCGCCGCTGGTGTTCGTGCATGGCACGCCGTTTTCGTCTTACGTGTGGCACCGCATCGCGCCGTATTTCTTCGCCAGCCACCGGGTGCATTATTTCGACCTGCTGGGTTACGGGCGCTCCGCACAACCGGATGCCGATGTTTCCCTCGGCGTGCAGAATCAACTGCTCGCGCAGTTGCTCGATCACTGGAATATCCAGCGCCCGGACGTGGTCGCCCACGACTTCGGCGGTGCCACCGCGTTGCGCGCGCACTTGCTCGATGACCGGGATTACCGCAGCCTCACGCTGATCGATCCGGTGGCGCTGACGCCCTGGGGGTCGCCGTTCGTGCAGCACGTGCGCCAACATGAAGCGGCGTTCAGCGGCCTGCCGGATTACATTCAGCGCGCCATCGTCCCGACCTACATTCGCGGGGCGATTCACCGCGACATCCCCGATGCTGAGCTCGCGCCCTACGTGCAACCGTGGCTCGGTGATCCGGGGCAAGCGGCGTTCTATCGGCAGATCGCGCAGATGGACGAACGCTACACCCGCGAGGCCGAAGCGCTGTACCCGACCATCCGCTGCCCGGTGCAGATTCTCTGGGGCGAAGCCGATCAGTGGATTCCCATCGAGCGCGGCCGGGCGTTGCACAAGATGATACCCGGCGCGCAATTTCACCCAATCGCCAACGCCGGCCACCTCGTCCAGGAAGACGCCCCGGAAGCGATCGTTGCCGCCCTGCTGCGCTTCCTCTGACCCACAAAAATCCCCCTGTAGGAGCTGCCGCAGGCTGCGATCTTTTGATTTTGATTTTAAAAAACAAGATCAAAAGATCGCAGCCTTCGGCAGCTCCTACATGGGGCTTGGGTACATTCAGATGCACCGCTTTCGGGCCATGACTGACAACTCGTCTATACATAACCCGCGCCAATCAGCATTTGGCACGACCACTGCAACTCACCCCGCGTCCTCCCCTTTCAGCAAGGAACGCCCCATGACGCAGAACGATCCCGGCAACGATTACCCCCTCAGCGAAGTCCCGATGCATGCACGCAAAGGCCTGGCCTCGACTGCCATGGTGCTGCTGGGTTTCACCTTTTTCACCGCCACCATGTTTGCCGGCGGCAAGCTCGGGGTGGCGTTCAGTTTTGCCGAGATGCTCGCGGTGCTCATCGTCGGCAATCTGCTGCTCGGGTTGTACGCGGCAGGTCTGGGTTATATCGCCTTCAAGAGCGGCCTTAATTCCGTGCTGATGGGGCGTTTCTGTTTTGGTGAAGTCGGCAGCAAGCTCAGCGACCTGATCCTCGGTTTCACCCAGATCGGCTGGTACGCCTGGGGCACCGCGACGGCGGCGGTGGTGCTGGGCAAATACTTCGAACTGGAGCAAGGTACCGTGCTCGGCCTGATGGTGCTGTTCGGCCTGGTGTTCTGCGCCACGGCGTATGTCGGTTATCGTGGCCTGGAGATTCTGTCGTACATCGCAGTGCCGGCGATGATGTTGCTGCTGATGCTGTCGATGTGGGTCGCGACCGTGAAAGTCGGTGGCCTCGATGGTTTGCTCAGCGTGGTGCCGACGGGTTCGCTGGACTGGTCGACCGCCATCACTCTGGTGTTCGGCACCTTTGTCAGCGGCGCAACCCAGGCCACCAACTGGACCCGTTTCTCGCGTTCGGCGCGGGTGGCGGTGCTCGCCAGCCTGATCGGATTTTTCATTGGCAACGGCCTGATGGTGCTGATCGGTGCCTACGGCGCCATCGTCTATCAGCAGCCCGACGTGGTTGAAGTGTTGCTGCTGCAAGGTTTCGCCATGGCCGCGATGGCGATGCTGTTGCTGAACATCTGGAGCACCCAGGACAACACCATCTACAACTTCGCCGTCGCCGGTTGCAACCTGCTGCGCACCGGCCGGCGCAAGTCCGTGACCCTGGCCGGCGCGGTGATCGGCACCCTGCTCGCCCTGCTGGGCATGTATGACATGCTGGTGCCGTACCTGATTCTGCTGGGCACGGTGATTCCGCCGATTGGCGGGGTGATCATGGCCGACTTTTTCTTCCGCTGGCGCGGGCGCTATCCGCGTCTGGCCGACGCACGGCTGCCGGCGTTCAACTGGCCGGGGCTGGGGGCTTACGCGGTCGGCACGCTCGCCGCGTTCCACTCGCCCTGGGTCGCGCCGCTGGTAGGAATTGCCGCCGCCGCGCTAACGTATGTCATCGTCACCGGCCTGCTCGGCGCCCGTCGCTCCAGCGCGCCACTACCAGACCTATAAGAAGGATTCGCCTGATGCACATCATCAACGCCCGACTGCGCAACCAGGAAGGTTTGCACGAATTGCACCTGGAGGACGGCCTGATCCGCAGCATCGGCCGCCAGACCGAAGCCCCGAGCCTCAATCCTGGCGACCTCGACGCCGGCGGCAATCTGGTGGTGCCGCCCTTCGTCGAGCCGCACATTCACCTCGACGCCACGCTGACCGCTGGCGAGCCGCGTTGGAACATGAGCGGCACGCTGTTCGAGGGCATCGAGTGCTGGGGCGAGCGCAAGGTCACCATCACCGAAGAAGACACCAAAACCCGCGCCAGGAAGACCATCCAGGCCCTGGCCGCCCACGGCATCCAGCACGTGCGCACCCACGTCGACGTCACCGATCCGCAGCTCACCGCGCTGAAGGCGATGCTCGAAGTGCGCGAAGAAACCCGGCACCTGATCGACCTGCAAATCGTCGCGTTCCCGCAGGAAGGCATCGAGTCGTTCCGCAACGGTCGCGAGCTGATGGAAGAAGCGATTCGCATGGGCGCCGACGTGGTTGGCGGCATTCCGCATTTCGAGTACACCCGTGATCAGGGCGTCAGTTCAGTGAAATTTCTGATGGACTTGGCCGAACGCACCGGCTGCCTGGTTGACGTGCATTGCGACGAGACCGACGACCCGCACTCGCGCTTTCTCGAAGTGCTTGCCGAAGAAGCGCGCAGCCGCGACATGGGCGCGCGGGTCACCGCCAGCCACACCACGGCGATGGGTTCTTACGACAATGCCTACTGCGCCAAACTGTTCCGCCTGCTCGGGCACTCCGGCATCAGTTTCGTCTCGTGCCCGACCGAAAGCATTCACTTGCAGGGGCGCTTCGACAATTTCCCGAAACGCCGTGGTGTGACCCGCGTCAACGAGCTGCTGGAGGCCGGGATGAACGTGTGTTTCGGCCAGGATTCGATCGTCGATCCGTGGTACCCGCTGGGCAACGGCAACATCCTGCGCGTGCTCGAAGCCGGGTTGCACATCTGCCACATGCTCGGCTATCGCAACCTGCAGAACGCGCTGGATCTGGTCACCGACAACAGCGCCAAGGCCATGCACCTGGGCGAACGCTATGGGCTGGAACAGGGGCGCCCGGCGAACCTGCTGATTCTATCGGCGGACAGCGATTACGAAGTGATCCGCAGCCAGGGCTTGCCGCTGTATTCGATTCGCGGCGGCAAGGTGTTGATGAAGCGGCAGATGCCGGTGGTGGAGTTCAGCCACCCTCTGAACTGACCGCCATCCCCTGTAGGAGCTGCCGCAGGCTGCGATCTTTTGATCTTGTTTTTAAAGATCAAGGTCAAAAGATCGCAGCCTGCGGTGTAGTGGTTCAGTTTTTTTAAACCACTCCGTAGGAGTATTAGGCCGCCTGCTGCTCAAATAGCGCAGGCGGC
>NZ_QAIK01000081.1:23215-39312 GCF_003061005.1 Pseudomonas sp. HMWF021 | reverse complement strand
GTCAACGTCACCGCCGATGGCGCCATTTATTACGATCGGGTGATCAAGCTGTTGGCCGACATGGAGGACGCCGAGACCACGTTGTCCGGCGCCGGCGCATTGCCCCGCGGGCGACTGCGAGTCGATGTGCCGAGTCCGCTGGCACGCTTGATCCTGATGCCGGCACTGCCTGCGTTTCATCAGCGATACCCGGATATCCAGATCGACATGGGCGTCAGCGATCGCATCGTCGACATCATCGATGAAAACGTCGATTGCGTGGTGCGCGGCGGCGAGCTGCTGGATCAGTCGCTGATGGCCCGTCGGGTGGCAGATCTGCAACTGGGGGTATTCGCCGCGCCGGGTTATCTGGCCCGCGCCGGCACACCGATGCATCCACGGGAGCTGGAAGACTCGCATCATCGGGTGGTCGGGTTTCTCTGGGCACGCACTGGCAAACCCGTGCCTTACGCCTTGCACAATGGCAGCGAACACCTGCAGATCAAGGGCCGCCACGTGCTCGCCGTCGATGACGGCAACGCCTACCTTGCCGCTGGTCTGGCCGGCATGGGGGTGCTGTGGTTGCCAAGGTACATGTCGCACGCGCATCAGGCTCGGGGCGAGTTGGTGGCGCTGTTCGAGGATTGGCAACTTGAGCCGATGCCGCTCTATGTGGCGTATGCGCCGAACCGGCATATCAGCCAAAAGCTAAGGGTATTTATCGATTGGATCGTGGAGTTGATGGCTCAACACGCCAATGGCCCGGAACTTGCTGAGCCGCGCTCCGGGACTGTCAAATAACTAACGAATAACGCCAATCACGACAGTCGCCAGCTCTGGAAGCACCGCTATTCACCAAGGAGCGTCACCTGTCATGAATATGTATATCGATATTGTCGGTGCGTGCAATTTAAGCTGCCCCTCTTGCCCGATGGGCAACTCGGAAAACGTCAACTTCAAGAAAGCCATGCAAGTCGACATGTTCCGCAAGATTGTCGAAAAGGCCCGGAACGAAGGGGTCGAAACGATCTTTCTGTACAACTGGACCGAGCCGTTGATCCACCCGCGAATCGGTGAGTTTGTCGAGATCATCAATGCCGCCGGTTTGCAGAGCGGTATCAGTTCCAATCTGAACCTGGCCAAGAACATGGAAACCGCCATGCTGGCCAATCCGTGGTTTTTCCGTATTTCGTTGTCCGGGTTTTATCAGGAGACTTACCGGCAGGGACACGTGGGCGGTGACATTGAAGTAGTCAAAGCCAACATGATCAAACTGCATGAGCTCAAGCAGCAACATGGCTTGAATACGCGGATCGAGGTGTACTACCACCGTTATCTGGACAACATGGAAGAAGAAGGGCTGATGCGCGACTTCGCCCTGAGTCTGGGTTTCGAGTTCTCCACCGGATTTTCAGTGATGATGCCGCTGGAGAAAACCCTGGCGCTGATCGAGCGCGATCCTTCGGTGACGGATACCGATCATGAAACCCTGAAAAGACTGGCGCTGCCGCCCTTCGACGATCTGGTCAATCTGGTGCGCCAGTATCCAAGGCAGGCGTGCTCGCTCAAGGATGACTGGCTGGTGCTCGACTGCAACGGCAATACCATTTTGTGCTGTTCGATTTTCAATCAGACCGAGTACCAGGTCGGCAAGTATCTGGACATGCCTCTGGCGCACCTGACCGGCCTCAAGTCTACCCAGCAAAACTGCGTCGACATGTGCAATCGCTGCGCAAAAAACGGCTTGCACATCTACTCGACCCAATCCAATCGGGGGCCGCTGGAAAGTCACGCGGTCAACCGCATTATCGACTTCCAGCGGCGCACGATCATGGGGCTGCCGGTCGAAAGCGAAAAGCTTGGGCGGACCGGTGAAGTCAGCGCGGAAAACTTTGACGAAGCGCAATACCTGCAGATGAATCAGGACGTCAAAAACGCGATTTCCACGGGGGCGTTCACCAGTGGTTATCAGCATTACGTGCTGTTCGGTCGTCTGGAAGGCCGGCTCGGTGCGGGTTATCTCACGGTCGTCTGACCCTGCGCATCAGGTCCTGCCAGTTGGCTTGAAAGCCATTCACTGAAACATCGCGCCATCGGGTCATGCTCGCTGTCGCGATGGGTCAGCAGCGCCCAGTTCGGGCCGCGAATGGTTTGTTCCACCAACGGTTGCAACAACCCCGTTTCCCGCGCTTGGTGGCTGAGCAGCTGGCTGACCAGCGCAATCCCCAAACCGGCACACGCCGCGTCCAGCAACAGGCCCGGATCGGAAAAATTCAGCCCCTGATCCTGCTGCCCGACATCCACGCCGGCTTCCACCGCCCAATGGCTCCAGTCCATCTCCCGCTCGCCGTGCAGGGTGGTGCGCTGCGCGGCGGGCTGCGCCAACACGTCGGGATGACAGGCCGGATAGAGGCGGTCGGCGTGCAGCACCCGAAAGCTGCATTCGGCCTGAGAGCTGATGTCGTCGCGCACCGCCAGATCGATGGTTTGCGTCGCCATGTCCGGCACTTCATCGGTGCTGAAAATCCACAGATCGACTTGCGGATGCTGGCGGCGAAAATTCGCCAGCCGCGGCAACAACCAGTGCCGGGCAAACGCTGGCGTGGTGTTGAGCACCAGTTGATTGGGTTTCTGATATTGCCCCAGACGCCGGATGCCGACCGCCAGTTGCTGCAGCATCGCCTGGGTGGTGCTGAGCAGATCGTGGCCGGCATCGGTCAACGCCACGCTGCGGCCGCTGCGAAAGAACAACGGCTGTTCGAGGTACGCCTCAAGGCTGCGGATCTGTTGGCTGATCGCCGATTGAGTAAGGCTCAGCTCATCGGCAGCCTTGTGAAAACTGCCCAGACGAGCAGCCGCTTCGAAGCCGCGCAGGGAGCTGAGCGGCGGCCAGTGCTTGAGCATATCGATAAGTTCCTCTAATCAGTTGTGCGCTAAATCCATCGTTTGTTGACGCGGTTTCAGCGCAGTAGCATTCACCTCACGCCAAATCACGGCGGTTTCCATTGAACACAATGGCTTAATCGAGAGGTGCTTGTCATGCCGCGCAACGAAAATAACAACAACGCTTGGATGATGCCTGCCGAATGGGTGACGCATGCCGCGACCTGGATGGTCTGGCCGCACAACAAGGCGCTGTGGGAGTCGGGCTGGCGCGTGACATTGCCACAGGTGCAAGAGGACTTTGCTCGGGTTGCCAACGCCATCGCACGATTCGAGCCGGTGAAAATGGTCGTTGATCCCTCGGCGGTAGCGAGCGCCAAAGCCCTGTGCGGGCCGAACATCGAGCTGATTCCGCTGGCGGTCAACGACAGCTGGTGCCGCGACTCCGGCCCAAGCTTCATCTGCCACCCGCAACGAGGGCTGGCCGGTGTGAGCTGGCGCTTCAATGCCTGGGGCGGCAAGTCGGCGTACGATCTGGACGAAAGCCTGGCACGCCGTGCACTCAATCATCTGGGGCTGGAATGCTTCGGCACGCCTCTGAGCAACGAGGGCGGGGCGATTCACGTCGACGGCGAGGGCACGCTGATCACCACCGAATCGGTGCTGCTCAATCCCAATCGCAATCCGGGCATCGGCAAGGCTGAAATGGAAGAGATTTTCAGCCGTCTGCTCGGTGTGAAGAAAACCATCTGGCTGCCGGGCGACCCGGATTACGTCACCGGCGACATGACCGACGGCCACGTCGATGGCGTCTGCGCCTTCGCCCGGCCCGGTGTGTTGCTGGTGGATGCCACCCACGACAAGAGCTCGGTGTACGCCGAAGTAGCGCGCGAAAACCGCCGCGCACTGGAGCTGGCGACCGATGCACAGGGCCGCAAGTTCGAGCTGATCGAGCTCTACGAGGCCAGCGAAGCGGTGGACACCGAAGCCGAAGTGTTCTGCGCCTCGTACACCAATTTCTACATCGCCAACGGCGCGATCATCATGCCGGCCTACGGCATCGAGGCTGACGAGGTGGCGGCCAAAGTGCTGGCGCAGGCGTTCCCCGGACGCGAAGTGGTGCCGGTGCGCATCAATCATCTGGCCCATGGCGGCGGCGGGGTGCATTGCATCACTCAGCAGCAACCGGCCTGGCCAGTGGAGGGTTGAGCGATGAGCCATCTGACTATCGCCACTACCCAGATGCCGTGCACCTGGGATCTGCCGCGCAACCTCGATCAGGCCGAGCAACTGGTTCGCGAGGCGGCCGCGAAGGGCGCGCAGGTGATCCTGTTGCAGGAGCTGTTCGCCACGCCGTATTTCTGCATCGAACAAAGCCACAAACATCTGGCGCTGGCCGAGGAATACCGCGACAGCCGCGTGCTGCAGCGTTTCGCCGCGCTGGCTAAAGAGCTGGGCGTGGTGCTGCCGCTGAGCTGGTTCGAGCAGGCCGGCAATGCGTATTTCAATTCGCTCACCGTGGCCGATGCCGACGGGCGTTTGTCGGGGGTGTACCGCAAGACCCACATCCCCAACGCCATCGGCTATCAGGAGAAGGAATATTTCAGCCCCGGCGACAGCGGATTCCGCGTGTGGGACACCGCGTTCGGCCGCCTCGGCGTGGGCATCTGCTGGGATCAGTGGTTCCCCGAGACTGCGCGTTGCCTGGCGTTGATGGGCGCTGAAGTGTTGCTGTTTCCCACGGCCATTGGCTCTGAACCGGGCTGCGCGGCGCTGGACTCGCGCGATCACTGGCAGATGACCATGCGCGGTCATGCGGCGGCCAATCTGTTGCCAGTGGTGGCCGCCAACCGGGTCGGGCGCGAAGTGGCGAGCACCGATCCTTCGCTGCAGATGAGTTTCTACGGCTCGTCGTTCATCAGCGATCACAAGGGCCAGTTGCTCGCCGAAGCCGACCGCGACAGCACGGGCGTGCTGGTGCACGGCCTCGACCTCGATGCGATGCGCGAAGAGCGCCTGAGCTGGGGCATCTACCGTGACCGGCGCCCGGACATGTACGGCGCGCTGCTCAGTCAGGATGGTCGCAACCTTCACGCACGCTGGAACGCACAAGGGGTTTGATATGGCTACGCATCACAAACGACTGCTCGGCGTTCTGGGCCTGGCCCTGACTTGCGTGATTCCGACGCTGCATGCCGAGGACAAAACCCTGCGCCTGTACAACTGGGCCGATTATTTTGCCGAAGACACGCTGAGCCGCTTCACCGCCGAAACCGGGATCAAGGTGATCTACGACGTCATGGACGGCAGCGAAACCCTTGAAGCGAAGATGCTGTCCGGTGGCAGCGGCTACGACCTGATCTTCCCCGGCGATACCGTGGCCGAGCGCTTGATGCGTGCCGGCAGCCTGATGCCGCTGGACCCATCGAAGCTCACGGAGATGGCCGACATCGAACCCGGCCTGCAGAAATTGCGCAGCCACTACGAGCATTCCAGCAAAGCCACCGTGCCCTACACCTGGGGCACCATCGGCCTGACCTACAACGCGGCGCAGATCAAACAGCGTATGGCCGACGCGCCGGTCAACAGCCTGGACATGCTGTTCAAGCCAGAGCTGGCGGCGAAGTTTGCCGATTGCGGCATTTCGATAATCGACTCGCCGGACGAAGTGCTGGCAGTCGTGCTCAATTATCTGGGGCGCGATCCGCGCAGCGCGAAACCGGCGGATCTGGCGGCGGCCAGTGAGCTGCTGATGAAGTTGCGGCCTTATGTGCGCAAGTTCCAGTCGCAACCGGTGACCGATCTGGTCAACGGCAACCTGTGTCTTTCGCTGGGCTACAGCGGCGACATGACCCAGGCCCAACGCACCTCGGACAGCGCCGGCAAGACCACCCGGTTCGAGTACCGCATTCCTCGTGAGGGCACCACGGTGTGGATGGACACCATGGCAATTCCCGTCGATGCGAAACACCCGGAATACGCCTACGCATTCATCAACTTCGTGATGCGTCCGCAGAACATGGCTGCGATCAGTAACTTCACCGGTTACCCGACTTCCAACGCCAAGGCGCGGGGCAGCGTCGACGCGGCGATGCGCAACAACCCGGACATCTATCTTGACGAGGCGACCTATGCTCGATTGATCCCAGGCAAGGACATCCCCCAGGCCGACATGCGCGCACGGATGCGCACCTGGACCAAATTCAAAACCGCCACCCACCCATGATCAAACCGCCGGCGCCCGGCCGCCGGCCCTTTTCAGGAAAACCAGAGATGTCGACACGTCGTGAGTTCATCAAACAGCTATCGGTTGCCACCGGTGTCAGCGCCGCGGTCATGGGCCTCGGGCTGGCGCCGGGCAGACTGCTGGCGGCCAGCGCAGGGGAGTGGTTCATGCCCGACGAGGGCGACAGGCACGAACGCGCCTTCATCGCTTTCGGCGCGCAGGATGCGATCTGGGAAGATTTCACCGCTGACGTGCAAGAAGCACTGGGCCGCATCGCCCGCACCATTGCCCGGTATGAACCGGTCACGGTGTTCTGTCGCAGCGGCGAGCGCAGCCTTGCCGAAGAGTATTGCGGCACCGGCAATGTGACCTACGTGACCGCCGCACTCGACGATATCTGGATGCGCGATATCGGCGCCAATTTTGTCATCGATGACAAGGGCGGGCTCGGCGCGGTGGACTTCAATTTCAACGGTTGGGGCAACAAGCAGCGGCACAGCAAGGATGCGAAGATCGCCGCGCGCGTGGCCAGCGACGCGCAAGCGACGTACCTGCACAGTGAGCTGGTGGGCGAGGGCGGCGGCATTGAAATCGACGGTCACGGCACCGGGATCATGACCGAGAGCAGCTGGATCAACAGCAACCGCAATCCGGGCTGGAGCAAGGCCGATGTCGAGGCTGAACTGAAGGAACGCCTGGGCCTGCGCAAAATCATCTGGCTGCCGGGGATCAAGGGCAAGGACATCACCGACGCCCATGTCGATTTCTATGCGCGGTTCGTCAGGCCTGGCGTGGTGATCGCCAACCTCGACACCGACCCGCAATCCTACGATCACAAGGTGACGCTGGCACACCTGGAAATTCTCAGAAAAGCCACCGACGCGGATGGTCGTCCATTGCAGATCCACACGATCTCGCCGCCGCTCAAGCCGCGCAAGAGCAAGTTCAACCAGAACAACCCGGATTTCGCCGCCGGTTACATCAACTACTTCGTGATCAACGGCGCGATCATCGCCCCGGAGTTCGGTGACAAGGAGGCCGACAAAAAGGCGTATGACCTGTTATCGACGCTGTACCCGGAGCGCAAAGTCGAGTTGCTCAACATCGATGCGATCGCTGCCGGTGGCGGCGGTATTCACTGCGTGACCAGCCATCAGCCGCAAGCGTGATTGACTCTTTGGCCCATCGAGCCAACTATCGGCGGATAACAACATGACCGATGGGCCAGACCTTGATCGAACGACGTCAATTCAGCGGAGGCATGAAGGGCAAGAACCTCCGCTACCTGAATGAGCAAGCCGCCGAGACCCGCATCACCCGCACCGGTTTTCTGCTGTTGGAACACTTTTCGCTGCCGGCCTTCACCCAGACGCTGGATGCAATCATTACCGCCAACCTGTTGCGCGCCGGATTGTTCTCGTCACGCACTTTCGGGCTGGGTGACGGCGAAGTGGTCAGCGACCTTGGCCTGGTGATCCGGCCGGATGCGCGGCTTGATGCAGCAGCGCTCCAGAATCTTGATTTGCTGGTGGTGTGCGGCGGCTACCGCACGGAGCTCAAGGCGACGGACGAGTCACTCAATCTGCTGCGAGCGGCAGCGGAGCAGGGTGTCAGCCTGGCCGGATTGTGGAATGGCGCCTGGTTTCTCGGGCGCGCCGGTCTGCTCGATGGTTATCGTTGCGCCATCCATCCCGAACATCGTCCCGCGCTGACCGAAATCGCCAGAAACGCGCTCGTCAGCAGCGAACCTTATGTCATCGATCGCGACCGGTTGACGGCCGCCAGCCCGTCGGGCGCGTTCCACATGGCGCTGGACTGGATCAAGGGGTTGCACGGCAAGGCACTGGTCGAAGGCATCGAGGATATTCTGGCGTTCGAGGAGTCGCGTTACCGACGCATCAAACCGGATGAAAACATCTGCGTCAGTGCGCCGCTGCGTGAGGTGGTGAAACTGATGGACGCCAATCTTGAGGAACCGCTGGAGCTGGAACAACTGGCGGTGTATGCCGGGCGCTCGCGCCGCCAGTTGGAGCGCTTGTTCAAGGAGCAACTCGGCACGACCCCGCAGCGTTACTACCTCGAACTGCGCATCACCGAAGCGCGGCGCCTGCTGCAACATACCGAGTTGTCGCAGATGGAGGTGCTGGTGGCCTGTGGTTTTGTCTCGCCCAGCCACTTCAGCAAGTGCTACAGCGCGTTTTTCGGTTATCGCCCGTCGAAGGAAAAGCGGCTGGTCAAATAGCCTGGGGTGCGTGCTTTTCGCCACTTTGAAAAGATCGCAGCCTGCGGCAGCTCCTACGAGAGCCCGTGTGTTGAAAGGTCGTTACGTGGGGCGTACACGGTGTGATCCTGACCGCGAATCCGCCGAAAATAATAAGTCGCTGTTTTAAAACAAAAAATATTTCACGTCAGGCTTCACAAACGAAATGAATGTTGGTAAATTGCGCCCCGTTCTCACAGCGAACCTTTCGAGGCGCTGAAAAGAGCATTAGGGGCGTCGCCAAGCGGTAAGGCAGCAGGTTTTGATCCTGCCATGCGTTGGTTCGAATCCAGCCGCCCCTGCCATCTATCGAAAAACGCCAACTTCGCAAGAAGTTGGCGTTTTTTTATGCCCGCGATTTGGCCGGGCTAAAACCTTGTGGGAGCGAGCCTGCTCGCGAAAGCGTTGTGTCATCCAGCAGTGACGGTGGCTGACACGGCCTCTTCGCGAGCAGGCTCGCTCCCACTAGGGGGGCAACAGAAGGAGGGCGTGCACGGCGGCCAGGCGCCGCGCACGCCAATCACTCAGTGGGGTGCGCGAGGAATGGTTTTCAGCAGATCCTCGGGGCTGATGTGGCCGACAACGCTGCCCGGTTGCGGCATGTTGAGAATGTGGCCCTTCATCTTGCCGATGATGTGCATCTCGCACGGCTTGCAGTCGAACTTCAGGGTCAGCACTTCATCGCCGTGAATCAGCTGCATCGGCGCGACCTTGGTGCGCACACCGGTCACGCCTTTGGCTTGTTTCGGGCACAGGTTGAACGAGAAGCGCAGGCAGTGCTTGGTGATCATCACCGGCACTTCACCGGCCTCTTCGTGCGCCTCGTAGGCCGCATCGATCAGTTTCACGCCGTGACGGTGATAGAAGTCGCGTGCCTTCTGGTTGTAGACGTTGGCGAGGAACGTCAGGTGCGATTCCGGGTACACCGGCGGCGGCGTGGTTTCGGCCTTGCGGCTGCCGCGCGGATGGGCGGCGACACGTGCAGCGGTCAGGGCCTCGATCACCTCACGACGCAGCGCCTTGAGTTGCGAGTTGGGGATGAAGAACGCCTGCGGCGCATCGAGCTTAACGTCGATGGCATGGTACTGCGTGGTGCCGAGCTGACCGAGCAGATCCTGCAGTTGCTCCAGCGCCTGCTCCGGCTTGTTGGCCGCGCCGAACGGCCCGTTCAGGGTCACGCTGGCACTGATACCTTCTTCGCTGGTGGCCGTCACTTCCAGCTGTTCTTCGCGCAGGCGCGCAACCCAGCTCAGGGCCACGCGACGCTCGGCAGAAGTCTTCTGCAGCGCCTGTTGCCAGTTGTGGTCGAGGTTGCGGTTCAGCGGATGGTTCGGCCGCAGCTTGTACAGGCCTTCGGGCATTTCGTTCGGCTCGACGCGGTAGCGATAGCGCTTCTCGCCGTCCTCTTCGAACTCGCCTTTTGGCTCGGCGATGTTGGCGCGGAAACCGACCACTTCACGCTTGACCAGCACGTTCAGGCCGTCACCGTTGGACAGCGGCTCGTGGGTCACGACCTGCATGTCACGTTTGCCGACTTTTTCGACGGTGCCCACCGGCAAGCCGGTGAACGTCGGCGAGTCGAACGCGCCGATGTCGATCTTGCGATCGGTGACGAAGTAATCGGTGCTGCCACGGTGGAAGGTCTTTTCCGGATCGGGCAAAAAGAAGTGCGCGGTGCGGCCGCTGGACGCGCGGGCCAGGTCCGGGCGGTCTTCGAGCACGTCGTCCAGGCGCTGGCGGTAATAGGCGGTGATGTTCTTCACATAGCCCATGTCCTTGTAGCGACCTTCGATCTTGAACGAACGCACGCCGGCTTCGACCAGGGCGCGGATGTTGGCGCTCTGGTTGTTGTCTTTCATCGACAGCAGGTGCTTTTCGTAAGCGATCACGCCGCCTTTTTCGTCTTTGAGCGTGTACGGCAAACGGCAGGCCTGGGAGCAGTCGCCACGGTTGGCGCTGCGCCCTGTCTGCGCGTGGGAAATGTTGCACTGGCCGGAGAACGCCACGCACAGGGCACCATGAATGAAGAACTCGATGGCCGCATCTGTCTCGTCGGCAATCGCCCGGATCTCTTTGAGATTCAGTTCGCGGGCCAGTACCAGTTGCGAGAAACCGGCCTGATCGAGGAATTTCGCCCGCTCCAGGGTGCGGATGTCGGTCTGGGTGGAGGCGTGCAGCTCGATTGGCGGAATGTCCAGTTCCATCACACCCAGATCCTGGACGATCAGTGCGTCGACACCGGCGTCGTACAACTGATGGATCAGCTTGCGCGCCGGCTCCAGCTCGTTGTCGTGCAGGATGGTGTTGATGGTGGTGAAAATGCGCGCGTGATAACGGCGGGCAAACTCCACCAGCCCGGCGATTTCGCTCACCTCGTTGCAGGCATTGTGGCGTGCGCCGAAACTCGGGCCGCCAATGTACACGGCGTCGGCGCCGTGCAGGATCGCCTCGCGGGCAATCGCCACGTCGCGGGCAGGGCTGAGCAGTTCCAGATGATGCTTGGGCAAGGACATAGTTTTTTTAGTCAGGCTGTCACGGTTAAGGCGCGCATTGTAGCTGCGAAACGCCTGTCCGGCACGCCCGTGCTGCCAAGTGGCAACTCACCCCCGATTCTGCAGGAGCTGCGGCACGCTGCGATCTTTTGACGTTGATTTTCAAGATCAAACGATCGCAGCCTCGTTGCACTCGACAGCTCCTACAGTTGGCTATGGCATTACATCAGGCCTTGGCGGCCATGGCGGTGACTTCCACACGCATGCCTTCTACAGCCAGCGATGCCACACCTACCGCCGCGCGCACCGGCCATGGCTTGGCGAAGAAGCGCTTGTAGACTTCGTTGAAGGCGCCACGGTCGGCCATGTCAGTGAGGTAGATGGTCAGGTGCAACACCCGATCCATGGAGCTACCGGCGCGTTCCAGTGCAACTTTCAATGCCTGGAGCGTGCATTCGCTCTGCAGCGTGATGTCGCCCAGTTCCAGGCTGCCGTCGGCACGGGTCGGGATTTGCGTGGAGACCATGATCCCGCCGAACGTTGCGACATCGGAGGAAATCGAGTCGGCGTCCGGATCGGGGGTGAAGGTGATGTCTTGGTTGGCCATGGTGATCTCTTGTCTGGTCGGATAAACAGCGCGTCAGTTTACAGATTCCACGGCGAACTGGCCCATTTGCCTATTCGCTTCCATGCTTTTGCGTGCGGTGCCCGTTGGTCACGCCGGCAAACTATCTGGCGCGAAGCAACTTGCGATAGTCCGCCGGGGAAATGCCGCGAGCCTGGCGAAAGGAATGGCTGAAGGAACTGGCCTGCGAATAACCC
This sequence comes from Pseudomonas sp. HMWF021, assembly GCF_003061005.1. GTDB lineage: Bacteria > Pseudomonadota > Gammaproteobacteria > Pseudomonadales > Pseudomonadaceae > Aquipseudomonas. The sequence continues at coordinate 27,650 of NZ_QAIK01000081.1, read as the reverse complement.
AGTATCAGGGCGATGTTCATGATGCTGGTGTCGGTTCGGCGCAGGTAATGATCGGCCAATTCCATGCGCATCGTTTCCAGCACCCGGTTGAAATTTTCACCTTCGGCAGCCAGCTTGCGCTGCAGGGTTCGCGGCGAAATCGCCAATTGGCTGGCCAGGCTTTTCAGGCTGAAGTCGCCGGCGGGCAGCTGTTCGGCAAGCAGGGCACGCAGACGGTCCGTCACGGAAAACGCCGGATAGGACAGGCACAGTTGCCAGTCGGCTTCGCGGATCATGCTGCGGTGAGTACGCGGATCGGCACCTTGAATCCTGGCCGACAACAGCGATTCCGGAAACACCAGCGCATTGCTCCCGGCATCGAATTGCACCGGACAACCAAAAAAGCGTTCGTATTGCGCAGGGTCGCCGCTGGAGGAATGCATCATACGCACCTCAAGCATCGGTTGGTCGCTGGCGATCAACCAGCGCCCGAAGGCCGCCCAGCCGACCAGCAGCGCTTCCTGATGCAGCGCGCTGTAGGGCTCCGCTTCACTGATGCGCTGGTCCTCGAGCGTCACACGTCCGTCGCTGATGATAATTCGTGTGTGGCTGGAAGGGCTGTCGTAGACGATTTTGCCAAAGCGCAGAATCATGTTCATCGACTCGCCAAGCGTGGCGCTGGTCATCAACACATAGCCGAGTACGCCATAGCTGCCCGGTCGTACGGCCGCACCGACCTGCAGGCCAAAATTCGTCAGGCCGCTGATGTGCGCCGCCAACTCCAGCAGCGAGCGCAAGTGCCGCATGGGGATGCGCATGATGGAGTCTGACAACTGCTCGCGAGAGAGGCCGGTCTGTTTCAAAAGCCAATCGCCATCGCAACCGTGCTGCTCGGCGACATCAAGAACGTGGTTGACGAATGCAGCGCTGGCGGTGGCGGGTCGCATGGGGGAGGGGGAATCCGGTAATCCGGTGATCTAGCTTTTCCGAAGTTTGAAGAGGCAACATCGCGATGTCAGGCGGCGTCAATAGACCTTACGTGCGTCCGAGTACCGGAATGCCTGTACCGGTCACCGCCGAGGCTTGTTCCGAGATCAGAAACAGGATGACCGCCGCCAGTTGTGCAGGCGTCACCCAGCGCTGATGCTCGGCATCGGGCATCGCTGCGCGATTTTGCGGGGTGTCGAGAATGCTGGGCAAAACAGCGTTGACCGTAATGCCCATGTCCTTGAGTTCTTCGGCCAGCCCTTCGGTCAGCCGCAGCACGCTGGACTTCGAGGCGGCGTAGGCGGCCATTCCCAGTCCGGCTTTCGCGGCCATGCTCGCACCGATATTGACGATGCGTCCGGCCGGGGACTGAAGCAGCAACGGCAGCAATGCTTTACTGGCATTCAACGCTGTGCGCAGGTTCAGGGTGTAGAGCCGATCCCAGGCTTGCAGTGCGCCACCCAGCAACGGCTCCCAGGCATAACCGCCGGCGACATTGATCAGCGCATCGAGTCGACCGAAATAACGATTGATCTGTTGTGCAACTTCCTCGCAATCGGAAATGGACGCCAGATCTACACCAGACAGAACCAGTCGATTGTGCGAACAGGGCATTGTCATTTGCGCCTGATCAATAAGCACCAGGTTCGCACCTTGAGCGGCGGCCATTTCCGCCAGGGTCTCGCCGAGATTCCCCAGGGCGCCAGTAATCGCCACAACGCGCCTTGAGAGTGACTGAGTCATCTAGAGTCCTTTCCGTTTCAAGGGCGCATACTCTAATGATATTGCCGGGCTGTGGCATGCTTTTGCATGTCAACTTATTGTGCAAAGGTGCCAAAAGTCAGTGCTGTTACTAGTTCAGGCGAACAACTAATTCCGGCGCCAAAAACTTGGCTTGTATTGGAGTTCCTGTTTAAGCGGGCAAAGTTCGGTTTCTGCAGTTGAAAGTGTTATCTGGGACGGCAATGTTTTTGCCGATAGCAGCCTTCGAAAACGCCAAGGCCCCGAATCAGCGGGGCCTTGGCAGTGGTGCAAATATTCCTTTCATGAGCGTTTTGGAAGCTTCCAGTTCGGGCGGATAAAGTGGCAGGTGTAGCCATCGGGAATCCGCTCCAGATAATCCTGATGCTCAGGTTCTGCTTCCCAGAATGGCCCCGCCGGCTCGATTTCGGTCACCACGCGACCGGGCCACAGTTTTGAAGCGTCGACGTCGGCAGCGGTGTCCTCGGCGATGTCACGCTGCTGCTCGCTGAGGTAATAGATCGCTGAACGATAGCTGGGGCCTCGGTCGTTGCCCTGGCGGTTGGGCGTGCTGGGATCATGGATCTGGAAGAAGAACTCCAGAATCTGCCGATAGCTGATGACGGTGGGGTCGAAGATGATTTCGATCGCTTCGGCATGGTTGCCGTGGTTGCGGTAGGTGGCATTCGGCACTTCGCCACCGGTGTAGCCGACACGGGTCTTCAGCACCCCTGGATAGCGCCGCAGCAAATCCTGCATGCCCCAGAAGCAGCCGCCGGCAAGAATGGCAGTTTCGGTTTGTCCGGTCATGGTCAGTCCTCACTTACGCAGACGTTGAGAGTAGCCAATATCATTGGGGCAAGCTGAGCGAATACAAGGCACAAGCCGTTGGTCAGTTATCAATGCAAACTGGCCGATCAGCGTCTATTTTTGTGGCCGGGCAAACAAATCGAATGAGCGTTTATTGATGCGCTCATTCAAACATTTGGCCCGATGCCGTTGTTTTCAGGATGGAACTTGAGAAAGGCGCGGTGCATCGCAGGGGCGATGCGTATTCAGACCCGAAGGTCTGTAACCGCCACCTTTGAACGTGTTAAGGAGAACGCAGATGTCGATCAACAAAGAACTCGAAACCGCAGATAACGCAGCGCTTGTAGAGGCTGAAGTTTATCGTTGGTACAACCTCTTTTTTCCATGGTCTCGCGGGATGGCCTCGCAATCGGAGGCGGCGATCAAGCCGTTGTACGATGCATTGGCGAGCGATTTCCGGGTAGTGCTCACGGACGGTCAGATCATGGGCCGGGCAGACTATTGGGAACGCCTTTGGGGCCTGCATGGCAAGCGGGTTGGAAGCCCCGAGTCGCACATCACCAATCTTTCGATCACACCTCTTGCGGGTGGCGTCTTCCTGACAGTCTTCGACCTGGTGAAGGATGGCATCACCAAGAAGAAAGTCGACTCGGCCCTGATGCGCCTCGACCCCGCGTCCCCGTCGGGGATCTCCTGGATGTACGTTCACGAAAGCGAGCACGAGTTCGCGTGAGCGTTCAAGTCACCCATTAGCGTTGTTCAACGGCTGCATGGGTGAGCGTTTGTGTGGACGCCAGACACGACAAAGCCATGAGCAATCGGCTTTGTCGGGTCTGGCGATTTTTTTCGTAATCAGTAATCCCAGATCGCCGGAATCCAGCGGAACGCCTCGCCATTGACGGCAACGCGACCGACCGAGGGGAAGGGCAGGTGCGTGGCGACAAACAGTTCACCGCTGGCCGCTGCTTCCCGCAGCAGGCGCACGCGCACCCGCACGGATTCATCGGGGTCGTGCTCGAAGCCGTTGTGCCAGTCCGGGTGGTCGAAGGCCACCGGGAACAGGGCGTCGCCAGCGAACGTCAGGCGTTCGGAGCCGGACGTCACGTAGACCACGCAATGGCCCGGAGTGTGGCCACCGGTGAGTCTGGCGACCACGCCGGGAGCGACTTCGAACTCATCTTCGAAGATGCGCAGCTTGTTTCGATACTGCTCGATGAACGCGTTGGCAGTGGAGCGCAGCACGTCCGGAACAGGGGCGGGCATGTCGGTACTGGTGAAGTCCGGCGACGTCCAGAAGTCGACTTCGGTGGCGGTGACGTGGATGCGCACGTCGTCGCGCAGACGACGCTTCACTGTGTCGACGAGCAGACCGCCGATGTGGTCCATGTGCATGTGGGTGATGACGATATCGGTGACGTCCGCGAGGTCGATCCCGGCCGCCGCGAGGCGTTTGGGAAACTGCCCGGCACGGGGGAAACCGGGGAACTGGCCGCCAAGGCCGGCATCGACAAGGATGACCTGCGCGCCACTACGCACCACCAGCACGTTGAGTGCCCAGTCGAACGCGTCGGGGCCCAGGTACATGTCTTTGAACCACTCAGCGCGCTCGGCGGGGTCGGCATTGGTTGACATGGTCTGGGTCGGCAACGGCAGAACGCCGTCGCTGATCACCATCACATCAATGTCACCGAGACGCAGGGCGTAACGCGACGGCACCAGTTCTTCGGTCGGGGTTTGCAGGGTTGCGCCATGGGCGGTGAAGGAATCCAGATGCAGGGTCATGGTGTGCTCCTCTTTATCAGGCAAGGCAATCGGTTCTTGGTCGCCGGGGGTGAGATCAGGCCACCGGGATCATCGGGTCGGCAGCGGCGAGGGCGGTGCGACGCTCAGCGGCGGGCGGATAGATCCACACGCTGTT
>NZ_QAIK01000081.1:0-23203 GCF_003061005.1 Pseudomonas sp. HMWF021 | reverse complement strand
GTGTACACCGCGCCCCAGGCGCCGAGGTCCAGGCAGGTCACGTACTTCGGCTGACGGTAGGTGGTCGGCGCCACGCCGAGCAGGTCGGCGACGGCGTTGTTGCCGGCATGACGGCCGAGGCTGATCGCGTGTTGGCAGGACATCACCGAATAGTTGCCGACGTCATCCGTGGCCGCGCGGGCGACATCCCCGGCTGCGAACACGTGCTCGAGGCCTTGGACTTTAAGGTTGCCGTCGACGTGCAGACGACCCTGGCCGTCGCGCTCGGCATTGAGTTGTTCGGTCAGCGGGCTGGCGCGGAAACCCACGGTCCAGATAACCGTGTTGCTCTCGATGTGGCGACCGTCGGCAAGAGTGACGCCGCTGGCATCCACAGCGGCGACCGTGGCGTCGACGATCCACTCGATACCCAGTTCTTTTGACGCCTCGATGATGGAGGGGCGAATGCCATCGCCCATGGTCGCGGCGATGTCTTTGCTGCGATCGACGATGATGACGCGAATGTCTTGCTGCTTGCCGAGGATGGCACGCAGACGGCCGGGCATTTCAGTCGCGGTTTCGATCCCGGTGAAGCCACCGCCAGCGACCACTACGGTGTTGCGTGCGGCGCTGACGGGTTGGCTGGCCAGCGAGTGCAGGTGACGCTCCAGACGTGCCGACGATTCGATCTGATCGACGTCGAACGCGTGTTCTTTCAGGCCGGGCACCGGCGGACGTGCGAGTTGGCTACCGCTGGCCAGCACCAGGCGATCGTAAGACAGTTCGCCCGGACGACCCGCCTCATCGCGATAACCGACGCGCCGCGCCTGGCTGTCGATGCTTTCGGCGGTGCCTTTGACGAAGCGCACGCCCACGGCATCGAACAGCGCGTCCAGCGGCGCGTACATGCTGTGAACATCGGGTTCATAGAAACGCGGACGGATGCGCAGCTCGGCTTGTGGGGCGAGCAGAGTGACCTCCACCTCGTGGCGGTCGTGCATATCCAGCAAGCGCGCGGCGCTCAACGTGCTCCACAGCCCGCCGAACCCTGCACCGATCACCAATAATTGCTGTTTCATAATGTGCTCCCTGACGCTGATGGATGGATAAACCCGAGTCGTGGTTGCGACTCTGGCGTGACGATCACCGGCCGCCGTAAACTGCTTGCCGTACTGCATGGCGCTTAATCGCCCGCTGTCGAAAGCAATGCTATGGCGTGGGACGCGCGCGCGCAGTTGTCCATCGGTGTGCGCGAATTACCCATGGGGCGAGGGGAGTTATACGAAGGTATCGGACAGATACGCGGATCTGTAGGAGCTGCCGAAAGCTGCGATCTTTTGATGTTGCCCTTTAAAAGCAAGATCAAAAGATCTCAGCCTTCGGCAGCTCCTACACGAGAGGTGTTTGGTTCAGGGCAATGTCGATGTAGCTGAGCAGGCCTTCGGGCTGGAAGGGTTTGGCAAGGCAAGCGATAACGCCGGGGGCGCGGGTGTGGATTTCATCGGGATGGGCGGTGACGAAAATCACCGGAATGCGCCAGCCTTGCGCGCGCAAGGCTTCGTTCAGTTGAGGACCGCTGATGCCAGGCATCTGGATATCGGAAATCAGGCATTGCGTCTGCGCCGGGCCTGGCGACTCGAGGAACGCCTGACCACCCGGGTAACCGAGTACCTGATAACCATTGGCGCGCAACAGGCTTTCCAGCGCTGTGCGAAAGGCCTCGTCGTCGTCAACCACGGCAATGACAACTTTATGCTGCATAGGGCTCCCTGACCGAATGGCCACGCAGGGCGACTCCTGTCGTTCCTGCACCATACGCCGTCGGCAGCGGCGCAAAACTATACCTAGGTATAGTCCTTCGGGATCCTTGATCGTCAGCGATGACCGGCATCAACCTTCGCGGCTGAAGCGGCTGCGGTAATCGCGGGGTGAAATCGACAGGTGACGCTGGAAGCAGGCGCGCAGGCGTTCTTCGTCACCGAAACCGCAGAGGCGCGCGACCTTGTCGATGTTGTGCGTCGAGTTCTCCAGCAAACGCCTGGCCGCTTCGAGGCGGAACAGTTCGATGGCCTTTGACGGCGTGCGCCCGGTGCTCTGTTTGTAGACGCGGGTGAAATTGCGCAGGCTCATCTTTGCCTGTTCGGCAAGGCGCTCTACGGTCAATTTCGGATCGCCGAGGTGGTCGGTCAGCCACAGGTGCAACGGGTCGAACTGCGGGCTGTCCTGTGCCTGCGATTGCAGCAGCGTGCTGTATTGCGCCTGACCACCGGGACGCTTGAGGTACACCACCAACTCGCGCGCAACGTGCAACGTCACCTCGCGGCCGCAATCGGCCTCGACCAGCGCCAATGCCAGATCGATACCGGCCGTGACCCCCGCGGATGTCCAGACCGCGCCCTGCTGGATAAAGATCGCATCGGCATCGACTTCGATCGCCGGGAAGCGCTCGCGCAGGGTGTCGCACATGGCCCAGTGCGTGGCGGCGCGGCGACCATCGAGCAAACCGGCCTGAGCCAGGAGAAAAGCACCGCTGCACACCGACACCACTCGCCGCGCGGCAGGGGCCTGGCGTTGCAGCCACGTGGTGAGTCCGGCGTGCTCGTCGAGGGTCTGGCAGATATCGGGCGCACCGGGTACGACGAGGGTGTCCAGCGCAGTGATATCGAGCTCCCGCAGCGTGCAGGTGTCCACGGCCAGGCCTTCGACGGTGCTGACCAAACCGCCTTCAAGGCTGGCGGTGTGAAGGTGATAGCCGGGCTGGCCACGCTCGGCCAACGCTCTGCTCGCTGCCCAGAACACCGTTTGTGCGCCACTGAGATCGAGCAGGCTCATTCGCGGGTAGGCAATAAACACCACGTCGCGGGGTGCGGGCGCAGCAGTGCGGGACTGTCGGTAAACGCTGGACATCGAAAGGTTGCCTGTTCAAGCGGCTGAAGAGGGGCGGGGGCGGCATGGCCGATTTTCAGGGGTTTCTGGCCTGTCGGCAACGCACGCCGACTGCTAGCCTGCTGCGCGGCCGTTCAGCCGGCCTCTGGCTGCGTTTGCCATCATGGACTAGATTTAATCACCTGCACATCGCACCCGTTGCGATCTCGCCGAGGACACACGATGACCCTGTGGTCGCATTCCAGCCCCAGCGCAACCCCGCCCGCGCTCAGGGAGCCAATGGTTTATGTGGTCGATGACGACGCCTCCATGCGTCAGGCCCTCGACGGTTTGCTGCGCTCGATCGGGCTGCAGGTGCAGACGTTCGAAACCTCCCGGGACTTCCTCGCTTCGGCCAAACGCGATGTGCCCGGTTGCCTGGTGCTCGATGTGCGCCTGCGCGGTGAAAGCGGTCTGACCTTTCAGGAACAGATGGAAAAAAACGGCTTGCGCATTCCCGTGGTGTTCATGACCGGCCACGGTGACATCGCCATGACGGTGAAGGCGATGAAGGCCGGGGCGGTGGATTTTCTCGCCAAGCCGTTCCGTGATCAGGACATGCTCGATGCGGTGGCCAGTGCCCTGGCCCGTGACAGCGCACGGCTGATCGCCGAGCAATCCGGCGCGGCCCTGCGTCTGGCCTACGAGACGTTGACCGTGCGCGAGCGCGAGGTGCTCGGATTTGTCATCGGCGGGCTGATGAACAAGCAGATCGCCGCGCAACTCAACCTCAGCGAAGTGACGGTGAAAGTCCATCGCGGCCAGGTCATGAGGAAACTCGCAGCACGTTCGGTGGCCGATCTGGTGCGTATCGCCGAGACGTTGGGCATCGAGCCGGCACGGCGCACAAGTTGAGCTGAATTTCATCGCGTGGCACAACCCCCTCTGACGGTGTCGACTCGGATGGCCAGCAAAAAACAGATTTTGTGGGACGACGGCGAGCGGGTGTTTTCCCGCGAGCGCGGCAAGGGCGAGGGCAGCCCCAGTGTGCTGGTGGTGCGCCCGACGCTTGAGCAGCCATTGCCTGCGACCCTCGACCGACTGGCTCACGAATACAGCCTCAAGGACGATCTCGGCCATCAGTGGGCGTTGGCGCCGCAAGCCCTTGAGCGTGCCGGCGGGACAACACGTCTGCTGTTCGACGACCCCGGCGGCGAGCCGCTGTCGCGTTTGCTGATCGCACCGCTGGACAGCGAAACCTGCCTGTTGCACGCCATCAACATTGCCGCGGCGCTCGGTCGTCTGCATCGGTGCGGTCTGGTGCACAAGGACCTCAAGCCGCAGCACATTCTGGTCAATTGCCTCGACGGTCAGGCGCGGCTGACCGGTTTCGGTCTGGCCTCGCGGTTGCCGCGCGAACGTCAGGCGCCAGCGCCGCCGGAAACCATCGCCGGCACCCTGGCCTATATGGCGCCTGAGCAAACCGGGCGGATGAACCGCTCGATCGACTCGCGCAGCGATTTGTATGCCTTTGGCGTGACCTTGTACCAGATGCTCACCGGCTCGTTGCCGTTCAGCGCCAACGACCCGATGGAGTGGGTGCATTGCCACATCGCACGGCTGCCGATGCCGGCGTGCGAGCGGGTGGCTACGGTTCCGGTGATGCTCTCGCGCGTGGTCATGAAGCTGCTCGCCAAGACGGCCGAGGAGCGCTACCAGACCGCTGCCGGCGTCGAACATGACCTGCGCCGCTGCCTGGACGACTGGCGCCGGACGCGGCAGATCAACGTGTTCACGTTGAACGAACAGGGCGCGATCGATCGTTTGCTGATCCCTGAGAAACTCTACGGTCGTGAGCGCGAAGTGCAGACGCTGATCGACGCCTTCGCCCAGGTGGTGCAGACCGCTTCGCCGAAGCTGGTGCTGGTGTCCGGTTACTCGGGGATCGGCAAGTCCTCAGTGGTCAGTGAACTGCACAAAGTGCTGGTGCCGTCGCGGGGCTTGTTCGCCGCCGGCAAGTTCGATCAATACAAGCGCGACATCCCCTATGCGACGCTGGTCCAGGCGTTTCAGGGACTGGTGCGCACGCTGCTGGGCAAGCGCCGCGAGGTGCTCGCCGAATGGCGCGCGGCGCTGTTGCAGGCGCTGTCGCCGAATGCACGGTTGATGACCGAGTTGATCCCGGAGCTCAAGCTGATCATCGGCGAGCCGCCAGCGGTGCCGGAGCTTGAACCGCAACAGGCGCAGCAGCGTTTCATGGGCGTCCTGCAGCGCTTTATCGGTGTGTTCGCCCGTCCCGAACACCCGTTGGCGTTGTTCCTCGATGACCTGCAATGGCTCGATGCGGCGACTCTCGATCTACTGGAAGATCTGCTGACCCGCGCAGAGATCGGGCACCTGTTGCTGGTGGGCGCGTATCGGAATAACGAGGTTAATGCCGATCATCCGCTCAGCGGCAAACTCAAGGCCATTCGCAATGCCGGCGTACCCATTGACGAGATCCATCTGACTTCGCTTGCCGGCGCGCACATCGAACAACTGATCGCCCAATCCCTGCGCTGCCCTCCGGCGAGCATCGTTGCGCTGGCACGGCTGGTGCTGGACAAAACCGGTGGCAACCCGTTTTTCGTCATCCAGTTTCTTCAGGCCCTGGCCGAGGAAGAGTTGCTGGTTTTCGACCACCAGTCGGGTCGCTGGCGCTGGGATCTGGCACTGATCAACGCCAAGGGCTACACCGATAATGTGGTCGATCTGATGCTCGACAAACTGGCGCGCCTGCCGCAGGACACGTGCCATGCCCTGCAACAACTGGCGTGCCTGGGCAACGTCGCGCGGATCGATACCCTGGCCACTGTGCTCGACCTGTCGACGACGCGGGTGCACGCGGCGCTGTGGCCAGCGGTGCGTCAGGAACTGGTGGAGTTTCGCGAAGGCGCGTGTGCCTTTGCCCACGACCGTATTCACGAGGCAGCGTACTCGTTGATCGCCGCCGCCGAGCTCGCGCAGACGCATCTGCGCATCGGCCGTTTGCTGGCCCTGCAAACGCCGGGGGCAGGGCGCGAAGACGCGATTTTCGAAATCGTCGGTCAGCTTAATCGCGGCGCCAGCCTGATCAGCGCCCGCGCTGAACGTGAACAACTGGCCGAATTCAATTTGCTCGCCGGTCAGCGCGCCAAGGCTTCGACCGCCTACACCTCGGCGCTGACTTACCTGGGCGCGGGCGCTGCCGTACTGGGTGAACAGGGCTATGACCGTCACCATGAACTGGGTTTTGCCCTCGAACTGAACCGCGCCGAGTGTGAATTTCTCACCGGCCAACTGGCGCTGGCCGAGGCGCGTCTGACTGCTTTGGTCAAGCACGCCATGACCACAGTGGAGCGGGCGGCGGTCACCTGTTTGCTGATGGACGTTTATCTCCTGCTTGATCGCAGTGATCGTGCGGTGAGTGTGTGCCTGGCCTATTTGCGCCAGGTCGGCATCGACTGGACGGCGCACCCGGACGATCAGCACGTGCGCCAGGAGTACGAGCAGATCTGGACGCAGCTGGGTGAGCGCAGCATCGAACAATTGATCGACCTGTCATTGATGCAGGATCCCGTTTCGCTGGGAACGCTTGATGCGTTGAGCAAACTTCTGGCACCGGCATTGCAGTCCGACGCGAACCTCGCCTGCCTGACGATTTGCAAGGCTGTCAGCCTGAGCCTGCAACATGGCAACTGCGACGCCTCCTGCATGCTGTACGCCAATGTCATGCGCGTGGCCGGGCGACGTTTCGGCGACTATGCCGCTGGATACCGCTTCGGACGCCTGGGCTGCGATCTGGTCGACCGCCGTGGCCTGACGCGATACGAAGCGCGCACTTATCTGTGCTTTTCGATTTTTGTGGTGCGCTGGATGCGACCGGTGCGTGAGTGCCGCCCATTGCTGCGGCGTGCGCTCAGCGCCGGCAACCGCATCGGCGATTTGCCCTACGCGGCCTATGCCGGCAACAGTCTGATTTCCGATTTGCTGTTTATTGGCGAACCGCTGGCGGAGGTGCAGGTTCAGGCGGAGGCGGGGCTGGCTTATGCGCAGAAGATCCGCTTCGGTCTGGTGATCAGTTTCATGCGTTGCCAACAGGCCATGATCCGCATGCTGCGCGGGCAGACACCGGTGTTTGGCCGTTTCGACGATGAACAATTCGATGAGGCCAGTTTCGAGGAAAACCTTGCCGCTCCGGATCTGGCACTGGCTCGCGGCAAATATTGGGTGCGCAAACTGCAGGCGCACTATCTGGCCGGGGATTACTTGGCAGCCGCCGATTGCGCAGTGCAGGCGAGGGAACTGTTGTGGGTGATTTCCTCGTTTTTCGAGGAGGCCGAATATCACTTCTACGCAGCCTTGACCCTGACCGCCCATGTCGAGACGAACGCTGATCAACGGCAACAGTTGCATGAACACCACGACCAACTGCAAACCTGGGCGCAACAGTGCGCACAGACCTTCGCCAGTCAGACGGCGTTGGTCGCTGCAGAAATCGCTCGGGTCGCCGGGCAACCGATTGAAGCGCAGGCGCTGTACGAGCGAGCGATTCAATTGGCTCAGGACAATGGCTTCGTGCATGTCGAAGCCTTGGCCAACGAACTCGCCGCTCGCTTTTACAGCGCTCGTGGTCTGGGCAAGATCGCCCGCATGTATCTGCAGGATGCGCGCTACGGCTATTTGCGGTGGGGCGCCGATGGCAAGGTCCGGCAACTGGAACGCCATCACCGCTATTTGCGTAACGAAGAGGCGCCGGCCAACCCGATCGCGACCATGACCACCCCGGTCGAGCAACTGGACCTGGCGACGGTGCTCAAGGTGTCGCAAGCGGTATCAGGCGAAATCGTGCTGGATCGCCTGATCGAAATGATCATGCGCACTGCCATCGAACAGGCTGGCGCCGAACTTGGCCTGCTGATTCTGATGGAGGCCGAGACACCGTATCTTGCCGCGCGAATCCGCGTCGGCGACGAGCGTGCGCGACTGTGCAATGAGCCGGTGAGTGCGACGGCACTGGCCGAAACGGTGCTCTATCAGACCCTGCGCACGGGCGAAAATCTGTGCCTGGACGATGCCGTCGCCGATCCGGCATTCGCCGCTGACCTGTACATTCATCAACACGGCTGTCGTTCGATCCTGTGCCTGCCGTTGATGAATCAGGGCCGGATTGCGGGGGCGCTGTATCTGCAAAACAATCTGTCTGCCGGGGTGTTCAGCCCGGCGCGCATCGCGGTGCTGCGGCTGGTCGCTTCACAGGCGGCGATCTCGCTGGACAACGCGCGGCTGTATCGCAACGTCGCCGAGCGTGAGGCGAAGATTCGTCGACTGGTCGACGCCAACATCATCGGCATCATCGTCTGGAGCATCGAAGGAGAAATCATCGAAGCCAACGACGCGTTTCTGCGCATGGTCGGTTACGCGCGCGATGATTTGCTCTCGCGCAGGGTGCATTGGCGCGACATGACCCCGCCGCCATTGCGCGCGGAAAGTGAAGCGGCGCTGGCGACCGCCATCCGCACCGGGCGCGCTCAGCCGTTCGAAAAGGAATACATCCGCAAGGACGGCAGTCGTCTGCCGGTGATCGTCGGTCTGGCCGCATTCGAAGCCAGCCAGCAGCAGGGCGTGGCGTTCGTCCTCGACCTGAGCGAGCGCAAACAGGCTGAAGAACAAGTGCGCGAAGGCGAGCGCCGTTACCGTCAGGTACAAGCGGAGCTGGCCCACGCCGGTCGCGTGGCGACCATGGGCCAACTGGCGGCGTCCATTGCCCACGAAGTCAACCAGCCCATCGCCGCCACCGTAACCAATGCCAACGCGGCGCTGCGCTGGCTCGGTGCGCAACCGCCGAACATCGACGAAGTCGAGCAGGGCCTCAGGCGCATCATCAACGATGGCAACCGCGCGGCCGACGTGCTCGGACGCATACGCGCCTTGATCCGCAAGACCCCACCGCAACGCCAGGCGGTGGAACTCAACGCAGTGGTGACTGAAATGGTCGGGTTCACACGCGGTGAGGCGGCCCGCTATGGCACCGCGGTCACCACCCGGCTTGCCAGCGATTTGCCCGCCGTAGTGGCCGATCGGGTGGAGCTGCAGCAGGTCCTGCTCAACCTGATCATCAACGGCCTGGAAGCCATGGCGGTGACGGAAGAGGGGGAGCGGCGGCTGTTCATTGCCAGCGAGTTGCTGGGTGAGGACGTGAGGATCATGGTCAGCGACTCCGGACCGGGGTTCGCCTGCGAGCGCGCGGAAGAAGTCTTCACGGCGTTTTACACCACCAAACCCACGGGACTGGGGATGGGTTTGTCGATCTGCCGGACGATCATCGAAGCCCATGGCGGGCGGTTGTGGGCGGAAGTCAACTCGCCGTGTGGGGCTCGGGTGCTGTTTACGTTGCCCGTTTGCAGGGAGAGCTGACGTTGTTTCAAGCGTCGGAATTCATTTTTGAGCGGGGGGCGAAGAATAAAGCCTTCCCGAAATGATGCGCAGACGTTCCATGGAGAAGAGCAGAATTCCTGAACGCCAGAAACGACAAAGCCCTGAATAATCAGGGCTTTGTCGTATCAAAGATGGCGGAGGCGATGGGATTCGAACTCATGGACCTGTTACAGTCGACGGTTTTCAAGACCGTTGCCTTAAACCACTCGGCCACACCTCCGTTTGCGTTGCGGGCGCCATAATACCTGAATGAAACACACTGTCAAACTCTGTGCATGGCTTGTTACAGAGCGTCTGTTATGATCTTTGCGACTGAACGTTTCAAACCAACAGGAGTGTCGCCATGCGCGAACAGGATTACGCAGTTCACAACAGCGTGCAGGCTGAGCAGCTAGAGGTTAGCCGCGTCCTGCGCAACACTTATGGCTTATTGGCGCTCACCCTCGCATTCAGCGGTGTGATGGCTTTCGTGGCCCAGCAGATGCGCGTCGGCTACCCGAACATTTTCGTGGTGCTGATCGGTTTCTACGGGCTGTTCTTCCTCACCAACAAACTCCGTGATTCGGCATGGGGCCTGGTTTCCGCGTTTGCGCTGACCGGTTTCATGGGTTTCCTGCTCGGCCCGATCCTCAACCGTTATCTAGGCATGCAGGGCGGCGCTGAAGTGGTCAGTTCGGCATTCGCCATGACCGCGCTGGTGTTCGGTGGTCTGTCGGCCTATGTGCTGATCACCCGCAAGGACATGAGCTTCCTGGGTGGTTTCATCACCGCCGGTTTCTTCGTCCTGCTGGGTGCGACGCTGGCGAGCATGTTCTTCCAGATCAGCGGCCTGCAACTGGCGATCAGCGCCGGTTTCGTGCTGTTCTCTTCGGTCTGCATTCTGTTCCAGACCAGCGCCATCATTCAGGGTGGTGAGCGTAACTACATCATGGCGACCATCAGCCTGTATGTATCGATCTACAACCTGTTCATCAGCCTGTTGCAGATCTTCGGCATCATGAGCCGCGACGACTGATCGCAGTTTGTGCAACAACAAAAAACCCGCTCAGGCGGGTTTTTTTTATTGTCTGCGAAAAGTGCAAACCGGATCAGTTGATCACGATGCTGCCATCGGCCTGTTGCCTGTAAATGGTGTAGGGCAACAGAAACGTATCCAGCACGCCCGAAACCGCTGCATCGACCACCAGGCCTAAAGAGGCGTTCTTGTAGTTGAACGCATCGACGTCATCCGGCTTTTCAGCGTGCAGCATGCAGAAGTCGTAGGTCGCCCCACTGTAGATTCGCGGCACGGCGCCGCAGTAGCTTTTCTGGTTTTTCAGCTGGTTCACGGAAACCTTGTCGCTGAATACGACCGTTTGTACTGTCCCGCACCCGCTGAGCATGACTGCCGCCAGCATCACTGCCTGAAATTTCATTACCGCCAATCCTTCGCCGGAAAAACCTCAATCTACGCTGAACATGCGCAAAAAGCACTCACGCCATCGGCGGTAACCGGCGTTTGACCGGGGTCTTCTTGACGATGGCCGTGTTGGTTTCGGCCAGTGTGTTGAGGCGATCGAGCAGGGTGTCCAGCTGTTCCATCGAGCGCACGTGCAAACGTGCGATGAAGCAGTCCTCGCCGGTGACTTTGTCGCATTCGGTGAACTCCGGGATCGACATGATCTGCCGTTCCACTTCCTGCAATTGGCCTGGCAGCGGCCGTACCCGGACGATGGCCTGGAGTTGATAGCCGAAACATTTGGGGTCGATTTCGACGGTATAGCCCTTGAGCACGCCGCGTTCCTCCAGGCGGCGCAGGCGTTCGGCCACGCTGGGTGACGACAGACCGCTGATCTGCGCCAGTGCCTTGAGTGAGCGGCGCGAGTCCTCCATCAATGCGCTGATGAGAATCTGGTCGATATCGTCGGTCATGGGGCAAATCCGGTATTAGGCATTTGAAGGAAACCACCCGCGATAAAAAAGGCAGAAATCCAGTTTAGCCTGCTTTTTGCGCTGGAGACGTGCGGCGTTGACTTGGCATACTTTTGCCACGTTTTCGTCAAACGCTGAGGGAGAGATTGATGATGGACAAAAACATCCGCCGCGGCTCGTTCGAGATGACCGCCGCCATGCTGATTTCCGGGACCATCGGCTGGTTTGTGTTGGTATCGGGGCAGCCCGTGCTGGACGTGGTGTTCTGGCGCTGCGTCTTCGGCGCCGGCACCTTGCTGCTGATCTGCGCCGCGTTCGGCTTCTTGCGCCCCGGCATTCTGACTCGCACTACATTCCTGCTTGCGGTGCTGAGCGGTGTGGCGATCGTTGGCAACTGGGTGCTGTTGTTCGGCTCGTATTCCCGGGCCTCGATCGCCATCGGCACGGCGGTCTACAACGTGCAGCCGTTCATGCTGGTCGGTCTGGCGGCGCTGTTTCTCGGCGAGAAAATCACTGTGCAGAAGCTGTTCTGGCTGGCGATTTCCTTTCTTGGCATGCTGGCGATTGTCAGCGCCCATGGCGCACAGGGCGAGAGCGGCAGCGACTATCTGCTGGGCATTGCGCTGGCACTGGGGGCGGCGTTGCTCTACGCGATTGCAGCGCTGATCATCAAGCGCCTGACCGGCACGCCACCGCATCTGATTGCGCTGATCCAGGTCTGCACCGGGGTGCTGTTGCTCGCGCCGTTCGCGCACTTCAATGGTTTGCCGCAAACCCAGGGAGCGTGGGCCAGTCTGGTGACGCTGGGCATCGTTCATACCGGCCTGATGTACGTGCTGCTGTACGGCGCGATCCAGAAACTGCCGACGGCCCTGACCGGCGCGCTGTCGTTCATCTACCCGATTGCGGCCATCTTCGTTGACTGGTTCGCCTTCGGCCATCGCCTGGAAACCCTGCAATGGGTCGGTGTAGCCGCGATTCTGCTGGCCGCCGCCGGGATGCAGCAGGGCTGGGGGCTGAAGTCGCGACGTCTGGCTACTCCGTAGGCTCAGATATTCCAGCGCGGTGCGGTTTTCGCCAGACGCTGGCGCAGTTCGCCGATGTTGGCCGCGAGTTGTCGGGTCAGCAAACGATAACCGTCCAGCGTGCTATAGACCGGCGTGTCGAGGCTGGCGTCCGGTAGCTCCAGCGGACGCTCCAGGCGTTGTGCCGCGCCGGACTTCAAGGCCCGGGCCATGCCGATCAGTTGCACGCGGATTACCCGGTGCTCGGGCCGCAGTGCCGATTGCAGGTGCGCCATGGCGTCGGGGTCGTTGGCATCCGGGCGGGTGTTGCCGAGGATCTCCAGGGTGCTGACGCACATGCGCAGGTTGCGTTGAATCGCGTCCAGTTCGGTCATGGAAACCTTCACTTCCTTGGACACCGAAGGCATCAGCGAGCGCAGTTGCACCATCACCGTGGTCACCCGGCCCATCAGCTTCAAGTGTTCATCGGCGCTGACCGGTTGGCCGCTGATGATCCGTCCGTACAAGGTGGCGCAGTCGCGCAGGGCGTCGGCCAGGTTGTAGCGCCACGAATACACCGCGTACAACGGCAGGGCGAAGGAAAACGCCAGGGCCAGGGCAATACCGATCAGGATATCGACCCCACGCCACAAACCGTCGGTGATCGGGTTGTCGCCGTGGCCGGCGACGATGAATACGGTAATCGCCGAGAGCAGGGCGGTATAACCCCCCTTGCCAATGGCGTGATACGAGAAGAATCCGCACACCACCGCCATCGCAAAGTAGGTCAGCCACGGCAGGCCCAGCCACGCCTGTTGCGCCACCAGCACCAGACCGACGCCAGCGCCGATCAAGGTGCCGGTGGCGCGTTCGGCGGCTTTCTTGCCGATGTTGCCGTGATGCTGCAAGCCGCCGATCACCACCAGCATGGTCACCGACGCCCACTCGCCGTGGGGCAGGTTGATGCCCGTGGTCAGCAGGATGGTCGCCAGCAACCCCAATGCCACGCGCACCGCATGGATCAACCGGGCGTGCTGGTAGCGGCGATACGGGTCCAGCAACGGACGCAGGATTCGCCGCAGCAGCGGTGGCAGTCGGTGGGAGCTGAATGTACTCAGTGCAAGGTCCTCGTCAGAAGATGTAGTCGGTGGTCAGGAAGCTCGAGTCGCGGCCGCGAATGATCTCGCTGATCAGATCCTTGTTGCTGTCCTGGAACTTGGTCGCCACCAGCGTGCGAATCGAAAACACCCGCAGTGCATCGTGTACCGACAACGTGCCCTCGGCGGAGTTCTTGCGTCCGTTGAACGGGTAAGTGTCCGGGCCGCGCTGGCACTGGGCGTTGAGGTTGATCCGCCCGACCTGGTTGGCGAAGGTATCGACCAGTCGCCCGATCGCCACCGGGTTGGTGCCGAACAGGCTCAGTTGCTGGCCGAAGTCCGATTCCAGCACGTAATCGATCACGGTATCGAGGTGACGGTACGGCACGATTGGTACCACCGGGCCGAACTGTTCCTCGTTGTACACGCGCATCTGCGGCGTCACCGGATACAGCACGGCGGGGTAGAAAAACGACGCCCGCGCTTCGCCGCCATTCGGGTTGACCACTTTGGCGCCCTTGCTCTGCGCGTCGGCCACCAGACCGTGCAGGTAATCGACCTTGCCCGACTCCGGCAATGGCGTCAGCGCCACGCCACTGTCCCACGGCATGCCCGGTTTCAGCGTAGCGAGCTTGGCGTTGAATTTTTCGATAAAGCTGTCGACCACGTCTTCATGCACGAAGAGGATTTTCAGCGCGGTGCAGCGCTGGCCGTTGAACGACAGCGAACCGGTCACCGCCTCGCTGACGGCATTGTCCAGATCGACTTCCGGCAGGACGATGCCGGGGTTCTTCGCATCCAGACCCAGTGCCGCGCGCAAGCGGTGTGGTTTCGGGTGCAGTTTCTTCAGGTCGCTGGCGGCCTTGTTGGTGCCGATGAAGGCGAAGATATCGATCTTGCCGCTGGCCATCAGCGCGCTGACGGTTTCGCGGCCGCTGCCGTAGATCACGTTGATCACGCCGCTCGGGAAGCTGTCGCGAAAGGCTTCGAGCAACGGACGTATCAGCAACACGCCAAGCTTGGCCGGTTTGAACACCACGGTGTTGCCCATGATCAGCGCCGGAATCAGCGTGGTGAAGGTTTCGTTCAGCGGATAGTTGTAAGGCCCCATGCACAGTGCAACGCCGAGCGGCACGCGACGGATCTGGCCGAGGGTGTCCTGTTCCAGCTCGAAGCGGCTGGAACGGCGGTCGAGTTCTTTCAGCGCGTTGATGGTGTCGACGATGTAGTCGCAGGTGCGGTCGAACTCTTTTTCCGAGTCCTTGAGGTTCTTGCCAATCTCCCACATCAGCAGCTTGACCACGGCTTCGCGCTGCTGACGCATACGGCCGAGGAACGCCTCGACGTGCTGGATCCGTTCGGCCACGCGCATGGTCGGCCACAGGCCCTGGCCGCGATCGTAGGCACGCACGGCAGCGTCGAGGGCGGTGAGCGCGGTGTCGGCATCCAGCAGCGGGGTGCTGCCGAGAATCACTTGTTCATCGCCGCTTTCGCCGTGCAGGTACACCGGGCTGCGCACGGTGGCGAGCGGGCCGTCCCAGCGTCGCAGTTGGCCATCGACGAGGTATTCGCGTTGTTCGACCTGACCGTCGAGGCGGTATTTTTCCGGGATGTCGCTGACAGAAGGGAACAGATTGCCAAGAATGTTTGCTGTGGTCATGTCGCTACCCCGTGTTGATGTCCGTATACAGATCAAAAAGTCTTTACAGGTTATACGCCTGAATACGCCGACATTTAAACCCGCCAATGTCACGCGAATGTCACGCCAATCCCTGTAGGAGCTGCCGAAGGCTGCGATCTTTTGACTTTGCTTTTCAAGATCAAGATCAAAAGATCGCAGCCTGCGGCAGCTCCTACAGAGGGATGGTGTGGCCCCGTTTGGCCCCCTCGTTGTCCCGCAATGCCCTCAACCCGCTGCCGTGCCTGCCTTAAGGTGTGCTCACAACAATAAGCGGCACCCATGTGAGGATCGTTATGCGGGCCATTCCATTCACTTTACTGCTGGCGCTGTTGATGACGCTGTCCGGTTGCGGTGAGAAAACCGCACCACCGGCAACTGCCCGCAACGCCACACCCACCGACCCGGCACTGGCGCAGATCTACACCAACAGCTGCCAACTGTGCCACGCCAATCCCGCCGCGAACGCACCGCTGACCGGTGACCGCCAAGCCTGGGAGCCGCGCATCCGCCAGGGCACCGACACACTGCTCGACCACGCCATCAACGGCTATAACGGCATGCCGCCGATGGGTCAGTGTGTCGAGTGCTCGGAAGATCAATTCCTGCAACTGATCGGCTTCATGGCCGACCAGCCCCTCCCACAATAAGGGCGCGCGCATGAGCATGGATCTGACACGGCGTCAGTTGTTGCAACGGGCAAGCATCGTCGGTGCGTTCAGTGCACTGGCGGCCAATCCCGCGCTGGGGCAATTGATGCGCGCGCCACGGCTGATTCCCTGGCGCAACTGGTCTGGCGGGCAGAGTTGCCTGCCGGCGGCGCGGCTGGCGCCGAAGAATCTCGATGAACTGAGCGCTGCGATTCGGCAGGCCCAGGGCAAAATCCGCCCGGTTGGTTCGGCGCATTCGTTCAGTGCCCTGGTGCCCACCGACGGCACGCTGCTGTCGCTCAGCTACTTCACCGGTTTGCTCGACCACGACCCGAAAACCCTGCAGGCGGAATTCGGCGCCGGCACGCCGATGTCACGCATGGGCGTGCCGCTCAAGGACGTCGGCCAGGCCCTGCAGAACATGGCCGATATCGACTACCAGACCCTCGCCGGCGCAATTTCCACTTCGACCCATGGCACCGGCAAAACCTTTCAGTCGTACTCGGCACACGTCTGCGGCCTGCAACTGGTGACGGCCAGCGGCGAGGTGCTGGACTGCGACAGCCAGCGTCACCCCGAAGTGTTCAACGCCGCGCGGGTGTCGCTCGGCGCATTGGGCGTCGCGACGAAAATCCGTCTGCAAAATCGCCCGGCCTATCGCCTGCGTGAGCGCCAGTGGATCGCCAAGACCGAAGAGTTGCTGGAAGACCTCGACAAGAACACCCGGGAAAACCAGCACTGGGAAATGCTCGTCGTCACCCATTCCGACTATGCGTTGTCCATCGCCCTCAACGAAACCAGCGACCCGGCCACGCCGCCGATTCCGCCCGAAGAGGAGGGCGGCAACGAGTTCGTGACCCTGATCGAGAAGATCGACAAGTACGGCAGCGACTTCCCCGAGCTGCGCCGCACGCTGCTCAACAGCCTGCGACATCTGGCGAGTTTCGATGATCGGGTTGGCGATTCGTTCGACATCTACGCCAACGTGCGCACCGTGCGCTTCAACGAGATGGAATACTCGGTGCCCGCCGAACACGGCCCGGCGTGTCTGCGTGAAATCCTCAAACTGATTCAGGACAAGGACCTGCGCACCTGGTTTCCCATCGAGTACCGCTACGTCAAGGCTGATGACATTCCGTTGAGCATGTTCGAGGGCCGCGACAGCTGTTCGATCTCGGTGCACCAGCATTACCAGATGGATCATCACAACTTTTTCGCTGCGGTCGAGCCGATTTTCTGGAAGTACAACGGCCGTCCGCACTGGGGCAAATTGCACACGCTCAATGCACGCACCTTGCAGCCGCTGTACCCGCGCTGGCGCGAGTTCGTCGAGGTACGTCAGGCGCTGGATCCGAGCGGACGCTTTCTCAACGCGCATCTTTCGTCGATTCTGGGGGTGAGCTGATGGCGGTCAATCGACGTAACTTTCTTCTGGGCACACTGGGTGTCGGCGCTTTATTGGTGGGCGTGGGCGCCTGGCTGCGGCCGGGTGATCGCGGCGCGCCGTACAACGAGTATTTCCGCGCGCTGAATAAAGAACTGAAGGACAAAGGCCCGATGCGCCCGGTGCTGCTGATCGATCTGGATCGCCTCGATCACAACATCGACGTAGTGATGCAGTCGGTCAAACGCGGCGGCAAGCAATTGCGCCTGGTGGAAAAGTCCCTGCCGTCACCGGGCTTGTTGACCTACATCGCGCAACGGGCCGGGACGCAAAAACTCATGTCGTTTCATCAGCCGTTTCTCAATCACGATGCGGTCACGTTTCCCCAGTCCGACATCCTGCTTGGCAAGCCGTTGCCAGTGCGTTCGGCCGAGCTGTTCTATCAAACTCACAAGGGCCCGTTCGATCCTTCCAGGCAGTTGCAATGGCTGATCGATAACCCCGAGCGCCTCCAGCAATACCTGGCGTTGGCGCAGGGGCTGGGCACGCGGATGCGCATCAACATCGAGCTGGACGTCGGCCTGCACCGTGGCGGGGTCAGTGATGTGCAGGTGCTGGGGCAGATGCTCGCGCTGATCAGCGCCAACCCGCAGCATCTGCAGTTCGCCGGGTTCATGGGCTACGACCCGTTCGTGGGCATGGGCGTGCCGGGGATCCTCGGTTCGCCCGAGGAGCTGTTCGCCAAGGTCATGTTGATTTATCAGCGCTGCGCGGATTTCACCCGGCAGCAGTTTCCGGCGTTGTGGAATGACAACCTGTGCCTGAACACCGCCGGCAGCCCGAGTTACCGCATCCACGAAAACGAGAAGCTCAGCACCGAGGTGTCGGTAGGCACGGCGATGCTCAAACCGACGCATTACGACCTGCCGTCACTGATTGACCACGTGCCAGCGAGCTACATCGCCACGCCTGTGCTGAAGAGCACCGGTGCGGTGAACATCCCGGCGCTGGATGACAAGTCGAAGTTGTTCTCGTGGTGGGACACCAATCAGCGTCAGACCTATTTTATTTACGGCGGCAACTGGATGGCCGAGTTCGAATCGCCCGCCGGTTTGCAGAGTAATGGCGTGTATGGCCGCAGTTCCAATCAGGAGATGGTCAACGGTTCGAATGCCGTGGGCCTGACCGTTGAAGATCAAGTGTTCCTGCGACCCACCCAGACCGAAGCCGTGCTCCTGCAATTCGGCGATCTGCTGGCGGTGCGTGGCGGCAAGATCGTCGACACCTGGCCGGTTTATTCCTGAAGTAAAAGATCGCAGCCTTCGGCAGCTCCTACAGGGTGTACTCAATCCCGGTGTAGTAGCTGCCGAAGGCTGCGATCTTTTGATTTTGCTCTCCCGCCAATTCCAGCATGAAGCTTTCATGACAAAAGTTCGGTAGCACATAGCCAGTCCGGTCATGCCTATGTAACGCGCTTGAGGGGCCCAACGGGGCGCTTTTCACAAGCCGAGGCGGGACGCCGGGAGTGAGGCAATGGGGACTATGGAACGCTACTCGAAAGTGGGCATGCAGGAGCTCGATCAGCGCCTGTCGAAGATCGTCGAGGCCGCGCGCAAGAAGCCGGTTTCGGTGTATCGCTACGGCGCGCCGTGGGTCTGGATCGTGTCGCAGGATGACTGGCAGGGCGCCTTGAAAGAGGTCTCCAGCTACATTCCGCCCGGCCATTCGCTGGTCTTGCTGCGCCCGCAGATCGACGATTTGCTCGATGCCCACCAAGGCCTCCTGCACGAGCTCAACGCCGAGCCCGGCATGCTCATCCCCGCGCAAACCGTCATGCACATCCTGCTTCTGCAACTGCTGTATTCGGTGCCCAGCGAGCAGCAACTGTATGAACAGCTCAATTACAACCTGCTGTTCCGCTGGTTCGTCGGTCTTGGCCTGAACCAGAAAGTCTGGAGCTTCAACGTCCTCAGTCGCGACATCGCCACGCTGCTCAACAACCCGCGTGCGGTGCTGCTCATCCAGAAAATCATCGGCGAAGTGTTCTGCGGTGCCTTGCTGCAAATGCCCGAGTTCTCGTTGAACTTTGCGCTGCTGCACACCTGGCTCGGCAAGCACAGCGGTGCCTCGACAGTCAGCAACTGACGCAACACACAAGGCGCGCAACAGCGCCAACAGGTCATCGCGAATTCAGGGGGTAGTGTGGATCAGATTTTCACGTCACGGCTGGCGCTGTGGGGCTGGCTGCTGGTGACGGCCGGCGCGCAACCGGCATTCGCCGAAGAGGCTGCCGAAGCTGCTGCGCCGCAACGTCTGGTGGACGTCAACGAATACTTCGTGCGCGGCAACACCGTGCTCGACGCCCGGGCGATCGAAGAGGCGGTGTACCCGTTTCTCGGCCCGCAAAAAGCCATGACGGACATCGAAGGCGCCCGCGATGCGTTGCAGAAGGCTTATCAGGAACGCGGCTACCAATCGGTGTTCGTCGAGTTGCCGGAGCAAGCGGTGGCCGACGGCATCGTCTACCTGCAAGTCAGCGAAACCAAGGTTGGCCGGGTGCGCGTGGTCGGCGCCAAACACTATTCGCCGCTGGACATCCGCGACAACGTCCCGGCGCTGAAAGAAGGCGAGGTGCCGGACTTCGCCAAGGTTCAGGGTGAACTGGCGCAGCTCAATAAAACCCCGGGCCGCCAGGTCATGCCGCTGGTGCGCGAAGGTCAGCGTCCCGGCACCATGGACGTCGATTTGCAGGTTGAAGACCAGAACCCGTGGAGCGCCAGCGTCGGCCTCAACAACGACTACAGCGCCGACACCGAAAAACTGCGCGCCGTCACCAGTCTCGGCTACAACAACCTCTGGCAACTCGGCCACAGCATCAACCTGACGTACTTCACCGCACCGCAGGACACCGACAACGCCAAGGTCTGGTCGGCTTCCTACACCGCGCCGCTGAGCGAGCGCTGGAGTGTGCAGTTCTCCGGCTACCAGTCCGACAGCAACGTCGCCACCATCGGCGGCAGCAACGTGCTGGGCAAGGGCCATTCCTACGGCGTATCGGCGATCTACACGCTGCCGTCCAGCGGCAGTTGGTCGAACTCGCTGTCGGCCGGCATCGACTTCAAGGATTTCGACGAGCGCCTGACCCTGTCCGGCGAGAGCGACAAGGTGCCGCTGAAATACGCGCCGTTCACCTTCGCCTACAACGGCTTCCGTTACACCGAAAAGAGCCAGCTCGGCCTCGGCCTGAGCCTGGTCGCGGCCACCCGCAGCATCTTCGGTTACGGCAGCTCCGACGAGGATTTCGACTACAAACGCTACCGCGCCAACCCGAGTTTCGCCGTGCTCAAGGGCGACAGCAACTTCACCTGGACCTTCGACAACGACTGGCAAAGCGCGAGCAAAGGCGCGTTCCAATTGGCGTCGGGACCGCTGGTTTCCAACGAACAGTTTTCCGCCGGCGGCGCGACCTCGGTGCGCGGTTATCTGGCGGCTGAGCGCACCGGTGATGACGGCGTGTTGCTCAGTCAGGAACTGCGCACGCCGTCGCTGGCGAAATACGCCGGCAGCTGGATGCAGGAATGGCGCTTCTACGCCTTCGCCGAAGGCGCGCAACTGTATCTGCGCGACGAGTTGCCGGATCAGGACGCCAGTTACGCCCTGGCCAGCGTCGGCCTCGGCACCCGCGCCAGCCTCAGCAAATGGCTGTCCGGCAGCCTCGACTGGGGTTATCCGCTACTCGAAGGGCCGAACACCTCGAAGCAGGAATCGCGCCTGCACTTCAACCTTCAAGCCACTTTCTAAAGGAGCACGTTCATGCAGCGCCTCATTCTTTCGTTGTTGATCTGCCTGGGCTTCGTGCTCCCGGCCACGGCGCAGGCCTGGTGGCAGGACGACTGGCATTACCGCAAACAGATCGCCGTCGACACCACGCCGCAGGGCGCCGGGATCAATCAGGCCCTCGGTCGCACCGCGCTGCTGGTGCGCCTGCACACCGGCAACTTCACCTTCGACGGCGTCAAGGAAGACGGCTCGGACCTGCGCTTCGTCGCCGCCGATGACAAGACCGTGCTCAATCACCAGATCGAAAGCTTCGATGCGCTGATGGGCATGGCGCTGATCTGGGTCGATGTGCCGAATGTCGAGGGCGGGCAGCGTCAGGACATCTGGATGTACTACGGCAATCAGAAGGCCCCTGCCACCGGTAACGGCCAGTTGACCTTCGACCCGAATTACACCGCGCTCTATCACTTCGACGGCGCCACCGGCACCCCGGCCAAAGACACCACCGCCTACGGCAACACCGCACAAAGCGCCACCGGCGCGGCGATTGACGGTGTAGTGGGGCGCGCCTTGCAGTTCAGCGGTCAGCCGTTGTTGCTGCCGGCCAGTCCGTCGTTGCAGCACAACGCTGGCAGCGCGTTCACCTTCAGTGCGTGGCTGCGGCTGGATCAGGCCAATGGCGAGCAACTGATTCTGGCCCGTCGTGAAGGCGCCAACAGCCTGCTGATCGGGGTCAATCAAGGCGTGCCGTTTGTGGAGATAGACGGCCAGCGCGCGGTCGCCGCTCAGGCATTGAACCCCGGCCAATGGCAGCACGTCGCGCTGACCGCTGAAGGTTCGAAAGTCAGCCTGTACATCAACGGTCGTGAGGGTGCGACCCTCGCTCAAGCGATGCCGGCGTTCAATTCGGTGATGGCGATTGGCGGCGATCTGGCCGCGGGTCCTTTCCAGCCTTTCGTGGGTGCCATCGACGAACTGCGTCTGTCGAAAGTCGCCCGTCCGGCTGCGTTGTTGCTGGCCGATGCCACCTCGCAGGGTTCCGAGTCGAAACTGGTGGCCTACGGCGTCGACGAAGAACAGTCCGGTTTCGGTTTCGGCAGCCTCGGTTTCCTGCTGAATGCGGTACCGGTGGACGCCTGGGTGATCATCGCCGTACTGGTGCTGATGATGTTCCAGTCGTGGATCATCATGTTGCGCAAGAACCGCACCCTCAGCCGCGTGAGCAAGGCCAACGAAGACTTCCGCGAGCAATTTGCCAAGGTCGGTACGCGCCTGGAGATGTTCGCCGACGACGCGCAGCTCGCCCAACGTCTGCAGCACTCGCCGCTGTGGCGTCTGTACGCGGTGGCGGTCAAGGAGATCCGCACCCGCCGCGAGCAGGGCGCCGATACCTCTTCGGTATCCGCAGCAACCATCGAAGCCATCCGCTGCTCGATGGACGGCGTGCGCACCCGCGAGAACCAGGCCCTCAGCTCGAAACTCTCGACCCTGTCCAACGCCATCGCCGGCGGCCCGTACATCGGCCTGCTCGGCACCGTGCTGGGGATCATGGTGGTGTTCCTCGGCACCGCGATGGCCGGCGACGTCAACATCAACGCCATCGCGCCCGGCATGGCTGCGGCATTGCTCGCCACGGCGATGGGCCTGTTCGTCGCGATCCCGGCGCTGTTTGGCTACAACCGCCTGATCACCCGCAACAAGGAAGTCAGCGCCGACATGCGCGTGTTCGTCGACGAGTTCATCACCCGTCTGGCGGAGTTGCATGGCGAGAGCCAGTCCAGTGAAGCGTCGCACCCGCGCGGCCATCACGCCAACCACTCCGTACCGGCCTGAGGAACACCGACATGGCGTCCGTAAATGCCTCCCACGACGATGACGAAGATGCAGCGGTGGACAGCATCAACATCACCCCATTGGTCGACGTGCTGATGGTGGTGCTGGTGATGTTCATCCTCACCGCCACCGCGCAGGTCTCGGGGATCCAGATCAACCTGCCCAAGGCCAGCGCCTCGGTGTCGCTGTCGGAGGCCAAGACCAAGGCGATTTCGGTCAACGACGGCGGTCAGGTGTTCCTCGACGCCTACCCGGTGACGCTCGCCGAGCTGGAGGAACGCCTGCGCATCGAGAAAGCGCAGAGCCCGGACTTCCCGGTAATCGTGCGCGGCGACGCCACGGTGCAGTACCAGAAGGTCATTGAAGTGCTGGATCTGTTGCGCCGGCTCGAACTGTCCCAGGTCGGTCTGGTGACCGGCAAACCGACGCAGGGCTGAGTGATGACCGCACAACTCCCGATCGAGCCGCTGCCGGTAAAGCGTTCGCCGTTGCGCTACGTGAAGTGGGGCGCCGGGCTGCTGCTCGGCGCGCTCGCTGCGTGGTTCCTGTGGCAGTGGGCCAATGAC
>NZ_QAIK01000080.1 GCF_003061005.1 Pseudomonas sp. HMWF021 | reverse complement strand
AGGCATGGCCCAGGGCCGTCCGATCCTGGTGGGTACTGCGACCATCGAAACTTCCGAGCACGTCTCCAACCTGCTCAACAAGGAAGGCATCGAACACAAGGTCCTGAACGCCAAGTTCCACGAAAAAGAAGCTGAAATCATTGCGCAGGCCGGTCGTCCGGGCGCCCTGACCATCGCCACCAACATGGCCGGCCGTGGTACGGACATCCTGTTGGGCGGCAACTGGGAAGTGGAAGTCGCGGCGCTGGAAAACCCGAGCCCCGAGCAGATCGCCCAGATCAAGGCCGACTGGCAGAAGCGTCACCAGCAAGTGCTGGAGTCCGGCGGTCTGCAGGTGATTGCTTCCGAGCGCCATGAATCCCGTCGTATCGACAACCAGTTGCGTGGCCGTGCCGGTCGTCAGGGTGATG
This sequence comes from Pseudomonas sp. HMWF021, assembly GCF_003061005.1. Taxonomy (GTDB): domain Bacteria; phylum Pseudomonadota; class Gammaproteobacteria; order Pseudomonadales; family Pseudomonadaceae; genus Aquipseudomonas. The sequence continues at coordinate 8,564 of NZ_QAIK01000080.1, read as the reverse complement.
CCGGTTCCAGCCGCTTCTACCTGTCGCTGGAAGACAGCCTGATGCGCATCTTCGCCTCTGACCGGGTGAAGAACTTCATGAAAGCCCTGGGCATGCAGTCCGGTGAAGCGATCGAGCACCGCATGGTGACCAACGCGATCGAGAAAGCGCAGCGCAAGGTTGAAGGTCGCAACTTCGACATTCGTAAGCAACTGCTCGAGTTCGACGACGTCAACAACGAACAGCGTAAAGTGATCTATCACATGCGCAACACGTTGCTGGCCGCCGACAACATCGGTGAAACCATCGCCGACTTCCGTCAGGACGTGCTCAACGCGACCGTCAGCGCCCACATTCCACCGCAATCGCTGCCGGAGCAGTGGGACGTGGCCGGTCTGGAAGCGTCGATTGCCAGCGATTTCGGGGTGAAACTGCCGATTCAGCAATGGCTCGACGAAGACGATCACCTGTACGAAGAGACGCTGCGCGAGAAGCTGATGGTCGAGCTGATGGCCGCGTACAACGAGAAAGAAGATCAGGCCGGTGCCGAAGCACTGCGCTCGTTCGAGAAGCAGATCGTCCTGCGCGTTCTCGACGACCTGTGGAAAGACCACCTGTCGACCATGGATCACCTGCGTCACGGCATCCACCTGCGTGGCTACGCCCAGAAGAACCCGAAGCAGGAATACAAGCGCGAGTCGTTCACGCTGTTCTCCGAGCTGCTGGATTCGATCAAGCGCGACTCGATCCGTGTGCTGTCGCACGTTCAGGTTCGCCGCGAAGATCCGGAAGCCGAAGAACAACGCCTGCGTGAGGAAGCTGAAGCACTGGCCGCCCGCATGCAGTTCGAACACGCTGAGGCACCGGGTCTGGAGCAACCGGAAGTGTTGGGTGAGGAGGTCGATGTGGCCCTCGCCACTGCCCCGGTTCGCAACGAACAGAAGCTGGGCCGCAACGAACTGTGCTACTGCGGTTCGGGCAAGAAATTCAAGCATTGCCACGGGCAGATCCAGTAAACCCCGTTTCAATCGCTGAAATACCCGCGCCGCGACCGGCTCCTGCCGTCGCGGCGTTTTGCCATTTACACCACCGCCATCACTGTGAGCGGTGCTGACATCATTGAGTAAGGAGCGCATTCATGGCTGTTGGTCTTGGTCCTTTGCCAACGTTGCACCCGGTTGCCGGTTTTGAACTCGGTATCGCCTCGGCCGGCATCAAGCGCCCCGGGCGCAAGGATGTGGTAGTGATGCGCTGCGCCGAAGGTTCGACCGTGGCCGGCGTGTTCACGTTGAACGCGTTTTGTGCCGCGCCGGTGATCCTGGCGAAAAAACGTGTACAGAATGCCGTGCGCTACCTGCTGACCAACACCGGCAATGCCAACGCCGGTACCGGTGAACCGGGCCTGGCGGCTGCCGAGCGCACCACGGCGAAACTGGCCGAGCTGACGGGCGTCAATGCCAGCCAGATCCTGCCGTACTCCACCGGCGTGATCGGCGAACCACTGCCGGTCGAGAAGATCGAAGGCGCGCTGCAGGCTGCACTGGATGATCTGTCGGAAAACAACTGGGAAGCTGCCGCCACCGGCATCATGACCACCGACACCCTGCCCAAGGGTGCCAGTCGTCAGTTCCAGCATGACGGCGTGACCATCACCGTCACCGGCATCAGCAAAGGCGCGGGCATGATTCGCCCGAACATGGCGACCATGCTCGGCTACATCGCCACCGACGCCAAAGTCGCCCGCGAAGTGCTGCACAACCTGATGCTCGACGGTGCGAACAAGTCGTTCAACCGCATCACCATCGACGGCGACACCTCGACCAACGACTGCTGCATGCTGATTGCCACCGGCAAGGCCGCATTGCCGGAAATCACCCGCGCCGAAGGCGAGCTGTTCAACAAGTTGAAGCAAGCGGTGTTCGAAGTGTGCATGGACGTGGCTCAGGCCATCGTGCGTGACGGCGAAGGCGCGACCAAGTTCGTCACCGTTGAAGTCAACGGCGGAGGCAATCATCAGGAATGCCTGGACGTTGGCTACACCGTGGCGCACTCGCCGCTGATCAAGACCGCGCTGTTCGCCTCCGACCCGAACTGGGGCCGCATTCTGGCTGCCGTTGGTCGTGCCGGCGTGCCGGATCTGGACGTGAGCAAGATCGACGTGTTCCTCGGTGACGTGTGCATCGCCAGCCGTGGCGCACGCGCAGAGACCTACACTGAAGCGCAAGGCTCGGCGGTGATGCAGCAGGAAGAGATCACCATCCGCATCGAACTGGGCCGTGGCGATTGCAGCGAAACCATCTGGACCACCGACCTGTCGCATGAATACGTGAAGATCAACGCCGAATACCGGACCTGATTCAATCTGAGACCGAGTCGCCGCCATCGCGAGCAGGCTCACTCCTACAGTAGATGAGTGAACGACACGGATCCCCTGTAGGAGTGAGCCTGCTCGCGATGGCGTTGTGTCAGGCAACATCAATGTTCAATGTGCCGGCCTCTTCGCGGGCAAGCCCGCTCCCACAGGGTTCTGCGGTGTACGACAGAAACCACTGTGGGAGCGGGCTTGCCCGCGAAAGCGTCGGTCCAGTCACTCCAAGTCTTGAAGCTTTCCACTGACGAAAAGGCGCCACACCATGTCCCTGCACCTGATCATCGGCGACAAACTGCTTTCTTCCTGGTCCCTGCGTGCCGCCCTGGCGCTGGAACTGACCGGGGCACCCTACACCGAAGAGCTGATCAAGCTCGGCAAGCCCGACACCCGCGAGCGGCTGCTCAAGCATTCGCCGACCGCCAAGGTGCCGTTGTTGCAAACCTCTCGTGGCACTGTGGCCGATTCCTTGGCGATTGCTGAATATCTGGCCGAGCAGTTCCCGTCCGAACAGCTCTGGCCAGCCGACCTGTTCGCTCGCGCTCAGGCCCGTTCCGCCTGCGCGCAGATGCACAGTGGCTTTTTCGCCATGCGCAATCACATGCCGTTCAACCTGAGCCATGATGCGCCGCTCAGCCTGGTGCCGCCGGAAGTGAAGGTCGATATCGAGCGCATGCTCGCGTTGTGGGCTGAGTGCCGTGCTGCTGCCACTGAGCCTGGGCCCTATCTGTTCGGTCGCGTGAGTCTGGCTGATGCGTTCTTTGCACCGATTGCCGTGCGTCTGCGTACTTATCAGGTGCAATTGCCCGCCATCGATCAAGCTTATGTTGAAACCGTCTACCAATGGCCCGCCTTCAAGGCGTGGCAAAAGGCTGGACTGGAGGAGTTGAATCCGTGAAACGCGTACACGTCGCCGCCGCCGTCATTCGTGACGGCAGTGGCAAGATTCTCATAGCCCGCCGTGCCGACACCCAGCATCAGGGCGGCTTGTGGGAATTTCCCGGCGGCAAGGTCGAGGCTGACGAATCCGTTGAAAGCGCGCTGGCTCGCGAACTTCAGGAAGAGCTGGGCATTGTCGTTGGCGCCGCGCGTCCGCTGATCAAGGTTCGCCATGACTACCCGGACAAGCAGGTGTTGCTGGATGTCTGGGAAGTGTCGAGCTTCAGCGGTGAACCGCATGGCGCCGAAGGCCAGCCATTGGTCTGGGTGACCGCCAAGGATCTGCTGAACTACGAGTTCCCGGCCGCCAACCAGCCAATCGTCGCCGCCGCGCGCTTGCCCGCTGAATACCTGATCACCCCGGAAGATCTGGAGGCACCGGCCCTGTTGCGGGGTATCCAGAAGGCGATTGCCGGCGGAATCAAGTTGATCCAGCTGCGCGCGCCGAACGGCTATGACCCCAAATACCGCGATCTGGCGGTGGATGCGGTGGGACTGTGCGCCGGCAAGGCGCAGTTGATGATCAAGGGGCCGTTCGAGTGGCTTGGCGATTTCCCGGCCGCCGGTTGGCACATCACGGCCGCGCAATTGCGCAAATACGCCGAAGCAGGGCGGCCGTTGCCGGCGGAGCGCTGGTTGGCGGCCTCGTGCCATAACGCTGAAGAGCTGGCCCTGGCCGAGCAGATGGGCGTGGATTTCGTCACCCTGTCGCCGGTGCAGCCGACCTTGACTCATCCGGATGCTCAGCCGTTGGGCTGGGAACAGGCTTCGGCGTTGATCGAGGGCTTCAGCAAGCCGGTGTTCTTGCTCGGCGGCGTTGGTCCGGCGGAGCGTGAGAAGGCTTGGGGCGTTGGCGCGCAGGGTGTCGCGGGGATTCGGGCGTTTTGGCCAGAAGCTTGATTATGTGCTGAGGCTGATGGCCTCATCGCTGGCAAGCCAGCTCCCACAGGTGTCGTGTGCACCGCAAATGCGGAGAACGATACAAAACCTTGTGGGAGCTGGCTTGCCAGCGATGGCGGCCAATAAAACACTACATTTCTGTTGGTTTTGCCGCCGGTTGCCACAAAATCTCTGCAACCCCCTGCCGCCGCGCAATCAACCTTGCGGCCACAAACAGCAAATCCGACAACCGATTGATATACGCCAGACCCACTCCGGCCAACGGCTCGATCGCATTCAAATGCTGACAGCGCCGCTCGGCACTGCGCGCCAGGCTGCGGCACACATGGGCCTGGGCGATCAGCATCGACCCGCCGGGCAGAATGAAATTCTCCAGCGGCCCCAATTCCTCGTTCCACACATCGATGGCTGCTTCCAGGCGCTCGATTTCCGCCGCATTCAGCGCCTGATATTGCGGCATCGCCAGTTCACCGCCGAGGTCAAACAGGCGATGCTGGCAAGGCGCGAGCACGTCGATCAGTTCATTCAAACCCGGGAATGCCTCACGTTCGGCGATTAATCCGGCCAGCAGCACACCGACCTGACTGTTCAGCGTGTCGACCTCGCCAATGGCTTCGATGCGCGGGTGATCCTTGGGTACGCGGCGGCCATCGCCCAGGCCGGTTTCGCCTTTGTCGCCGGTGCGGGTGTAAATCTTCGACAAGCGAAAGCCCATGGGTTACCTCGGTAGTTGATTGGTTTCGGCGGCAATGGCTGCCGGTTGTGCCAGCGGCAGGCGCAGGGTGAAACAGGTGCCCTGACCGGGCGCCGACTGCACTTCCATCTGGCCTTTGTGGTTGTTGGTGATGATGAAGTACGACACCGACAGCCCCAGTCCCGTGCCCTGGCCGATTTCCTTGGTGGTGAAGAACGGCTCGAAGGTGCGTTTGCGCACGCTCTCGCTCATGCCGATGCCATTGTCCTCGACCTGAATCTCGGCCCATGGCGGGTTGAGCTTCGTACGCAGGATGATCCGCCCCGGTTCGCTGTCGTCTTCACGCTGGTGGATGGCCTGGGCGGCGTTCTTCAGCAGGTTGAGCAGCACTTGTTCCAGCTCGTTGGCGGTGCCCGGCACCGGGCCGAGCGCCGGGTCGAATTGGCGGATGATCGCCTGGCCCTTGAAGTCGAAACCGATCGCCAGATCGAAATCGTTGCCGGCGATTTCCACCGCCTGATCGATCAGCGCCGGCAGATCGCACGGGGCCATTTGTCGGGTGCTGCGCCGGCTGAAACTGAGCATGTGGGTGACGATTTTCGCTGCTCGTGCCCCGGCCTGCTGGATGCCGTCGAGCAGTTTCGGCACTTCGCGGTTTTGCAGGTAAAGGTTGACCGTGTCCAGTTCGATGCCGAGCTGTTCAGCGGTTTCGAGGTTTTTCGGCAGGTCCGGCGATAGCCGTCGGCGAATGTTCTGCACGTTGTGCAGGATTGCGCCCAATGGGTTGTTGATCTCATGGGCCATGCCCGCCGCAAGGCCACCGACCGAGAGCATTTTTTCCGACTGCACCATCATTTCTTCCAGCGACAGGCGTTGGGTGATGTCGTCGATACGAATCACCACACCACGTCCGGCGCCGCCCATCAGCGGGTAAAAGGTCAGGGCGTAGTGCTTGGGTTCGTCGTCCTTGAACCAGGTCACCCGCTCGATCTTCGCCACCGTGTGCTCTTCCACCGTCTGTTTGAGCTGCGGCAAGAAGGGTTTGAGCGGTTCGAAGGCGAGGAAGATCGGCTGGTTCAGCGCTTCATCCAGGCGCGTACCGGAGAGGGCGCTGGCCTCCTGGTTCCACTGCGTGACATAGAGCTGCTCGTCGAGGGCGATCAGCGCTGAGGGCATCGAGTCGATGATGCTGTTGAGGTAGTTCTGGAAACCGGTGAGTTTCTTTTCGATCTTGCTGCGCACCTGGACTTCCAGTTCCAGCTTGCGGTTGGTGTGACGGGTTTCTTCGGCCAGGCCCTGAGCCTGATCGTAGGCGGCCTGCGAGTCATCGCGGGCGCGCTTGAGCTGGTGTTCGCGGGCCTCGATGCGCGAGAGCATGGTGTTGAATGCTTCGGCGAGGCTGCCGATTTCGTCGTGGTTGCCGCGCGAGGCGCGCAGGGCGTAGTTCTCTTCGCGCGTGACCTGCCGCGAAAGCTCTTCCAGCTCATGGATCGGGCGGGTGATCAGGCGTTTGATCTGCCGGGCAATCACCAGCCACAGCAGCACACTGAAAATCAGAATGCCAAGGCTGGCGGTCAGGGTGCCAGTGTAGAACGCCATCGGCAATTCACTGCTGGCCACCAGCAACAGATGCCCAGGCGCGGTGCCGGGGCGGGGCAGGGTGATCAACTGGTTGCTGCGAAATTCGGTGAGTTGCCAGGCTTCGACGTGACGATAGCGTTCCGGCAGATTGAGCTTGTCGCCGCGCTGCACCTGAGCGATCCGGTCACCCTTGCCGTCGTACAGAGCGGCAGCGCGCAGCGGCGAATAACTGTCGAGTTCCTTGAGCAAGCGTTCGGCGCTTTGCGGTGACTCAAGGGCCTGCGCGACCAGGCTGGGGTTGGAGATCAGTCGGCCGATAGTCTGCAGGGCCTGCGGCGCCATGCTTTCTTGGGAAATGTAGTAGGCGGCGCTGATAAAGGTCAGGTTGGCGACCAGCAGAACAGTGGTCAACAACACCAGCAGGGCGGCCAGCAATTTCTGGCCAACCGGCAGGTTTTCGAGGCGCTGGCGCAATGGCATCAGGTTTATCGCAGCAAAGGAACAAGTGGGCAGCGTAGCCGCTGCTCAGTCGCTGGGCAATCCAAGGCTGTGCAGATGACTGACCAGGCGCTGCTGCAATTGATTGAGGTGCGGCAGGTTCAGTTGATGACGGGTGGCGACTTTGCAGGCGTGGCCCAGCAGGTAGCTGATTTCGGTGCGGCGCCGGTTCGCCACGTCCTGATACATGGACGAGTAATTGGCCGCTGTGGCATGGATTACCCGCTCGACTTCCTGTTGCAGATCGAGCGCCGCCGCAGGTTGACCGCAACGCTGCAGCAACTCGGCCAGCTCTGCGCACAGCGTGGCGACTTCGCACTGATGCTGCTCAAGCCCGCCGTTGCGGCATTGGTGCAGTACGGTCAGCGGATTGATCGCGCAATTGAGCGCCAGTTTGCGCCACAGCCGGGTGAGGATGTCGGTGCTCCACTCGTGGGGAATCTTCGCGGCTTGCAGATCGTCCAGCCAGATCGGTGCTACCGGGTGTCCGGCATCGCCCAGCCAGGTGAAACCGTGGCCGGCGAACACCACACGCCAGTCGCCGTCGCGGAAGGCGCCTTCGGTGCTGGAGGCGCTGATGCAGCGAGCTTGTGGCACCAGCGCCGCGACAGCGTCCTGGCTGCCGAGGCCGTTCTGCAACAGGATCAATTCGGCATCCGCTGTCAGGCGCTGGGCGAGGCGGGCGACGGCGCTTTCGGCGTCATAGGCCTTGCAGGCGACCAGCAGGCGGCGGATCGGTTCTGGATCGTCCGCCGTTTGCGCGGGGACGGCATAGGTGTTGGCCTCGCCGTGTTCGACGAGGGTCAGGCCGCCGGCCGCCTGATAGTCACGCAAGCGCTCGGCATCACGCAAGACCAGACGCACCGGCAGACCCGCCCGGGCCAGACGGGTGGCCCACAGGGTGCCGAGGCTGCCGGCGCCAAGAACGTGCCAGGGGGTGGACATCAGTTTTTCACTCGGTAAGGTACTGGCATGCAAGGCTCGCCGTATCGGTAGGAAAAGACCCGTTATAATGAGCCGGATTTTAACCGCAAGCCAAGCGCGCTCCTTCCTGATCGAGCGCGCCTTTTTTATTGGAGAGATTACATGCCGTCGTTCGACGTGGTATCCGAACTGGACAAGCACGAGCTGACCAACGCGGTCGAGAACGCCGTGAAGGAACTCGATCGTCGCTATGACCTGAAAGGCAAGGGCAGCTTCGAGTTCAAGGAAAAGGACCTGACCGTCAACCTGACCGCTGAAGCCGGTTTCCAGCTGGAAGCGATGATCGAGATCCTGAAGCTGGCCCTGACCAAGCGCAAGATCGATGTGCAGTGCCTTGAAGTCAAAGACGCTTACGCGTCGGGCAAACTGATGAAGCAGGATGCGATTCTCAAGGAAGGCATCGACAAGGAACTGGCGAAGAAGATTGTCGCGCACATCAAGGACGCCAAGCTCAAGGTGCAGGCCGCCATTCAAGGCGAGCAGGTACGTGTGACCGGCAAGAAGCGCGATGACCTGCAGGAAGCCATCGCGGCCCTGCGCGCCAAGGAATTCGGCATGCCGCTGCAGTTCAACAACTTCCGCGACTAAGTCCGGTCAGATGGCTGTGGGAGCGGGCTTGCT
>NZ_QAIK01000079.1:22137-22877 GCF_003061005.1 Pseudomonas sp. HMWF021 | reverse complement strand
GATCTGGTGCGGTTGCTCTGACGGCAAGATCAAAAGATCGCAGCCTGCGGCAGCTCCTACATTGGAAAAACATTCCCCTGTAGGAGCTGCCGCAGGCTGCGATCTTTTGACTGCAGGTCAAACACCCTCAACCTTACGCGTCAGCAGTTCGACGAACGCCTTGGCCATCGGCGATTTCTGATCCTTGCGCTGCACCAGCCACACCGCCGACACCGCTTCCGGATCGAGCAGTGGCCGGTAGACCACGCCGTCGATGCGCATCCGCTGATAGGACGCCGGCAACACCGAAACCCCCAAGCCCGCGGCGACCAGTCCGATGATGGTCATCGCCTCCCCCGCCTCCTGGGCAAAGTGCGGGCTGAACCCGGCATCGCGCGCCAGACTGAGCAATTGCGCATACAGCCCGCTGCCGTAGCTGCGCGGAAAGAACACGAACGGCTCCAGCGCCAGCGCCGAGAGAAACAGCCCTTCCTCGCTGCCCTGGGCCAACGGATGCTTGGAGCCGAGCACCGCCACCAACGGCTCACGCATCAGCTCCACCACACTGAGTGAGTCCGGCAAACCCAGCGGACGCATGATGCCGACTTCGATCGACTCGTCCACCAGTGCGTCCGCGACCATGGTGCTGCTCATCTCCCGCAGGTTCAGGTGCACTGCCGGGAAACGCTGACGAAAGGAAAATATCGCCTGGGGAATAGTCGAGTTGAACGGCGCCGACGAGGTGAAGCCAATCTTCAATT
>NZ_QAIK01000079.1:12758-22127 GCF_003061005.1 Pseudomonas sp. HMWF021 | reverse complement strand
CGGGCGACATCCGCGGCTTTGTCGACCTGCGCCAGCACCAGCCGCGCCTCTTCCAGAAACAATCGCCCGGCCTCGCTCAGCTCGACCCGACGATTGGTGCGCTCGAACAATCGCGCGCCGACCTCTTGCTCCAGCGCCTGAATCTGCTGGCTCAGCGGCGGCTGGGAGATCCCCAGCACCTGTGCCGCGCGGCCGAAATGCAGTTCTTCGGCGACGGCGATGAAGTAGCGCAGATGACGCAATTCCATGGAAACCCCATTAGGTCGTTAAAGCTATCAAACAGGTCGAACAATATATTGGATAGAAACATTAGCCAGCTATATGATTTTTTCATTGCCTGCCTGGCCGTGCCCTCCGAGGTCTGAAGTGAAAACAGCTGTCGCCCCCCTGGCCCATGAAATCCCGCCTGCCGCCGCAGACGATGTCGTCGCCGAGCTGCAGGAGATCTACATCGAAAAAGGCACACCGATGTTCATGCGCACGGTGCTGGCACTGTTCAGCGGCGGCTTCGCGACCTTCGCTTTGCTGTATTGCGTGCAGCCGATGATGCCGCTGCTGTCCCACGAATATTCGATCAACGCCGCGCAGAGCAGCCTGATCCTGTCGGTGGCGACCGGCATGCTGGCCTTCGGTCTGCTGATCACCGGGCCGATCTCCGACCGCGTCGGGCGTAAACCGGTGATGGTCGCGGCACTGTTCGCCGCTGCGTTGTGCACCATCGCCAGTTCGATGATGCCGAGCTGGCACGGTGTGCTGATCATGCGTGCGCTGATCGGGCTGTCGCTGAGCGGCCTGGCGGCAGTGGCGATGACGTATCTGAGCGAGGAAATCCACCCCCAGCACATTGGTCTGGCGATGGGCCTGTACATCGGCGGCAACGCGATTGGCGGGATGAGCGGGCGGTTGATCACCGGGGTGTTGATCGACTTTGTCAGCTGGCACACGGCGATGCTGGTGATCGGCGGCCTGGCGCTGGTCGCGGCAGCGGTGTTCTGGAAAATCCTTCCCGAGTCGCGCAATTTCCGCTCGCGCTCGCTGCATCCGCGCAGCCTGCTCGACGGCTTCACCATGCACTTTCGTGACGCCGGCCTGCCACTGCTGTTTCTTGAAGCGTTCGTGCTGATGGGCGCGTTCGTCACTCTGTTCAACTACATCGGCTATCGCCTGTTGGCCGCGCCCTACAACCTCGATCAGGTGTTCGTCGGTTTGCTCTCGGTGGTGTACCTGTCGGGCATCTACAGCTCGGCGAAGATCGGTTCGCTGGCGGACAAACTGGGGCGGCGCAAAGTGCTATGGGCAACGATTGCGCTGATGTTCGCCGGCCTCGCGCTCACCATGTTCACGCCGCTGCTGCTGGTGATCGTCGGCATGCTGATTTTCACCTTCGGCTTCTTCGGCGCGCACTCGGTGGCGAGCAGCTGGATCGGCCGGCGCGCGACCAAGGCCAAGGGGCAGGCGTCTTCGTTGTACCTGTTCAGTTATTACGCAGGTTCCAGCATTGCCGGGACGGCGGGTGGGGTGTTCTGGCATCTGGGCGGCTGGAACGGGATTGGGTTGTTCATTGGTGCGCTGTTGCTGGTGGCGCTGCTGGTGGCGTTGAAACTGGCGAAGTTGCCGCCTCTTGGCGGTGTGAAAGCTTAAAAGCAAAAGATCGCAGCCTGCGGCAGCTCCTACAGGGAAATGCGAATCCCGATGTAGGAGCTGCCGCAGGCTGCGATCTTTTGATCTTGAAAAAACGCCCGGCATAAGCCGGGCGTTTTTTATTGGGTGGCGATCACTCGTGGTACTGCGCCGACAACTCATGTACCGCACGCAGGAACGCGCCGGCATGCTCCGGGTCGACCTCAGGGGTGATGCCGTGGCCAAGGTTGAACACGTGGCCGCTGCCCTTGCCGTAGCTGGCCAGAATGCGCCCGACTTCGGTGCGGATCGCTTCCGGTTTGGCGTAGAGCACGGTCGGGTCCATGTTGCCTTGCAGCGCGACCTTGTCGCCGACGCGGGCGCGGGCGTTGCCGATGTCGCAGGTCCAGTCCAGACCCAGCGCATCGGCGCCAGCCTCGGCGATGCTTTCCAGCCACAGGCCGCCGTTCTTGGTGAACAGGATCACCGGCACCTTGCGCCCGTCGTGCTCGCGGATCAGGCCGCTGACGATTTTCTTCATGTAGGCCAAGGAGAATTCCTGATACGCCGCCGCCGACAGGTTGCCGCCCCAGGTATCGAAAATCTGCACCGCTTGCGCACCGGCCTGGATCTGGCCGTTGAGGTACGAGGTCACCGACTGCGCCAGTTTGTCCAGCAGCAGGTGCATGGCTTGCGGGTTGTCGTAGAGCATCGCCTTGGTTTTGCGGAAGTCTTTCGACGAGCCGCCTTCGACCATGTACGTGGCGAGGGTCCACGGGCTGCCGGAGAAGCCGATCAGCGGCACACGGCCATTCAGCTCGCGGCGGATGGTGCTGACCGCGTCCATCACATAGCCGAGATCCTTGTGCGGATCCGGGATCGGCAGGGCTTCGATATCGGCCAGGGTGCTGACGACTTTCTTGAAGCGCGGACCTTCACCGGTCTCGAAGTACAGGCCCTGGCCCATGGCATCAGGGATGGTGAGGATGTCGGAAAACAGGATCGCCGCGTCCAGTTGCGGATAGCGGTCGAGCGGTTGCAGCGTGACTTCGCAGGCGAATTCCGGATTCATGCACAGGCTCATGAAATCACCGGCCTGGGCACGGCTGGCGCGGTATTCCGGCAGGTAGCGGCCGGCCTGGCGCATCATCCACACCGGGGTGACGTCAACGGGTTGCTTGAGCAGGGCGCGGAGGAAACGGTCGTTCTTCAGGGCAGTCATGTCGGCATCCGGAAAAAAAGTGCGGGCATTTTCTCAGAGCGCGACGCAAAAGGCACGGATGCAGGTCAGCCTTTTGTCTATCGGGTCAATTTATTGCGTTGGAATGCTGATTTTGCAACACCGCAAAACACTGTGGGAGCTGGCTTGCCAGCGATGCGGACACCTCGGTGTGCCAGATTAACCGAGGTGATGCTATCGCTGGCAAGCCAGCTCCCACAGGTATTGCATTGCAGTCAGCTAGACGGGTTTAGACACCCAGGTAATCAAGGATCCCTTCGGCGGCATTGCGGCCTTCGAAGATCGCCGTCACCACCAGGTCGGAACCACGCACCATGTCGCCACCGGCGAAGATTTTCGGGTTGCTGGTCTGGTGCTTGTACTGACCTTGCTCAGGCGCAACGACGCGGCCTTGGCTGTCGGTCTGGATTTCGAACTGTTCGAACCACGGCGCCGGGCTCGGGCGGAAACCGAAGGCGATGACCACGGCGTCGGCCGGGATGATCTCTTCGGAGCCCGGGATCGGCTCGGGGCTGCGGCGGCCACGGGCGTCCGGTTCGCCGAGACGGGTCTCGACCACCTTCACGCCTTCGACCTTGTCCTCGCCAACGATGGCGATCGGCTGGCGGTTGTAGAGGAATTTCACGCCCTCTTCCTTGGCGTTCTTCACCTCTTTGCGCGAGCCGGGCATGTTCGCTTCGTCACGACGATAAGCGCAGGTCACCGATTTGGCGCCCTGGCGGATCGAGGTACGGTTGCAGTCCATCGCCGTGTCGCCACCGCCGAGTACCACGACCTTCTTGCCTTTCATGTCGACGAAATCTTCCGGCGACTTTTCAAAGCCCAGGTTGCGATTGACGTTGGCGATCAGGAAGTCCAGCGCGTCATAAACGCCCGGCAGATCCTCACCGGCAAAACCGCCCTTCATGTAGGTGTAGGTGCCCATGCCCATGAACACCGCATCGTATTCGGCGAGCAGTTGCTCCATGGTCACGTCCTTGCCGACCTCGGTGTTGAGGCGGAACTCGATGCCCATGCCGGTGAAGACTTCGCGGCGATTGCTCAGCACGGTCTTCTCAAGCTTGAACTCGGGAATACCGAAAGTCAGCAGACCACCGATTTCCGGGTTCTTGTCGAACACCACCGGGGTCACGCCGCCACGCACCAGCACGTCGGCACAACCGAGGCCCGCCGGGCCTGCACCGATGATCGCGACGCGCTTGCCGGTCGGTTTGACCTTGGACATGTCCGGGCGCCAGCCCATGGCGAACGCGGTGTCGGTGATGTACTTCTCGACCGAACCAATGGTCACCGCACCGAAGCCGTCATTGAGGGTGCAGGCACCCTCGCACAGACGATCCTGCGGGCACACCCGGCCGCAGACTTCCGGCAGGGTGTTGGTCTGGTGCGACAGCTCCGCGGCCTGGAGGATGTTGCCCTCGGCCACCAGTTTCAGCCAGTTGGGAATGAAGTTGTGCACCGGGCACTTCCATTCGCAATACGGGTTGCCGCAACCCAGGCAGCGGTGGGCCTGATCGGCCGACTGCTGGGGTTTGAACGGTTCGTAGATTTCGACGAACTCTTTCTTGCGTTGACGCAACAGTTTCTTCTTCGGATCCTTGCGCCCGACATCGATGAACTGGAAGTCGTTATTCAGACGTTCAGCCATTGTTAAAACCTCATCAAACTCTTCAGGCGCATATCACTGCGGGTTGGCACGAGTGCTGGAAAGCAACGATTTCAGGTTGGCAGCCTTAGGCTTGACCAGCCAGAAACGACGCAGGTAGTCATCAAGGTTTTCGGCGAGTTCACGACCCCACTCGCTCTCGGTTTCCTTGACGTACTCGTTCAGCACGTTCTGCAGGTGGCTGCGGTAGGCTTCCATCGCCTCGCCGCTGATCCGCTGGATTTCCACCAGTTCGTGGTTGACCCGGTCAACGAAGGTGTTGTCCTGGTCGAGCACGTAGGCGAAACCACCGGTCATGCCAGAGCCGAAGTTGTAACCGGTCTTGCCCAGCACGCAGACGAAACCACCGGTCATGTACTCGCAGCAGTGATCGCCAGTGCCTTCCACAACCGTGTGGGCACCGGAGTTACGCACAGCGAAACGCTCGCCTGCGGTGCCAGCGGCGAACAGCTTGCCGCCGGTGGCGCCGTACAGGCAGGTGTTGCCGATGATGGCGCTGTTCTGAGTCTGATAGACGCTGCCCTTCGGCGGCACGATGACCAGTTTGCCGCCGGTCATGCCTTTGCCGACGTAGTCGTTGGCGTCGCCTTCCAGGTACATGTTCAGGCCGCCGGCGTTCCACACGCCGAAGCTCTGACCGGCCGTGCCTTTGAAGCGGAAGGTGATCGGCGCGTTGGCCATGCCCTGATTGCCGTGTTTGCGTGCGATTTCGCCGGAGATCCGTGCGCCGATCGAACGGTCGCAGTTGCAGATGTCCAGATCGAACTCGGCGCCGCTGAGGTCGTTGATCGCCGAGGTCGCCATGTCGACCATTTTCTCGGCCAGCAGGCCCTGGTCGAACGGTGGGTTGCGCTCAACGCCGCAGAATTGCGGTTTGTCCGCCGGGATGTGATCGCTGCCCAGCAGCGGGGTCAGATCCAGGTGGTGTTGCTTGGCGGTCTGGCCTTCGAGCACTTCCAGCAGATCGGTGCGACCGATCAGCTCTTCGAGGGAGCGCACGCCGAGTTTGGCCAGCCACTCACGGGTTTCTTCGGCGACGTAGGTGAAGAAATTCACCACCATGTCGACGGTGCCGATGTAGTGATCCTTGCGCAGCTTCTCGTTCTGCGTCGCAACGCCGGTGGCGCAGTTGTTCAGGTGGCAGATGCGCAGGTATTTGCAGCCCAGGGCGATCATCGGTGCCGTACCGAAGCCGAAGCTTTCGGCGCCGAGTATCGCAGCCTTGATCACGTCGAGGCCGGTTTTCAGGCCGCCGTCGGTCTGCACCCGGACTTTGCCGCGCAGGTCGTTGCCGCGCAGGGTCTGGTGGGTTTCGGCCAGGCCGAGTTCCCACGGCGCGCCCGCGTACTTGATCGAGGTCAGCGGCGATGCACCGGTGCCACCGTCGTAGCCGGAGATGGTGATTAAGTCAGCATAGGCCTTGGCCACACCGGCGGCGATGGTGCCGACGCCAGCTTCCGCGACCAGTTTCACCGAGACCAGCGCCTTCGGGTTGACCTGTTTCAGGTCAAAGATCAATTGCGACAAGTCTTCGATCGAATAGATGTCGTGGTGCGGCGGTGGCGAAATCAGGGTCACGCCCGGCACTGCGTAACGCAGCTTGGCGATCAGCCCGTTGACCTTGCCGCCTGGCAGTTGCCCGCCCTCGCCCGGCTTGGCGCCCTGAGCGACCTTGATCTGCAGCACTTCGGCGTTGACCAGGTATTCCGGGGTGACACCGAAACGGCCGGTCGCGACCTGCTTGATTTTCGAACTTTTGATGGTGCCGTAACGTGCTGGGTCCTCACCGCCTTCGCCGGAGTTGGAACGCGCACCGAGGCGGTTCATGGCTTCAGCCAGGGCTTCGTGGGCTTCCGGCGACAGTGCGCCCAGCGAGATACCAGCGGAGTCGAAGCGCTTGAGCACCGATTCCAGCGGTTCGACTTCACTGATGTCCAGCGGCGTGTCGAGGGTCTTGACCTTGAACAGGTCGCGAATCATCGACACCGGGCGGTTATCCACCAGCGAGGTGTATTCCTTGAACTTGGCGTAGTCGCCCTGCTGCACGGCGGCTTGCAGGGTGTTGACTACGTCCGGGTTGTACGCGTGATATTCGCCACCGTGGACGAACTTCAGCAGACCGCCCTGCTGGATCGGCTTGCGCGGACTCCAGGCTTCGGTAGCGAGAGCTTTCTGCTCGGCTTCGATGTCGACGAAACGCGCACCCTTGATGCGACTCGGTACGCCACGGAAGCTCAGCTCGCACACTTCTTCGGACAGGCCGATGGCTTCGAACAGCTGCGCACCGCGGTACGAGGCGATGGTCGAGATGCCCATCTTCGACAGGATCTTCAGCAGACCTTTGGTGATGCCCTTGCGGTAGTTCTTGAACACCTCGTAGAGGTCGCCCAGCACTTCACCGGTGCGGATCAGGTCGCCCAGCACTTCGTAGGCCAGGAACGGATAGACCGCCGAGGCGCCGAAACCGATCAGCACCGCAAAGTGATGCGGATCGCGTGCGGTCGCGGTTTCCACGAGGATGTTGGAGTCGCAGCGCAGGCCTTTTTCGGTCAGGCGATGGTGCACCGCACCGGTGGCCATGGAGGCATGGATCGGCAGTTTGCCCGGGGCGATATGACGGTCGCTCAGAACGATCTGGGTACGACCGGCACGCACGGCTTCTTCAGCCTGATCGGCAACGTTGCGGATCGCCGCTTCGAGGCCGACGCTTTCGTCGTAATTGAGGTCGATGATCTGCCGCTCGAAACCCGGGCGGTCGAGGTTCATCAACGAGCGCCACTTGGCCGGCGAAATCACTGGCGAGCTGAGGATCACGCGCGAGGCGTGCTCCGGCGATTCCTGGAAGATGTTGCGCTCGGCACCGAGGCAGATTTCCAGCGACATCACGATTGCTTCGCGCAGCGGGTCGATCGGCGGGTTGGTGACCTGCGCAAACTGCTGGCGGAAATAGTCGTACGGCGTGCGCACACGCTGCGACAGCACGGCCATCGGCGTGTCGTCGCCCATCGAACCGACGGCTTCGTAGCCTTGCTCGCCAAGCGGACGCAGCACCTGGTCGCGCTCTTCGAACGTGACCTGATACATCTTCATGTACTGCTTGAGCTGATCGACGTCGTAGAACGCCGAACCGTGGTCGTTGTCTTCCATGGTCGCCTGGATGCGCAGGGCATTCTTGCGCAGCCATTGCTTGTACGGATGACGGGACTTCAGACGGTTGTCGATCGCGTCGGTGTCGAGGATCTGCCCGGTTTCGGTGTCCACGGCGAGAATCTGGCCCGGGCCGACACGGCCCTTGGCGATCACGTCTTGCGGCTGGTAGTTCCAGACGCCGATTTCCGACGCAACGGTGATGAAACCGTTGGTGGTGGTGACCCAGCGCGCCGGACGCAGACCGTTACGGTCGAGCAGGCACACCGCGTAACGACCATCGGTCATCACCACGCCGGCCGGGCCGTCCCACGGCTCCATGTGCATCGAGTTGTACTCGTAGAACGCACGCAGATCCGGGTCCATGGTTTCAACGTTCTGCCACGCTGGCGGAATGATCATCCGCACGCCACGGAACAGGTCGATGCCGCCGGTGACCATCAGCTCCAGCATGTTATCCATGCTCGAGGAGTCGGAACCGACACGGTTGACCAGCGGGCCGAGCTCTTCCAGATCCATCAGATCGTTGCTGAACTTGGTCCGACGGGCCTGCGCCCAGTTACGGTTACCGGTAATGGTGTTGATCTCGCCGTTGTGGGCGAGGAAGCGGAATGGCTGGGCCAGCGGCCATTTCGGCAAGGTGTTGGTGGAGAAGCGCTGGTGGAACACGCAGATCGCGGTTTGCAGGCGCTGGTCACCCAGGTCCGGATAGAACGCGGCCAGGTCGGCCGGCATCATCAGGCCTTTATAGATGATGGTCTTGTGCGAAAAGCTGCAGATGTAGTGGTCGGTGTCGGCGGCGTTGGCCACCGACGAGCGACGACGGGCGCTGAACAGCTTGACCGCCATGTCCTGATCGCTCAGGCCTTCACCGCCGATGTACACCTGCTCGATCTGCGGCAGGCGTTCAAGGGCCAGGCGGCCGAGGACGCTGGTGTCGATCGGCACTTTGCGCCAGCCGATCAGTTGCAGGCCTTCAGCAAGGATCTCGCGGTTCATGTTCTCGCGAGCAGCTTCGGCCTTGGCCGGATCCTGGTTGAAGAAGACCATGCCCACGGCATATTGCTTGGGCAGCTCGACGCTGAAGGTTTCCTGGGCAATCGCACGCAGGAACGCATCAGGCTTTTGAATCAGCAGACCGCAACCGTCACCGGTCTTGCCGTCGGCATTAATCCCACCGCGGTGGGTCATGCAGGTCAGGGCCTCGATGGCCGTTTGCAATAGGGTATGACTGGGCTCGCCCTGCATATGGGCTATCAGGCCGAAACCGCAGTTATCCTTGAATTCATCTGGTTGGTACAGACCTGCTTTCATAGACACTTTCTCACCAGGCTGCCTCTTTTCGAGGCAAATTTCTTTTCAATTCAACCACTTGCTGACCGCGCCGAACGTACGCCGGCTTTGCGGGGGCAAAAGGGTGGTCATTGTACACAGCGACACAGACGCTCACAAATTTGACGACGAAATGTCGCAAATCTATGTCGCATTTGTGAAAGGTTTAAAGCGATATGCTGTGCTAGTCAAAACTTTTTTAATTCTGACCGCAACGACTCAAAGACTACTGTGACGCAGACACCACAAGGCACGCGACCTGGAAGGAAGCGCGCACTTGTAGAAATTTTGAGGTGCTTGGAGAGGCGGCCTGGGTAAGGCCGCCGAATCTTCAGCGAGTTGTTGCCAGTTCCTGTTGGACGCT
>NZ_QAIK01000079.1:0-12719 GCF_003061005.1 Pseudomonas sp. HMWF021 | reverse complement strand
GGCTTGGCGGTGGCGACCTGAGTCGGTGCCGGGGTCGGCTTGGCGGCGGGCGCCGGAACCGGGGTTGGCGCCGGTCCGGCCGGAACGCCAGCCGGTGGTGCGGAAGTGGTGACGGTCGGCGGCGTCGCGCTGGAGCCTTCGACCGGCACACCGTCGTCACCTTCAGTGATGCCGCCCGCGGCTTCAGCCAACGGACCGCGCATGACCGGCTGCGAGTTGCCGACCAGCGGCAGCGGCATCGGCTGGGTATTGCCGGCGAATTCGACGTTCGGCGCGCCACCCTTGGCGCCCTGGCCCAACGGCAGTTGCGCCTGTTCGTTGGCCGGTGCGCCGGTGGTTGGCGCCTTGTTGCGACCCGGCATCAGCCAGGCGGCGGCGACCGCGACCACAACGACGGCGGATATCGCCAATACGTGTTTCTTCGGCATGTTGAACCCCATACTTGGACGCTTGACCGCAGAGCGGCTGGCAATCATGACTTCGATCAGTGCATCGCGAGCGACCTGGTTGATGTTGCCAGGCCAACCCTCGGCGCTTTCGTGAATCTCAGAGATCTGATCCGCGGTGAAAAGTTCGACACCCCGGCCCGCACCTTCGAGCCGTTGGTCGAGATATTCGCGGGTTTCTTCTTCGGTGTACGGCTGCAATTCGATGACATGGAAGCGCTCTTCCTCGAGGTGCAAGGCCTCCAGTTGCGCGATCAGCGACGACTCACCGAACAGGAACACGTGCGGACGACCTTCCGGTGCACCGGCACCCAGCGCCATCAGCGCTTCGAGGGCAGACTCGTCGAGCTGCTCGGCGTCATCCACCAGCAGATAGACTTCCTGACCGGTCAGCGCCAGTTGCACCACCTGCGCCAGAATCGCGCCGACTTCCGCCTGCGCCACGTCCAGCGCCTGGGCAACCTGACGCAGCACACCAGCGGCATCGCCGGCGCCACGCGCCGACACCACAACGCTTTGCACCGATTGCTTGTTGGTGCTGGCTACCAGCGCCTGACGCAGCAAGGTCTTGCCGCTGCCCTGCGGGCCGGTGACCACCAGCAGCAACTGGCTGTAACGCGCCAGGTGATGCAGTTGCCCCAGCACCGGTTTGCGCTGGGCCGGGAAAAATTTGAAGCCCGGCACCCGCGGCGCGAAAGGGTCGTGACTTAACTGGAAATGGCCGAGGAACGCCTCGTCGGCATGCAAACTAGTCATCGGAATCTTATTAACCTTTAAGCTGAGCCAGAGCGCGGTAATCCGCTCCCAGCGTGGCCTGTAGAACCTCTTTCGGATAATCGGCGGTCACCACCGCTTCGCCCATCCGGCGCAGCAGCACCAGGCGCAGACGACCGTCGATCACTTTTTTATCAATTGCCATATGTTCGAGAAAATCGGCTTCGGTCATTTCTTCCGGCGGAATCACCGGCAGACCGGCACGCTGGAACAGACGAATGCCGCGATCACGTTCCTGCTCGCTGATCCAGCCCAGACGCGCGGACATTTCCAGCGCCATCACGGTGCCAGCGGCGACCGCCTCACCATGCAACCAGACACCATAGCCCATGTGGGTCTCGATGGCGTGGCCGAAGGTGTGGCCGAGGTTGAGCGTGGCGCGCACGCCGGTTTCCTTCTCATCGGCGCCGACCACGGCAGCCTTGGCTGCGCAGGAACGCTCGATGGCGTAGGTCAGGGCTTTCTGGTCCAGCGCGCGCAGCGCGTCGACGTTGTCTTCGAGCCAGGTCAGGAACGGCTCGTCGCAGATCAGCCCGTACTTGATGACTTCGGCCAGACCGGCGGACAGTTCGCGCTCTGGCAGGGTTTTCAGGGACGCGGTATCGATCAGCACGACGTTCGGCTGATAGAACGCGCCGACCATGTTCTTGCCCAGCGGATGGTTGATGCCGGTCTTGCCGCCCACCGACGAATCGACCTGGGACAGCAGGGTGGTAGGAATCTGGATGAAATCGACGCCGCGCTGGTAGCAGGCGGCGGCAAAACCGGCCATGTCACCGATGACCCCGCCGCCGAGGGCGATGATCGTGGTACGGCGGTCGTGACGGGCGGTGAGCAGGCCGTCGAAGATCAGTTGCAGGGTTTCCCAGTTCTTGAAGGCTTCGCCATCCGGCAGCACCACCGAGATGACCGAGAACTGCGCAAGGCTTTGGGTCAGACGTTCGAGATAGAGCGGCGCAACGGTCTCGTTGGAGATGATTGCCACTTGCCGCCCATGAATATGCGGCGCCAGCAGCTCAGGCTGATCCAACAAACCTTCGCCAATATGAATCGGGTAGCTGCGCTCGCCTAGATCGACCTTGAGTGTCTGCATGTGTCCCCACAGTGAAGATGGAAGCAGGCGTCCTGCCCTGAATTATTGGTTGTCTGCGGCCTATAGCGGGTATGACGCCGCTCGCACGCCATCCGCCACAACCTCGACGGCTGTGACAGGACGCCGAGGATAGCGCATTTCCGGCGGCGCTTTAACGGGGTGGCAGCTGTGCCAGACGGTCGAGAATATCGAGTACCACCATGCGCGGCGGCCGTTCGTCGGTTTCCACCACCAGATCGGCGATCTCCCGATAGAGCGGATCGCGGATCTCGAGCAGGTCTCGCAGGGTTTTCGCCGGATCGGCGGTGCGCAGCAAAGGACGATTGCGATCGCGCGACGTGCGCCCGACCTGCTGCTCGACGGAGGCGTGCAGATACACCACCCGCCCGCCCTCGTGCAGGGCCTTGCGGTTGGCATCGCGCATGACTGCACCGCCGCCGGTCGCCAGCACCACGCCGTCGAACGCGCACAGCTCGGCGATCATCGCCTGCTCACGGTCACGAAAGCCGGGCTCGCCTTCCTTGTCGAAGATCCACGGGATATTGGCGCCCGTGCGCAGTTCAATTTCCTTGTCGGAATCTTTGAACGGCAGGCGCAACTCTTTGGCCAGCAACCGGCCGATGGTGCTTTTGCCAGCGCCCATCGGTCCTACAAGAATCAAATTTCGCACAGAATCAACGACTCACAGCAATCGCCTGGTTATTCATGATACGCGGAGTGAGAAATACCAGCAGCTCGGATTTTTTCTCCGAAACCACATCACGCCGGAAAAGGCGGCCAAGATACGGCACATCGCCAAGAAATGGCACCTTATCTACGACCTTGCTTTGAGTATTTGAGAAAACGCCCCCAATCACGATGGTCTCGCCGTCGTTCACCAGCACCTTGGCGTTGACCTCGTTCTTCTTGATCGGCGGTACATCCTGCACCTTGTTCAGGTAGTCCGGTTCGTCCTTGGTGACCTTGACCTCCATGATGATGCGGTTGTCGGGGGTGATCTGCGGCGTCACTTCCAGCGACAGCGAAGCCTCTTTGAACGACACCGACGTCGCGCCGCTGGAACTGGCTTCCTGGTACGGAATCTCGGTGCCCTTGAGGATCTTCGCCGTCTCCTTGTCGGAGGTGACGACTTTCGGCTGGGAGACGATTTCGCCGTTGCCGGTTTTCTCCATGGCAGTCAGCTCAAGATCAAGCAGCACGTTGTCGGTGATGAAGGCGATGCCGATCCCGGACGTGTTACCGACCGTGCCCATGTCGACGAACGGCGAGTTGGTGCTGGTACTGCCCGGCGTGCCAATGGTGGTCGACGAGCCATTGCTGACCCCGGAGGTGTTCCAGTTGCCCTTGTTCTGGATCGAGCCGCCCCAGCGCACGCCCAGACTCTTGTCGTAATCGACGTTGGCTTCGACGATCCGCGCCTCGATCATCACCTGACGCACCGGAATATCCAGTTGCGCCACGATTCGCCGCAACTCGTCGAGGCGATCCTGGGTCTGGTAGGCAATGATATTGTTCGTTCGCTCATCGACGGTGATCGAGCCACGTTCGTCGATTTTCGCTTCGGCGCTGGTCACTGACTGAAACAGCTTGGCGATATCCGCGGCTTTGGCGTAGTTCACTTGCAACAGCTCGCGGCGCAGCGGCGCCAGTTCGGCGATCTGTTTCTGCGACTCCAGCTCCTGGCGCTCACGAGCCGCAATCTCGTCGGCGGGCGCCACCAGCAACACGTTGCCGATCTTGCGTTTATCCAGGCCTTTGGTCTTCAGCACCAGGTCCAGCGCCTGATCCCACGGCACGTTCTGCAGACGCAGGGTGATCCCGCCCTGCACCGTATCGCTGGCCACCAGATTGAGGTTGGTGAAATCGGCGATCAGCTGCAGCACCGAGCGCACGTCGATGTCCTGGAAATTCAGCGAAAGCTTTTCGCCGCTGTAGCTGTTGCGGTCGGCGTTGCGCTTTTGCAGGTCATCGACCGTCATCGGGCGAATGCTGACGGTCAGCTTGTTGTCGGTCTGGTAGGTGGAATAGTCGAACGTGCCGCTGGGTTCGACGGTGATGACCGCACGATCACCGGTCGCGGCGGCATTGACGAACTGCACCGGGGTGGCGAAATCCTTGACGTCGAGGCGTACCCGCAGCCTGTCCGGCAACTGCGTGCGGGCGAAGCTGAGGATGATCTTGCCGTCATGCTCCTGGATGTCCGGGGCGATGGTCGGGTCCGACAGGTCGATGACGACGTTGCCCTCACCCGCCGTGCCGCGCTGGAAGTCGACGCCACGAATGGCCTTGGCGACGGGCGCATACACCTTCGCCGCAGCAGCGGCAGGGCGTGACGCGACAGCGGCTGGTCGTGGTGCGGCCGGTTTGGTGCCCTGCCCGACCACGACAAACAGATTGTTGCCTTCGACCCGAAAGGTATAGGGCGTCAGTTGCGTCAGGCTGATGATCAGGCGCGTGCGGTCGTTGGCCTCCACCACTGTGGCGGTCCGCGCATTGCCGCTGCCCAGATCGCGGGTCTTGCTCGCCAATTGACTGGCGACACCCGGCAGATCCAGTGCAATCCGCGCCGGGGAATCGGTGGTATAGCCCTTGGGCTGCGGTGGTGGGCCGTCGAACGACAGCTTCAACTCCACGCGGTCACCCGGTAACGCTGCCACATCCAGCGTTTTGAGGCTGGCCGCCTGAACC
Organism: Pseudomonas sp. HMWF021; assembly: GCF_003061005.1. Classification (GTDB taxonomy): domain Bacteria; phylum Pseudomonadota; class Gammaproteobacteria; order Pseudomonadales; family Pseudomonadaceae; genus Aquipseudomonas. The sequence goes on along the minus strand of NZ_QAIK01000079.1, from coordinate 7,718 downwards.
ATCGGTGAAAGCAGCGCTATCCATAGCGAAAAACCGAGGCTAAAGAAAATCCTGTTCATTGTTCGACTTCCACTATGAGTGCTCTTTCAAAGGAATGGTGCGCGGACGCTCCAGCCAGGCGCCTTCGCCATCGGGCACGATTTCGACCACATCGACCTGAGTGGCGCTGATGGCGACGATGCGACCGTCGTTGCGCCCCAGGTAGTCGCCGACTTTCAGCCGATGCACCGCCCCCGCTCCGCGCAGCAGGGCGAAGGAACCGGAGGCATTGGAGATCGTGCCGACCATTTCAAACTGCTCGATGTTGAAACCTTCGAGGTACTGCTTGACCCGGTTGGGGTCGGGTTTGACGTTGCGCGAGCCGCGTTGCTGCCCGGCCAGATCGACGCGCACCTGACGCGAGAACGGGCTGCGCAGGTTGGCCGCGCTGTAGGTAAACGTGGGATAGGAATGGAAGGTCGGTGTCGGCTCGATCTTGCCCGCCGGGCGCAGACGGACTTCATTCATATAGGCGTCGAGATCGCTGAAGTCATCTCCACCAAAGCATCCGCCAAGACCCAGCAACAGCAGCGACAGGGCGATATAACGAATCGGGGTCATTTATCCAACCCCTTGTCGTTGTAACGGTAGGTCTTGGCGAGGATGCTCATGCGCAACTTCGTCCCGCCATCGGGGTTGGCCGGGGCCAGCTCGAAATCGTGCAGGGTGACGATCCGTGGCAGCCCGGCAACGCCGCTGACGAAGGTCGCGAGGTCGTGGTAGGCCCCGGTGACGGTGATCTGGATCGGCAATTCAATGTAGAACGGCTGGGTGACTTCCGGCAGCAGTTTGATTTCTTCGAATTCCAGCCCGCTGCCCAGCCCGGTGCGGGTGATGTCTTCGAGCAATCCCGGAACTTCGGTGTCGCTGGGCAACTGCCGCAGGAGCACGCCGAAGGAGTTCTCCATCTCCTTCATCTGCTGGGTGTACGGCTCCAGATTGGCGGCCATGTGCGCCTTGCTGGCGAATTGCTCCTTCAAGGTGTCTTCTTCCTGACGCTTGGCTTCCAGCTGGTTTTCCATATCGCTGATGTAAAAGTTATAGCCAAGCGCCAACACCAGCACCATCAGGAGTGCTCCCGCGATGGTTTTCACCGCTGCGGGCCAGGAACCTATATTGCTGGTGTCCAGATCGTTGAAGTCGATGTTGCGCAGACTTTGCAGCCACTCGGACGGTTTCATTTGTCGCCCTCCGTCACCAAAGGCTGGGTCTGACGAACGGTCAACTGAAAGACGTTGGCCTGATCCACCTGACCGGCGGTGGTCGCTTTCACCTCGTTCAAGCTGGGCGCGTCGAACCAGTCGGACGCGTCCAGATTGCGCATCAGCTCCGACACGCGGTTGTTCGACTCGGCTGCGCCGCTGATCGACAGTGTCTTGCCGACCAGTTTCACGCTGGTGAAATACACACCGTCCGGCAGCGTGCGGGCCAGTTGATCGAAAATGCGTCCGCTGATCTGCCGGTTACCCTGCAGGTCCTGGATGATGCGCATGCGTTCGACCAGTTGCTGGCGGCGGGCCTTGAGTTCGCTGATTTGCTTGATCCGCTCGTCGACCACGGCAATCTGTTTGCCGATGTAGGCATTGCGCGCTTGCTGCCGTTCGATGGCGGCACTGAAGATCTGGTCGGCGATGAACACCGCACCCACCGAACCGACGAACACCCCGATCAGGATCAACAGGAAGCGTTTGCGCCGCTCTTCACGGCGCTCCTCGCGCCAGGGGAGAAGGTTGATCCGCGCCATCAGTCGAAACTCCTGAGCGCGAGCCCGCAGGCAATCATCAGGGCCGGCGCGTCACTGGCCAGCGCCCCGGCGTTGACCTTGCTGCTCAGGGCCATGTCGGAAAACGGGTTGGCGACCTGGGTCGGCGTGCCCAGACGCTGCTCGATCAGGCGATCGAGCCCCGGCACCGATGCCGTACCACCGGCCAGCAGAACGTGATCCACCGCGTTGTACTGACCCGAGGCAAAGAAGAACTGCAGCGAGCGCGAGACCTGCTGCACCAGCGCTTCCCGGAACGGTTGCAGCACCTCGCTGACGTAATCATCGGGCAGGCCGCCCTGTTTTTTCGCAAGACCGGCCTGCTCGATGGTCAAGCCATAACGACGCTGGATCTCCTCGGTCAGTTGCCGCCCGCCGAACAGTTGCTCGCGGGTGTAAATGATTTTGCCGTTGTGCAGAACACTGAGGGTGGTCATGGTCGCGCCGATGTCCACCACCGCCACGGTGAGGCGCTCCTGCGATGCCGCCAGTTGCGTGGCGAGCAGGCCGAACGAGCGCTCCAGTGCGTAGGCTTCGACATCGACCACTCGCGCGGTCAGCCCGGCCAGCGCCAGCGCCGCCTCGCGCACTTCGACGTTTTCCTTGCGGCAGGCGGCCAGCAGCACGTTGACCCGCTCCGGGTTGCGCGGTGAAACGCCCTGAACCTCGAAATCGATGGCGACTTCGTCCAGTGGATAGGGAATGTACTGGTCGGCCTCGATCCTGAGCTGGTTTTCCAGCTCGTCGTCGGTCAGCCCGGCGTCCATCTCGATGATCTTGGTGATCACCGCGGAACCGGCCACCGCCACCGCCACGCTCTTGAGACCGGTCCGCGCCTTGACCAGCACGCGGGACAAGGCATGGCCTACGCCTTCGAGCTCGGCGATGTTCTTTTCAACCACGGCGTTGGGCGGCAGCGGCTCAACCGCGTACGCCTCGACCCGGTAGCGGTCACCCTGACGACTCAGTTCCAAAAGCTTCACCGAAGTGGAGCTGATGTCGATCCCCAGTAACGTATTGGTCTTTTTATTGAAGAGTCCCAGCACTACCAATTCCCTATGACTTTCCGTGAGTTACGGACTCTGTAATACGCATTGCGTTCCTTCACCCCGCCTTGACAGAAGCGCAAATGACGCCCCCAGCAGAAAAGTGCTTATAATGCCCAGCGTTTTTTTCCGCTTTTTACTGCCGGCCCAGGTTGTTCTGTGTGTTACCGGAACCCTGTCGCCCAATTCATTCTTTGCCCTGGATGTTCAAAAGCCTTGATTCGTCTGCTGAAATTTTTCGGTTGGTCCATCGTCGCCGTTTTCTGCGGACTGCTTTTAGGTCTCAGCGGCGCGTTTCTTTACCTTAGTCCGGGTTTGCCGTCTGTGGAGGCGCTGAGAAGCATTCAGTTGCAGATTCCTCTGCGGGTTTACAGCAGCGACAACAAGTTGATCGCAGAATTTGGCGAAATGCGCCGTACTCCGATCCGTTTCGCCGACATTCCACCCAATTTCATTAATGCGTTACTAAGTGCTGAAGACGACAATTTTGCCAACCACTATGGCGTTGATCCGAGCAGCCTGATGCGTGCGGCGACCCAACTGGTCAAAAGCGGACACATTCAGTCCGGCGGCAGCACCATCACCATGCAGGTGGCGAAGAACTTCTTCCTCACCAGCGAACGCAGCTTCTCGCGCAAAACCACCGAAATTCTTCTGGCCCTGCAGATCGAACGACAGCTCACCAAGGACGAAATTCTCGAGCTGTACGTGAACAAGATCTACCTGGGTAACCGCGCCTATGGCATCGAGGCGGCGGCGCAGGTGTATTACGGCAAGTCGATCCGCGACGTCAGCCTGGCGCAGATGGCGATGATCGCCGGCCTGCCGAAAGCCCCGTCGCGCTTCAACCCGCTGGCCAACCCGGCGCGCAGCAAGGAACGTCGTGACTGGATCCTCGGGCGCATGTACAAGCTCGGGAAGATTTCCGAGGCGGACTACACCGCCGCGATTAACGAGCCGCTGAACGCCAGCTATCACGTGCCGACGCCGGAAGTGAACGCGCCGTACATCGCCGAAATGGCCCGTGCCGAAATGGTCGGTCGCTATGGCAGCGACGCCTACACCGAAGGTTTCCGCGTCACCACCACGGTGCCGAGCAACCTGCAGGAAATGGCCAACACCGCGCTGCACGAAGGCCTGATGACCTACGACCAGCGTCACGGCTACCGTGGCCCCGAATCGCGTCTGCCGGGCAAGACCCACGAAGCGTGGGCCACCGAGCTGACCAAGCAGCGAACCATCAGCAGCCTGGAACCGGCCATCGTCACCCAGGTCGACAAGAATGGCTTGCAGGTGCTGACCCGTACCGGCGAAGAACACGTCGCCTGGGACACCATGAAATGGGCGCGCCCGTTCCTCAATACCAACAGCATGGGCGCCGCACCGCGTCAGCCGTCGGATGTGGCGCAGGTCGGCGATCTGATTCGCGTGCAGCGTCAGCCGAACAACTCGCTCAAATTCAGCCAGATCCCGCAGGCGCAGGGCGCGCTGGTGTCGCTGGATCCGCAGAACGGCGCGATTCGCTCGCTGGTCGGTGGTTTCGCGTTCGAACAGAGCAACTACAACCGTGCCCTGCAGGCCAAGCGTCAGCCAGGCTCGAGCTTCAAGCCGTTCGTCTACAGTGCTGCACTGGACAGCGGTTATACCGCCGCGACGCTGGTCAACGATGCGCCGATCGTGTTCGTCGACGAGTACCTGGACAAGGTCTGGCGGCCGAAGAACGACACCAACACCTTCCTCGGCCCGATCCGTCTGCGCGAGGCGCTGTACAAGTCGCGTAACCTGGTGTCGATCCGCCTGCTGCAGGCGATGGGTGTGGGCAAGACCATCGACTACATCACCCGCTTCGGCTTCAACAAGCAGGATCTGCCGCCGAACCTGTCCCTGGCACTGGGCACCGCAACCCTGACCCCGATGGAAATCGCCACTGGCTGGAGCACCTTCGCCAACGGCGGCTTCAAGATCACCCCGTACATCATCGACAAGATCGAAAGCCGTAACGGCGACACGTTGTTCGTCGCCAACCCGCCGACCGTGCCTCAGGGTGTGTCGGCCACGGATGGCCTCGCCGCGCCAGCGTCGCAGCCGATCACCGTCAACGCCGCACCGGTGCCGGGCGAAGCGCCGGGCACTACCGCCGCACCACAAGCGCCGGCGGTGGCCGAGCGAATCGTCGATGGCCGCACCACGTACATTCTCAACAGCATGTTGCAGGACGTGATCAAGCTCGGCACCGGTCGCCGCGCACTGGCCATGGGTCGCAGCGATATCGCGGGCAAGACCGGTACGACCAACGAATCGAAGGATGCGTGGTTCTCTGGTTACAACGCCGATTACGTGACCACCGTGTGGACCGGTTTCGATCAGCCGGAAAGCCTCGGTCGTCGCGAGTTCGGCGGCACCGTGGCGCTGCCGATCTGGATGAACTACATGTCGGCCGCGCTCAAGGACAAGCCGCCGCATGTGCAGCCTGAGCCGGAAGGCATCCTCAGCCTGCGGGTGGATCCGGTCAGCGGTCGCGCGGCAACGCCGAGCACGCCGGGTGCGTACTTCGAGCTGTTCAAGTCGGAAGACACGCCGCCGTCGGTGAACGAGCTGGGTAACGGCACCGCGCCGGGCAGCCCGCTGCCAGCGGATGAGCAGGCGCCGATCGATCTGTTCTGATCCAGCCTTGGCAAAAAGCCCCGCCTTCGTGAGAAGTGCGGGGCTTTTTATTGCGTGAAAATCAAGATCAAAAGATCGCAGCCTTCGGCAGCTCCTACATTTGGAATGCGTCTCCCCCTGTAGGAGCTGCCGCAGGCTGCGATCTTTTGATCTGCCAACAAAAAGCCCCGACTCATGACGAGCCGGGGCTTTCGTTTGAAGCGTTACAACGACTTAGCCGTTGAACACGTCATCCACGCTTTTCAGCGGGTAGTTCTTCGGATACGGCAGGGTCGCCACACCGGTCTCGATCGCAGCTTTGGCCACGGCGTCGGAGATCAGGGTGATCAGGCGCTTGTCCATTGGCTTCGGAATGATGTACTCACGGCCGAATTCCAGCTTGATGCCGCCGTAGGCGTCGCACACTTCCTGCGGCACTGGCAGCTTGGCCAGTTCACGCAGGGCGTTGGCCGCAGCCACTTTCATTTCTTCGTTGATGCGCTTGGCGCGAACGTCCAGGGCACCACGGAAGATGAACGGGAAGCCCAGTACGTTGTTGACCTGGTTCGGGTAGTCGGAACGACCGGTGGCCATGATCACGTCGCTGCGGGTGGCGTGTGCCAGTTCCGGGGAGATTTCCGGATCCGGGTTCGAGCAGGCGAAGACGATCGGGTTGGCCGCCATCGACAGCAGGCCTTCAGGGCTCAGCAGGTTCGGGCCGGACAGACCGACGAACACGTCAGCGCCTTGCAGAGCGTCAGCCAGGCTGCGCTTGTCGGTGGCGTGAGCGAACACGGCTTTGTACTGGTTCAGGTCGTCACGGCCGGAGTGGATTACACCGGTACGGTCAACCATGAAGATGTTTTCGATTTTTGCGCCCATGCTCACCAGCAACTTCATGCAGGAGATGGCCGCAGCACCAGCGCCGAGGCAGACGATCTTGGCTTCCGGCAGGGTCTTGCCGGCGATTTCCAGGGCGTTGATCATGCCGGCCGCGGTAACGATAGCGGTGCCGTGCTGGTCATCGTGGAATACCGGGATGTCGCACTGCTCGATCAGGGCGCGCTCGATCTCAAAGCACTCAGGTGCCTTGATGTCTTCCAGGTTGATGCCACCGAAGGTGATGGAGATGCGTTTTACGGTGTCGATGAAGGCTTGCGGGCTTTCGGAGTCGACTTCGATGTCGAATACGTCGATGCCGGCGAAGCGCTTGAACAGCACGCCTTTACCTTCCATAACCGGCTTGGAAGCCAGTGGGCCGAGGTTACCCAGCCCCAGAATCGCGGTGCCATCGGAAATGACTGCAACCAGGTTGCCCTTGCCGGTGTACTTGTAGGCCAGTTCAGGATCACGAGCGATCTCACGCACTGGTTCAGCTACGCCGGGGCTGTAGGCCAGCGACAGGTCGCGGGCGGTAGCAGTGGCCTTGGTGAGCTCGACACTCAGCTTCCCTGGACGAGGATTGGCATGATATTCGAGAGCGGCAGTTTTCAGATCAGACATTTTGGCATTCCGCTTTTTACTGTTGGACAGACTGGTCAGCGAGGATACGCGCCTCGCAAAGTCCCCACAAGACTGAGCGGTCACCGCTGTCAAGCGCCCTGCCCTACGACTTTGGGCCAAGAGCCACGGCGCACAAGGGCTGGACTGTTCACAATCAACAGAAAAAATGTCTACAATTTTTATTCAGCGAGCGCTTTGCAGCATTGAAGGATCCGTCAGCGGAAGTAACCAGCGTGGCTGACCCGGTTTCAAACCGCCGCGTCGCGAGCGATCGACGACCCAGCCGCGAGCTTCTATCTGCCTGCCTTTCAACGCCTGCAAGCGGGCATTGTCGAACTGTCCGAGCAGATTGGGTGCAACGCGCAATACAAGCGCGTCCTGCAACTCGATCCAGATTCCACCGCGATTGCGCTGAACCTTGCTCACACGCCCGCTGACCACGGCGAAACCCGAGCGCTGAATCTGCTGCGCTTTCAGTACAGGCGACTGGCGCCAGACGCCGCGCCCAGCGGTTCGCGCGCTCCTTTCCGCGGCTTGCTGACAGGCAACAAGATCGACGTTCGGCGCCACCGCGACCTGAAAACCGAGGCCATCGGCGAGCATTTGCGCTTCGAGACTGGCGCCGCTGGCACTGTAGACATGCGCCAGGGTCCGGCCGTAATGATCCTTGGCCTGCTTGCCGGGGAGCAAGCCGACCCGCCCGCCACTGTCCGCCACCAGTGCTT
>NZ_QAIK01000078.1 GCF_003061005.1 Pseudomonas sp. HMWF021 | reverse complement strand
TTTGTCTTGCCTAATTTTTGGACTCGATTTTTATAATCCAGGGAATTAATCGACCATGAAAATATGGAATGATCCGTAATTTTTTTACCGTAAATATGATTATCTGCTTTAATATAATACGAAAGCGACAAAAACTCGGCTAAGACTTCAAGTCTATCGTGTTTGATGAGCAAAGCCGTAAAGTACAGAAATAATTCCTTACCAAGAAATTTATAATTATCAAAATCCCAGTCAGTGTGTCGCCCAACACCTTGAAAAAACAGGAAATTGATGAATGACTCAAAGAACTTATGAACATGTTTTATGTATTGGTATGAAGGTGCATACCGGGCAACGTGGTCAAAAAACTGGACAATCTCGTTGCGGTACGGAATTAACGCAGACAGGCTATCAGTAATGGTATTTAATTTAGCTTCTTCATCGAGTTCAGCAAAGCTGATCTTACACAGAGAAATGTTTTCAAGGAAAGTCGCAAGATATTCCTCTACTGCTCCCTCAGCATAAGGTTTGCTGTCCCGTAAAGCTGAAATAGCGCGATTGAACGTTATGGTTGTTCCCAGAGAGAGAGTTTCGGAATCGTCAAGATAAGCTGGAGCCTTTCCTAGCTCAGGTTTTTTGTGACGGGGCTTGCCATAAATAAAACGTACCAGCTCCTCAAAACTTTCGCTCTCCTTTGCAGGATTACTGAAGTCTATAAATATTTTAGAAGAGTAGTATGTCGGAACGTATGGTTTCCCTGACTCGTCTCGCTGAGTAAGAATGGCGACGAATTTTTCAGGGCTTGTGCCTGCATAGATCGCTGGGGAAATGATCTGAGTTTCTGTTGAAACTCCAGTTGCACCTCTCTCATTGGCCTTTCTAGTATAGGTTTCGTCGCATATCATTAAAACCTTATTAATTGTTTGATCATTAACCATGCGCTCCATGAATTTAGAAGCGTCATGGGTAGGGAGTAGTTCCCATTTGTCTAAAACAGCGTCTATTCCTGCCTGCATCAATTGTTCAGCGAAGCTGACAACCCATGCCTCATGTTCCTCTGAAGACCAGCTGTATGAAATGAATACTTTCGGACTGCTCATCGCGACACTCCCTTGTTAAAAACACGTCACAGTATAACGATAGCGCGCCCAGCCAGCGAAAGCACTCATTCAGTTAAGCGTCACATCTTCAGTAAGTGCATGCATTTTTTTTGCAGTATTGGAGTTTTCCAGAAACGCAGCAGAGTTTATCGGGGGTTGACCGATCTGAGAGTGTGCGTGCTGAGCTACTTGCACGTTCATAAGATGTAATAGCTCCAGCGTGTCGCACAAGGCTTTAAAGATGTTCACCTCCTCAGACCCAATATGATTCTTAGGCGAGGTCAAACGCTGACTTAAAGCACTCGCGCTTGCACGTACGCCTTGGATACGCTCACCCGCCCAAGCGGTAACCGCGTCCACTAGAAGATGCGCATGCAGATACTTGGCCCGGAAACGGGCCTTTTTTTT
>NZ_QAIK01000198.1 GCF_003061005.1 Pseudomonas sp. HMWF021 | reverse complement strand
CTGATAGCCCGACCCGGTGCCGATTTCCAGCACCTTGTCCAGCGGTCCCGCTTCCAGCAGCAGCTCGCTCATGCGCGCCACCATATAAGGCTGGGAAATAGTCTGGTTGTGGCCGATCGGCAGCGCGGTATCTTCGTAAGCGCGATGCGCCAGTGCCTCGTCGACGAACAAGTGACGCGGCGTGCGCCGGATCACTTCCAGTACCTTGGCGTTGGACAGGCCTTCCTCATATAGCCGCTGGATCAGACGTTCACGCGTGCGCTGGGACGTCATGCCGATGCCACTGCGCATTCTGTCTTCGTGTTCACGAGCCATCAGCGTAATCCCTCCAGCCAGCCGTCGAGACTTCTGAAGGCATCGTTGAAGGTGCGATCGAGCTGCAACGGCGTGATCGACACATAACCCTGCATCACCGCATGAAAGTCTGTGCCCGGGCCGCCATCTTCGGCATCGCCGGCCGCGGCAATCCAGTAACCGGCCTTGCCACGCGGGTCGACCACTTTCATAGGCGCCGCAGCCCGGGCGCGGTGGCCCAGACGGGTCAGCTGAATGCCGCGAATATGGTCGATCGGCAGATTGGGAATGTTCACGTTCAGCACCGTGCGCGGCGGCAGGTCCAGCCCGGCGTGGGCCTCGACCAGTTTGCGCGCGAAATGCGCCGCTGTCGCCAGGTTGTCCACCTGGCGCGAGACCAGCGAAAACGCGAACGAGGGGCGCCCCAGGAAACGTCCTTCAAGAGCCGCCGCCACCGTGCCGGAATACAGCACGTCATCACCCAGATTGGCGCCGAGGTTGATCCCCGAAACCACCATGTCCGGCTGGCGCTCCAACAAGCCGTTGATGCCCAGGTGCACGCAGTCAGTCGGTGTGCCGTTGAGGCTGATGAAACCGTTCGCCAGATATTGCGGATGCAACGGACGGTCGAGCGTCAGCGCACTGCTGACGCCGCTCTTGTCCTGTTCCGGGGCGATAACCACGCATTCGGTGTAATCCGCCAGCGCAGCATAAAGCGCGGCGAGACCGGGTGCGGTTACCCCATCGTCGTTAGAAATCAGAATACGCATGGGCTGTCCGTCTGCCCCACCGGCACCAGATCAACGAGTTCGCGCACCAATACGGTGGCGAAGCATCCGGCCGGGAGGACGAATTCCAGTTGCAGAATGTCAGGCTGGGGATAATGCCACGTCAACCCGCCAATGGGCAGCCGCAGGATGCGACGTTCGTGGCTCATTCCGGCATTGATCAGCCAATTGCGCAGATCCGCTTCACGTTCGGCAATCCCCTGCTCCAGATCATGGACAGCGCCGGCCGCCGGTGAGTCACCTTCGCCCCACTGCGGACCGGTCGGGTGCAGGTCGAGAATCGCCAGGCGTGGGTCGCTGCATTCGGCAACACCCGCCGGGAAAAAACTGCGGCTGTCGGTGAATGCCAGCAGATCGCCCACCTGCGCCTGCTGCCAGGTGCCATCGGCCACCCGGGCGGCCAGTACCTGGTTGAACAGAAAACTGCGCGCCGTCGACAGCAGACGCGAACGCACATTGCGCTGCTCGGGCAATGCCTTGCGCGCAGCCCAGGCACGCGCATCAACGACGTTGCCGCCGTTATGGCCGAAACGCTGGGCGCCAAAATAGTTGGGAATGCCTTGTCTGGCGATCAGTTGCAGACGCTGTTCGATCGCGTCCTTGTCTCCGGCAAACTGGGTCAGGCGCAAAGTGAAGCCGTTGGCCGAATGCGCGCCGCGTTGCAGCTTGCGCTTGTGGCGCGTGGTCTTGAGGATCTTCAGCGTGTCGTTTTCCGCCGCCGACAGATCCGGGTCGGCCTTGCCCGGCAACTGCACGCTGAACCACTGACGGGTCAGCGCCTGACGATCCTTGAGCCCGGCATAACTGACAGTGCGCAACGATACGCCAGCGGCCTTGGCAATGCGCCGAGCCGCTTCTTCGGTGTTCAGGCCACGTTTTTCCACCCAGATCCACAGGTGTTCGCCATCGCCGCTGAAGGGGATGTCGAGCACTTCATCGACCTGAAAATCTTCAGCGATGGCTTTCAGTACCGCGGTGCCGAGGGGTTCGCCATAGGCGCGTGGGCCGAGCAGTTGCAGTTCGTTCATGCGCGGAGCAACAAGGCAACGGAATGCACGGCGATGCCTTCTTCGCGACCGACGAAGCCGAGCTTTTCGGTGGTGGTAGCTTTCACGTTCACTTGATCCAGTTCAACTTGCAGATCGGCGGCGATCAAAGCACGCATCGATTCGATGTGCGGGGCCATTTTCGGCGCCTGGGCGACGATGGTGTTGTCGACGTTACCGACTTTCCAGCCCTTGGCATGGATCAGCGCGACCACATGCCGCAGCAGCACGCGGCTGTCGGCGCCCTTGAATTGCGGGTCGGTGTCCGGAAAGTGCTTGCCGATATCGCCCAGCGCCGCAGCACCGAGCAAGGCATCGCTCAAGGCGTGCAGCAGGACGTCACCGTCGGAATGAGCGAGCAGCCCGAAGCTGTGTGCGATGCGCACGCCGCCCAGAGTAATGAAATCGCCTTCAGCGAAACGGTGAACATCGTAGCCGTGGCCAATACGCATAAAAAAACGCCCCGATTTTTGTCAGGGCGTGATTCTACCTGCATTAGGCCCGAAGGGCGCGTGCGTGATGCTGCAAGTGGTCGTCAATGAAGCTTGAGATGAAGAAATAGCTGTGGTCGTAGCCCGGTTGCAGGCGCAAGGTCAGCGGATGGCCCGCTTGTTTTGCCGCTTGTTGCAGGGCCTGGGGCTTGAGCTGATTTTCGAGGAAATCGTCACGATCGCCCTGATCGACCAGCAACGGCAGTTTCTCGTCGGCCTCTGCTATCAGTGCGCAGGCATCCCATTCTTTCCACTTGGAACGGTCTTCGCCCAGGTAACGGGAGAACGCCTTCTGCCCCCACGGGCAATCCATTGGATTGTTGATCGGTGAAAACGCTGACACCGACTGGTAACGCCCCGGATTGCGCAGCGCACAAACCAGTGCACCGTGGCCGCCCATGGAATGGCCGCTGATGCTGCGTTTATCCGACGCCGGGAAATGCGCTTCAACCAGTGAAGGCAATTCCTGCACGACGTAGTCATGCATCCGATAGTGCCGCGACCACGGTTCCTGCGTGGCATTCAAATAGAACCCGGCACCGAGACCAAAATCCCAGGCGCCATCCGGATCACCCGGCACATCCGGACCGCGCGGACTGGTGTCCGGCGCAACGATGATCAAACCAAGTTCGGCCGCCATGCGCATCGCCCCGGCCTTCTGCATGAAGTTCTCGTCCGTGCAGGTCAGGCCGGACAGCCAGTACAACACCGGCAACTTGCCGCCCTGCTCCGCTTGCGGCGGCAGGTACACGGCAAACACCATGTCACAGCCGAGCACGTCGGAACGGTGGCGATAGCGCTTGTGCCAACCGCCGAAACTTTTCTGACAGGAGATGTTTTCCAGACTCATGTAAAGACTCCTACGCGGCCACGGCGACAACCCCTCAAGGTCTGTCGCCGCGACGTCGCGATTGATCAGAAATGAATGACGGTACGGATGCTCTTGCCTTCATGCATCAGGTCGAAGGCCTTGTTGATATCTTCCAGACCCATGGTGTGGGTGATGAAGGTATCCAGCGGGATCTCGCCGCTCTGCGCCATGTCGACGTAGCTTGGCAGCTCGGTACGGCCACGCACGCCGCCGAACGCAGAACCGCGCCAGACACGCCCGGTCACCAACTGGAACGGACGGGTGGCGATTTCCTGGCCGGCACCGGCCACGCCAATGATCACCGATTCGCCCCAACCCTTGTGGCAGCATTCCAGCGCGGCGCGCATCAGTTGCACGTTGCCGATGCATTCGAAGGAGAAGTCGACACCGCCGTCAGTCATGTCGACGATCACTTCCTGGATCGGACGATCGAAGTCTTTCGGGTTCACGCAATCGGTGGCGCCCAGTTGTTTGGCGATCTCGAACTTGGCCGGGTTGATGTCGATGGCGATGATTCGCGAAGCCTTGGCTTTCACTGCACCGATGACTGCCGACAGACCGATGCCACCCAGACCGAAGATCGCCACGGTGTCACCGGGTTTGACCTTGGCGGTGTTGATCACTGCACCGATCCCGGTGGTCACGCCGCATCCGAGCAGGCAGACCTTTTCCAGCGGCGCATCCTTGGCGATTTTCGCCACGGAGATTTCCGGGAGCACGGTGTACTCGGAGAAGGTCGACGTGCCCATGTAGTGGAAAATCGTCTCGCCCTTGTAGGAAAAGCGCGAAGTGCCGTCCGGCATCAGACCCTTGCCCTGAGTGGCGCGAATCGCCTGACACAGGTTGGTCTTGCCCGACTTGCAGAATTTGCACTGGCCGCATTCCGGGGTGTACAGCGGAATCACGTGGTCGCCAACGGCAACCGAGGTCACGCCTTCGCCGATGGCCTCTACGATAGCGCCACCCTCGTGGCCGAGGATCGACGGAAAGATACCTTCCGGATCCGCGCCGGACAAAGTGTAGGCGTCAGTGTGGCAAACCCCGGAAGCCACCACGCGCAGCAACACTTCACCGGCCTTGGGCATGGCCACATCGACTTCTACGATTTCCAGCGGCTTCTTGGCCTCGAAGGCAACGGCGGCGCGCGACTTGATCATGCTGAGTCTCCAGTGAATCCATTGAATAAAAAAGCAGACCGGCAGTGTAGTACAGCGTGATCTGGTGAATAATCCGGACAAAAGCAAAACATTATTGCCACACAGGGATAATCCCGATGTCCGAGAATCGCTGGGAAGGCATCGACGAGTTCGTAGCCGTCGCCGAATGCAGCCAGTTCACCGCCGCAGCAGAACGCCTTGGGGTTTCTTCCTCACACATCAGTCGACAAATCGTACGGCTTGAAGAGCGTTTACAGACACGCCTGCTCTATCGCAGTACCCGCCGCGTTACGCTCACCGAAGCCGGACAAACCTTTCTGCAGCATTGCCAACGCCTGCAGGACGGCCGAGAAGAAGCGCTGCGCGCGGTCGGTGATCTGACCAGCGAGCCGAAAGGCATGCTGCGCATGACTTGCGCTGTGGCGTATGGCGAACGGTTCATCGTGCCGCTGGTGACGCGGTTCATGGGGCTTTATCCGCAACTGCGCATTGATATCGAGCTGAGCAACCGTCAGCTCGATCTGGTGCATGAAGGGCTGGATCTGGCGATTCGTCTGGGTCGGCTTCAGGATTCGCGATTGGTCGCTACCCGCCTGGCGCCGCGTCGGATGTATCTGTGCGCGTCTCCTTCCTACATTGAACGGTACGGCCGCCCACACAGTTTGTCGGAACTGAGCCGGCACAATTGCCTGATCGGCAGTTCGGATCTGTGGCAACTGGAACAGAACGGGCGGGAATTTTCCCAGCGCGTGCAGGGAAACTGGCGCTGCAACAGCGGGCAAGCGGTGCTGGATGCGGCACTGCAAGGGGTCGGGCTGTGTCAGTTGCCGGACTATTACGTGCTGGAGCATTTGCACAGCGGTGCGCTGATTTCATTGCTGGAGGCGCATCAGCCGCCGAATACGGCGGTGTGGGCGTTGTATCCGCAGCAACGGCATCTGTCGCCGAAGGTGCGCAAGCTGGTGGATTTCTTGAAGGAAGGGTTGACCGAGCGACCGGAGTATCGGAGCTGAAAAGCAAAAGATCGCAGCCTTCGGCAGCTCCTACAGGGAAAACACGAACTCCCTGTAGGAGCTGCCGCAGGCTGCGATCTTTTGATCTTTAGCGGCGATTAGCCCAACGCTGGCGCAACCACTCCAGGTCTTCCGGCCGGGTCACTTTAAGGTTATCCGCACGACCTTCGATCAAACGCGGCGCCAGACCGGCCCACTCCATCGCCGAGGCTTCATCGGTAATCAGCGCATCCGCCACCAGACTGTCCGCCAACGCCCGATGCAAGGCACCGAGGCGGAACATCTGCGGCGTATAGGCTTGCCAGATCACACTGCGATCCACGGTTTCGAGCACACGACCGTGCTTGTCGACCCGCTTCAGGGTATCGCGCGCCGGCACGGCCAGCAGACCACCGACGGCATCCTCCGCTAGTTCGGCCAGCAACTTGTCGAGATCATCGCGGCTCAGATTGGGCCGGGCCGCATCGTGCACCAACACCCAGTCCTCATCATCAGCACCTTGCGCATGTAAATGCAGCAAAGCATTGAGCACCGACCCGGAACGCTCCGCGCCGCCCTCGACGCGCTGAATCCGCGAGTCGCTGGCGCAGGCCAGGTTCGGCCAGTAAGGATCATCAATAGCAAGACTGACCACCAGCCCTTTGAGGCGTGGGTGATCAAGGAAACAGCCGAGGCTGTGTTCGAGAATTGTGCGCCCGCCCAGTTGCAGGTATTGCTTGGGACGGTCCGCGGCCATTCGGGCACCGACGCCCGCGGCAGGAATCACGGCCCAGAAGGCCGGCAGGGAATCGATCATTGCGCGAGCTGGTAAAGGGTTTCACCGTCCTTGACCATGCCCAGCTCGTGGCGAGCCCGCTCTTCAACGGTCTCCATGCCTTTTTTCAACTCGCTGACTTCAGCGTCCATCACCCGATTGCGCTCCAGCAGGCCTTCGTTCTCGGCGTGCTGATCAGCAATCTGCTGCTTCAGCTCGGCGACCTGCGCCAGACTGCCATTGCCCACCCACAGGCGGTACTGCAGACCGGCCAGCAGCAAGAGCAAAACGAGAAACAACCAGTAAGGACTGCGCATCGAATATCAGGTATCCAGTGAAAAAAGACAGCCACGCGAAAACTTTGAAACGTCTGATAGCACGAAGCCTGGAAGATCCAGGCTTGTGCATATAAGGCATCAGATTAGTGGCAAATCCATCGCTGTCACGACTTTTCCGACACAATCCGGTGTCTTTCTATCATTTACTGCTCAGCCGCGAAACTCGCTGCGACCGTTGTACTTGGCCTTGCCATTCAACTGCTCTTCGATACGCAGCAGTTGGTTGTACTTGGAAACGCGGTCGGAACGGCACAGCGAACCGGTCTTGATCTGGCCAGCCGAGGTGCCCACGGCCAAGTCGGCAATGGTCGAATCTTCGGTTTCGCCCGAACGGTGCGAGATCACCGCGGTGTAACCGGCAGCCTTGGCCATCTGGATGGCTTCCAGGGTTTCGGTCAGGGTGCCGATCTGGTTGAACTTGATCAAGATCGAGTTGGCGATCTTTTTATCGATGCCTTCTTTCAGGATCTTGGTGTTGGTCACGAACAGGTCGTCGCCAACCAGTTGGGTCTTCTCGCCGATCTTGTCGGTGAGGATCTTCCAGCCGGCCCAGTCGGATTCGTCCAGACCGTCTTCGATCGAGATGATCGGATAACGTTCGGTCAGGCCTTTCAGATAATCGGCGAAACCTTCAGCGGTGAACACCTGGCCTTCGCCGGACAGGTTGTACTTGCCGTCTTCGAAGAACTCGCTGGCTGCGCAGTCCAGCGCCAGGGTCACGTCGGTGCCCAGCTTGTAACCGGCGTTGGCCACGGCTTCCGAGATCACTTTCAGTGCGTCTTCGTTGGACGCCAGGTTCGGTGCGAAACCGCCTTCGTCGCCAACGGCGGTGCTCAGGCCACGGGCCTTCAGCACAGCTTTGAGGTGATGGAAAATCTCGGTGCCCATGCGCAGACCTTCCGAGAACGTCTTGGCGCCAACCGGCTGCACCATGAATTCCTGGATGTCGACGTTGTTATCGGCGTGCTCGCCACCGTTGATGATGTTCATCATCGGCACCGGCATCGAGTAAACACCCGGAGTGCCGTTCAGGTTGGCGATGTGGGCGTACAGCGGCAGATCCTGATCCTGTGCAGCCGCCTTGGCCGCAGCCAGGGACACGGCGAGGATGGCGTTGGCGCCCAGGGTCGCCTTGTTTTCAGTACCGTCGAGCTTGATCATCGCGTGGTCGAGGGCTTTCTGGTCGCTTGGGTCGGTGCCCAGCAGCAGATCGCGGATCGGACCGTTGATGTTGGCTACCGCCTTGAGCACACCTTTGCCCAGGTAACGGCTCTTGTCGCCATCACGCAGCTCGAGCGCTTCACGCGAGCCAGTGGATGCACCGGACGGCGCGCAGGCGCTGCCGATGATGCCGTTGTCGAGAAGCACGTCCGCTTCCACGGTGGGATTGCCACGGGAGTCGAGAACTTCACGACCTTTGATGTCGACGATTTTTGCCATTGTTGTAAACACTCCAAAGTTGACGAAAACGACGCAGCTAGAGGAAATCTTTTTACCGTCGGCAAGTGGTGTGCAGCGGGCAGCTTGCAGACGACAACGCACATGCCCGAGGGCATGTGCGACAAATCGTGCGGTACTTTACCGGAGAATTGAGGTTTACGCGGTTTCTACCGTCGGAAAACTCTTCACCAGTTCGTCCAGGGCTTTGAGCTGGGCCAGGAATGGCTCCAGTTTGTCCAGACGCAGGGCGCAAGGGCCGTCGCATTTGGCGTTGTCCGGATCCGGGTGTGCTTCGAGGAACAAACCGGCCAGCGCCTGGCTCATGCCGGCCTTGGCCAGATCCAGAACCTGCGCACGGCGACCGCCGGCGGAGTCGGCACGACCGCCAGGCATTTGCAGCGCGTGGGTCACGTCGAAGAATACCGGGTACTCGAACTGCTTCATGATGCCGAAGCCGAGCATGTCGACCACGAGGTTGTTGTAGCCGAAGCTCGAACCACGCTCGCAGAGGATCAGTTGATCGTTACCCGCTTCCACGCACTTGTTCAGGATGTGTTTCATTTCCTGAGGTGCGAGGAACTGGGCTTTCTTGATGTTGATCACAGCGTTGGTCTTGGCCATCGCGACGACCAGATCGGTCTGGCGCGACAGGAAGGCCGGCAGCTGGATGATGTCGCAGACTTCAGCGACGACCGCGGCCTGATCAGGCTCGTGGACGTCGGTGATGATCGGCACACCGAAAGCTTGCTTGATGTCCTGGAAGATGCGCATGCCTTCTTCCAGGCCAGGGCCGCGATACGAGGTCACAGAAGACCGGTTGGCCTTGTCGAAGCTGGCCTTGAACACGTAAGGAATGCCGAGTTTTTCGGTGACCTTCACGTACTCTTCGCAAACCTGCATGGCCATGTCACGGCTTTCCAGCACGTTCATGCCGCCGAACAGCACCATGGGTTTATCGTTGGCAATCTCGATGTCGCCGACGCGGATGATCTTCTGTGCCATCGGGTTACGCCTTCTTCTGGTGTTGAGCCAACGCAGCCTTCACGAAACCGCTGAACAGCGGGTGACCGTCACGTGGCGTCGAGGTGAACTCCGGGTGGAACTGGCATGCGACGAACCATGGATGATCCGGTGCTTCAACCACTTCAACCAGCGCGGCGTCAGCGGAGCGACCGGAAATCTTCAGGCCGGCTTCGATGATCTGTGGCAGCAGGTTGTTGTTCACTTCGTAGCGGTGACGGTGACGTTCAACGATCACGTCCTTGCCGTAGCAGTCGTGCACCTTGGAGCCGGCTTCAAGCAGGCATTCCTGAGCGCCCAGACGCATGGTGCCGCCCAGATCGGACGCTTCGGTACGCACTTCAACCGCGCCAGTGGCGTCTTCCCACTCGGTGATCAGACCCACGACCGGATGGCCGCTCGCGCGATCGAACTCGGTGGAGTTGGCGTCTTTCCAGCCCAGCACGTTACGGGCGAACTCGATGACCGCCACTTGCATGCCCAGGCAGATGCCCAGGTACGGAACCTTGTTTTCACGAGCGTACTGAACGGCCGTGATCTTGCCTTCCACGCCGCGCAGACCGAAGCCGCCCGGTACGAGGATTGCGTCGACACCTTCGAGCAGCGCAGTGCCCTGGTTCTCGATGTCTTCGGAATCGATGTAGCGCAGGTTGACCTTGGTACGGTTGGTAATGCCGGCGTGACTCATCGCTTCGATCAGCGACTTGTAGGCGTCCAGCAGTTCCATGTACTTGCCGACCATCGCGATGGTCACTTCGTGTTCTGGATTGAGCTTGGCATCGACGACCTTTTCCCACTCGGACAGGTCGGCGCCATTGCATTGCAGGCCGAAACGCTCGACGACGAAATCGTCCAGACCCTGCGCGTGCAGCACGGCCGGAATCTTGTAGATGGTGTCGACGTCTTCCAGGGAGATCACCGCACGCTCTTCAACGTTGGTGAACAGCGCGATCTTGCGACGCGACGACACATCCACCGGATGGTCGGAGCGGCAGATCAGCACGTCTGGCTGCAGGCCGATCGAACGCAGCTCTTTTACCGAGTGCTGGGTTGGCTTGGTTTTGGTCTCGCCAGCGGTGGCGATGTACGGAACCAGGGTCAGGTGCATCAGCATCGCGCGCTTGGAACCGACTTCCACACGCAGTTGACGGATGGCTTCGAGGAACGGTTGCGATTCGATGTCGCCAACGGTACCGCCGATTTCCACCAGGGCCACGTCGGCATCGCCGGCACCCTTGATGATGCGACGCTTGATTTCGTCGGTAATGTGCGGAATCACCTGGATGGTTGCACCCAGGTAGTCACCACGGCGCTCTTTGCGCAGCACGTGCTCGTAGACACGGCCGGTGGTGAAGTTGTTGTTCTGGGTCATGGTCGTGCGGATGAACCGCTCGTAGTGGCCCAGGTCCAGGTCGGTCTCGGCGCCGTCGTGGGTGACGAACACTTCACCGTGCTGGAACGGGCTCATCGTGCCCGGGTCGACGTTGATGTACGGATCCAGCTTAAGCATGGTGACCTTAAGCCCCCGCGCCTCCAGGATGGCCGCCAATGAAGCCGAGGCAATGCCTTTCCCCAATGAAGAAACAACACCGCCCGTGACGAAT
>NZ_QAIK01000077.1 GCF_003061005.1 Pseudomonas sp. HMWF021 | reverse complement strand
GTCGAGTTGTAGCGCCCGACTTCGCGGGTGTGCTTGGCGCCGCCGGCAACGTATGCGGTCCAGTTGTCGTTCAGATCGTATTCGGCGCGGAGCATGCCGAAGGTGTCTTCGATGTCGGTGTAGCCCCACTTCGGCGCGTAGTTGGTGTCGGCCGACGGTGCGTCCGGGATGTGCGTGGCGGTGCCGAGGTTGACCGAGTTGCGGCCACCGTTGACGCGTTCCTTCTGGTAGGCGAAGTCACCGGAAATGCGCAGGGCGTCGCCACGGTAGTCGAGGCCGATGGCGAACAGTTTCGAGCGCTGGTTTTCGTGATCGATGCCGGTGTCGCCTTCGCGCTGGGACAGGTTGATCCGCGCGCCGAAGCGGTTGTCTTCGCCGAAACGCTGGCCGATATCGAAATGCTGACCGACGCGACCTTCGCTGTTGATGTCGGTGGTGTAGCGGCGCAGCGGTTCGTCGCCGGCGCGCTTGGGCTGCAGGTTGACGCCACCGCCGATGCCGGAACCGGTCGGTGTCACGCCGTTGATGAAGGCGTTCGGGCCTTTGAACACTTCCACACGCTCCAGCGCGTCGCTGGAAATGATCTGCCGGGGCAGCACGCCGTACAGGCCGTTATAGGAAATATCGTCGCCGTTGAGCGGCAGGCCGCGGATCATGAAGACCTGCGCCTGGTTGGAGAAGCCCGAAGCCTGGCGCACCGATACATCGTTGAGCAGCACGTCGGCGACGTTTTCTGCCTGTTGGTCCTGAATCAGCTGTTCGGTGTAGGACGCCGCGCTGAAGGGCACATCCATCATGTCCTGATTGCCCAGAACGCCGAGCTGGCCGCCGCGCGCCACCTGACCGCCGGAATAGGCCGGGGGCAGGGCGTTTGGCGCGGGTGCCTGGGCGTTGATGTTGACGTTATCGAGCACCAGCTCGCCGGTGTTTTCATCGGCGGCATGGGCGGTGACGGTCAGGGAGCACAGCAGGGCAAGCAGGGTGGGGCGGAACGGGACAGCGAGGCGTGCTGAAGCGGGCATGTGGTCGTACCTGGAGGCGTGTGGCCGGCAAGAAAAAATAGGGCGGCGCGGGAACTCCTTGCGCAAATGCGACTCCAGGCGCAAATGATAGGAGTTCGCAGTAACGTTTTGCAATCAGTTTGTCACCACACCGTAAAACACACCTTCACCTGTAGGAGCTGCCGCAGGCTGCGATCTTTAAAAGACAAGATCAAAAGATCGCAGCCTGCGGCAGCTCCTACAGGGATTGTGTATGGTGTTCTGGCTTAGTGGATTGGATGAAGCAATGCGATTACTCATTACCCTCGCAGCACTGCTGGTGCTCGCCGGTTGCGCCGGCCAGCGCAGTCAGGAGCCGGCGCCACGTGCGCCCGCCGAAGTAAAGGCCGAAATCGTGCGGCTGATGCCGGCAAAAGTGCCCGACCGCCAAGGCTGGGCCACCGACATCTACGCCGCATTCGCCGCGCAGGGCATCAGCCCGACCACGCAAAACCTGTGTTCGGTGCTGGCCGTGGCCGAGCAGGAATCAACCTATCAGGTCGACCCGACCGTGCCGGGCATGGGCAAGATCGCCCGCGACGAAATCGACCGCCGCGCCACCAAGGCACACATCCCCGGGATGCTGGTCAGCGCCGCGCTGGCCGTACGCTCGCCGACTGGCAAGACCTACAGCGAACGCCTCAACGCAGCGCGCAGCGAAAAAGACTTGAGCGCGATCTTCGATGACTTCATCGGCATGGTGCCCATGGGCCGCACCCTGTTCGGCGGCTTCAACCCGGTGCACACCGCCGGGCCGATGCAGGTCAGCATCGAATTCGCCGAGCAGCACGCCAAGGCTTATCCGTACCCCGTCAGCGGCACGATCCGCCACGAAGTGTTCACTCGGCGTGGCGGCATGTACTTCGGCATCGCGCATTTGCTCGGCTACCCGGTGAGCTACCGCGAGCCGTTGTACCGCTTCGCTGATTTCAACGCCGGCTGGTACGCCAGCCGCAATGCCGCGTTCCAGAACGCTGTCAGCCGTGCCTCGGGCATCCCGCTGGCGCTGGATGGCGACCTGATCCGCTATGACTCGATCATGCCCGGCACGACCGAACTGGCGGTGCGCACCCTCGGCAAATCGCTGGGCATGCGCAACCCGACCATTCGCGATCAACTGGAGAAGGGCAAGACTCTGGAATTCGAAGAGACCAAACTCTACCAGCGCGTGTTCGAACTGGCCGAGAAGGCTGAAGGCAAGACCTTGCCGCGCGCCGTGTTGCCGGGGATCGTGCTGCAGAGCCCGAAAATCACTCGCAAACTGACCACTGCGTGGTTCGCCAAGCGGGTGGATGAGCGCTACAAACGCTGCATGGCCAAGGGGTGACCCTGCCGTTGGCGGCGAAGCAGCTACAGTTGACCCTGAAAACCGCGCAAACAACAGAAAGGGGGGCGTCATGTATCAACTTTACGGGCACAGAAACTCGGGCGCAGCGGCCATCGAAGCGGCGCTGGAGTTGTGCCAGATCGCCTATCGCTTCATCGATATCGAAGCTTCGGCCGAAGCCGCCGAGGCACTGTCGCGTCTTAATCCGTTGAAACAGGTGCCGACCCTGCAATTGCCCGACGGCAGTGCGATCACCGAGAGTGTGGCGATTCTGATTCACCTGGGCCTGAGCTTTCCCGAATCCGGCCTGTTGCCGGACAAGGCCGCTGATCGCGATCAGGCGATTCGCGGCATGGTCTACATCGTCAGCAATTGCTACGCGGCCATCGGGGTCATCGATTACCCCGAGCGCTGGCTGGTGATGCCCGACGAAGCCTCACGGCAGAACCTGATGGCCGGCGCGCGGGAGCGTTTGCACTGGAGCTGGGAAGTGTTTGCCGACCAGTTTTCCGCCGAGCTGTATCTGGACGACGAAACACCCGGTGCACTGGACGTGCTGGCAGCCGTGGTGACGCGCTGGTCGGGCAGCCGCGAACACCTGCGCCAGAGCCGTCCGGGGTTCTATGCGTGGTTGCAGCGCATTGACCGGCACCCGGTGCTGGCCCCGGTGTTTGCCCGGCACTGGCCGGTTTAATAGTGTAAAGATCAAAAGATCGCAGCCTTCGGCCAGCTCCTACACTGTTCTCTGTAGGAGCTGCCGAAGGCTGCGATCTTTTGCTGTGCTGTTATTCCCCGCGAATGTACTGCTCCAGCTGCTTGATCAGCTCCGCCTGCTCGGCAATCGCCTCTTTCACCAGGTCGCCAATCGACAGCAGGCCGATCAGTTTGCCGTTCTCCACCACCGGCAGGTGACGCAGGCGTTTGTCGGACATGATGCCCAGGCAGGTGTCGACGGTCTGGTGGGTGTCCACGGTGATCACCGGTGAAACCATGATGTCGCGCACCGGCGTGCCTACCGACGAGCGCCCGTGCAGCACCAGTTTGCGCGCGTAATCGCGTTCGCTGATGATGCCCAGCACTTCGTCGTTATCCACCACCAGCAAGGCCCCGACGTTTTTCTCGGCCATCTTCATCAGCGCTTCGAGCACCATGTGATCGGGCTTGATCTGGTGCACTTCCTGATTTTTCTGATCTTTGAGCTTGAGCAGTTGGGCGACGGTCTTCATGGCGGTTACTCAGGTGTTGTCGTTGTTCTTCAAGCATCGTAGACGCTGGCGCGCAGGGCAAGGTGGCAAAGCGGCAGATAGCACGCAAAAAACGTCATTTGCCGAAAATACCTACCCCTGAGCCTGCGCGAAGGGAAACCTTGTGGTGAGGGGATTTATCCCCGACGGGCTGCGAAGTAGCCCCAAACTCATGAAGCCGGATTTTTCTGACATATATCACTGGATGGCTTTGGGCCCGCTACGCAGGCCATCGGGGCGGTGCGACGTTTCGCTAAATCCCCTCCCTACAGGAATGGGATTATCCCTTGAAGGGCAGCGTAGAATGCCCCTCTGATCGGATTTCTGAGGTTGCAGTGGTGGATTTACAGCAGGGCTTCGTCCTGACCCGGCATTGGCGCGATACCCCGGCCGGCACCGAAGTCGAGTTCTGGCTGGCGACCGACGCCGGGCCGCGCCGTGTGCGTCTGGCGCCGCAGACGTCGGTGGCGTTTATCCCCGCCGCACAACGCGAAGCGGCCGAACGCCTGCTGCACGACGAAAAGAACGTCGAACTGCGCCCGCTGGCCCTGCAGGATTTCGAACACCGCCCGGTGCTGGGGCTGTATTGCCAGCAACACGGCCAGCTGATGCGTCTGGAAAC
>NZ_QAIK01000076.1 GCF_003061005.1 Pseudomonas sp. HMWF021 | reverse complement strand
TTATCTGGTGGCGCAAGCCGCGCTGGAAACCGGCTGGGGCAAATCGGTCATGCGCGCCCAGGATGGCAGCAGCAGCCACAACCTGTTCGGCATCAAGGCCAGCAGCAACTGGACCGGTGATTCGGCCCGGGCGATCACCAGCGAGTTCCGTAACGGGCAGATGGTCAAGGAGACGGCGCAGTTCCGTTCCTATGCCTCGTACAAGGACAGCTTCCACGATCTGGTGACTTTGCTGCAGACCAACAATCGCTATCAAGATGTCGTGAAATCGGCCGATAACCCAGAACAGTTTGTGCGCGAGTTGCAAAAGGCCGGTTACGCAACCGACCCGAACTACGCGACCAAGATTTCGCAGATAGCCAAGCAGATGAACAGTTTCGAAAACTACGCTGCGGCCGGCGTTTCAACGACGCCTCTATAAAACATACGGTAAGGTTTGAATCATGAGTTTGCTCAATATCGGGATGTCGGGGTTGGCCGCGAGTTCTTCCTCTCTGGCGACGACAGGTAACAACATTGCCAACGTCGACACCGCCGGTTATTCACGCCAGCAAACCGTGCAGGGCACCAAAGCCTCGCAGCAGATCGGCAATGTCTTCATCGGTACGGGCACCACCCTGGCCGACGTGCGCCGCGTGTACAACTCGTACCTTGAGAACCAACTGCACACCGCCACCTCGCTCAACAGCGAAGCGGCTGCGTACGGCGCCCAGGCAACGGCACTGGACGGATCGCTGTCCGACACCAACACCGGCCTTACCGGCGTGCTGCAAAAGTTCTTTACCTCGATGCAGGGCGTGGCGACTTCGGCGACCGACGACACTTCCCGTCAGTCGGTGCTGACCGGTGCGCAGGCCCTGACCAGCCGTTTCAATGCGCTGGCCAAACAGCTGAACGACCAGAACACCACAATCAACGGCAACCTTGCGGACATGGCGTCGCAAGTGAACAAGCTGGCTACTTCCATTGCCACTCTCAACCAGAAGATCGGTGAGATTTCCACCAGCGGCGGCCAGCCGAACGACCTGCTCGACACCCGTAACGAAGCGGTTCGCCAGCTCTCCGAGCTGACCGGTGCACAGGTCGTTGAACGTGGCACCAGTTTCGACGTGTATATCGGCACCGGCCAACCGCTGGTGATCGGCAACACCACCAACACCCTGAGCACCGTCCCGAGCAAGGACGACCCTACGCGCATGGCCATTCAGATGGACCGTGGCTCAAGCGTCATCGACATCACGTCGGCCATGAGCGGCGGCGAAATCGGTGGCCTGCTGACCTATCGCAAGGAAGTGCTCGATCCATCGCTCAATGAGCTGGGCCGTGTCGCGCTGGTAGTGGCCGACCAGGTCAACAGCCAGCAAGCCCAGGGCATCGACAAGAACGGTGATTTCGGCGCGGCGATCTTCAACAACATCAACAGTGCCGCGCTGATGAGTCAGCGCAGCATTGCGCAGTCTGGCAATAGCGCGGGCTCGGGCAACCTCGATGTCACCATCAAGGACACCGGCAAGCTGACCACCAACGATTATCAGGTCACCTTCACCAGCGCCACCAACTATTCGGTCAAGCGTTCCGATGGCACCGACATGGGCTCGTTCAGCACCACGACCACGCCACCGCCGGTGATCGATGGCTTCACTCTGGCGCTCAACGGCGGCGCGCTGAGCGCCGGTGACACCTTCAAGGTGACCCCGACCCGTAACGCGGCCAGCTCCATTCAGACCGTGCTGACCGACCCGAAGAAAATCGCGGCCGCCGGCCCGTTGACTGGCGTGGCCAGTGCCAATAATTCCGGCACTTACACCCAGCCGACGCTGACCGATACGGTCGATATCTACAACCCGGCGTCCCAGGCCGAGCTGCAGAACGCGCTCAAATACTCGACACCGGTCAAACTGGTGTTCGGTGCAGTCGCCAGCGGCAGCCAGTCGTACAACATGGTCGACGCCAAGGGCAACACCATCGGCTCCGGCACCATCGTGCCGGGGCAGGCCAATACCCTGAACCTGAAGATCGGCATGGTCGATTCCACCGGTGCGCCGGTGATGGACACCAGCGTCACGCCGAACGTGCAAAAGACCTTCACGGTGCAGACGACCGTGGGCGCTACACCGAAGTCCGGCGAGACTTTCACGATCAACCTGACCGGCGCAGCCTCCTCGGACAACCGTAACGCGCAAGCGCTGGTCGGCCTGCAGACCAAGCAGACCGTGGACACTGGCACCGGGAGCAAGGGCATCAGTCTGACCGACGCCTATAACAAGCTGGTGACCAATGTCGGCACCAAGGCAGCCCAGAGCAAGTCTGACAACGACGCCACTTCGGCGATCCTCGATCAGGCCAAGGGCGCGCGGGATTCGTTGTCTCAGGTCAACCTCGATGAGGAAACCGGCAACCTGGTCAAATATCAGCAGTACTACACAGCCTCTTCGCAGATCATCAAAGCTGCGCAGGAAACCTTCGCCACGCTGATCAACAGTCTTTAAGGAGCCGTAATTCATGCGCATTTCCACCGCCCAGTATTACGCGACGCAAGCTGCTCAATATCAGCGCAACTACAGCAAGACTGTCGCGACCGCCAACGAAGCGAGCAGCCTGCAACGCATCAACACCGCTGCCGACGATCCGATCGGCGCCGGTCGCCTGCTCAAACTGGGTCAGCAGAGCGCCATGCTCGACCAGTATCAGGGCAACATCGACACCACCAAGAGCGCGCTGACCGTGCAGGAGTCCACTCTGAACTCCATCACTACAGCTTTGCAGCGCGCCAAGGAAATCGGCCTGGCGGCCAACAACGGTATCGCCACCGACGATAACCGCAAGGCGTACGCCGCGGAGCTGAGCCAGATCCAGCAACAAGTGCTGGGCCTGATGAACTCCAAGGACGCCAACGGCAACTATCTGTTCTCCGGTTCCAAGACCGATACCGCGCCGTACTCGCAAAACGTCGACGGCACCTACACCTACAACGGCGATCAGACCCAGATCAACCTGGGCATTGGCGACGGCTTGTCGGTCGCGACCAACACCACCGGTTGGGACGCTTTCCAGCAGACCATCAATACCAGCCGCACCCAGACCACCATGACCGCTCCGGCGGTGGATGACGGTCGCGTGGTGTTGACCAACGGTACGGTCGGAACAGCTGCGACGTACAACGCCAAGTTCGCTGGCGGTCAGCCGTACACTGTCAGCTTTGTCAGCAGCACCCAGTTGAAGATCACTGATGCCCTGGGCAATGACGTAACGTCCGAGGCCAGCCAGAACGGCCTGATCAGCAACAGCAACGGTGCCAACCAGACCGTCAGCTTCCGTGGCGTCGACATGAAGCTGAACATCAACCTCAAGGCCGGCGACACCAACCCGGACGCCGTTATCGCCGGTCACACCTTCCAGCTGGCAGCCACGCCTGACTCATTCACCACGGCACGCAGCCCGGGTAACCCGTCGACTGCAGTCATAACCGGCTCCGGCGTGACCGACCAGGCAGCCTATAGCGCGGCCTTCCCGTCGGGCGGCGGTGCAGTGCTGAAGTTCACCAGCGCCACCGACTTCGATCTGTATGCGGCACCTGTTACCGCCGACAGCAAGCCGGTATCGTCGGGCACCATGGTTGGCGGCAATGCCACGGCCGCCGGTGTGACTTTCGCCATTGGCGGTACGCCAGGTGCGGGCGATCAGTTCTCGATCCAGTCCAACAACCACCAGACCCAGAACGTGCTCGACACCCTGGGCCAGATGGTTACGGCGCTGAACCTGCCGGTCGATGGTGATCCGGCGGTCAAGCAGCAATTCCAGGGCGCCATGGAGTCGGCTCTGGGCAACATCGACAGTGCGTCCAACCAGATTGGTGCTGCTGTGACTTCGATCGGTGCGCGCGGGCAGTCACTGGATGAGCAGGACACGACCAACCAGAGCCTGATCCAGGCCAATACCGCCACCCAGGGTTCGATCCGTGATTCGGATCCGGCCGAGGTGATGACCCGCCTGACTCTGCAGCAGACCATGCTGCAAGCCTCGCAATTGGCCTTCAGCAAGATCAGTCAGTTGGGTCTGTTCAACAAGATCTGACCCTCGACGGGCGCGTGAGCGCCCGTTTGCCCTGTCCCTCAGTCATGTTTTTTAGCGGTATCAAGGGCTCGCTGTTCCGAGCGGGCTCGCACCGCCTGTGAGCCCGCCGTGAATTCACTTCCGCTTGTCAGCCTCGTCATTCCCGCCTTCAACCCGCGTTTTTTCGAACGGGCATTGCTCAGTGCCGTGAGCCAGGGCTATGGCAATCTCGAAATCATTGTTTGCGATGACAGTCGTGGTGACGAAATCGAAACCATTGTCGCCTCGGTGAGCGAGAGCAGCGGCGTGGCGGTGCGCTATGTACGCAACCCCCGCACGCTGGGGCTGGTCGGCAACCTGCACGCCTGTCTCGAGCAGGCTCAGGGTGAGTTCATCAAATTCCTGTGCGATGACGACCAGTTGTTCGGCATCTGCGTTGAGCGCCAGGCACAAACGCTCATCGATCAGCAGGATGTCAATCTGGTCCTGGCCCAACGCCTGTTCTGGGATGCAGACGACCGGCCGCTGCCATCACGCCTGCAAAATACTCCGCTGTCTCCGACCTGCGGACTGTTCAAGGGTGAAGATCTGCTGGCGATTTTCGAAAACTTCCCGGTCAACATCCTGGGCGGTTTCAGCAATGCCCTGTTTCGCCGCAGCGACGTACTGGAGCTGCTGCCTGCGCTGACCCAGCCCGGGCATTGCTTTGTCGCCAGTCTGGACTTCGCCCTGTATGTCTGCCTGCTGCGCCGTGGCAACGTGGTGGTGTCGAACCATGTCATGAGTGTCGAGCGCCTGTACCCGGAGCGCTTGAGCGGTCAGCAGGCCATGCGTGATGCGATCGAGGTTGAGCGACAATGGCTCACGCAAATGCTCAAGGCGCGCAGTGGCGAATCGGCACCGGCTCCGGGCTGGGTGCGTCACGTTCCGATGACCAAGGCTGCTGAGTTGCCGCGCGTCTGGGAAGAGCTGCCGCTGAGCCGGACACTGGGCACCAAGCAGACCACCCAGGACTGGCACGTGGGCATCTCCAGTGTCAGTTTCGCCGAGCTTTATGCGCAGTGGCTCCAATGCCGCAGCCTGACCGAGGGGCAGCGCGAGTTGCTGCCGGATACGCTGGCAGCGTGGCCGCGCACGCCGAAAATCGTACCGCTGATCATTGACGAGCAGGGCAGCCGCTCGGCGCTCGACCTGACCTTGCAATCGCTCTCTGCCCAGGAGTATTTGCCTGAGCTGACCATCGTATTGTCAGCGTCCTGCACCAAGGCACAGCTGGACGAGCGCGTGGTGCGCATGCCGCTGCAGGAAAACTGGCAGCAGCAAATCAACGATCTGCTCCCGCAACTGGAGGGTGCCGACTGGTTCTACCTGCTGCGGGCCGGCGATCGGCTGGTGGTGCCAGCGCTGCTGGTGATGGCCGAGCGCATTGCGATGTCGCGCACCTTGACGTGCCTGTACAGCGATGAAGGGGGCTTGTCCCTGGGCGAGTCGACCGAGCCGGTTTTCAAGCCGGATTTCAACCTTGATCTGATGCGCAGCTATCCCTACGTTGGCAGGGCACTGGCGTTCGAGCGCGAGCGCTTCCTGGCCCTTGGAGGTTTCGACGCGTCGTTTGGCGAACTGGCGCCTCACGATGTGCTGTTGCGTATGGTCGAGGATGACGGCACGCAGGTAATCGGGCACATCGCCGAGGTGCTGCTAGAGGCGGCGTTTGATCTGGCCACTTGGCTGTCCGGGCCGCAAATGGCCGAGAGCAATGCGCAGTTGGTCAGCGCACACCTGGATCGTCTGGGTATCGCGCATGACATCCGCCGGGGCGCATCGACGCTGCTCAATCGGATCGACTATCACCACGCCCGCCAGCCACGGGTGACGATTGTCATCGTCAGCAAGGATCAGACGGCGGCGGTGCAACGCTGCGTCGAGAGCCTGCTGGAGAAAACCGCCAACGCCGAGTACGAGCTGCTGTTGGTGGACAACGGCAGCGAAAGCGCCGAGGCGCAGGCCTGGTTCGATGGCATGGCGCAATTGGGCAGCGAGCGGATTCGCGTATTGAACTGTCCGCAGCAGGACAACCTGGCTGCGGTGCGCAATGCTGCGGTAGGTCAGGCCAGTGGCGAGTATGTCCTGCTGCTCAACCCGTATGCCGTGATCACCCACAGCGACTGGCTGACGGAAATGCTCAATCATGCACAGCGTCCGGAAGTGGCAGTGGTGGGCGCCAAACTGTTCAACCCCGATGGCCGGATAGTGCATTGCGGACTGATCCTGGGCTTGCAAGGGCCGGCCGGTGTGCCGTTTTTTGGTGAGTCGCTGCAGGCCACGGGTTACATGTATCGCCTGTTGGTGGCTCATGATCTGAGCGCAGTCGGCAGTGATTGCCTGTTGGTGCGCAAAGCGGTTTTCGAGGCGGTCGGTGGTCTCGACGAGCAGGAACTGGCGCAATCGCTGAATGAAGTGGACCTGTGCCTGCGTATCGGGCAGCAAGGTTATCTGGTGGTCTGGACGCCTTATGCCCAACTGGCATTGGGCGAGCAGCCGGCCAGCCCGCCGAAGGAGGGGGAAGAGGCGCAGATCAGCCTGGAACAGGAAACGTTCTACAAGCGCTGGCTGCCGATTGTTGCGCGGGATCCGGCCTACAACAAAAACCTGTCGCTGAACGGGCTGGGCGGCTCGAGCTTCAGTCTCGATCCGGGCCTGCGTACCGGCTGGAGCCCGTTTTCCCAGCCGCAATTGCCGAAGATTCTTGCACTGCCGGTCAATGCCTCCGCCATCGGTCACTACCGCGTGACGCAGCCTTTGATCGAACTGGAAGCTGCGGGACGCGCGCTGGGACGCATTCACTACAACCTGCCGACCATCATTGAAGTCGAGCGCCAGTCTCCGGACGTGATCATCTTGCAGGGGCGTTACGCCGAAGCACCGATCAACGAAATCCCGGGCCTGCAAAAGTACTCCAGTGCGCGGCGGATTTATGAACTCGATGACTACGTCATCGATGTGCCTCACCGCAACGCCCACATCCGCAATATGCCGAACAAGGACGAAATGGAAAAGCTGGTGCGCCGGGCGATCGCCATGTGCGACCGGGTTGTGGTGTCCACTGCGCCGCTGGGCAATGCGCTGTCGAGCATGCACAACGACATCCGGGTCGTCCCGAACATGCTGTCCAGGCACATGTGGTGCGACTTGCGCGCCCAGCGCCGGACCTCGAAAAAGCCGCGGGTAGGCTGGGGTGGCGGCACCAGTCACCACGGCGACCTCGCCGTGATCGCCGATGTGGTTCGTGAACTGGCCAATGAAGTCGACTGGGTGTTTTTCGGCATGTGTCCGGATGATCTGCGTCCGTATATGCACGAATTCCACGGTGTCATCGGGCTGGACGTGTATCCGGCGAAACTGGCGAGCCTCAATCTGGATCTGGCCCTCGCGCCGCTGGAATTCCATATCTTCAACGACTGCAAGAGCAATCTGCGGTTGCTGGAGTACGGCGCCTGCGGCTACCCGGTGATCTGCACCGACACCGAGGCCTATCGCGGCTACCTGCCGTGTACGCGAATCAAGACCAACACGACCGATGAGTGGCTGCAGGCGATCCGCATGCACCTGGCTGATCCTGATGCCAGCTACCGCATGGGTGACGAGTTACGTGAGGTGGTGCTGCGCGATTACGTACTGCGCGGCGATAACCTGCGCTACTGGGAAAATGGCTGGCTGGCGGACTGACAGCTTCACGCGATCCCGCACCAACAAAACAGGCGACTTTCGAGTCGCCTGTTTTTTTTCTGAAATTCGTCTTTGCATCAAACTCGATACAAATTTTGTCTGCAGGCTCAAGACATCCTCATTTCCTGTCGATATCAACACATTCGCAAGAGTTTAAGCGGTCGCGGCGGTGAAGTCTGAGCGCCTGGCGAGCCGGTACTGGTTCTTAACAAGGCAAGGAAGAAGTAATGGCGGTAATTAACGGGACAAACGGCGCGGATACGCTGAACGGTACCAGTGACGATGACCAGATCAATGGTCTGGATGGCAACGACCTGATCAAAGGCAGTGCCGGTGCGGACAAGATCGACGGTGGGGCCAGCGTCGGCTGGGACACCGTGGATTACTCGGCGTCTGCCGAAGCGGTCAACGTCGAAATTCGTCCGGGCACCTCTTCAGTGGCGACTGGCGGTGATGCACAGGGCGACACCCTGACCAACATCGATAAAGTCATCGGTTCGGCGTTCAACGATACCTTCACTGCGGCGGCTATCAGCTACGCGACCTTCGAAGGTGGCGCCGGTGACGACATCTACTACGTCAATGGTGGCGGCGTGACGGCCATCGAGCAGGTCGGTGGCGGTAACGATGAGGTGCGGGTCACCTACAAGGAACACACCCTGGCGGCGAACATCGAGCGCATGACCTTTACCGGTACGGGTGCTTTCAGCGGTAAAGGCAATGACATCGACAACATCATCACCGGTGGCGCGGGTAACGACACGCTGCAGGGCGGTGGCGGTGCCGATCAGTTCTTCGGTGGCGCGGGCATGGACATCGTGTCCTATGACGACAGCGCCGTGGGTGTGAGCATCAACCTGAAAACCGGGATCAACTCGGGGATTGGTGCGGGTGACGTCTACAACAGCATCGAAGGGATCACCGGCTCGAAATTCAACGATACGTTTTTCGCCGACAGCCGCGCGATTGCGTTTGACGGTGGGGCCGGCACCGGCTGGGACACCGTGGATTACTCGGCGTCTGCCGAAGCGGTCAACGTCGAAATTCGTCCGGGCACCTCTTCAGTGGCGACTGGCGGTGATGCACAGGGCGACACCCTGACCAACATCGATAAAGTCATCGGTTCGGCGTTCAACGATACC
>NZ_QAIK01000075.1 GCF_003061005.1 Pseudomonas sp. HMWF021 | reverse complement strand
GCGGAAGCGCTGCGAGGGCACATCATGCACTGCGCAGATGCTGTGCATCACGTGAGCACCCCCAGCAAATGGTCAATGAAGGACGACAAAAAAGGCGATACGCTCACACTCAACCTTGATATATTTTCGCTCAATGAAAGACTTCGAGAGAACTCATCCTTCAAGAAAGGCATCCTAAATGAGTTTGGAGAAAAAATTGACCTCAAGAAAATTTCGCGGAAATACATGGGATGTATAAGCGAACTTCAAGTTGAAATCAGAAAACTTATCAGTGAGTCAGTCAACAACTCACGGCATCTCATTCAGCAATTCACCGAACAATACGCAGAGATTAATGATGGAGATGCGTTTGGTTTAGCAGCTTATTCTGTAGCCGCTATTGACGCAGGAGCTAAGCCGTTGTCAATCTCACTTGAATGGGATGACATCCGAATCAAGCTAGAGGAAAAGAACAAGTCGATTTCAAACATGGACAAACGTTGCATTACTAATGCAATCACAGAAGTTAAATAGCTGGTGTCTCTACCCGACCAATATGGCTGTTGGCAAAAGTCGTGGCCGGATTGGTCAATCGCCTATTTCAGCCTGGCTTTAAGTAAAGCAAAGCCGAGGTTCTATGGATGGAACTGCGTCAACATGGCGAATTCACTGACGATTTGTTTGCCCAGTCTCAACCGCAAGCCGCAGAAAAAATCTTGAGGGTCTTAGACGAAATCAGCCAACGATGGAGTCGGGGAACGCTACTCACCTGTAGCGTTCCATCAACACCGGTTAGGGGTATGCGATGGGAAATTATGAGACGGAGCTACATTATCAAAATGGACGAAATTTGGATTATAAAAGCAACTAACCTGGTCCCGCAAAGGGACCAGAAAGCTAGCGCACCTTCAATTACGGCCGAGTTGCCAACTTATCCACACCTAGCAAAATTCGAACTGGCAAAGTTTGCCAACCGAACTTTGGAAATCTATTTCCCGCATCAATCGATAAAGTATCAATTTTAGATTTATCCGCACAAATGAGCATTTTCACTCTATCAAAATATCTGACAGAGCTTGCTCTAGCGAACAACTCAAAAGTTGTCGGATGATATCCAACATACACGGCCGTATCAGGAAACCAAGGATATACAACATCTTCATCAAGAGCATCTCTATTAATTATCGCTCTGATAAACAAAAGGACGTCTGCTTGAAGAAGATCATCAAATGATACTCCCGCGACTCCTGCACGCTCATTGATCATGGTAGCAGCTAG
>NZ_QAIK01000074.1 GCF_003061005.1 Pseudomonas sp. HMWF021 | reverse complement strand
AAGGCGCTGACCCCAATGCTTACGGTCACGATTCCCTCGCCGCTATCCTTATGCTCTATCTGGGCCAGCAGAACAGACTTGCGGATATTTTCAGCGATCATGAAGGCCCCCACATAGTCAGTGCTCGGCAGCACCACCGCAAATTCTTCACCACCATAGCGGGCGGCCAGGTCACCGGGGCGTCTGATGTTTTCTTTGATGATCGCGCTGATTCTGCGCAGACAATCGTCACCGACCAAGTGGCCATATCGGTCGTTAAATCGCTTGAAGTGGTCGACATCAATCATGAGCAAAGCCAGAGGAGTGAGTCCGCGCTTTGCTCTCCCCATTTCAGAGCGCGTGAACAGATCGAACTGGCGTCGATTTGCCAGTCCAGTCAGTGCGTCCTCCAAGGCGAGTAACTCAAGTGCTCGGTTGGCATCGAGCAACTTGTCTTGAGCGGCCAATAATTCTGTTTGAACGTAGTTCTGTCGCCGCATCAGTTGAATAAAGCGATAGCCAATCCCAACCAGCACAGTCATGAGCAGGCAAACAATGACGGCGCTCATCATTGTTTCCTGTCGCCAGCCCGCCAATACCTCCTCTTTGTTCATGGCAGAGAAAACCACGAGCGGATAGTCACTGACCCTGCGAAAACCTACGACACGTTCCACGCCGTCCACATACGAGCGAACAGTGGCCGTTCCAGAAGAACCCTTCGGCAGCAGTTGGGTGAAGAGTGGCCCGTCGGCGACGCTGGTGCCGATTACCGCTTCATTAAAGGGGCGCCGGACGATAATTCTGGCGTCAGCAGAGATCAGGTTGATGACTCCGTTATTGCCGATGTCGATACTGTTGTAGAGCTTGAGAAAGTGATCGAGGTAGATGGTGGCCAACGCGACACCGGCAAAGCTGCCATCAGGATTATTGATCCTGCGCGAGACTGGCAGAACCCATTCCCCCGTGGAGCGACTTTTAATAGACAGCCCAACATGGGGACCACGGTCGGGATGATCGCGGTGGTAAATGAAATATTCGCGATCGGAGTTGTTTGCGTTCGGCGGCAAGATGCCGTTTGAGTCCGCTATCCAGGCGCCTTTCGCGTCATAAATGAACAACCCGTGTAAT
>NZ_QAIK01000073.1:21542-45288 GCF_003061005.1 Pseudomonas sp. HMWF021 | reverse complement strand
GGATCAGGTAATCGATCAAGGCCTGGCAGTCACGGCTGGCGAGCGGGTGATTGACGTCACCCTGGCCGCGCAATTCCACGGTCACCGAAAAACTGCCCAGCGGAATCTCGAAGTGTTCGCCGAAGCGCTCCTGCAGTTGCCACCACAGCAGGGTGAAGCATTCGTCGAACGACTGGCCGCCGGAATCGGTCGCCAGCAAACTCGCCTGGGCTTCGATGTAACGCGCCAGCGGCTCGACCTGCGGCCACGCTTCGGGCGTGGTGTAGAGATGAACCACGGATTCGAAATCGCAGTGCAGGTCCAGCACCATGTCGGCATCGCACGCCAGCCGTTGCAGGGTCAGACGCTGGGATTGCAGTTGCGTGGCGGGTGTCTGACGGGCGAGGGCGTTGCGCAGGCTGGCGCGGATCAGCTCAAGGTTGCGTTGCGGGTCGTCGCCCAACTTGCCCTCGACGTCGTTGCCGATTTCTTCGCTGAGGTCGACGAACCAGCGATTGAAATTCTGCCCGCTCTCCATCTCGTAGCGGCCCAGCGGCACATCCATCAGCACTTGTTCGAGGCCGACCGGATTGGCCACCGGCACCAGCACAATCTGGCTGCGCAGGCGCCCGGCGGCTTCCAGCTCCGCCAGGCGCTGCTTGAGGTGCCAGGCCACGAGCATGCCGGGCAGTTCGTCGGCATGCAGCGAGGACTGGATGTAGATCTTGCCTTGGGCCTGCTCCGGGCCGAAGTGGAAGCTGTGGATCTGTCGAGCGGTCCCCGGCACCGGGGCCAACAGGTCATGGATCTGGTGTCGCATTACAGGTTTTCCTAGTGGGTCGGCCCGAGGAAGGCCAGCCATCGGCGTTCGGCGAGGCGGAACAGGCCGACCAGCGCGAAGGTAATGGTCAGGTAGATCAGCGCGGCGATGCCGAACGACTGAAAGGTCAGGTAGGTCGCCGAGTTGGCGTCCCGTGCAACTTTCAGGATGTCGGGGATGGTCGCGGTGAAAGCCACGGTGGTCGAGTGCAGCATCAGGATCACTTCGTTGCTGTAATACGGCAGCGAACGGCGCAGCGCCGACGGCATGATCACGTAGGCGTACAGCTTCCAGCCGGTCAGACCGTAGGCCTTGGCCGCTTCGACTTCGCCGTGGTTCATGCTGCGGATCGCCCCGGCAAAAATCTCCGTGGTGTAGGCGCAGGTGTTCAGGGCGAACGCGAGGATCGTGCAGTTCATCGCATCGCGAAAGAAACTGTCGAGCAACGGCTGCGCGCGCACGGCGGCCAGGCTGTAGATGCCGGTGTAGCAGATCAGCAACTGGATGTAGAGCGGCGTGCCACGGAACAGGTAGGTGTAGAACTGCACCGGCCAGCGGATATAAAAGTGCGGCGAGACCCGGGCAATCGACAGCGGGATCGACACCAGAAAACCGATGAAGATCGAGGCGCTGAGCAGCCACATCGTCATCGCCAGCCCGGTGATGTTGTTGCCGTCGGTATAAAGGAAGGGTTTCCAGTATTCCTGCAGGAGTTCGATCATCGTACGGCCTCCCGGGCACCGGCGGCGTAGCGACGCTCGAGCCAGCGCAGGATGACGTTGGATGCACTGGTGATCAGCAGATAGATCAAGGCGGCGAGTACCAGGAAGTAGAACAGTTGATAGGTGCTTTTACCGGCGTCCTGCGCCGCTTTGACCAGATCCGCCAGACCGATGATCGACACCAGTGCGGTGGCCTTGAGCATCACCATCCAGTTGTTGCCGATGCCCGGCAGGGCGAAGCGCATCATTTGCGGGAACACCACGAAGCGAAAACGCTGGCCACGTTTGAGGCCATAAGCGGTGGCCGCTTCAACCTGACCGCGCGGCACGGCGAGAATCGCTCCACGGAAGGTTTCGGTGAAATACGCGCCATAGATGAAGCCCAGGGTGATCACCCCGGCGGTGAAAGAGTCGATTTCGATGTAGTCCCATTCCATGACGTCGGTCAGGGCAGTCAGCCAGGTTTGCAGGCTGTAGAAGATCAACAGCATCAGCACCAGATCCGGCACCCCGCGAATCAGCGTGGTGTAGAGCTGGGCAGGCAGGCGCAGCAGTTTGGATTTCGACAGTTTGGCACTGGCGCCCAAGAGGCCGAGCAACACGGCCACCAGCAGCGACAACGCCGACAATTTGATGGTCATCCAGGTGCCTTCCAACAGCAACGGGCCGAAGCCCTTGAGGCTGAAGGCGGAGAGCCCCAGATTTTGTAAGAGGTTTTCGAACATAAATCAGCAACCTGAGCGGATGGAAAAGGCGCCCATCGTGGATGGGCGCCGGGGCATTATTTGCCGCTGTACAGATTCAGATCGCCAAAGTGTTTCTTTTGAATCTCGGCGTATTTGCCGTCATCGTGTAACGCTTTGATACCTTTATCTAAAAGCGCCTTCAGCTCTTTGTTACCTTTCTTAATACCGACAGCGGTTTTGGCTGGCAGCAATTCGCTGTCCACCGGCTTGCTGACTTCGTAGTTGGCGCCATCCGGCGACTTCAGAAAGCCCAGTTCGGCTTGCAGCATGTCCTGGATCGAGGCGTCGAGGCGGCCGTTTTTCAGGTCGGCATAGACCTGATCCTGGTTGGCGTAAGCCTGGATTTTCACCCCGGCCTTCTCCAGCACAGCCTTGGCGTAGGCTTCCTGAATGGTGCCTTGCTCGTAACCGACCGATTTGCCCTTCAGCGAAGCGACGTCATCACTCAGGCCGGAACCCTTCTTGAACACGTAGGAAGTCGGGCCGGAAAACAGCTCGCTGGAGAAATCGATCGCCTTTTCACGGGCCGGGGTCACGGTCATCGACGAGATCACACCGTCGAATTTGTTGGCGTTGAGGCCCGGAATCATGCCGTCGAAATCGCTTTCAACCCATTTGCACTTGACCTTCAGCTCGGCGCAGATCGCGTTGCCCAGGTCGATGTCGAAGCCCACCAGGCTGCCGTCGGCCGCTTTCGACTCGAACGGTGCGTAGGAAGGATCAACGCCAAAACGCAGCTCTTTGTATTCCTTGGCCAGCGCGGAGCCGGCGGCCATGCACAACGCCAGTGCAGAAAGGGTCAGCAATGCTTTTTTCATTATTCAATCCCTAAGAACCAATATGAGCGCTTGTGGCGCAGAATTATTGTTACTGCAACGCTTACGACCTATAGAAAGTAGCAATTTCCGAACCAGAGTCCCGAACAAGTGTTTAAAAGGTTGGGGAAGGAGGGCGGTGAGAGGGATTGGTGCACGGAAACGGGCGTGGGGAATGAGGCGCACCAAGTTGGGTCGATGCAGGCATTTTTTTGTGGTGGAGAGGAATCTTATTGAGGCGCTGATTTGTGATGAGCGTACCTGTGGGGAGGGGATTTATCCCCGATCGGCTGCGCAGCAGTCGCAAATCCGGTATACGCGGTCTACTAAAAGAATGAGGGGTGCCGCTTCGCGGCCCATCGGGGATAAATCCCCTCACCACAAGATCACTCACCACAAGATTCCCTCACCAGAAAATCCACTCACTGCAGGATGTTCATTCAGGACGATTGGAGGTTTGTCCCGGAAAACCCGGTCAGGCCAGCAAATCCTGCAACGTCGCCAGGCTATCGGCCTCATCCACCGTTTTGTCCTGCCGCCAGCGCAGCATGCGCGGGAAGCGCACGGCAATCCCGCTCTTGTGCCGCCGCGACAGGGCGATGCCTTCGAAACCCAGTTCGAACACCAGGCTCGGCTTGACGCTGCTGACCGGGCCGAATTTTTCCACCGTAGTCTTGCGCACGATGCTGTCGACCTGACGCATTTCCTCATCGGTCAGCCCCGAATAGGCCTTGGCGAACGGCACCAGCGCGCGTTGGCTGGCCTCCGGCGGGCCGTCCCATACGGCGAAGGTGTAATCGCTGTAGAGGCTGGCGCGACGGCCATGTCCGCGCTGGGCGTAGATCAACACCGCATCGACGCTGAACGGATCGACTTTCCATTTCCACCACACGCCCATGTCCTTGGTGCGCCCCACGCCATACAGCGCATCGCGGGCCTTGAGCATCATGCCCTCAACCCCGAGGCGCCGTGAGGCCTCGCGCTGACGGGCCAGATCGAACCAGTCGTTGCCGGTAAGAACGGGTGAAGGCAGTAACACCGGGTTGTTACCGTGAGCGATCACTTGTTCCAGTTGCGCCCGCCGTTCGGCCTGCGGACGGTTACGCCAGTCCTCGCCCTGCCATTCCAGCAAGTCGTAGGCGAGCACCACCACCGGCACCTCTTCGAGGATTTTCCTGTCGAGGGTCTTGCGCCCGATCCGTTGCTGCAGCAGGGCGAACGGTTGCACCGCAGGTGGTTCTGTCGATTGCGGATCGAAGGCGTCTTCGGTGTTCGGGTGGGTGCTTTTCCAGACCACGATTTCGCCGTCGATCACCGTGCCGTCAGGTAACGAGTGGATCAAGGTATCGAACTCGGGGAAGCGTTCGGTCACCAGCTCCTCACCCCGGGACCAGACCCACAACCGACCCTCGCGCTTGACCACTTGCGCGCGGATGCCATCCCACTTCCACTCCACCTGCCAGTTGCTCGCCGGCCCCAGCAGTGCTTCGAATTCCTCCACTGGTTGCGACAACGCATGGGCGAGGAAAAACGGGTAGGGCTGACCGCCACGTTGCGCGTGTTCGTCGGCGGATTCCGGGGCGATCAGTTTCAAATAGCTCGCGGCATTCGGCCGGTTCGACAGGTCGGTGTAACCCACCAGCCGCTGCGCCACGCGTTTGCTGTCCAGGCCGGCCATCGACGCCAGTGCGCGGGTGACCAGCAGTTTTGATACGCCGACGCGGAAGCTGCCGGTGATCAATTTGATGCACAGCATCAGGCTTGGCCGATCCAGTTGCGCCCACAGCGCAGGCAACTGGTGGCCCAGGTACTCAGGGGTTTCACCACGCAGCGGCAGCAATTTGTCTTCGATCCATTCGGCAAGGCCCGCCTCGGAGCTGTGCGGGTTTTCCGGCAGCACGAGGGAAATGGTTTCCGCCAGATCGCCGACCGCTTGATAACTTTCCTCGAACAGCCACGGCTCCAGCCCCGAGACCTCGACGGCCAGTTCGCGCAGGATCCGCACCGGCACCAGTTGGCGTGGGCGCCCGCCGGACAGAAAGTACACCGCCCACGCCGCATCCTGCGGTGCAGCCTGGGCGAAGTAGGTTTGCATGGCGGCCAGTTTGGCGTTGCTGGACGTGGTGGCGTCGAGTTCGGCATACAACTCGGCGAAGGCTTTCATGCTTGCACCTCGGCGATCACAGGTTCGGCGCTGATGTTTTCCTCTTCATCGTCGCCGTATTCGGTGTTGAAACCCTGCGCATCCAGACCCTTTTCACGCAGATGCCGCACCAGCACGCCGATCGAACCGTGGGTGACCATCACCCGTTCGGCGCCGGTCTGTTCGATGGCCCAGAGCAGGCCGGGCCAGTCGGCGTGATCCGACAAGACAAAGCCGCGATCCACACCGCGCCGCCGCCGAGTGCCGCGCAGACGCATCCAGCCGCTGGCAAACGCATCGCTGAAATCACCGAAGCGGCGCATCCAGGTGCTGCCGCCCGCCGAGGGCGGTGCGATGACCAGCGCCTGGCGCATGATCGGGTCGGACTTTTTCACATCACCGGCGTAGATCGTCGGCGGCAGATACACGCCGGCCTCGCGGTAAACCCGGTTCAGCGGTTCGACCGCACCGTGACTGAGGATCGGTCCGAGGCTGGCGTCGATGCCGTGCAGAATCCGCTGGGCCTTGCCGAACGAATAGCAGAACAGCACGCTGGCCTTGCCCGCCGCGATGTTCGCCTGCCACCACTGGTTGATCTCGCTGAACACCTGCGCCTGTGGTTGCCAGCGGTAGATCGGCAGGCCGAAGGTCGATTCGGTGATGAAGGTGTGGCAGCGCACCGGTTCGAACGGCGCGCAGGTGCCGTCGGGTTCGATCTTGTAATCCCCCGACGCGACCCAGACTTCGCCGCCGTATTCCAGACGCACTTGGGCCGAACCGAGCACGTGCCCGGCAGGGTGGAAACTCAAGGTCACGCCGTGGTGGGTCAACCGCTGGCCGTAGGCGAGGGTCTGCAGGTTGATTTCCTGACCCAGACGCGCACGCAAAATCCCTTCGCTGGCGCTGCTGGCAAGGTAGTGCTGGTTGCCGCCACGGGCATGATCGCCGTGGGCATGGGTGATCACCGAGCGCTCGACCGGGCGCCACGGATCAATGTAGAAATCCCCGGCAGGGCAGTACAAACCTTCGGGGCGGGCGATAACAAGGTCCATGTCGTTACCAGAATGGAGGGCTTGTTAGCTATGAGGTGGGCGCGAGTCTGGAAGTTCTATCGGGTTTTTATGTGGGGCGAAAAGCAAAAGATCGCAGCCTTCGGCAGCTCCTACAGGATGTTCACCATTCCCATGTAGGAGCTGCCGAAGGCTGCGATCTTTTGATCTTGCTCTGGCGTTATTTGCCCGGAGTGAGGGTCAAACGCGTCTTGCCATACACCCGGTCAAAGTTCTGCGGCTGCATCGGCAAGCCGATGTACTGGCCCTTGAGCCAGGCATCGATGCCGTTGAGGTAATTCGGGCTGGCCGGGTTGCCGGACTGGCCGGTGCCGTTCTGCCCCATCAGCGGCTCGCTCTGGCTGAAGTCGACGATGAAACGCATCGACGGCGCACGGGTGGTGTTGAAGTCCTTGCCCCAGGCAAACGCCGCGGTGTTGAGCGTGGTGTGATCGCCGCCAGCCGCCACTGGGCCGCGGACGGTCTGGCCATTGGCGTTTTTCCACGTGTAGCTGTGCAGTTTGCCCCACTGCCAGGCCTTGTGATCGCCACCCAACTGGCTGTCGCCGGCACTGATTGCCGCCGCCAGACTGCGCGCCAGAATCTGTGCCTTGTCTTCTTTCTGCGGGGTACGCAAGTCATCCCAGAACGGGCTGTCTTCGCGCCCGAGCAGGTGATCGGCCTGCGCTGCGTAGGACAAGTCGCCATTGGCAATAAAGGCTTTCCACGCCGCGCTCGACTCGGGGCCGAGTTCGTCGAGGAAGATCTGCTTCATGCTTTCCTGCAGGAACAGTTCATAGATCGCCGCATCCGGCGAGGTCGGGCTGAGCTTGCCGTCGAACGCCATCAACCGGGTAAACGCTTCGCGAGCCTTGCTGCGATCGGCTTCCGGCAGGGCGTCGATCGCCTGTTTCAGCGGCTGCTTCATGCCTGGCGCTTCGAACATTTTCTTCAGTTTGGCGGCAAACGTCGTGGTCTGGTCGTACTGCATGGCGATCACGCTGCGACCGTCCTGTTTGCCGCTGCCAGCCAGTTCCGCCAGACGCTCGCCACGTTCTGGCGCCGCCCAGGAGTTGGACAACTGCATGCCATAGCCGTGAGGAATGACGCGCTGGTTGGCAGTGCCGAGCCAGCCCTGAGTCGGATCCTGATCATACGGGTGCAACATCGGGTCGGCGTAACCGTCCCAGTCGTAGCGACCTTCCCAGCCCGGCGATGGCAGCAAACCTTCGCCTTCGCGACGGTTGGGGAAACGTCCGGTGACCTGCCAGCCGATATTGCTGGCGTCGGCGAACACCATGTTCAGGGCGATCGCACGGATCTCGCGGCTGGCGTCTGACGCGCGTTCAACGTTCTGCGCGCGGGTCAGATCGAAAAATGCGTCCAGCGATTTGTCGTCGGTGAAGCTCGGGGTCTGCAGGGCCAGGCCGAAACCGTTGCCTTGCGCCGCAGCCTGGGCACTGTTGAGCAGCGCGCCGTGGCGGGTTTCGTAGACCGCTTCGCGAATCGGTCGCTGGCCTTTGACGAAATAGGTTTCGTTGCGCACGCCCAGCGGCTGCCATTTGCCGTTGACCTCGTAGGTCAGGCTGTTGCCCTGACGGCGGATTTTTTCCAGGAACAGGTCCTGGTTGTCGCCGAGCACGCTGGTGGCGCTCCACGCCACTTTGCCGTTGAACCCTCCGAGCACCATCGGCAGACCGGCGACGGTGACCCCGGCAGCCTGATATTTCGGCGCGCGGATCTGCACGAAGGTCCACAACGACGGCGCTGCCAGTGGGCCATGGGCATCGCTGGCGAGAATGCTCTTGCCGCTGCGGCTGCGTTGCGGGGCAATCGCCCAGTTGTTCGAGGTGCTGGCGCCCAGCAGATTCACCGCCGCCAGTTGCTGGCTGGCGTTGCTCAGCTCGGTCAGGCCGGGGATCTGCCCGTTGAGCTTGAGGCCTTGCAGCTTGTCAGCCTCGGCCAGCGGCAAATTCTCGTCCGGCGCGGACGGGGTCAGCCAGGCGAGTTTGTCGCTGGTCACGGTCTGCGCCAGCACCAGTGAGGAAATCTCTTCCGGCAGGTTGGCCGACTGGCTGAAGTTCAGCAGCGCAAAGATCAGCGCCGAATCTTCCGGTTTCCAGTATTCCGGTTTGTAGCCGCTGGAGGCGAGGTCGCCCGGCAGTTTGTCGGCATAGCGGAACAGGTAGGCGTTGACGCCCCGCGCATAGACTTCGAAGAAGCGCTTGAGACGTGGCGACGAGGCCTTGTACAGCTCGTCGGCGCTTTTCTTCAGGTTGACCGCGCGCATGTAGCGGTCGGCGTCGAGCATCGCGGCGCCGGACATTTCCGCCAGCCGCCCCTGAGCCAGCAGGCGCAGGGTGACCATCTGGTTGATGCGGTCGCTGGCATGCACGTAACCGAGGGTGAACAGTGCGTCGTGGAAGCTGTTGCTTTCGATCAACGGCATGCCCATGGCATTGCGTCGCACCGAAACGTTCTGCGCCAGGCCCTTGAGCGGTTGCACG
Source organism: Pseudomonas sp. HMWF021 (assembly GCF_003061005.1). Taxonomy (GTDB): domain Bacteria; phylum Pseudomonadota; class Gammaproteobacteria; order Pseudomonadales; family Pseudomonadaceae; genus Aquipseudomonas. Next base: position 36,507 of record NZ_QAIK01000073.1, on the reverse strand, counting down.
CCGGAGGTGGGCGGGAGGGTGTCCTGCGCGTTCCAGGTCTGGCAACCGGACAGGCTCAAGACACCGGCCACTGCTGCGGCAACGCCGAACCGGGGAAGAAAATGTGTAAGGGCTGGCGAGGCCATGGCAAAGCTCCTGCGGGGGTGTAGAGGCTGGGGGCGCAATAAAGCCGCTACGTTAGTGAGCAGGCGATGGCCGCGCAAGCGGGCGCGGGGGTTATTTGTGTATTTCTGTCGAATGGAAAAGATCGCAGCCTTCGGCAGCTCCTACATTGGATTGAATACACCCTGTAGGAGCTGCCGAAGGCTGCGATCTTTTGATCTTGGCGGGTTGGTCTTATGCACTTGCCTGATACGTGGAGGTGATGCTGAACTGCGGAGCTCACTGACCCCGCATGAGAAAAAAACGCCATGGAGCTCAAGGCCAGCGCTGCACTGATCATCATCGACCAGCAACAAGGCATTCTGCAGCCGCGCCTGGGCAGGCGGAACAATCCACAGGCCGAAGAGCGCATGCTCGATTTACTGAGGGCGTGGCGCAGTAGCGGACGGCAAGTGATTCATGTGCAGCATCTGTCGCGTGAAGCGGATTCGGTGTTCTGGCCCGGGCAGTCAGGGGTGGAGTTTCAGCAGCGATTCATGCCGCAGGACGGTGAATGGCTGATCCAGAAACAGGTACCGGATGCGTTTTGTGCCACAGGGTTGAAGGCACGCTTGCGTGAGGCCGGGATCGAGCAATTGATCATCGTTGGCGTGGCGACCAACAACTCGGTGGAGTCCACGGCGCGCACGGCGGGCAATCTGGGATTTGACACCTGGGTGGCGGAGGACGCCTGTTTTACCTTCGACAAGGCCGATTACTTCGGCACACCGCGTTCAGCCCAAGAGGTGCACGGGATGTCGCTGGGGAATTTGCACGGGGAGTATGCGACGGTGGTCAGTGCTGCGCAGGTTCTGGCAGTCGCCTGAGAAACCTGTGGGAGCTGGCTTGCCAGCGATAGCGGAGTGTCAGGCTGCATCAATGCTGGAGGTGCCGGCCTCATCGCTGGCAAGCCAGCTCCCACAGTGATTGCATTCCAGCTGGAGGAATGCGCTCGAATGTAGGAGTGAGCCTGCTCGCGATGGCGATCTTTCAGGCGAAGAAGGTCTTCACCTGAAACATCAAGCGCCGTGGCACTTCTTGAATTTCTTGCCGTTGCCGCATGGGCAAGGATCGTTGCGACCAACGTCTTTCAGGGCGTTGCGCACCGGTTCCTGGTGGGCGTGGCCGCAGTTCGGGCCGTGGACATGGCCATGGTCATGATCGTGGTGATGGTCATGATCGTGGTTGCAGTCAGGGCCATGGACATGAGGTTGCTGAGTCATCGGTGTTGCTCCGGAATTAAATCGGCGGGGATTATCACGCCATTGCGCTCCAGGTGCACGTAGTGGGCGATGAATAAACCGGTTTCCATCTCGCCCCGCAGCCGATAGGGAATCTGCTGGTTGGGGCTTTTCAGCATTTTCACCACGTCTTTTACCCGAGGCCACAGGTTGGTGCGGATCGGTATCCGGTAGAACCCGCTGCTTTTCGGCCCCACGGTGATCCAGTGTTCATGCTCGCCTTCGGCCAGCAGCATATCGGCCAGATGAATGCGATATTCCATGCCGCGCACGGTCAGGTCGCTGTCGTTGGGGTTGTCGATGCGAAAGTGCAGGATGAATTTCTGTTCGAGCAGCTTGGCCCGCACCACCTCGACTTTCACCAGGTGCACGGCGGGGTCGATGCTGTCGTCGCCGAACCATGAGGCGCAACCGCCGAGGTTCAGCAACAGCAGCAGGGGAAGAATGTTGAGTGTGCGCCATAGTCCGAGCATGAGTTAACTCCCTTTGCTGGCAGTCTAGACGCTAAAAGATCGCAGCCTGCGGCAGCTCCTACAGGAGTTGCGTTCCCTGTAGGAGCTGCCGCAGGCTGCGATCTTTTGATCCTACGCGCCGAAATACCCCGCACAGCACTTCTTGAACTTCTGCCCGCTGGCACACGGGCAACTGTCATTGCGCCCCAGCTTCAACTGCACGGTCGGGTCGATGAAGTACCAGCGACCGCTGTTCTGCACGAACGAGGAACGCTCGCGGTGGCTGTGTTCGCCCTGACTGTCATGCCAGCGCGCGGTGAAGGTGACGAAGGCGTGTTCGGGCTGGCCGCCGAACACTTCCGAGCTTTCGACCGCCAGGCCGAGCCAGGTGCTCTGCGCGCTCCAGGCACTGATCGCCTGGCGATCCAGACCGGCCTGCTGGGCGGGCAGGGTGGTGGCCACCAGATAATCGATCAGCCCCAATACGTAGGCGCTGTAGCGCGAGCGCATCAGGGCTTCGGCGCACGGCGCCGGGTGGCCTTCGTGATAGTGACCGCAGCAGGCCTCCAGCAGGTTGCCGCTGCCGCACGGGCAAATGGCTGTACTCATTGCATTACCACCAGTATTTCCCGAAGTTTTCCGGATTGGCCCAGAACCGCGAGTTGAGCCAGTCGGGGACTTGTTTGTAGTCAAGCAGATCGTAGGTGAACAGGGTCAGTACCTGCTCGTCACGCTGAAAACGTTCGCTGGCTTGCAGCGCCAGTGAGTAGAAATCGGTTTCCTGCCAGCCGCTGGCCGGCAGATCCGCCAGCACGGCGATGCGGCTGGCGTTGAGGTTGCGGATGCCGCCCAGCAGGTTCAGACCGTCGCGCTTGGGCAGATGCTCCAGGCAATCGACCACCAGCGCCAGGTCAAAGCGCCGCGCCGCGAGTTCAGCGGGCAACGCACCGGGTTCGGCGTGGGCGACGCAGCAGTCCGGGTGCGCCTGCTTGAACGCGGCCAGCGCCGGAAATTCGCTGGCACCGATCAGCAGCAAACGCGCCGGGGCATAGCGATCCAGTAAAGCGGCCAGCGCCTGTTGCGGCGTGCGCGAAGATATGGCGACGTTCATCGAAGCTCCTCAATCAGATCGCCAAGACTAGCGCGCCAGACGGATCCGGCCTAGACCCCGTTTTGTCACGCATGGCAAAAGTGCCAAATCCCTGTGAACACGGTCCCAAATGACGCTGGCCTATTGCTGGCGGAGATTAAAACTCCGGTCTTTACTCCGTGAATCGGTTCTAAGCCGATCCCTCAGGAGAAAACCAGATGAGCATAGTTCGGACAGCATTACCTTTGATTCTGCTAACCAGTGTGTTGACTGGTTGCGCAGGTTTGCAGAAAACCGACTGGCCGACCTGTGCGGCGGTCGGTGGTGTGGTCGGTGCCGGTCTTGGTGCGACGGAAAGTTCGGCGTGGGCCGGCTACGGCGCACTACTGGTCGGCGGTACGGCAGCAGCCTATTGCTGGGTGCACGGTGATGGCGACGAAGACGGCGATGGTGTGCCGGACAGTCGCGACAAGTGCCCGCACACGCCTAAAGGCGTGCAGGTCGATGCTGACGGCTGCCCTCCACCAGCCCCTGCGCCTGTTGTTGAAGAGGCTGTAGTGGTCAAGGAAGAAACCATCGTCATTCGCGATGTGCACTTCCAGTTCGACAAAGCCACCCTGACCGGTGCCGATAAACAGGTTCTGGACAAAGTCGCCACGCGCCTGAAACAAGAGTCGTCCACGGCGCAACTGACCGTGACCGGCCACACCGACAGCGTCGGCAGCGATGCCTACAACAAGAAACTGTCGGATCGCCGTGCGCACTCGGTGGTGGAATACCTGATTTCGCAAGGTGTGCCGCGTGCCAGCTTCGTCTCGGTCTCGGGCATGGGTGAAAGCCAGCCAGTGGCGGATAACAAAACCGCCGATGGCCGCGCACAGAACCGTCGCACCGAAATCAAAATCGTCCGCTAGCCCCTCTCGCATCCGCGGCTTGTGCAGTCGCGGATGCGGGTCTTTACTCCTGTGTAACCGGTATGGGCCGGTGACACAGGAGCTTTCACAATGACTGTTTTCTCAAGGTCCGTCTTGCCGGTGCTGCTGCTGGGCAGCCTGCTCACCGGTTGCGCCACTCATAGCGATGGCGATGCCCCCCTCAATCAACGTACGTGGCCGATCTGCAGCCTGATAGGCGGGCTGGTCGGTGGCGGCCTCGGTGCCATCGAAAGTGGCGGCTGGGCCGGTGGCGGCGCGGCGCTGGGGATTCTTACCGGCGGGCTGATCTGCTATGCCCAGGATGGCGATGAAGACGGCGATGGCGTGTTCGACCGTCGCGACCGATGCCCTGATACCCCGGCCAATACCCCGGTCGATCATCGCGGCTGTCCGTTGCCGCAATACCCGGTCACTGCAAAAGCCCCAGAGCCTGCGCCGCAAACCGAAGTCATCACCCTCAGCGATGCCGGCAATGTGTTGTTCGATTTCGACAAGTCGGACCTGACCCCGGCCGCCAAAGCCCAGCTCGATACGCTGATGGACAAGTTGCGCAACGCCGATGTGGTGAGCATCAAGGTCATCGGTCATACCGACAGCAAAGGGTCGGATGCCTATAACCAGGCGCTTTCCGAGCGTCGCGCGAGCAGTGTCGCGGCGTACCTGCTGAGCCAGGGCCTGGCCCCGGACAAACTGACCAGCGAAGGCCGCGGCGAAAGCGAGCCGGTGGCCGACAACGCGACCGATGAGGGACGGGCGAAAAACCGTCGCGTGGAGCTGCACATCAATCGTTAGGACTTGTCTGTAGTCCGCGAACTAGAGCTGCCGGGCGACGAACAGCGTCGATCCGGCAGCCATCCGGCGCCTGTCTGATTTTTTTTCCGTTTCCCCTCTGGCCTAACCCCTGCACAAGCCGTTACTGTGCGCCCAAAGAATAATTCCGACACGGGGGAGCGTATGAAGGTTTTCTGGGGGCTGGGGCGTTTGCTGACCCTGCTGTTCTGGTGTGTGGTGGTGGTCAATCTGCTGATGCCGTTTGTGCATCCGTTGCATCTGCTGGTCAATGTGGCCGGCGCCTTGTTGCTGGCGCTGCATGTTCTGGAACTGCTGTTCTCGCGCCTCAAGGGGCGTCCCAACCCGTGGCGCGACCGTCTGCGCATCCTGCTGTTCGGTGTATTCCATCTGCAAACCATCCCGGCCCCGGCCGCTCCGGAGGCTTCTTCCCATGCGTAAACTTTGCTTGCTCGCTGCATTGATCAGTCCTCTGGCTTGTGCCCAGGTGGTCAGCGTTGAAACCAATTCCCTGATGCGTTTGCCCAACACCGCCAGCACCTTGCAGCTGGAACGGCTGGAAGTGGCGGATTACGGCACCTTGCTGATTCCTTCCAACGTGACTGAGCTGACTGTCGGCGAATTGCGCCTGGGCCACGAAGCGCGCATTGCGATTGTCCCGAGTGAACAGGCGCTGGACATGAAAGTCAGCCGTGCGCAGTTGTCCGAGGGCAGCCTGATCACTGCACGCGGGGCGCCGGGCACTTATGAAAAAGCCGCCCGCGCCGGGCGCAATCTGAATTTGCAGTTCAAGGCGCTGGACGCGCCAAAACTGTTTGTCGACGCCCGCGGCGGCACCGGCGCACCGGGTTTTGTCGGTCTCGATGGCGGCAACGGTGAAGACCCGGGCTGCACCTGGGGCGAAGCCGGACACGGTTTTGATGGCAGCAATGGCAGCGACGGCCAGCCCGGTGCTCCGGGAGCGCTGGTGCGCCTGGAAGTGCCGCGCGAATTTCCGGCTGAACTGATCAAGGTCAACGTCGCGGGCGGCGCCGGTGGCCCGGCGGGTGTCGGTGGCAAGGCCGGCCAGGGCGGCAAGTCCAAGGGCTGCCTGGTGTACCGCGCCGATGGCGGCAAAAACGGCAAGGCCGGGGCGGATGGACAGCCCGGGCCTGCGGGTGCGGCGGGGGCTGTGACCGTGCAGCGCCTCTAAAGCACCGCACAATTCACAACTGTGGTGAGGGGATTCAGCGAAACGTCGCACCGCCCCGATGGGGCGGCGCCGCACTTGAATTAAAAAGCGGGGGCGCTTCGCGCCCCATCGGGGATAAATCCCCTCGCCACAAATAGTGCAGGTCGTCAGTGGGTCAGAACATCGGCCGCGCCGCGGCAATCGCCACCAGCACCAATCCGACTATCAAGTTGATCCCCACCACCCGGCGAATCCGCCCCAGCATCACTGCACCCGCCGGCCAGTCTTTCGCCTCTACTGCTTTGCGCAACTCCGGCAGCATCAAGCCCTGAATTCGAATAAACAGCGCCGTCATCACCACATACAGTCCGATCATCACCTGCACGTACTTCGGCGCGGTCTCGAAACCGATCTGCTGCAGATGCAGCATGCCGACACCGCTGATCGGCAGCAGGATCACCGCGACCCAGACCCAGCGGAAAAAACCTTGAAACACTTCTACCCACAAGGCCAGGCGGGCGGGGCCGTCGAGCGCCTTCATCGCCGCCGGGCGCAGGACCATCCAGGCGAAAAACATGCCGCCGACCCAGACCAGGGCGGACAGGACATGCAGTGGATAAACGAGGCTAAAAGGTGTCATTGGGGGTACTCCGTTCTGCGCGGGACTGATTAGCGGGGTATGATAGCGGCCGATCCGAACTACTGAAAATTTATCCAGCGTTTTTACGCCCGACATTCAATGATCAGCACTGAACTCAAAACCACGATCCAGGGCGCCTATTCGCGTTTTCTTGAAGCCAAGAGCCTCAAACCGCGATACGGCCAGCGCCTGATGATCGCCGAAGTTGCCAAAGTCCTCGGGGATATCGACACCGACGACGAAGGCCGGCGCAGTGGCGACCCCGCGATTGTCGCGGTGGAAGCCGGCACCGGTACCGGCAAGACCGTGGCCTACAGCCTGGCCGCGATCCCGACGGCGAAGCTGGCCGGCAAACGCCTGGTGATCGCCACCGCCACCGTGGCCCTGCAAGAGCAGATCGTCTACAAGGACTTGCCCGACCTGATGCGCAACAGCGGGCTGAACTTCAGCTTTGCGCTGGCCAAGGGCCGTGGCCGCTACATGTGCCTGTCCAAGCTCGACATGCTGCTGCAGGAAGGTCACGCGCAAACCGCCACCGCGCAGCTGTTCGAAGAAGAAGGCTTCAAGATCGAGGTCGATGAGGCCAGCCAGAAGCTGTTCACCAGCATGATCGAGAAACTCGCCGGCAATAAATGGGACGGCGACCGCGACAGCTGGCCCAACGCGCTGGAAGACGCCGACTGGGCGCGCCTGACCACCGATCACAGCCAGTGCACCAATCGCCACTGCCCCAATTTCGGCCAATGCGCTTTCTATAAAGCGCGCGAAGGCATGGGCAAGGTCGACGTGATCGTCACCAACCACGACATGGTGCTGGCTGACCTCGCACTCGGCGGCGGCGCGGTGCTGCCCGATCCGCGCGACACCATTTATGTGTTCGACGAAGGCCATCACCTGCCGGACAAGGCCATCGGCCATTTCGCCCACTACACGCGCCTGCGTTCCACCGCCGACTGGCTGGAAACCACCGCGAAGAACCTCACCAAACTGCTGGCCCAGCATCCGTTGCCGGGGGATCTCGGCAAGCTGATCGAGCAGGTGCCCGAGCTGGCGCGCGAGATCAAGACCCAGCAGCAGTTCATGTTCACCGCGTGTGAGCAGATCGCCGATTTCAAACCCGGCGAAGACGTCGAAGGTCGCGAGCGGCCCCGCCATCGTTTCGTCGGCGGGGTGATTCCCGAGCACATGCGCGAAATGGGCATTGAGCTGAAGAAGGGCTATGCGCGCCTCAACGATCTGTTCACCCGTCTGACTGACCTGCTCAAGGAAGGCATGGACGGCGAAGTGAACATCGGCATCGCCAGCAATCAGGCCGAAGAATGGTATCCGCTGTTTGGCAGCCTGTTGTCCCGGGCGTCGGGCAACTGGGAATTGTGGACCGCGTTCACCGCCGAAGACCCGGAAGACAACCCGCCGATGGCGCGTTGGCTGACGCTGGCGGAAAGCGGTTCGCTGTTCGACATCGAGGTCAACGCCAGCCCGATTCTCGCCGCAGAAACCTTGCGTCGCAGCCTGTGGAACGTGGCTTACGGCTGTCTGGTGACGTCGGCAACGCTGACTGCCCTGGGCACCTTTGACCGGTTCCGCATGCGCGCCGGTCTGCCGAAGAAAGCTGTTACTGCCGTGGTGCCGAGCCCGTTCCATCACGCCGACGCCGGTGTGCTGCGGGTGCCGGATCTGAAGGCTGATCCTCGCGACGCCGCTGCTCACACCGCGGCGATCATCCGCGAGTTGCCGGATCTGGTCGAAGGCTCGCGCGGCACGCTGGTGCTGTTCTCGTCGCGCAAACAGATGCAGGACGTGTTCGACGGTCTCGACCGTGACTGGCGCAAGCAGGTGTTCATTCAAGGCAACCTGTCGAAACAGGAAACCCTGAACAAGCACAAGGCGCGGGTCGATGGCGGCGATTCCAGCGTGCTGTTCGGCCTCGCCAGTTTCGCCGAAGGGGTGGACTTGCCGGGGGCCTACTGCGAGCACGTGGTGATCGCCAAGATCCCGTTCTCGGTGCCGGACGACCCGGTCGAAGCCGCGCTGTCGGAGTGGATCGAGGCCCGTGGCGGCAATCCGTTCATGGAAATCTCGGTGCCCGACGCCTCGTTGAAGCTGGTCCAGGCCTGCGGGCGTCTGCTACGAACCGAAGAAGACCGCGGCACCATCACCTTGCTCGACCGACGCCTGGTCACCCAGCGCTACGGCAAGGCGATCCTCAATGCGTTGCCTCCTTTCCGTCGTGAAATATCCTGAGACAACGGTGGGCAGTTTTGCCCGCCGCGCTGTCTATCTCTCTGCCATGCTTTTCCATTGGCCTTAGTTGGTCGTTAGGGAGAACTCCGTTCTTATGATTCGCCGTTCGTTGCCTGCCGTATTCGCCTTGATTTTCGCCGCCCCGTTGCTGGCGGCGCCTGCGGGTCAGCAGACCCTGTTCAACTTCGTTCGCCCCGCCGACGTGGTGAAAGTCGTCACCGAAAACACTGACCTGCCACAAGCCAACGCCGAGCAGACCCCGGAAGGTGAAGTGTTGCGCCGGGTGACGTTCAACCCGGTAGCCCGGCCAACCTTGCGCCTGACCCCGCAGACCGGCGCCTGGGACTGGTCGCAGTCGGGCATGATGAGCCTGCGTCTGCAAAGCGCAATGAACTGGGCCGTGACGGTCTACGTGCAAATCCAGAGCAACAACGGCCAGACGCTGACCAGTCGCGTTGATCTGCCGGCCGGTCCCGCGCAAACCCTGCTGGTGCCGCTGGTGGCGACTTCGCCGCTGAGCCAGGGCATGAAGGCCGGGCCGCCGATGCCGATGACCGTCGATGGTCAGCGAATTCTGCTGGCCAGCAGCAGCGGTGAACTGGATCGCAGCCAAGTGGTATCGGTGAGCTTGTGGATGGATCAGCCGAAAGCCGCCCAGAGTTTGCTCCTCGAGCGATTCGGCGTGCAGGACGGTGAAGCGGTGACTCAGGCGGTCTACGGCAATCTGGTGGACGCTTACGGGCAGTCGACCCGCAGCAAATGGCCGGAAAAGGTCAGCAGCGATGAACAACTGAAATCCGCCGCCGCCAAGGAAGAGCAACAGCTGAAAACCTGGCTGGCCGAGCGCGAAAAGTCCTCGCTGGACAAGTTTGGCGGCTGGAGCAAAGGCCCGGCGTTCAAGGCCAGCGGTTTTTTCCGTACCGAAAAGCGTGACGGTCGCTGGTACCTGGTGACACCGGAAGGGCATCCGTTCTATTCGCTGGGGGTCAACACCGTCAGCCCGCAGGTCAACCAGACTTATGTGGCCGGGCGCGAGTGGATGTTCGAATCCCTGCCCAAGGCCGACGAGCCGCTTGCCAGCCATTTCGGCGAAGGCGACAACCGTGGCGGCAACGGTGCCGATCAGGGCCGTGGCTATGGCAACGGGCGCTGGTACGATTTCTACGGCGCCAACCTGCAACGCCTGTATGGCGAACCTTGCGCAGCACCGGCGCAAAGCGAACCGGCGAACGCCGCTCCATGCAAAGCCACGGTCGATGAACAGAAGTGGGCTGCGCATACTCTTGATCGCTTGCAGGCCTGGGGCTTCAACACCGTCGGCAACTGGAGCGCCGACGCGCTCGCCGAGGCGGAGCGGGTGCCGTACACCTTGCCGCTGTCGATCGTCGGCGATTACACCAGCATCAGCACTGGCAGCGACTGGTGGGGCGGCATGCCTGACCCGTTCGACCCGCGTTTCGCCATGGCCACCGAGCGTGCCGTGGCCATCGCGGCCCGTGATCACCGCGATGATCCATGGCTGATCGGTTACTACGCCGACAACGAACTGGCCTGGGCCGGTCCCGGCGATGACCCGAAATCGCGCTACGCCCTGGCCTACGGCACGTTGAAAATGACCACCGACGTGCCAGCCAAGCGCGCGTTCCTCAAGCAACTGCGCGACAAGTACCGCAACCAGGAAGGCCTGTCGAAGGCGTGGGGCATTGATTTGCCGGCGTGGGAGTTGATGGAGGATCCGGGGTTCGTGCCGCCAATGCCGAATCCGCAACACCCGGAGATCGAAAACGACTTCAAATACTTCCAGAAGGTGTTCGCCGACACCTACTTCAAGACCATCTCCGATTCGCTGAAGTGGCACGCGCCGAATCAGTTGCTGCTCGGTGGCCGTTTCGCCACCAGCACCCCGGAAGCCGTGGCGTCCTGCGCGCAGTATTGCGATGTGTTGAGCTTCAACATGTACACGCTGAAACCGCAGGAAGGCTATGACTTCGCCGCCCTGCGTGCCCTCGACAAACCGGTGCTGATCACCGAATTCAACTTCGGCTCCAGTGATCGTGGCCCGTTCTGGGGTGGCGTCACGCAACTGGCGAAGGAAGAAGACCGTGGCCCGGCGTACGCCAACTTCCTCAAACAGGCGCTGAGCGAACCGTCGATTGTCGGCGTGCACTGGTTCCAGTACCTGGATCAACCGGTGACCGGGCGTCTGCTCGATGGCGAGAACGGGCACTTTGGTCTGGTGGGGATTACCGATCTGCCGTATCAGGGCTTTGTCGAGGCGGTGCGCAAGAGCAATCTGCAAGCGGTTGATCAGCTCGGCAAGGAGGCTGAGAAGGCCGCTGCCGCTGCTGGTCATGAAGCTGAAGGAGGGCGCAAGGGTGAAGCCGGCAAAGGCCCGGGGGCCGGGCATGCGGGCGGGCATTCCGGTAATGGTCACTGAGGCTTGAGGCCTTAAAGATCGCAGCCTTCGGCAGCTCCTACAGGGAATGTGATTTTGTAGGAGCTGCCGCAGGCTGCGATCTTTTGATTTTGCTTTGAAATGACCACCCGGCCCGCAGCTGTTCCCAAATCCCTCAAGGGCTGGAACAATGCGGGCCACTTTGTAGAGCGTTTTCGTGGGGGAGTTGCGGGTGCAGATTCAGGGACATTACGAGCTTCAGTTCGAGGCAGTGCGCGAGGCTTTCGCAGCACTGTTCGACGATCCCCAGGAACGCGGCGCAGCCCTGTGCATCAAGGTCGGTGGAGAAACCGTCCTCGACCTCTGGTCCGGTACCGCCGACAAGGACGGCACCGAGGCTTGGCACAGCGACACCATCGCCAACCTGTTTTCCTGCACCAAGACCTTCACCGCCGTCACTGCGCTGCAACTGGTGGCTGAGGGCAAACTGCAACTGGATGCACCGGTTGCCCGCTACTGGCCGGAATTTGCGGCCGCCGGCAAAGAATCCGTCACCCTGCGCCAATTGCTCTGCCATCAGGCCGGTCTGCCGGCCCTGCGCGAGTTGCTGGCGCCCGCTGCCCTCTACGAATGGCAAACCATGGTCGACGCCCTCGCGGCCGAAGCACCGTGGTGGACGCCGGGTACCGGCCATGGTTATGCCGCTATCACCTATGGCTGGCTGGTCGGCGAGTTGCTGCGTCGCGCTGACGGTCGCGGGCCGGGCGAGTCGATCGTCGCCCGTGTCGCCAAGCCGCTGGGGCTGGATTTCCACGTCGGCCTGGCGGACGAAGAATTCCACCGCGTGGCGCATATTGCTCGCGGCAAGGGCAACGTCGGTGACGCTGCTGCCCAACGCCTGTTGCAAGTAACCATGCGCGAACCGACCGCGATGACAACCCGGGCCTTCACCAATCCGCCGTCGGTGCTCACCAGCACCAACAAACCGGAATGGCGGCGCATGCAACAACCGGCCGCCAACGGGCATGGCAACGCGCGCAGCCTGGCCGGTTTCTACGCCGGTTTGCTTGACGGCAGCCTGCTTGAAAGCGAAATGCTCGAAGAACTGACCCGCGAACACAGTTACGGCGAAGACAAGACCCTGCTGACCCGCACCCGTTTCGGCCTGGGCTGCATGCTCGATCAGCCGGACATGGCGAACGCCACTTACGGCCTCGGCCCACGTGCATTCGGTCATCCGGGGGCGGGTGGTTCGGTGGGGTTTGCTGATCCGGAGCACGATGTCGCGTTCGGTTTTGTGACAAATACTCTTGGGCCGTACGTCTTGATGGATCCGCGCGCACAGCAACTGGCGCGGGTACTTGCCACTTGTCTGTAAAGCGTTACATGAGGTTCCAGGGTTGGAACCAGAACCGGTTTTTCGATTCAAAGCGTCTGTTTATCCGGGCAAAAGAGCTCTGATTTTTCATTACTTCACTTTGTGGATTTTCAATGTCATCCAAAAAAACTCTCGCCCTGGCCCTGTGTGTTGCGATCACCGGTTGCGCACAGACTCCTAAGAACGATGCGGATGGCGGCAGCTGGTGGCCGTTCGGATCCTCCGACAAAGTGGCGGCCAAAGAGCCGGCCCCGGCTCCGGCCACAGCCCCGGCGCCGCTCAAGCCTGCCGCTACCGCACCAGTTGCCAAGACTGAAAGCAGCAGCCACTGGTACTGGCCGTTCGGCAGCTCCGATGACGCGGCGGCCAACACCGACGTGAAACCCGAGGTAAAACCCGAAGCCAAACCGGCGGTAGTGGCCAAGGCCGATGCCGACACCGGCACCAAGTGGTGGTGGCCGTTCGGCGGCAAGGATCAATCGACAGCCAAAGTGGTGCCGATGCCTGATCCGAAAGTCACCCAGGCCTGGCTGGATGACTACGAACCGCGCCTGCGTGCGGCGATCAAGGACAGCAATCTGCAACTCGAACGCCGTGACAATGTGCTGGTGGTGATCGCGCCGGTTGAAGGCTCGTTCAACCCGAAGCGTCCGGCCATGCTGCTGCCGGTGACCCTCAGCCCGTTCACCAACGTCGCGAAAATCCTCGAAGCTGATCCGAAAACCGCAGTGCTGGTGCTCGGTCACAGCGACAACACCGGCGCCGCGCCGGCCAACGTCAAACTCAGCCAGGAGCGCGCGCAGTCCGTGGCGGCGATCTTCCGCCTGAGCGGCTTGCAGCGTGATCGCCTGATGCTGCGCGGCATGGGCGGCGATGCCCCGCGTGCCGCCAACGACAGTGCCGAAGGCCGTGCCTTGAACCGTCGTGTCGAACTGCTGGTGACCCCGCAGAACACCATGGTTGCGCTGTTGAGCAAGTACAACATGCCGGCGCCGGCACCGACCACGATGCTTGCCGCACAGGACGTCAAACCTGCAGCCAAACCGGTCACCCCGGCGCCGGCCGCTTCGAAGGCCGCCGTACCTGCTACCAAAAAGGCTCCGGCGAAGAAAGCCGCCGCCAAGGCACCTGCGAAGAAAGCCGCGACCAAGGCACCGGCAAAAACGCCTGCCAAGAAAACCGCTCCGGCCAAAGCGGCGACCACAGACAAGAAAGTCGCCGCCAGCGATACTTCCAAGCAGTGATCCGCTAACGAAAAGGAATGCGCCATGACCCAGGCTCTGGCAGATATGCGTCGTGATTACACCCGGGACGGTCTGACCGAGGCGCAAGCCCCGGCCGAACCCTTTGCGCTGTTCCACCAATGGTTTGCCGACGCGGTGAAAACCGAACAGGCGCCGGTGGAGGCCAATGCCATGACCCTGGCCACGGTCGATGCGGACGGTCGACCGCATTGCCGCATTCTGCTGCTCAAGGGCCTGGACGCGCAGGGCTTCACCTTTTTCACCAACTACGACAGCGCCAAGGGCCAGCATCTGGCAGCGAATCCTTTCGCGGCCATGACATTTTTCTGGCCAACCCTGGAGCGCCAGGTGCGTATTGAGGGGCGGGTGGTGAAAGTCACCCCGCAAGAGTCTGACGCGTACTATCAGGTGCGGCCGCTGGGTAGCCGTCTGGGTGCCTGGGCCTCGCCGCAGAGCCGGGTGATCAACGGACGGGGTGAGCTGGAAGATCTGCTCAAGGTCACCGAGCAACGCTTCAGCGACACTCAGCCCGACTGCCCGGAACACTGGGGCGGTTATCGTCTGCTGCCCGAGCGCATCGAGTTCTGGCAGGGCCGTCCAAGCCGCCTGCACGATCGCCTGAACTATCGTCAGCAGGGCGCCAACTGGATTCTTGAACGTCTGGCGCCTTAGGCAGTCTACCGAGCGTGATAGCCTGCTGCAGTGGCCTCCAGCCACTTCGGCAAGTCGCGGCGCTTGATCTTCAGCGATCGGGCGTGGGCCAGTTGTGCGAGCATGAAGGCGCGTTTGCCTTCATCCTTGCCTGCCAGGGACAGCGCCAGATCACGATCCATCCAGCGTCTGATCCGCACGTACAGCCATCCGTGGAAGTACAGACCGGCGACGGTGGTGACGAAAATGATCAGGTAATCCATGGAAATCCTTGGGTTTGGCCCGGCAGGTTGAACGATTTGGCGCTACTGTTGGGTGGGCAGCAGGTGCCTGTACCGGGCCTGAATAAAACCAAGTTTATCCGGGCTGTGTCGTGACAGGCGTCAAGCAGCGGGGTTTAATGAGCAAATGTACTTTTGGAGTTGATGCTATGCGTAAGTCTGTTCTGCTGGTTGCTTCCTTTTCCACGATGGCGATGTTGCTGACCGGCTGCCAGTCGAGCCTGACCGGTGACTCCTATTCCCGTGACGAAGCGCGTCGCGTGCAGACGATTCGCATGGGCACCATCGAATCCCTGCGTCCGGTGAAAATCGA
>NZ_QAIK01000073.1:7618-21529 GCF_003061005.1 Pseudomonas sp. HMWF021 | reverse complement strand
GGGCAGCATCGTTGCGGCGGTCATCGGCGCCGTGGCCGGTGGCCTGATCGGTTCGGCCACCGAAGAAGGCCTGACCCGCACCCAGGGCGTGGAAATCACCGTGCGCGAAGACGACGGCAGCATGCGCGCCTACGTTCAACAGGTTCAGGAAAACGAAGTGTTCCGTGTCGGTGAGCGCGTGCGCATCTCCACCGTCGGTGGCACCAGCCGCGTTTCGCACTAAGCGGAAACGAGCGGTAAAAGAAAACCCCGATCAGATGACTGGTCGGGGTTTTTTGTTTGTATCAATTCGCTCGCTCAGTGCTGGGCACAGGTGCCCATGAAATACTCCAGACCCTTCGGGAAGCTGACGTTCAGGAGGGCTTCCAATGCACTTACTTGATCCGGACTCAATGACAACTCCCCAGGCTCCAGTTCGTTAAGCGGCTTGGATTCAATGAGCTGAGCAACTTTTTCATTCATTTCGCTACCGTTGATATCCAATTCAAACTGTAGCGAGCTGTCTTGGATTTCGTCAGGGTAAAACCCGGTTATTGAAAGGTAACGCATGTTTTAGTCCCTTAATTTCTAGAGGTTCTTCTATCCGGCTCGGCGGGCCCGGTTTGTTCACCAGTAATATGATTGAACTCACCCAAATGAGTGGTTCCCAGTTTGTCGTATTTTTCTACAGCATTGCTTTTGTAATCCCATTCATAGATCCGACCTTTACGGTCTACCCAGCGTGCTCGCCTCTTTCCTCCCCCCTGAACCGATGACTTGGACTTCACTCTGACTGCATCAGGAAACGCAGGTAGCGTCTTTGGGTGGTCGTAGTAGGCATGGTCGCGAGCTCGACTGAGCACAATGTAAACCGGCTTAACCCTCGAATCCGCCGGAAAGACCAGAATGAAATCCCGATACTCCGGCGGATAAACCGGATTCACCAGAACCCCGTCCGCCGCTTTCGTCGGTGGATACACCCAGATGTGCGGGGCCTGCGGTGCAGCCTCCAGCGCGGGGATGCCGAGGATGTCGGAGCCGTCCACGGCGGGCGTCCAGATCAGTTCGATGCCTTCGCCGAGGTCTGCGACAAAGCGGTTATCACGTGCGGTGAACTGCGCGACATCGACCATTTCCCAGTCGCGATTCTTGCCGGTGTAGAAACCATAACCCTTGAGGCTGCCGTCGGCCTGTTGTTCGACATGTAGGCGCACGCGGGTTCGAGCCTGTTTGAGGGCGAGCAACTGGTCTTCGGTGTAGAGGGCGCTGTCGCCCAGATTCGATGGCATGAGCAACGCCACCAGCCCGACCAAAGGGGTCACAACGGCGGCGGAAGCGATGGCGGGCAATGCCTTGAACGCCTCACCCGCAAGGGCGAAGGTGCCCAGGCCTGCCGGGATGGCAGTGCCGCTGATTTTCTTGAGTGGAACGCCGCCGCTGTCATCGGCTTCACGGCCGCCGAGCAGGATCAGCTCGCCGTAGTCCTTGAGGCTGT
Organism: Pseudomonas sp. HMWF021; assembly: GCF_003061005.1. Classification (GTDB taxonomy): domain Bacteria; phylum Pseudomonadota; class Gammaproteobacteria; order Pseudomonadales; family Pseudomonadaceae; genus Aquipseudomonas. The sequence continues at coordinate 20,055 of NZ_QAIK01000073.1, read as the reverse complement.
CGGTCGGCACCATCCCCGAAGAATTCGAGTAGTCGATGATCGCGTCCGGCAATTTGCAGGACTTGGCGAACACGCATCCGGCGCGAACGGGGTCAGGCTTTCGGGCCGCCATCTCGCGGCTGCGCTCGAAGGCCTCCTGCCGCGCCAGCATGGCGTCGTAAGCGTTTTGCCGGGCTTCGCGCTCGGCCAGTTCAGTGGCCGTCATGTAGCGCCAGGTGACGTGATGACCGTCGCCCGCCGGCGGGTTGGGAACCCGGGGAATGTCCTTGTTGCGAGCCACTGAGCGTCCTTTCGTTCATCCATCGACAACCCTTGGAGGGGCTGAACGACGTTAACGAAGTGGGCAAATACTGGCTGTAGGACGGGTCTTTGATTAGGTGCGGATTGTTCGTTATTTGTCAGGCAGGGGGCGAGCAGGTCGCTTCAGCTCGAAGAACGGGGGGCAGGTTCTGTGCAGTAACTGCAAAACCTGATACCCGTTTGCACAGAACCTGGCAGTTGGTGGATGAATTGAGTCTCAGCTGTATCTGTGAGGTCTGCAGGTTTTTTCCTATGCTTGAGAGCTGAGCCTGTGACGAGGCAATTCCTGCCCGACTCAACGAGAACATGACCATGAGCGACAACCGACAGTGGGCCCGTGAAGCCATCCGCATCATCGAAGCGGATTTCCAGCGCAGCGCCGACACCCATCTGATCCCCTTGCCGCTGCCGGGTTTTGCGGGCATCGAGTTGTACTTCAAGGACGAGTCGAGCCATCCCACCGGCAGCCTCAAGCATCGTTTGGCGCGTTCGCTGTTTCTGTATGCGTTGTGTAATGGCTGGCTCAAGCCCGGCGCGCCGGTGATCGAGGCGTCCAGCGGGTCGACGGCGATTTCCGAGGCGTATTTCGCGCGCATGCTCGGTTTGCCGTTCATTGCGGTGATGCCGGCGACCACCTCGAAAGAGAAGATCGCGCAGATCGCCTTCTATGGTGGCCAGAGCCATCTGGTCAAGGATCCGACGCAGATCTATGCCGAGTCCGAGCGCCTCGCCCGCGAGCATGGCGGGCACTTCATCGACCAGTTCACTTACGCCGAGCGGGCCACCGACTGGCGGGCGAACAACAACATCGCCGAGTCGATCTTCCAGCAGATGCGTTTCGAGAAACACCCGGAACCGAGCTGGCTGATTTCCAGCCCCGGCACCGGCGGCACCACCGCGACCCTTGGCCGCTACGTGCGTTATCGCCAGCATTGCACCCGCGTGTTGTGCGCCGATGCCGAGCGTTCAGTGTTCTTCGATTACTACCAGAGCGGCGACGCCAGTCTGCGTCTGGACTGCGGTTCACGGATCGAAGGCATCGGCCGGCCACGGGTCGAGGCCTCATTTCTGCCGAAGGTGATCGATGCGATGGTCAAGGTGCCGGACGCCTTGTCGCTGGCGGCCATGCATTATCTGGCGCAGCGTCTGGGACGGCATGTCGGCGGGTCGAGCGGCACCAACCTGATCGGCGCGCTGATGGCGGCGCAGCAGATGACAGCGGCGGGGGAGTCGGGGTCGATCGTGGCGATTCTGTGCGATGGCGGCGAGCGTTATGCCGACACCTATTACGATCAGGCGTGGCTCAAGGCGCAGGGGTATGAGCTGGAGGGGTTGATTGCAGCGGTGGTGGCGAGTGCCGAACGCGGTGAGCCGCTGCCAACCACAGTGCTGCGCGCGAATATCTGATACACCGAAAACCACTGTGGGAGCTGGCTTGCCAGCGATAGCGGATTGTCAGTCAACATCAATGTTGAATCTGAGTCCGTCATCGCTGGCAAGCCAGCTCCCACAGGGTTGCGCGTTTTGCAGATTTGGCTGATCAGGCTTCCAGACCGAGAATATCCCGCGCTACGGCTTCGGCGATACGAATCCCATCGACACCCGCCGACAGAATCCCGCCCGCATAACCCGCGCCTTCACCCGCCGGGAACAGACCTTTGACGTTCATGCTCTGCAGCGACTCGTTACGCGTAATGCGCAGCGGCGACGAGGTGCGGGTTTCGATGCCGGTCAACACCGCATCGTGCAGCGAGTAGCCGCGAATCTGCTTTTCGAACGCCGGCAATGCTTCACGAATCGCTTCGATGGCGAAGTCCGGCAGGGCCAGAGCCAGATCGCCCAGGGCCACGCCCGGTTTGTACGACGGCTCGACTTCGCCCAGCTCGGTGGACGGGGTGCCATTGATGAAGTCGCCGACCAGTTGCGCCGGGGCCTTGTAGTCGCTGCCGCCGAGGATGAACGCGTGGGACTCCAGGCGTTCCTGCAACTCGATACCGGCCAGCGGGCCGCCCGGATAATCGACTTCCGGGGTGATGCCGACGACGATCCCGGAGTTGGCGTTGCGCTCGTTACGCGAGTACTGGCTCATGCCGTTGGTGACCACGCGGTTCGGCTCGGAGGTCGCCGCCACCACGGTGCCGCCCGGGCACATGCAGAAGCTGTAGACCGAACGACCGTTCTTGGCGTGGTGCACCAGTTTGTAGTCCGCAGCGCCCAGTTTCGGGTGGCCGGCGTATTTGCCCAGCCGCGCGCGGTCGATCAGCGATTGCGGGTGTTCGATGCGGAAACCCACCGAGAACGGCTTGGCTTCCATGAAAACGCCGCGGCTGTGGAGCATGCGGAAGGTGTCGCGGGCACTGTGGCCGAGGGCCAGGACCACGTGTTTCGAATGCAGGGTTTCGCCGCTGGCCAGTTCTACGCCGACCAGTTGGCCGTCTTCGATCAGCACGTCAGTGACGCGCTCCTGAAAACGCACTTCGCCGCCCAGGGCGCGGATCTCTTCACGCATGGTCTCGACCATGCCGGTCAGACGGAACGTACCGATGTGCGGCTTGCTGACGTAGAGGATTTCTTCCGGCGCGCCAGCCTTGACGAATTCGTGGAGGACTTTGCGGCCGAGGAACTTCGGATCCTTGATCTGGCTGTACAGCTTGCCGTCGGAGAACGTACCCGCGCCGCCTTCGCCGAACTGCACGTTGGACTCGGGGTTGAGCACGCTTTTGCGCCACAGGCCCCAGGTGTCCTTGGTGCGCTGACGGACTTCGGTGCCGCGTTCGAGGATGATCGGCTTGAAGCCCATCTGCGCCAGCAGCAGGCCGGCGAAGATCCCGCACGGGCCGAAACCGACCACGATCGGGCGCTGGCTCAGGTCGCTCGGTGCCTGACCGACGAATTTGTAGCTGACATCCGGCGCCACGTTGACGTTACGGTCGTCGGCGAACTTGCCCAGTATCTTGGCCTCGTCGCGCACGGTGAGGTCGATGGTGTAGATGAAGCACAGTTCGGAGGACTTTTTGCGCGCGTCGTAGCTGCGCTTGAACAAGGTGAAATCGAGCAGGTCATCGCTGGCGATGCCCAGGCGCTGCACGATGGCGGCACGCAGGTCTTCTTCGGGATGGTCGATTGGCAGCTTGAGTTCGGTGATTCGTAACATGGCGAGGATCCGGATTCGCGGGGCGCACAACTGCGCCAGGGCGTTTGAAGGCCGCGATTATAAGCCGCAAAGACCGGATCCGGTGAGGCTAAAACGCTCAGTCGTTACGCGAACCGCCGAAATACCCGCAACCACGCTCGACCTTGCCGTCGATGCGCAGTTCGGCGCTCATGTGCTGCACGCTGCCGGTGCTGCTGTCGACGCAGCGTTGCGGCGCGACCCACAACTCGATGCGCTGGTTGTTGGCTTCGCTGCTGAGGTTGAAGCGGCCGTCGCCCAATTGTTCTTCGACATACGGCACGGCCAGCGCCGGTTGGCCTTCACGGTCGATGACCATGCCCTTGCCGCTGACTTTGACGTTCCACTCGGGCCCGTGGCCGGCGGCACGCAGGATCAGCAGCTTGAAATTGGGGTCATCGCACGCAGTGCCAGAGCGCTCGACGCGATACAACTGGCCGAGGTCGAGTCGGTCACCGACGAGCTTGCCCCGCACATCGGCAAACAGCTTGCCCTGCTGATCGGCGAGGGTCGCAGCCTCTTGCAGCACGCTGGTGCCGCCGATGTCGTTGACCACGTACTGACGCTGTTCGCCACAGGGCTGGAACACCAGTTTACCGTCGGCCGCCGTCAATTGCCCCTGCATCCGGGATTGCCCGACGTGGGACGCGCTTTCACGCGGGCCATCGAGCAACTGGCAGGCGGCGAACAACGGCAGCAGGGCAACAACGATCAACGAACGGGCAACACGCATCTTCGGCTCTCCAGACAAGTGCCGCCACGTTACGCAGGCTGACCATCAAATGCAAAAGATCGCAGACTGCGGCAGCTCCTGCATGGAGACGCACGCTCCTGTGCAGGAGCTGCCGAAGGCTCTGATCTTTTGCTCTTAACCGACGTGAAAAGTCTGACCGGTTTGCAGGCCTTCGACACTTTTGGCGTAGGCCAATGCCACGTCCGCCGCAGGAACCGGCTTGTAGCCACGGAAGTACGGGGCGTAGCTGCCCATCGCTTCCAGCAGAACCGTCGGGCTGATCGAGTTCACTCGCAGACCGCGCGGCAGTTCAATGGCAGCGGCTTTGACGAAGCTGTCCAGAGCACCGTTGACCAGTGCCGCCGAGGCGCCGGAGCGGATCGGGTCGTGGCTGAGCACGCCGCTGGTGAAGGTGAACGAGGCGCCGTCGTTGGCGTATTCGCGGCCGATCAGCAGCAGGTTGACCTGGCCCATCAGCTTGTCTTTCAGGCCGAGGGCAAAACTGTCGGCGTTCATCTCGCCCAGAGGGGCGAAGGTCACGTTGCCCGCAGCGCAGACCAGCGCGTCGAACTTGCCGGTTTGCTCGAACAGCTTGCGAATCGAGGCGCTGTCGCTGATGTCCACCTGAAAATCGCCGCTGCTGCGACCGATGCGAATCACTTCGTGACGCTGGCTCAGCTCTTTATCCACGGCCGAACCGATGGTGCCGGCGGCACCGATCAACAGAATCTTCATGGGCTGTTCCTCAATGGGTTGAATGAGGTTTCAGTCTAGAGTGGTTTTTTCTGCGGATAAGCGCACTAATAGGCAACCTTTGGTTTTCAAATGGAAACAATCCATGAGCGAAATGGATGATCTGGCGGCGTTTGCGGTATTGATCGAGGCCGGTAGTTTCACCCTGGCGGCGCAGCAACTGGGCTGCAGCAAGGGCCAGTTGTCCAAGCGCATCAGTCAGCTGGAGGCGCAGTTTTCGGTGGTGCTGCTGCAGCGCACGACGCGCCGTCTTAGCCTGACTGCCGCGGGTGCCGCTTTGTTGCCACAGGCGCAGGCGCTTGTAGTCCAGGTGGAGCGCGCGCGTCAGGCATTGGCGCGATTGAAGGACGATATGGCCGGGCCGGTGCGAATGACCGTACCCGTGTCACTGGGCGAAACGTTTTTCGATGGCTTGCTGCTGGAGTTTTCGCACAAATATCCCGAAGTACAGATCGAGCTGGAGCTGAACAACAACTATCGCGACCTGTCACGCGATGGGTTCGACCTGGCGATTCGCAGCGACGTGGCCAATGATGAGCGCCTGGTGGCCAAACCCTTGCTGGCGTGGCAGGAAATGACCTGCGCCAGCCCGGCGTACCTTGAGCAGTTCGGCGAACCCCGAACCCCGCAGGATCTGGTCGAACACCGGTGCCTGCTCAACAGTCACTACAGTGGCCGTGAAGAGTGGCTGTATCACCAACAGCACGAACTGCTCAGGGTGCCGGTGTCGGGACCGTTCGCCAGCAACCACTACAACCTGCTGAAAAAGGCTGCGCTGGCCGGCGCCGGTATCGCACGGTTGCCGTCTTATCTGCTGCAAACGGAACTGGCTGACGGCCGGTTGCGCTGGCTGCTGCGCGATTTTCAGACACGCCGCATGCCGATGTACCTGGTGCATCCGTACCAGGGTGGATTGCCCAAGCGCACGCAGGTGCTGGCGGATTATCTGATTGGCTGGTTCAAACGCAGCGGCGAGGCGCTGGATCGGCTGGCGCATTGACTACGATGCCCGTGATGCCCGTGATGCCCGTGAAACCTGTGATACCCGTGTAGGAGCTGCCGAAGGCTGCGATCTTTTGATCTTGAAAATCAAAAGATCGCAGCCTTCGGCAGCTCCTACAGAGACATCAGAGACATCAGAGACATCAGAGACATCAGAGACGTCAGGGACGTCAGGAACATCAGGGACGTCAGGGACATCAGCGGTTGCAGTACCTGGCAATCAGGTGATCAATCGACAATCTGCCCGGCCCGGTCGCCATCAGGTACAGCAACACCGCCGCCCAGGTGCCGTGGGTCGGATAGGCATCGGGGTATACAAATACTTCGATGACCAGCGTCATGCCCAGCAGTGCCAGCGCCGAAAAGCGTGTGGCGAAGCCGATCAATATCAGCACGGGAAAGAAGTGCTCGGCGAACGCCGCCAGGTGCGCGGCGATTTCCGGTGATAGCAGCGGCACGTGGTATTCGCTCTGGAACAACGGGATCGTCGAGTCCGCCAGGCGTGGCCAGCCGGGCTGAAAGGTGCCGTCGATCAAGTCGATGGCCAGCCCTTCGACCTTGGTCTGCCCGGACTTCCAGAACACCGCGGCAATCGAAAACCGGGCGATGAAGGCGATCAGGCTGTGAGGGATTTTTTCCATGAGGCCGAGGGGGCGAGTGATGAGGTTGTTCATGGCAATACCTTGTTGTGCAAAGCAGTGATTGCGTTGTGGCCAATGAGCAGGGCGAGGGTCTGCGGCAGATTGAAGGATGGACAGTGCTGTACCGCATCCAGCAACGGCTGTTGATTGAGCAAATGGCGGATAAACATGCTGGCTCCGAGATCGAGTGCGAAAACCTCCACCTCCAGACCGTTACGCAGCACCAGCGCCTGTTGCATCCGAGTGATGTCGATGCCCGCCAGGGTTGCGTTCTGTTGATGCGCAGCCCAGATCGAAACCACTGCATATGCAGAGTCCAGCAGGTGCAGGGAGGGATGAAGCGTGATTGTCAGTGCGGCCAGCGTTTGCGGATCGGCCAGTGCGGCGCTGATCTGATGCGCACTGACCGCCGCCGCATCGCCAGCGTGATAGGCGCGGGTGCGCAGGCGTTCGAGCCGGGCGACATCGGCCAGATACGGCACCTCGGCCGCCGGTTCGAAAGCCGCAATGAACGCTGCCAGACCGTCGCCATAACGGCTCATCAGCGGACTGCGCGGCGGTTGCTGCTGGATGAAAAGGCCGGCCATGGCGCGGAAGAATTCCTCGCCGACCAATTGCTGCACCACCGGATAACTGTCGGCCAGCGCGTTGATCAACGAGGCTTGCACGTTATTGCGATACACCGCAAAACGGCTGGCAGGATCGGCCCCATTGGTACTGCACAATCCGGCAGGGCAGGGCAGGCGAGTGTCGAGCAGGGCGGCAGCGAAATCGGCTTGAATGCTCATGGCTGACCCCCCGCACGCAGCAACAACGTTTCGGCCTGCTGCGCCTCGGCCAGCAGCACATTGAACGCCGGAACCTGATTGTCCCGTTCGATCAACGTTGCCACCGGGCCTGTGCGTTCCAGCGCTTGCTGATACAACGCCCAGACTGCGCCATCAATCGGTGCGCCGTGATCGTCGATCAGCAGGCGGTCGCCGAGGCTGTCGGCATCTTCGGCGAACCCGGCCAGATGAATCTCACCCACCGCGTGCAAGGGCAGCGCGTCGAGGTAGGCCAGTGGATCGCGCTGATGATTGACGCACGAGACGTAGACATTGTTGACGTCCAGCAGCAGACCGCAGCCGCTGCGGCGAACCACCTCGGCGATGAACGCCGGTTCATCGAGGGTCGAGCGTTCGAAGCCGAGATAGGTCGCCGGATTTTCCAGCAGCATCGGACGCTTGAGGGTGTTCTGTACCTGGTCGATATGTGCGCAGACGCGGTCAAGCGTCGGCGCGTCATACGCCAGCGGCAGCAGGTCATTGAGGAACACCGGGCCATGGCTCGACCAGGCCAGATGTTCGGAAAAGGATTGCGGTTGATAGCGCTCGATCAGCGTTTTCAAACGTTGCAGGTGCTGAACATCCAGTGGCCCTTCGGCCCCGATGGACAGCCCGACACCGTGCAGCGAGAGCGGATACTGCTCGCGGATCAACCCGAGGTAATGATGAAACGGGCCGCCGTCGACCATGTAGTTTTCGGCGTGGACTTCGAAGAAACCGAGGTCCGGTCGAGTGCCGAGCACTTCACGCAAGTGCCCGGTCTTGAGCCCCAGTCCCGCACGGGGCGGGAGCCCGCCAAGGGCTGCCCGAGTGCGCGGTGGGACAGGTTCGTTGTGTATGAACATGAGCGTCACTCGGGCAGACCGTGGGTCAGGACTTGGCTTTGAATGCTTCCATCTGACCGAAGCCGGTCGGCGAGGTCTTGCTCTCGGTGGTGGCGCAAGTGCCTTTCGGTACGAACTTCCATGCGTTGGCCTGGTAGTCCATCTTCGCTGTGCTGGCACAGGTGGTGCCTGCGCCTGCGGCGCAATCGTTGTGACCTTTCATGGCCACGCCGAAGCATTTTTCCATGTTGCTGGTATCAGCGGCACTGGCGCTGGAAACGGCAGTCATGCTCAGGGCGGAACCCAGGGCCAGAACCAGGGCAGTAGCGGACAGGGTGCGAGTGGTAGCAGTCATGATGTTTCTCCAGATTTGAGCTTGGGTTTTACAAGCGAAGTGCGCTTGCTTGTCCCACTAGAGAACGCTCATGGCGATGCGTTACAGCGCAGCCGAAATTTTTCAGAAAAAATGCAAAACCCTGTAGGAGCTGCCGCAGGCTGCGATCTTTTGACTTTGATTTTAAATTCAAAGGCCAGATCAAAAGATCGCAGCCTTCGGCAGCTCCTACAGGGATTTCTGCGGTTCCGCGTCTATAGTCATTTCAACGGCCCCTCTCGCAGGCCGATTTACCAGGACGGTATCTCATGACGAAGGATCGCTCAGCTCGCGCTGCGCTATTGCGCAGGACTTCCTCTTTTGCGCTCGCCTGCACGCTGCCATTGCTGTTCAGTACGGTTTGCGCGCAGACGCAAGTGGATCCGCTGGACACGCTCAAGCGCATCAACAACAACTACAACACCCTCAAGGACGCTTGCCAGGAACCGGACACCGGTGCTGCGCGCGGGTTGTATTACTGCAGCGGCGTGACCTTGCGCATGGTCAATGACGGGCCGTTCAATCCGTGGGATTACAGCCCCTACGCGATCAGGATCGGCGCCACTTCCTATTCGTGGATTCGCAAGGATCTGAGCACACGGATTCTGATTCACCCCGCCGGTTTCATCCTGCGCACACCCACCGATGCGGCGGCGTTGAAGCTGCCGGTCAAGGAGCAAGGATTCACCTGCATCTACGCGTTCGATGGTGGCACCGGACCGGAGCGCAAGTGGTACGGCTGCGGTTTCTTCGACAGCCGCGAACCGCCGCGCACGGCCCAGGGCGCGATGAACAATCGCAATGCCGCGCTGGCCTACGGGACTTGCGCCGAGGCCGGTGTCACCACCGCCGAGCAGTGGACACAGAAATACACCGGGCTGATGAAAGGGCCGATCCAGTACGGCCAGTGTTCGTGGAACGCGGAAAAAACCAGCGACTGGCACGCGATGATCCGCGTGCACGAGTCGCGCCCGAACACCACCAACAAAGACCCCTTTGCCTTCAGCGCCCAGGTCAACGAGTTCATGTTGAAGAACGCCACCGCGACCAACGACGGCAGCGAGAACATGAAGTACATCGATGCCTTCATCTACAACGTCAACAGCACGCAGAACTTCGCCACCCGCGGTGATCAGGCACCACCGAAACCGGAGAACGGCCTCAACAGTGCGCGCAATTTCCAGAAGAAACTCCAGGCCCAGGGCTACAGCGTGCCGATCCTGCGGCTGGATTTCACCAAACCTGCCGAACAGCGTTTCAGCTATGTCGCCGCCGATCAGGCGATCGCCGAAATGGTGGTGGGTGGAGCCCCGGCGCCCAGATACATCGCTGATGCCGTGTGGATCGAGCGTTACGACCCGGGCAGCAAGAAAAACGAATGGTCGCTCAAGGTCACACCGACTGCCGAGGGCAAGGCGATACAGGCCAGCAATCAGGACGCCGTTTATCAGGAGTTGTCAGCCCTGCGTGGCGCCGACAGCCAGTGGCGCGATCACGAGAAATCAGCAGGGAGCATGCGTCAGCAATTGAGCTGTCTGGTACAGAACTACCCAGCCAAGACCGAGTGGAATCTGGAACCGTTCCGCCCCGTGGTCAGCCCGCAGGAAGCGGCTAAGGCCGGATGCAATCCGGTGGCAGCCCCGGCGCCGCAATACATCGCCTCGGCCGACTGGATCAAGCGTTACGACCCCGGCACCCGCAAGGATGAATGGAGCCTGAGCATCGTGCCCACGGCAGCGGGGCGCGCCTTGCCCAACGACCAGCTCGGTGCCTTGTACGACCAGTTATTCGCGCTCAAGGGCGCGGACAGCAATTGGCGCGACAACGAAACGGCGGCCGGCAGCATGCGCCAACAATTGGGCTGCGTGCTGGCCAACTATCGCAACAAGACGCCGTGGAATCTCGAGCCGTTCCGGCCGGCGCTATCGGATGCCGAGACCCGGGCCGCCGGTTGCAACCCGGTTCCGCGTTAAGTGTGTGTGTTGGCTAATCAAGGAGATGCAAGCCATGAACAAACGTCTGAACAGAATCGCGCCGTTGCTCGTGTTGCCGCTGTTGGTGCATGCGGCATGGGCCAGTGCCGAGTCATGCGACGAGACGCTGAGGAAGGTCGAAAAACTCTACAACAACACCGTCGACAGCTGCGGTCAGGATCCCGCGTCGGACTGCTCCGGGTTGCTGGTGCGCGGCACGCACCGCGCCGACCCGGCGAAGGGGCAGAAATGGGACGTGTGGAATCCCAGCCCGAAAGCCGTGGAACTGGGCACGTTTGCCGCCTCGTTCATGCGCGCCGACGGCATCAGTTATGAAGATCCGGGCATGAGCACGCAGAACGGCTATCTGATTACGCCCCGGGATCTGGTGAAAGACCCCGAGACGCCAGTGCACGTCTATTGCGCGTTTCCCAACGATGCCTGGACCGACTTTCGCAACGATCGTGGCTGTGGCGACAACAAGAACACCGCCCCGACCGAGGCGGTCTGCCAGGCCATGAAACCGTCGATTGCGAGTCCCAATGCCTGGGTGGCGCACTTCACCCAGTACAACAACAATCGCCAGCAGGACCAGTTGCAGTGCGGCTTCAACATGCGCAATCCGATGAGCAGCAAGGAAAGGGTCGACGCCTTCCGCAACTTCATGGGCGCGCGCAAAGTCATCAACAGCCGTGAGTTTCAGACTCAGACCGAGCTGCGCCTGGGCAATCCGAAAACCGATGAACTGCCGATTCTGGCGTTCTTCTACAGCGATCAGCGCGGCTTGAACGACGCGTTGGCCAACCAAAAGGACTACAAGGCCAAGACCGGCAAGGATCGCAACATCATCAAGATCGACTTCCCGAAAACCCCGGTGGCCAAGGCCACATTCTCGTGCATCCAGACCTCGACGCCGGCACAACCGAAATTCTGCGACAAGTACATCGAGTCCAGCACTTGGGTACAACGCCCCGATCCGAAATTGGGGCCGAACACCTGGTCGCTCTCGGTGGTGCCGACCGCGTGCGGGCGGGCGATCAAGGATGACCAGACCGATCGGATGTTTGCCGAGCTGTACAACAAGCACAAGGACGATCCGCAATGGCGCGAATACAGCGTCAATGGCGGCTCTTTGCGGCGGCAGATGGTTTGCCATCTGGCAGCAACCTACGAGGGCAAGCCAGTGCGCGACAAGCCTGAGTGGAATCTTGAACCGGCGCGTCCGTATGTCGATCAGGCCACCGCTGTAGCCCAACACTGCAACCCCTACTGACGGCGCTGCCCTTGTAGGAGCTGCCGCAGGCTGCGATCTTTTGATCTTGCTTCTAAAAAGGCAAAGTCAAAAGATCGCAGCCTGCGGCAGCTCCTACAGGTGGGATGTGTGAGGTATAAAAAAACGGCCCGAAGGCCGTTTTTTGTTGGGTGAAATGCATCAACCGCCGAGGTACGCCTCGCGTACTTTCGGGTCGGTCAGCAGCGCTTCACCGGTGCCTTGCATGACCACGCGGCCGTTCTCCAGAACGTACGCACGGTCAGCGATTTTCAGCGCCTGGTTGGCGTTCTGCTCGACCAGGAACACCGTCACACCGTCCTTGCGCAGCTGTTCGATGATGTCGAAGATCTGCTGGATGATGATCGGTGCCAGGCCCAGCGACGGCTCGTCGAGCAGCAGCAGTTTCGGCTTGCTCATCAGCGCGCGGCCGATGGCGAGCATCTGCTGTTCGCCGCCGGACATGGTGCCGCCGCGCTGGTTGAAGCGTTCTTTCAGGCGCGGGAACAGGCCGAGAACCTTGTCCATCTGCTCCTGATAGTCGCCCTTGTCGGTGAAGAAGCCGCCCA
>NZ_QAIK01000073.1:0-7608 GCF_003061005.1 Pseudomonas sp. HMWF021 | reverse complement strand
CCAGCTCCTCACCCATGTAGCGGATGCTGCCGCTGTGCGCCTGCGGCGAACCGCAGAGCGTCATCAGCAGCGTGGACTTGCCGGCACCGTTGGCGCCGATCAGGGTCACGATCTCGCCCTGACGGACTTCGACGTTGACGCTGTGCAGGGCCTGGATCTTGCCGTAGAAGGTGGAAACGTTTTCGAACTGCAGCATTTACGCTTCCCCCAGGTAGGCTTTGATCACTTCAGGATTGTCGCGGATCTGTTCCGGCGTGCCATCGGCCAGCGGCGTGCCCTGGTTGATCACGACGATGTGGTCGGAAATGCTCATGACCAGTTTCATGTCATGTTCGATCAGCAGCACGGTGACGTTGTGCTCTTCACGCAGCACGCTGATCAGCGCCTTGAGGTCTTCGGTTTCCTTCGGGTTCAGACCGGCGGCCGGTTCGTCGAGCATGAGGATCCGCGGGCGGGTCATCATGCAGCGGGCGATTTCCAGACGGCGTTGCTGACCGTAGGCCAGGGTGCCGGCGGTACGGTTGGCGAACTCTTTCAGGTTGACCTTTTCCAGCCAGTATTCGGCGTATTCCATGGCCTCGCGCTCGCTCTTGCGGAACGCCGGGGTCTTGAACAGGCCGGACAGGAAGTTGGTGTTCAGGTGACGGTGCTGGGCGATCAACAGATTCTCGACCGCCGTCATGTCCTTGAACAAGCGTACGTTCTGGAAGGTGCGCACCACGCCCTTGAGGGCGATCTTGTGCCCCGGCAGGCCCTGGATCGGCTCGCCGTCGAGCAGGATGCTGCCGCCCGATGGCTGGTAGAAACCGGTCAGGCAGTTGAACACCGTGGTCTTGCCCGCGCCGTTCGGCCCGATCAGCGCCACCACTTGTTTTTCCTTGACGGTCAGGGCCACGCCATTGACCGCCAGCAAGCCGCCGAAGCGCATGCTCAGGTTTTCGACTTTAAGGATCTCGCGGCTCATTTTCGCAACTCCATGTGTGGGCGTTGCATCGGCAGCAGACCTTGTGGACGCCAGATCATCATCAACACCATCAGGGCACCGAACATCAACATCCGGTATTCGCTGAACTCACGCATCATTTCCGGCAACAGGATCATCACCACGGCCGCGAGAATCACGCCCAGTTGCGAGCCCATGCCACCCAGCACAACGATGGCGAGGATGATCGCCGACTCGATGAAGGTGAACGATTCCGGCGTCACCAGACCCTGACGGGCAGCGAAGAAGCTGCCGGCGAAACCGGCGAAGCTCGCACCCAGGGTGAACGCCGACAGCTTGATCACGGTCGGGTTGAGGCCCAGTGCGCGGCAGGCGATTTCGTCTTCACGCAGCGCTTCCCACGCACGGCCGATCGGCATGCGCAGCAGGCGGTTGATGATGAACAGCGCTGCCAGCGCCAGCAACAGGGCAACCAGGTAGAGGAAGATCACCTTGTTGATCGAGTTGTATTCGAGGCCGAAATACTCGTGGAAGGTTTGCATGCCTTCCGCCGCTTTACGCTCGAAGGTCAGGCCGAAGAACGTCGGTTTCTCGATGTTGCTGATGCCGTTCGGGCCGCCGGTGATGTCGGTCAGGTTACGCAGGAACAGACGAATGATCTCACCGAATCCGAGGGTCACGATCGCCAGGTAGTCACCGCGCAGACGCAACACCGGGAAGCCCAGCAGGAAGCCGAACGTCGCCGCCATCAGGCCGGCAATCGGCAGGCAGATCCAGAAGCTCAGGCCGTAGTAGTGCGACAGCAGCGCGTAGCTGTAGGCGCCGACGGCGTAGAAGCCGACGTAACCCAGGTCGAGCAGACCGGCCAGACCGACGACGATGTTCAGGCCGAGGCCGAGCATCACGTAGATCAGGATCAGCGTGGCAATGTCCACTGCGCCACGGGAGCCGAAGAACGGCCACACCAGTGCACCGAGGATCAGCGCAATGATGATGTAGCGTTGCGTGGTCGGCAGGGTCAGGAAGTTGCTGGCCTTGGCCGGGATCAGCGGCAGGCCCGGCGAGGATTTCCACGCCTTGCTGATCTGCTGGTTGAACAGCACCCGCAGGAACATCAGCACCGAGCACACGGCGATGGTCGCCAGAATGGCCGGGCTGGTGCCGTGCACTTCAAGGTTGATGCCGACGATGGTCAGTTTCAGACCGAGTACCGGGTAGGCCACGGCCCACACCAGCAAGGCGCTGAACAGCGCCTGTTTAAGATTCCTAGTCATACTTTCTCAACCTCCGGACGGCCCAGAATGCCGGTCGGACGGAACAACAGCACCAGAACCAACAAGCCGAAAGCCACGACGTCCTTGTACTGGTCGCCGAAGATATCGGCGCCAAAGGCTTCCGCCACCCCGAGCACCAGCCCGCCGAGCATCGCGCCGGGGATGCTGCCGATCCCGCCCAGTACCGCAGCGGTGAAGGCCTTGAGGCCGACGAGGAAACCGGCGTTGGGGTTGATCACGCCGTACTGCATGCTCAGCAGCACAGCGGCGACGGCCGCCAGCGCAGCACCGATGACGAAGGTCAGGGCGATGATGTTGTTGGTGTTGATGCCCAGCAGGTTGGCCATCTTGATGTCTTCGGCACAGGCGCGGCAGGCGCGACCCAGGCGAGAGCGGGAGATGAACAGCGTGAGGCCGAGCATGGCGATGAGGGTCACCACGAACACCACGATTTGCATGTAGGAAATCAGCACTTCATGTGCGCCACCTGGCCCGATGGAGAAGTTGCCGGGGATCAGGTTGGGGATGGATTTGTCCTTGGAGTCTTGCGCGAGCAGAACCGTGTTCTGCAGGAAGATCGACATGCCGATGGCGGAAATCAGCGGTATCAGACGGTTGCTGCCGCGCAGGGGGCGGTAGGCGATCCGTTCGATGCTGTAACCGTAGGAACTGGTGACGACGATGCTCGCGATGAACGCGGCGGTCATCAACAGCGGGACGTTGTCGATTCCCATCATGGCCAGCCCGGCGATGGCGATGAACGCCACGTAGGAACCGATCATGTACACCTCGCCGTGGGCGAAGTTGATCATTCCAATGATGCCGTAAACCATCGTATAGCCGATGGCGATCAGGGCATACGTGCTGCCAATGGTCAGGCCATTAACCAGCTGTTGGAAGAAGTGATAGATGTCAGGCATTACAACGCTCCTAAAAACCTGATACGCATTTCACTGGTGGAGTCATTTTCCCGCCCGGCCCCGTGGATCTTTATCCACTTCGAATCCGGGTTTTGCCAGCGAACCGCTGATGACGGTTTTGAGATTTTCAGGTGGGGAGACTGGCGGATCACGCCAGCGCGGCCCATACATTCGTAAAACAAAGCCCACGGCACGCCGTGGGCTTTATTGGCAGTCAGTCAGGGCGCGCCTTACTGAGGCGAAACTTCAGTTTTAGGTTTGCCGAAGTGCCACTCGTAAACCACGAATTTGAAGTCCTTCAGGTCGCCCTTGGCGTCGAAGCTCAGGTCGCCGGTAGGGGTCTTGAAGGTGCCTGCGTGAATGGCTTCGGCCACTTTGGCTGCGTCTTCGGATTTGGCAGCGGCGATACCGCCGGCAATCACTTCAACCGCCGAGTAGGAAGGGAACACGAACGGGCCGCTCGGATCTTCTTTTTTGGCCTTGAAGGCATCAGCCAGGGCGACGTTGGCCGGATCCTGGTCGAAGGATTTCGGCAGGGTCACCAGCAGGCCTTCGGAAGCGTCCTTGGCGATCTGCGAAATGGAGTCGTTACCCACGCCTTCCGGACCCATGAACTTGGCTTTCAGGCCTTTTTCCTGGGATTGGCGCAGGATCAGACCCAGCTCCGGGTGGTAGCCGCCGTAGTAAACGAAGTCGACGTTGGCTTGCTTGAGCTTGGAGATGATCGAGGAGAAGTCCTTGTCGCCGGCGTTGACGCCTTCGAACACGGCGACTTTCACGCCTTTCTTCTCCAGAGTCGACTTGACGGCGGTAGCGATGCCTTCACCGTATTGCTGCTTGTCGTGCAGGACGGCAACGATTTTCGGCTTCACGTGGTCGGCGATGTAGTTACCGGCGGCAGGGCCTTGGGCGCTGTCCAGACCGATGGTGCGGAAGACCATTTTGTAACCACGGGCGGTGATGTCCGGGCTGGTGGCAGCCGGGGTGATCATCACGACGCCTTCGTCTTCGTAGATGTCCGAAGCAGGCTGAGTGGAGCTGGAGCACAGGTGACCGACCACGAACTTGACGCCGTCGTTGACGACCTTGTTCGCGACCGCTACCGCTTGTTTCGGATCGCAAGCGTCATCGTATTCAACGGCTTCAAGTTTCTTGCCATCGACGCCGCCCTTGGCGTTGATCTGCTCGATGGCCATTTTCGCGCCACTGAACTGCATGTCGCCGTACTGGGCTACCGGGCCGGTCTTAGGGCCGGCGATACCGATCTTGATGGTGTCAGCTGCGAACGAATGGCTGGCAACCCCGGCCAGAACCATAGCGGCAAACAGTTTGGAAATCTGCTTAGTAGCCTTAGTCATAGTGCTCCACTCTTACTGTTGTAATTTTTTTGAGTTCTGGCGCCGTAGCAGCAGAACCGGGTCAGATATCTTTGCGATACCCTCCGGAAATGCCCCCGGCAACTGTACCGGTACAGTGTAGAGCGCCGGTTGTTGGCCTGGGAAGCGGGCGCCGAGGGGCAAAACTTGGGGGTGTCGCATTTTTGAATGAAAAAGACAGAATTGCGGCGGGGCATTTGTGGGCATATATCCCAATCACCAGCATTCCTTGGCGTTCCTGCTCTTTTCGTTCGGTGAAGCCATTTGCAACCGGGTTTTTCTGCCGGACCACCGACGTTATCATTCGCGTCGATTTCTTTTCCGGACAGTCCCATGAATCAAGAACCTAGCACCCTCTATGCCAAGCTGCTTGGTGAAACCGCATCTATTACCTGGAAAGAGCTGGAGCCGTTCTTTGCCAAGGGTGCCCTATTGTGGGTCGACCCTGCGCTTGATTTGATCGCCGCCGCCGAGGCCGTGGCCTCGGATGATGGCGAGAAAGTGGCTGCCTGGTTGGCCGAGGACAAGGTCGCCAAGCTGTCTGAAACGCGGGCGCTGGATATTTTCGAGCGTGATCCGCCGATGTGGGCGGTGGTGGTGCGACCGTGGATTCTGATCCAGGAAAGGGCGGGCGATTCCAGCGTTGCACCTTGATGGTGCAGTCAGTCGTCAGCGAAAGTGTGTAGCCGAGTAGCGTGATGGCACGTTGCCGTAGAGAAATGCCACAAGCGTGGGTGGCCTCACGGTGACGTAAACGTAACGGGAACAGTTTATTGAGCAGCCTGAGGGCTGCTTAATTGTTTCTGGATATTGGAAGGGCTGAGATATTCATGGAATTTGAGGGCCTCATCGCGAGCAGGCTCACTCCTACAGGGGAACGTATTTCACTTGTAGGAGTGAGCCTGCTCGCGATAGGGGCAACTCGGTCTTCGATCAGACCGAGTAAGTCTTCCCGGTATGGTTATTCAGGGAAATAACCTTGGTCTTGCCGATCCGGTGACGGTAGATCTCGCGCAGGTACTTGATCGACTTCTTCACGCAATCGCGCGACAGGCGAATGTCGTTGATCGAGACGAACTTGTCCTTGTCGTTGATCAGCTCGCGGTACTTTTTCTCGTACATCGGTTTGATTGCGTACCAGTTGGTGTCGAGGATCTTCGCCGGGTTTTCGAACTCGTTGAGCAGGTCGTCGATACGGTCTTCGTCGAAGTCTTCATTGATGATGAAGTCGAGGATCGAGTTGTCCAGAGTCTCGTCGAAACGGTACGGGGTCTTGGCAAAGCAGCGCTTGATGAAGGCCACGATCAACGTCAGGAAGTCGTCAGACAGGCACGGGCTCTTGGCGATCAAAGTGGTCAGCGACAGGTTGGCCGAGGCGCCGATCACCAACGCATAACGCTTGAGCGTGGTGTTGGGGAACAGGCTGTTGAGGTGAGTCTTCAACCGGTTCAGGTCCATGTATGACAGCTTGTAGTCTTTGGGCAGCGAAACGATCGAGACCACCGACGAGCAGTTCTTGAAGAAGTGCAGGTCGTGCAACGCGGCGGCGTCGTAGCCGGAATTCTTGTACTGCTCAAGCGAGGCGCGATAGCGCTTGGATTCGATCGGCAGCAGGCTGATGCCTTCGATCGCCTGGGTGACCTTGTTGAAGTGCGGCAGGTCGATCGAGCGGAAGAACAGGTCGTCGATGTTCAGGCGCTGCGGCTCTTTGTCGAACACCTTGAACTTGTCGCTGCTCGGCGGCGGGGTTTCCGGCACCACCGATTCGGCGTAGGCAATCGCCACCGGGCCGGCCAGACTCATGAACAGGTCGTTGGCGTCCAGGCGAATGGTCTCGCCGATGTCGATGCCGGCACGGCGGAAGTAGTTCTGGTCGTAGTCGGTGGTGACCGCCTGCGCCGTCAGAATGTTGAAGATCTGCTGCGAGATGTACTGGTTGGCGTGCTTCTCCATCGCATTGACATCAATGTTCTGGATGTTGCCGTCATCGCTCTCTTCGGCGTAACGCATGATGTCGTTGGAGATCAGCATCATCGCGTTCCATGGGCGGATACGGCCCATGACGCTGGCTTCGCTGCTGTCTTCATTGGCGAAGTTGTAAGAGAAATCCCATTCTTCCGAGAGGTATTTGCACAGCAGGCGCCCGGCGTTGATGTGCAGCGCCTCGGACATTTCACTGCGGTGATCGGAAATGTTCGGCAGCACGCAGATACCGCTGGTGAAGATCGGCTCGAACACGAACGAATGCCCGCTCTTGCCGTCATGCTCGTCCATCGGCTTGGTGTCGAACGTCTTGTTCATGTACGAGTGCTGCTGGGCCAGGCCGAACTCCGAGGCCATGCCCGAACCGGTACCGCCGCCGGCACTGAAGATCGAGAAGTACAGGCGCGACTGGTTGGCCTTGATGCCGCAGCTGTCGATCAGATACGAGTGGATCATTTTCCAGTCGGGGCTGGAGAAGCGCTGGGTGTCCTTGTTGAGGATGATCTTGGCCAGGTACTGGCCGAGGATCGGCGCGTTACCGGCGCCACCGGCGTGGACTTCGGACAAGTCCATGATCTTCATTTTGCTGTAGTCGCGCAGAAAACCGCTTTTCTCGCCCTTGCGCGAGAAACGGATGCGCCCGGCGATGTCCTTGTCGAGATCGCCGAGCATCACCAGCGGCTCGACCAGAAACACCGGTTTGCTCGACTTGTTCGGGCCGATGCGCAGGTTCTGTTTGATCCACTGCGCCGGGCTGTAGCCCTTGTCGGCCAGACGCCGGTCAGCGGCGCGGTCTTCGTTGTTGAATTCGTTGAGGTAGAACTTGCGCGCGTTGTACACCAGCTCCGCGACGTCGAGGGCGATGTTGGAGCCGCAGCGACCGAGGCCGATCAGGCACACCGAGGGAAATTCCTGGTCGTTGTGCTGCTCGTTGTCGCCTTCCAGATGCGGCGGGCGCGGGAACACCAGATCACGCAGGCCATCGAGGTTGTCGAGGATGCGGTCGGTATTGGTTTCGGTGTAGTACAGATATTGGTGGGTGCCCAGCGGGCGCGAGGGAGGCAATGGCTTCATCGGAGCCGGGCTGTGCGCCGCAGGGCTCAGGGTCAGAT
>NZ_QAIK01000072.1 GCF_003061005.1 Pseudomonas sp. HMWF021 | reverse complement strand
CGCTCGGGGCGGGTCTGCGCGGTGATGATCAGGCTGTTGGCGTCGGCCAGAGCCTTTTGCAGATCGCTTTGCTGGGTCGAGCGGTCGGTGAGGATCTGCTCCAGCTGCGCAATCGACTCCTTGGGGAAACGCTGCGCCATCGGCGCCACCGCCGTGGCCTTGAGACGGGCCAGTTCGCGGGTGTTCTCGATGGTCTGCCGAGGGGCAGAGGCCAGCTGCTGTTTGAGATCGATCAGCTTCTGGTCGTAATCGCGCCGGTTGTTGAGCTGATTGAGCGTGTTTTGCAGGACCGTTTGCAGGCTCTTTTTATCGGCATCCGGCAGTTTGCTGTCAGCCAGTTTGTCCAGGCTGGCCTGCACGGCTTCGCTGGACGGCGGTTCGGCGGCGTACAGCGGGCCGACGGAAAGACTCAGGCCCAGCAGGGCCGCGAAAAAGAATGAGCGCAGGGTAGGCATAGAGACCGGTCAAGCAAGTGAGAGTGGACGCAGTTTAGAGGAAGAGCCCGGGGCCCGGGCGACTTCCTTCGGGGAATCTGACGCCCACTTTGCCGATCTTGTTCCCGTCCATGACCGCAACCGTCCAGTGGGTGTTGTTCCATTCCACCTGGTCACCCACGATCGGTGCACCACCGACTTTGTGCGCAATGAACTCGCCCAGGGTCATGTCCGGATCGATACCCTCGGCCGGCAACCCGTACAGCGCTGCAACCGCTTTAAGCTGGGCGTCTCCTTCGAGGACAAAGTCGCCGAAGAAGCGCAGATCCAGACCACGTTGTGGCGCCTGACTGAACAGTTTTCCGAGCGCCGGCAAGTTGTGTTCATGGCCGATAACACACAGCAAATCATCGACTTCCAGCACCGTACTACCCGACGGATGGAGCAGTTGCTGACCACGAAACAGCGCGGCGATACGCGTGCCTTCGGGCATTTTCAGCTCGCGCAGCGGTGAACCGATGCACCATTTCTCCGCGCCGAGCTTGTAGACGAACAGTTCCCACTCGCTGGTGATGTGCACTTCCAGCGCCGAACGGGAGATCGGCGCCGGCTCCGGCGGCACCGTCACCTTGAGCAGTCTGGCGACCCACGGCAGGCTTGTGCCCTGCACCAGCAGCGACACCAGCACGATGAAGAACGCGAGG
>NZ_QAIK01000197.1 GCF_003061005.1 Pseudomonas sp. HMWF021 | reverse complement strand
TGTTCGCGGTAATCCAGGTGATCGTTCACCTGTACTACTTCCTGCACCTGGACCGTTCGATTGCACAACGTAACAACGTGATCGCGTTTGTCTTTACGGCCATCGTGATCCTGCTGCTGGTTGGCCTGTCGCTGTGGATCATGTTCAGCATCCACACGTACATGATGGCGAAGTGAGGTAGACCCGATGTCGCTCAAGCACTTTATCCAAATCACCAAACCGGGGATCATTTTCGGTAACGTGCTTTCTGTGGCAGGCGGGTTCTTCCTGGCCTCGAAAGGGCATGTAGATCTGGCGGTGTTCCTGGCCGCCATGATCGGCACTTCCCTGGTTGTGGCCTCCGGTTGCGTGTTCAACAACTGCATCGACCGCGACATCGACCTGAAGATGGAGCGCACCAAGAACCGGGTGCTGGTACAGGGCTTGATCTCCCTGAAACTGGCCCTGGCCTACGCGACCATCCTGGGTGTTCTCGGCGTTGCCTTGTTGTACAAGGTGGCCAACCCGTTGGCCGCCCTGTTCGCGGTAATCGGCTTCATCATCTACGTCGGCTTCTACAGCCTGTACCTCAAGCGCAAGTCGGTTCACGGCACGCTGGTGGGCAGTCTGTCGGGCGCCATGCCGCCAGTGATCGGTTACGTTGCCGTAACCAACAGCTTCGACATGGCCGCACTGACCCTGCTGGTGATGTTCAGCCTGTGGCAGATGCCGCATTCCTACGCCATCGCGATCTTCCGCTTCAACGACTACCTGGCTGCATCGATTCCGGTGCTGCCCGTCAAGCGCGGAATCGAAGTGGCCAAGAAGCACATCCTGCTCTACATCCTGGCGTTCCTCGTGGCGACCTTGATGCTGACCTTCAGCGGTTACGCCGGCATGAGCTACCTCGCCGTCGCCGCGGCCATGGGCATGTACTGGCTGTACATGGCCTGGACCGGCTACAAGGCGGTGGATGACACGGTCTGGGCACGCAAGCTGTTCGTGTTCTCGATCTTCACCATCACCGCCCTGAGCGTCATGATGTCCCTGGACTTCAAGGTGCCGGCCGAGCTGCTGCTGACGTACGCGCCGTAAGGCTGGATGGCTTCACGAAAA
>NZ_QAIK01000196.1:3196-9654 GCF_003061005.1 Pseudomonas sp. HMWF021 | reverse complement strand
GGTTGGGGGAGGGGGTGGAGATGCCGAGACTTATGAGGCCCTGATTTTTTGGATCGGAGTCGTTATTTTTGCCGTTTAGTTGAATGCCGGTTCAAGGTACTCCAAAAGCAGGAAGCCGATACGCAAGGGAGTGCTTCTTGCCGCCTCCGGCCTGATGCAGGTAATCGAGAATGTCCGCTACCGGCCAAAAGCAGCCATTCACAAAAGGCTGCTTTCGACCCATTGCTGACGCTCGCAAGGGGCGGTGTTCGGCCAGAAGCGGTGACTCGAAGGCTTCTACGAACTTAGGGATCTTCATCGCTGACGGCCTGGAAACCGAGCTGGTTATGGGCGCTCAGCCTGTTATGCTCTCGGCTTCATTGGGTTGATGAGGCTGGGCGCCTACGATGAGTTTTATCCCTAGTTGTGACCACAGAGAGGACGCCACCAGATCTCTATCTGAAATCTATGCGGTTCCCACTGAGAAAATCGACAAAGTTCTTCGAGCTTCGGAAGTGCTACAAATCGCAGAGGTGTATTCTCAAATTAATTCTCCGTGGTTCCACTTTGTGGTATGCCACCTGCTGAAAACTTCCCCTCGTACCGACATTACCCACGCTTATTACTACCATTCAACAAGCTACGCTGGCTGCCCTTCATGGTTTGATGAAGGGTTGCTTGGCTCGTCGCAAGGTGTGGGACGCTTTCTAGACAAAATCACCGAATGGCTCTCACCTGAGAAGCAACTGGTTGCAAAGCAGGCGGCTAGAGGAATCGTGAAGCTTCGCAGCGAGTACGAAGGCTCTACAGCTGAGATGTGTGGCCCCTACGCATGGAACACCTTCACTGCTGCCAGCTCTAGCCCAAGCGGAGTTCGCTATCGGGTTCCAGAGGCTATCCAGGATCTGTGGTCTCCCAGCTTTTGTGGGAGCGGAGAGTTGATCGACCTGAGGGGAATCATCGAAGAACGGCTGAACCCCGTCGTAGTCAAGTTCAAAGGAAAAATCTCGAATATCGATGACTACTGCGCAACGCTGTGGGCCTATTTACTATCAGATGGCGGTGAGTGCCACCTTACTCATACCTTCACGGGCAATGGACTAGCTATACCTAAAGAGGACATCGTTGCGCTGATGGAGGTCCCGTAATACGTGGCTTTGGCGAAAATGCTGGCTGCCCCGCACAACAGACACGTTAATGCTTTTTACAGTTGTTTTTCATTATCTGGTTAGATTTGGACCGTAGCTAACCAAGGAGTCTGTTAGTATGAGCAAAAGACCTGAACCGCAACCAGGGTTTATTTATATATTCCGAGATCACCTGAATAATAATTTGATCAAGGTTGGCTTCAGCAAAGACCCGCTTGCTAGGAGAAAGCAGCTCCATACTACCGGGACCGCGCTGCCAATGACAATTTACCATGTATGGAATGTTGGCGATAAGTATTTGGCCGAGCAAGCTGCTCACGAAGTTCTTAGAGGTCATAGGGTTAATGATAGAAGGGAGTTTTTTGAGATCGCACCGCTGCCACATTTCAGCAGCTTCGAGCGAACCAATTATGATATTACCAGTGATTTTTTATACACTCTGAAAGGACTGATAGAGGAAGGGTGGGACTTTCTAGAAATAGAATATTGCGATGCTTCGCCGGCAGAGGTGCGCGAAGTTCACAATCAATCTAGATAACCAATTTTACGCGGGCGGTTGGTGAGCGCGGCAGTCAGAGTTCAACCCAGCAGACGCAGTGGGAACCTTTGGCTATCCATGGGAGTTCTGAGTACTAGTTGCATTGTCCGCTTATGGCCGATTTCTGCCTCTCGCGATTGGCAGAAATCAGCCATAAGCGGCCGTTCACGGTGGACATCGAACACTTCGAGATACTTTGATTGTAGCTTAAACCGTAGAAAAATATCCTCCTTTCATGCCATCCTTGCTAATGCTCCGCTCACGTGAACGGTGCAAATCAGGCAAGATTACCGGTGCCAGTTAGAATAGTTGTTGTATTCGTACGATTACTGACATAATGCCGCGAGAGATTTGTTTTTTTCATATTCTTGTTTTGCAACTTTATTCTAATATTATCCCACTCAAAAAATATCAGTAAAACCTCTACCGGGGTATCTTGAGTAGATGAATATCGATTTGCATGCACCATATTGGTTGGTGATGCACACTTGCTATTATATTTTTTTAGTGTTTCTTCAAGTGAGGCGCGAGCAGCTTCAACTGATATTTGAATTCTATCGCGAATTTTATCGTGCATTCGAGAAATGCACCCGATGTAAACCCGTATCGCGGTTGTTAGCTCCACCTTCTCAGGCATTTTGTTTAGGACAATTTTTTTAAATTCTGGATTACCACTGAGCAGTTTCTTATCGGTGAATACCAGAGTGCGGTTTTCCCAAAGACGTCCCCCGTCATTGACCTCATAATTTCTATTATCCAATGTTACCTGGCTAACGCATAGGCCTGCGTGCTGGAGATGGTTTCTCAACGCTTCGAGAAAAGCATATTCAAAATATGCATCATACTCCCCATGTGTGAGTCCTTCAAAAAACGACTTTACCCCAGCACTCCCCTCAGCTGCCAAGCACTTACTCAAGTGCCTTGGCATGTGGTCCATGTACATGCGTGTCGAAGTCAATATATTTGTTATTCGCCTATTGAACTTTGTAATTTCATCAAACATATCTATATAGTCAGCGGAGAAACGCAACTGATGTGCTAGGGCACAGCTCAGCAGATCCTGCTCATATTCAAGATAATTACAGGTGATAAGCTCATACTTTTCCTCGACAGCTAACGCGGCACTTAATGTTGCAATGCATTGTTTAATATCCTCAAATTTTTCCTTTGATATTTCAATTTCAGGATTTCGGCCAAGGACATTAACCGTTAAGCAGTATTTATCTTGACTGAGCATCATTCATCCCTTTGCACCGATAAAATTTCACATCATTAAAAGCTCTGAAAAAATGTTCACTAGTTGAGCGTCTGATTCTGGTTGATATATGTGACTCACGAACGTCTATCTTTAGGCAAGACTGATAATCGCAAAAACCTGAATTAAGACGCAATGCGAAGCGATTTTGGCTTTAATGAGTTGTGGGACTCGTTACACCAGTTTACTTCCCAACTGCATAGCACCACCCTTGGCAATGTAATTAAAATTGCTTTTTGATGCAAAGACACGCTGGTAGCTGTTTGCTATAATCTTGCTATTTAACATTGCCACTAAATGTTTATTTGCCGTTTTTACGGCATCTTCTCTACCAAACTCCCCAATCAAAGCAAGATTCTTGGAAACCGGAAAATAAACCATTGTATCTGGCAATCCAAATCCAGGTGACATAAAAGGAAATAATGCCGGATTATGAAAGGTTAAACTAACAGGATTATCAGTAGTAATAAACTCTCCAGCCTCGTCGCCAGTCTCTAATACAATCCAATTTCTTTGATGGAGTAGCTCTGTAATTCTCTGCATTCCAACCAGCTCCACATGTATCTGATGCTCTTTGGATACGGATATTTCAAAAGCACCTTGCTCAAATAAAGCTTTCATTTCTTCAAAGGTTGTACCTCCTGAAATATCCTCACCTGTATCTTGTTTGATTTGAGCAATCTGAGACTCCCATCGCTCTTTTGACTCGAAAGTCATTGCCATTATGTGATTTGCGATCTGGGCTTGCGGTTTAGCCAAATGCTCCCGCATCTCTGGAGATTTGATTGCTAACATACCAATCAATTCTAGAATCACATCCTTCGTCTCACCAGAAAAATCAGACGTTTCTTCAAGCTTTTTGAGTGCCGTTGCTGCTTTACTCTCAAAGTCGGATTGTGTTTTCTCAATAATTTCTGGATCTATACCATTAATTTCTACACGATTAAAATCACGCATGCCGCCAACATTTCTTGGAGTTGATTCGAATTTTTTATTGCTCTTTAAGTCCAAAACTAGAAGCTTTGATTTTTTAGCGCTACCTTGCGTAAAACCCTTCAGGTAACACTGGGATAGATAATGGTGATGTCTTGAGGTACTCAACTTTTCGCTCCTAAGTACAAATAATATAAAAAGCACCATAAAAATATTCGACAACTCAAAAATAGTCGTTTTTCATATCGGAATTACTTTAGCTGGAAAGGTGAGAGCGGACAATTGCAACGTAGGATTAGGCAAAATAAATTTTTAAGACTTTAGCCTGATATTGGGCGCTAAAGGCCAATAGTCGAATGACTGCTATTGGCCGAATGCTGGGCTGTCACGGGCGACCGCTTCTGGCCGAGAGCAGCCATCGAGTCTGAGATGTAGTCCAAAAACGCAAGTCAGGTGGCCCGATGAGTGGACGGATCTATTTAGGGGACATTTTCCGCAGTAAGGTCAAGGTAAACATCGGCGTTT
Organism: Pseudomonas sp. HMWF021; assembly: GCF_003061005.1. Classification (GTDB taxonomy): domain Bacteria; phylum Pseudomonadota; class Gammaproteobacteria; order Pseudomonadales; family Pseudomonadaceae; genus Aquipseudomonas. Next base: position 5,276 of record NZ_QAIK01000196.1, on the reverse strand, counting down.
AAAAAAACATCTCCAGACACTCTCCCAGGCTACACATCCTTGCGCCTTTGCCTACAGCTACGCCAGAATCCGCCGGCTTGTGCGCCTTGGGGGCGGGTTCTATTGTGGTTCGGTCGCTGACGAATCAGCGATCGGGTTTCGCAGCCCGGATTAATCAAGGCGCACAGCGCTCCCAATCGTTGCCATTTTTGGCGATGGTGCTTCATGGCGGCTGTGCGCGGGATACCTTCGGGTATGCCGGGTTCCTTGATTCCCGGTCTGCGAACCTGCGTACAGCTGCCACCTCCCTTCGTTTCGCAGCGAACTGTGGCGGCTCCAACAATCAAGGAGCTTCACCATGATCAAACCTACACCCAACCCACCCGAAACCGCCTCGGTTTCCCCCTACGAATCCATCGATTCCAAAAAACTCCACGAAGCCGCCGACCGCGCGCTCGACCATTACCTCTGTCCGCCCGGTTCCACGCCGCCGCCGCGTAAAACCCGTGGGATGTATGCCGTGACGGCGGACAACAAAACTGAAGAATTGCTGGTGGATGCCAGTGAAACACTCGCTTCGGCCAAAACCCTCGCGCAGAACATCGCCAGCTTGTTGCCGGTGTCGCAGCGTCATGCGCTGGCGGGGATTGCGCAGTTGATCATGCTAGGGGAGTTGGCGGTGAATCGGGCGCTGGATAATTTGCAGTTGCCGGGGTGATGTAGGTGTCGGGGACACTTGGTGATTGATTGGGTGTTCATTCTGGCGCCTTCGCGAGCAAGCTCGCTCCCACAGGGTTTGTGGTGGATGCGTAATTTGCGGACACCCAAAACCTGTAGGCGCTGCTGTGAACTTGCCCACAAGGTTATGGGTTGGGCACGGACATTCGTGTTCGGCTAAATGAGGGAGGTGGTCGACCATCACCCTCGCGGGTGATGGTTTGAAGCACTACAAGTGTTAGATATTCGGGGAGTAGGAGAAGCCTTGCGAAGCTTCGGTATCGGAGAACGGCGTCACACGCGTTTTCTTGTTGAACAGGCCGTTGACGACCGAGCCTGGGAACATCTCGATGGAGTTGTTGAACAGTTCGACGTTGCGGTTGTAGATGGTGATGGCTGCGCCTACGTTTTCTTGTTGTTCGGCAATTTCACGCATCATGTTGTTCGCGGCTTCGGATGCTTTCAGGTCAGGGTAGGCCTCAAAAGCAATGCGCAAGCCACCCATCAGTTCCCGCGAGGCGCTTTCAACTTTCGTGAGGGCATTGCCGTCTGCTCCAGCAGGAAGGGCGTGGACCGCGCTGCGAAGGCCGGCGATTTTTTCGAGGAGGCTGGCTTCAAAGACCATGAAATCTGCGAGCACCTTTTGCAGCTGATCGAGAACTTTGGTCTTTTGGCGTTCGTAAACGAGGACGTCCGACCAGGCACGTTGTACTCGGTTGTGTCCCCCAATAATGCCGTTGTAGATGCTGAAGCCCGCGATGATTATGACTACAGCGATCACAGCGGAGAGGATGAGGGTAATGTCCATTGCTTACTTCTCTTGGCGGTTTGTTGGGAGCGAGGAGGTAAAGTTGTCATCGTGCAGCTCACTGAGTGCATGGCTCCATTGGAGCACAGACATCAGGCGCGGCAGATCGACACCCGCAGATATTTCTGAGTAAAACCTTTTGGGTGTAGCCAGCGAATACTCAGTACCGAACGCGAATAGGTCGCTGCTCACGAAGCTGAGGCAAAGCTTTCCACTTTCCGCGAACTCCAGGTTCGGACGATCGAGAATGTCGAATAGCTTCAGCAAGTGCAGCACCGTCGAAGGCTTGATAAATTTCGCACAGAGCATCTCGCTGCGACCGGTCAAACGGAACGCTTTATTGAAATCCGGCGAAGCCGTGTCCATGGGGTGCGAATAGTCGTTCTCTGACTGGTAATCAGATCTGACCGATATTCCGGTGACCCAAGGAAAGTCGATGACCAAACTGTACCGGTCATAGTGGTCGTACACCACTCGAGTCTCCGTTTTGGTATTGCCCTTCTCGTCGGTAACCGTGCTGTTCACCTCTCGTTTGTTGACATAGTGCAGTTGGCGGTACGTGTAAGGCAGGTTGCG
>NZ_QAIK01000196.1:1375-3186 GCF_003061005.1 Pseudomonas sp. HMWF021 | reverse complement strand
GGCCGAGTCTTCACTCAGGAAGGTCAGTCCGTTGTGGAAGTAGGATGACAGTCGAGCAATTCTTTTACTGAGCGACGGCAACCGATCAGATGTGGTTTTCATCCATGCCAGACTCCAAACGGCAATCACGATGCCAAAAAAACCTGTGCCCATACCGAACGAGTCGGGATCAATTTCCAACCGGTAAAAGAACAAAGCGACGCTATAGATGCTCCCAAGCCAATAAAGAGCCACAGCGCTCGCGAGCAAGAACAGGCCAGTGCCGAAAAACCACCATGCGCGTGTGCGATCGAATTCGAGGGGGCCATCGTAAGAGACGAACTGATGGATCACCTTCAATAAGTCGGTGTTGGACTTAGCCCTGTCAATACTGGCTTCGCACATGCCCAGCAACTCATTTAATCTCGCGTTTTGCGATGTGTTGGCCATGTCAGGTATCCGTGGATTCAGGGATGCCTGGTGCCGGAGCAACGGCCCGGATTGAGAGTTTGACTCTATTCATAATCTGTCAGAAACAATGAAAAGGAGTGGACAATACCATTGTCATGCGTTGACTGCTTCTGTCCGACATCATCCTCTGGAAATGATCGGGCATTCGACAGGTAATCATCGTTTGATGAGCGTATCGGCATCACTTGGTGATTGATTTGGTGCCCATTCTGGCGCCTTCGCGGGCAAGCCCGCTCCCACAGGGTTTTATGTTGGTCGAAGATTTTTCGTACGACGTTGGAGACTTGGGGAGTTGGTCTGTCGGCGATGGTGCATGCGCCAATTCCGTTGCCTGAGATGTTTGTGTAGGAGCTGCCGGAGGCTGCGATCTTTTAGTTTTAAAAAACAAGATCAAAAGATCGTCCGATCGCGGCCCGAGCCTTCGGCAGCTCCTACAGGGGGCGATTCAATAGGGTTTCCAGGCGGGCCAGGGGCGGGGTGTCCTGGTTGCGGTTGAAGACCTGGATGCCGACCTTGAGTAATCGGCCATTCTCTGCCGCTGCGATTACCTGCTCACACCGCAACAACAACCGTCCCTGATCACAATCAACGGCTTTCACACCGGTCGGCAATCGACCTTCCAGTTGCAGCTCCGCCATGCGCGTTTGCGCCGCGATCATGGCAATCGAGCGATCACGCATAACTCCGCTGCTTTGGGTCATCAACCCGGCCACGCGCACGGCCGCCGACATCGCCACGGCAATGATCGCCAGCGCCACCAGCACTTCAATCAAGGTGAAACCCGCTTCTCGGGAACACGCGCGCATAAAAGGCCCAAACCAAACCACAGCCCTCGACCCTAACCCCCGTCCTTGACGGCTTGACGACGAAAACTCCCGAGGATTTTCAACATCCCTGACATATCTTCTTGCAACACTGCGCGTCGAATCGAATCAAGCCAAGGGAATGTCGAGATGGATATCGCGCAGTTCAAACAGCCCGGACGACCGAGCCGGATGCCCCGTGGGCAGCAGGGTTTTACCCTGATCGAAATCATGGTGGTGGTGGTGATTCTCGGGATTCTGGCGGCGATGGTGGTGCCCAAGGTGCTCGACCGGCCGGATCAGGCGCGGGCCACGGCAGCCAAGCAGGACATTGGCGGTTTGATGCAGGCGTTGAAGTTGTATCGCCTCGATCACGGCACTTATCCGAGCATGACTCAGGGGCTGAAAGTGCTGGTGGAGCGGCCGGCGGATGCGAAGAACAGCAACTGGCGTTCGTACCTGGAGCGTTTGCCGAATGACCCGTGGGGTCGTCCTTATCAGTACCTCAACCCCGGCGCGAATGGCGAGATCGATATCTTTTCCCTCGGTGCCGACGGT
>NZ_QAIK01000196.1:0-1365 GCF_003061005.1 Pseudomonas sp. HMWF021 | reverse complement strand
AATCGAACCAGCAGGGGATGGCGATCATCAGTGCGCTGTTGATCGCGGCGGTGGTCGCGGTGATTGCGGCGGGGATGTTGACCCGGCAGAGCGTTTCGACCCGCGCGCTGGAGGCGGATCAGCAGCGGGTGCAGGGGCGCTGGCTGTTGCACGGTGGGCTGGAGATCAGCCGGCAATTGCTTTGGGATGCGCGGCAGCGTGATCCGCTGACCCGGCTCGATCAGCCGTGGGCGCAGCGTTTGAATGCGCAAGGTTTCGAGGGGCGGCTGGAGGATGAGCAGGGCAAATTCAACCTGCGCAATCTGGTGGCCAATGAGCGTGTCGATGAGGCGCAGGTGCAGGCGTTTCAGCGGTTGTGCGAGTTGATCGGCGTCAGCGCTGGGTTGAGTCAGCGCATCAGTCAGCGGGTGATCGGCTCTTATCCGTATCTGTTGAACCCGCAGATTGCCGAGAACACCGCGAGCAAAAACGCCTTTGACAGTGGCCGCGCCACGTCGCCGAATGCGTCGCGCAAACCACAGAATCCGAAGTTGCCGATGCTGCGCAATGTCGAGGATTTGCGCAGCGTCGAGGGTGTGAATGACGCGGTGATTGGCAAACTGGCGCCGTACCTGACGGTGATCCCGGCGACCACTTGGCTCAACGGCAATACCGCCACCGCGCCGGTGCTGGCCGCGTATGTGCCGGGGTTGTCGCTGGAGCGGGCGCAGGCGCTGATCAATGAGCGTGACGCCGGGCGCTGGTTCATCAACCGCGGCGATTTCGTCAATCGCTTGCGCATGCCGAACCTGGAGCTGACCAGCGTCAAGGTTGGCATCACCAGTGACTGGTTTCGCCTGCGTGGCGCGGCGCGGCGGGATCAGCGGCGGGTCAGTCTCGATGCGTTGCTGCACCGCAGCGAGGATCGTCTGCCGCAAGTGATCTGGTCGCGGGTGGGCGTATGAGTCAGTTGCGTGTGAGTTTGCCGCCACTGGCAGGGTTGAGTCTCGACAGTGAGATGGATTGCGCGTGGCTGGATCGGCAGGGGCAGGTCATTCGTGAGCTGCGCCAGACCTTTAGCCAACTGGGGCAGTTAGCGAAGCAGCCAGCGCTCAACATTTTTCTGCACCCGGCGGACAGCCTGCTGGCGAGCATCGACCTGCCGCCATTGCCGGCGAACAAGACCGCAGCGGCGGTGCAATGCGCGGCGCAGGCCTTGATGCTCGGCGACAGCAACGAGATGCACATCGCCCACAGTTCGCGGAACGAAGCCGGGCAGGTGCAGATCGCCTGGGCGCCGCGTCAGCGTTTGCAGCATCTGGGGCAATTGCTGAAGCAGGCCGGGCTGAATCTGCGCGGTCTGTACCCGGCGGCGTACAGCTTGCC
>NZ_QAIK01000008.1 GCF_003061005.1 Pseudomonas sp. HMWF021 | reverse complement strand
CGACAAGACCGAGCAGAACAGCAACGCCGTGGTCAGCCGTTTCGACGGCGGCAGCGTCGATGTGAAAACCGCCGGTACCCTGCGCGACCAGGGCACCCAGTACAACGCCAGCAATGGCGGGGTGAACATCAGCGCCGATAAGCTGGTTGCCGATGCCGCGAGCAATACTCACAGCGGCACCGACAACTCAGTGGATGCCAAGGTCGACGTACGCGTTTACACCAAGACCGGCGAGGACGTGAACGTCGCCGGCAGCGGCGCGGGTGGCAACAGCTACAGCAGCAAGGACAGCAGCACCGCAGTGGTCGGCGGCTATGCCGGCAATCAGGGCGTGAACATCAACGTTGGCGCCGACGCGCAATTTGCCGGCAGCCATTTCGACGGCGGGCAGGGCGGTGTGAACATCACCACCGGCGGCGATCTGGCGCTGAATCAGGCCAATGACCGTCAGAGCAGCAGCGACTCCAGCCTGCGCGGCAACGGCTCGCTGACGGTCGGCACCTTGCCGGGCACCGATGGCACCAACGTCGACCTCGGCGCTGGCTTCCAGCTCGATCACACCGGCAAGCAGACCACTGACACTCAGGCCCGTGTGGCGAGCGTCAGCGGCAACGGCCCGGTGCAACTGAGCAGCGGCGGCAATCAGGTTCAGCAGGGCACGAAGATCGACAGTGCCGGCGCCATCGATCTGCACGCTGACGGCAAGCTTGATCTGCAAGCGGCCACCGATACGCACACCGCGACAGGCAGCAATCTCGGTGGCGGTTTGAAGGGCGGTGGCAGCAAGACCAGCAGTGAGAAGAGTCGTGATCAGGGCGGCAATCTGAGCGGCAATTTCAACATCGGCCGAATCAACGAAAACTCGCAAATCCTGACCGGCGGCCAGCTCAATAGCCAGAGCAGCGTCGCGTTCAGCGGTGATGCGGTGCACCTGCAAGGCACGCAAGTCGGCGCGCCGAACGTGAGCATCGATGCGCAGAGGGGCGGTTTCGTCCAGGAGTCAGCGCAGTCCAACGAGAGTCGCAACAACTGGAACGTCGCGCTGAATGCCGGCGGCAACCTCAGCAGCAAGACCCCGACCGCAGCCGATGAAAAGGCCAGCAGCGATCACGGCTTCAACGCCGGGGCCAAGGTCGGCGTCGATTACCTGCAAGGCACCACTCAGCAAAACAGCCAGATCAAGGCTGACAGCGTGGTGCTGAACAGTGGCGGTGATGCACAGCTGTCGGGTGCGCGGATCGACGCAAAAAATGTCAGCGGCAAGGTCGCCGGTGATCTGACCGTTGAAAGCCGTCAGGACTCGACGACCCAAGCCAAGGTTGATATTGACCTGGGCCTGACCGCGAAGAAAAACCCACCGAGCGACAAGGAAAAACTCGCCGGCACCGACTACAAACCGACGCTCAAGGCGCAAGGCGAATACGCGCACAAGAACAGCGTCGCGCAGGCGTCCGGTATCAGTGGCAATCAGGGTGTGAACCTTGCGGTGGGCGGCGCAACGCAGCTGACTGGCGCGCGGATTTCATCGCCTGAGGGCAAGGTGGATCTGGGCGGTTCGAAGGTCGGTAGCAGCGATCTGGTCAACCGTGACTACGGGGTGAAAGCCGGACTGGACCTGCCGCAGAAAACCGAGGAGAACGCACCGAAGGTGTCGTTCGATAACGGCAATCTGAAAGTCGGTCCGGTGACCCTGAGCGGCCATCTGGACAGTCAGACCCTGCAGGCCGGGATCGACGAAAAAGGCTGAGCATCACCGCTGTAAAAACTGTGTGCGGGCTTGCTCGCGAAGGCGGAGATTCAGTCGAAAAATTAGCTGACTGAATTGACGCCTTCGCGAGCAAGCCCGCTCGTTTTGATCTGTCGTATTACCGTGAAGATAGACGCTGCGAAACCATCGCAGGCAAATACGCAGGTCGAATATATAGATCGAAAAATGAATAGTCGTCATAGCAAAGAGTTTTAAAAAACTGTCATTTCTGACAGTTGTGAGAGTTTCCTTGAAAACTGAAGATCAGGTTCCGGTACTTCCAGCCAGATTGGTTTCGTCGGCATCCAATAAGTCATCAAGGAGATACAACAATGAGCGATATCACTTTTCCAGGCGCCATTAACGGCGTTATTAGTTGCCGTTCGACTCCACAGAACGGTGTGAAGATTAAAGTAGGTCCGCTGTCAGGCGTACAGATCGGGGCGGTATTGAAACTGGACTGGCAGGGATACAGCGATAAAGCGGGCGAGCAACCCATTCCCGGTACACAGACTTCGCTCAATCACTTTATCACCGAGAGTGACATCGCCAATGGTATTGAGAAAACCATTTATGATTGGTCAGCGCATATCAAGCCCATTAAAGATGGATCGGCGCGTGTCACCTATACCATCAATGGTGGCGGGGGGAAAAATGCACTGGTCCAGGTACGATTGTTGAATGGTGCAGGGCAGTCATGCGACGAAGTTTGAGGTGTACAAAGGCTGATTTGCACAGCAGGCGGGATCTGTCGCTAGTGCAATGTATTAATGTCACTGAAGGATCCAGAGCTGTTGGGTCGCAACAGTTCCAGATCGCGTAGCTCGGCTGCTCCTGAAGAGCCTCAGTCTCAGTCAACGCCAGTTGACTGAGACGACTTGCTGAAGGTCAGTTCGACGCCTTCGCCTTACCCGCCTTCATCAGCACGACCACCGCCAGCAGCGCGGACAGGATCGAACCCAGCAACACCCCAACCTTCACCGAATCGACCAGATGCGGCGCGCCCGGGAAGGCCAGTGCGCCAATGAACAGGCTCATGGTGAAGCCGATCCCGCAGAGCAGGGCGACGCCGTACAGTTGCAGCCAGCTTGCGCCTTGCGGCAGTTGCGCCAGACCGCTGCGAATTGCCAGTGCGCCGAGGCCGAGGATGCCGATCTGCTTGCCGAACAACAGCCCCAGCGCCACGCCCAGCGGCACTGGCTCGAGCAGGTTGCTCGGAGCAATGCCGGTCAACGACACACCTGCGTTGGCGAAGCCGAAAATCGGTACCACGGCGAACGCCACCCACGGATGCATTTTTTCTTCGAGGTACAGCAGCGGCGAGTTGTGCTCGTCTTCCGGGTTACCCAGCGGAATGCACAACGCCAGAATCACTCCGGCGAGGGTCGCGTGGATCCCCGATTGCAGCATGAAGAACCACAACAGGGCACCGGCGATCAGGTACGGCCACAGCTTTCTGACGCCGCAGCGGTTGAGGATCACCAGCAGTGCAATCACCGCCAACGAGGCCAGCAGCATGCTCACCGACAGCCCGCTGGTGTAGAAAATCGCGATGATCACCACCGCGCCCAAGTCATCGAGGATGGCCAGCGCGGAGAGGAAGATTTTCAGCGAGACGGGCACCCGTTTGCCCAGCAGCGACAGCACGCCCAAGGCGAAAGCAATGTCGGTGGCGGCGGGGATCGCCCACCCGCTGAGGGTTTGTGGATTACCCCAGTTGATCGCAACGTAGATCAAGGCCGGGACCAGCATCCCGCCCAAAGCGGCGAAACCCGGCAGCGCGCGCTGGCCCCAGGTCGATAGCTGGCCAGCGAGCATCTCGCGCTTGATCTCCAGGCCTACCAGCATGAAGAAGATCGCCATCAGGCCATCGTTCACCCAATGCTCGATCGACAGACCGGCGACTTTGATGTGCAAAGTCGAGAAGTACGTAGCCGCCCACGGCGAGTTGGCGACCAGCAGCGCGGCCAAAGCAGCGGCCATCAGAATCAGGCCACCGGCGGATTCGGCGGCGAAAAATCGCGAGAGAAAGGCCAGGGCAGAAGGCGACTCCTGGCGGGCAGGGGCAGTCTGCAGGCGTGACGGATCGTGGCTCATAGGCACAGCAACTCCGCGCGGCGGCCCGACCTGCGCTGAATTAAACCTGCCCTGCCGCGTTGTTGCGGTGGCACCCGGGCGGCATTTTACACAATAGGCGGGACGGCTGCGAAAAACTCGACGACGTGGAGCGCTGCCCGGCAATTTCTCGATACGTGGCAATTGGCTTCCTGATATGTGCTTAGCTGTGCGCCGTCCGTTTCAGCCTCTGACCCCCTATAAAAATGAAAGCAATCCCCATCGCCTTATCCGCTTTTTTATCAGTCATTCAGACCTCCCTGTCCGTTGCGGAAAATGCCAACGGCAAGACTCTCTACACACAGCGATGTGCCGTGTGCCACGGCGCCGATATCAAGGCAACCGGGCCATTGGCCAACAAAAGCAATCCGCCGACACCAGACCTGACAACCTCCGCGTTCAAGAAACGGCTCAATGATTATCCGGGCGTTATCGTGTCCTCGATCATCCTTCGTCCGAATGGCAACCTGATTCCAAAAACCTTGCGGGATAACGGCGTAAAGATCGCGCCGCACGCCTGGAGCGTTCAGGATTTTCGCGATCTGCATCAATACATGGCAGGGGTGATTACAAAAACACGCTGATCCCGGAATGAGCGGCGGCCTCGGCGTCCAAGGAATGAATTGCCGGTCTTAATAGGAAGCATTACTATTCGTGCCCCTTTCCACAGCACGCCGTCATGAACCCCATGCTGCCCCGCAGACCCGGCTTTTTCGAGCATTACGAAGAGTTGATCGGCACCTGGACCCGGCGCCTGCGCAATCGCGCGCAGGCTGAGGATCTGGCGCACGACACCTTTGTGCGGGTGCTTGAAACGGATTCGGCAGCGGTGCAGCAGCCACGGGCGTATCTGCACCAGACTGCACGCAACATCGCGGTCGATGGTTATCGGCGTGAGGACCGGCGGGGTGCCATGGAGTCGCAGGCGATCGATCACAGTGAGTCGTCAACCGGCGACCCGGAGCATTACATGCATGCGATCCAGCTGGCCGACTCCATTGAACGGGCGCTGCAGGAGCTGCCGCTCAACTGCCGCAGGATTTTCGTCTGGCAGAAGATCGAAGGGCTGACCCAGGCGGAAATCGCCGAACGCCTGGGGCTGTCCAGAAACATGGTCGAAAAGTATATGATCCGCACCCTGCGGCACCTGCGCGATCGTCTCGACGGCATGCAGTCATGAGCGCCCGCCGCTTTTCATCCCCAGCCCGACAGGACATTCCATGATGGATACCCGTGATTGCGCGTGCGGGCAAACAACGGTGCGTGATGAAGCGGCGCGCTGGTTTGTGCGTTTGCAGGATCCAGCCACCAGCGCCGAGGAACAGCAGCGCTTCGACACCTGGCTGAACCAGCATCCGCAGCACCGTGACGAATTTCAGTTGCTGCAAGGCTTGTGGACCGCAGCCGATCTGCTGCCGGCACCGCGCCTCAAGGCACTTGCCGACACTGCGCCAACCCGCCGCGAACGGCGCCCGCTGCTGCGCTACGCCGTGGCCGCGAGTGTGCTGGCGGTGGCGCTCGGCCTCGGTCTGTTCAGCGGTTTGAACCATCCTGCCGGTTACCGCGCCGAATTCGCCACCGCGCTCGGTGAGCGCAAGCACGTGGCCTTGCCGGACGGTTCGGTGATCGATCTCAATAGTCGCAGCCGTCTGCAGGTGCGCTATGAAAAGGATCGGCGGCTGATCGAACTGTCCGAAGGCGAGGCGATGTTCAGCGTCGAGCACGACACCTCGCGACCGTTCGTGGTCGAGGCCGGCAGTGGCAAGGTCACGGTCACCGGCACCCGCTTCGATGTGCGCCGCGACGCCACGCAAACCCGGGTCGCGGTGGAGCAGGGCACGGTCAAGGTGCAGGGGCGCAACGCGCCGGACAATCAATTCATCAACCTGACCGCAGGCCTCGGCACCCACATCGATGCCGAAGGCAAAGTCGCGACGGCCTATGCGGTCAATCCTGCCGAGCTGACGGCCTGGCGCAGCGGCAAACTGGTGTTCAACGACGCCAGCCTCAGCGAAGTGGCGGCGGAAGTTTCGCGTTACCGTGACAAGCCACTGACGGTCAGCAACCCGGCCGTGGCCAGTCTGCGCCTGACCAGCGTGTTCAAATCCGACAACACCGACGCCTTGCTCAAGGCCCTGCCAAACATCCTGCCGGTGGCCGTTCGCACCCATGCCGATGGCAGTCAGGAAATAATTTCAAAATAAAATTCAGGTTTTTTTCGAGTTCATCGTCTTCCTGTTCAACTGCAACTGGTTTGCATTAACAGACGCACACTCTTGCGATCCACAGGACTACGTTCGACGTGAAAAACACCTCAGCCAACAACAAAAAATCCCCTTGGTTACCGCTGGCCCTGGCGCTGGCGGTCAACGCTGCCATGCCACTGGCGTATGCCGCCGACGCCATTCATATCCGCGCCCAGCCGCTGGGCCAGGCCCTGAGCGAACTGGGTCAGCAAACGTCGCTGCAAGTGTTTTTCAGCCCCGATCTGGTCGCCGGCAAACAGGCACCAGCGGTCGATGGCGATATTTCCCCGGAGCAGGCTCTGCGCCAGTTGTTGCAAGGCAGTGGCCTCGACTATCAGATCAACGAAGGCTCGGTGACTTTGGCTCCGGCCGCAACTGCCGCCAGCAATGGCCCACTGGAACTGGGCGTGACCGACATCAAAGTGGTCGGCGACTGGCTAGGCGATGCCGACGCCGCCGTGGTGCAGAACCATCCGGGTGCGCGCACGGTGATCCGCCGCGAAGCGATGGTCGAGCAGGGCGCGATGAACGTCAGTGACGTGCTCAAGCGCGTACCGGGCGTGCAGGTGCAGGACTCCAACGGCACCGGCGGCAGCGACATTGCGCTGAACGTCGGCGTGCGGGGCCTGACTTCGCGCCTGTCGCCACGCTCCACGGTGCTGATCGATGGCGTGCCGGCTGCGTTTGCGCCGTACGGCCAGCCACAACTGTCGATGGCGCCGATCTCCTCCGGCAACCTGGACAGCATCGACGTGGTTCGCGGCGCCGGATCCGTACGTTACGGGCCGCAAAACGTCGGCGGGGTGATCAACTTCGTCACCCGCGCCATCCCGGAAAAAGCCACCGGGGAAATCGGCACCACCCTGGAAACCACCCGCTACGGCGGCTGGAAGCACATCGACACGGCGTTTCTCGGCGGTACTGCCGATAACGGCATGGGCGTGGCGCTGCTGTACTCCGGGGTCAACGGCAACGGTTACCGCGAACGCAACAACGGCAACGACATCGACGACGTGCTGCTCAAGACCCATTGGGCGCCGACCGATCAGGATGATTTCAGCCTCAACTTCCATTACTACGACGCCAGCGCCGACATGCCCGGCGGCCTGACGCAGAAGCAGTACGACGACAAACCGTACGACTCGGTGCGCGATTACGATAACTTCAGTGGCCGGCGCAAAGACGTGTCGTTCAAGTGGATCCGCCAGATCGACGAGCGCACCCAAGCAGAAATCCTCACCTACTACACCGACAGCTTTCGCGGCAGCACCATCGCCGCCCGCGACCAGAAAACCCTCAGCTCGTACCCGCGTTCCTACTACACCCTGGGCGTCGAGCCGCGGGTGTCGCGGGTGTTTGATGTCGGCCCGACCACTCAGGAAGTCAGCGTCGGTTATCGCTACCTGAAAGAAGCGATGCACGAGCAGTCGAGCCGTCTGGCGCTGGTCAACAATCAGCCGGTGGTCACCCCGACCTCTGACGGCCATGTGTTCCAGGACCGCACCGGTGGCACCGAGGCCAATTCGGTGTACGTCGACAACAAGATCGACGTCGGCAACTGGACCATCACCCCCGGCATTCGCTTCGAGCACATCAGCACCGACTGGCATGACCGCGCCGTGCTCGACACCGCAGGCAAACGCGTGCCGGAGAAAAACCGCAGCATCGAAAGCAACGAACCGCTGCCGGCGCTGAGCGTGATGTATCACCTGTCGGATGCGTGGAAACTGTTCGCCAACTACGAAACTTCGTTCGGCAGCCTGCAGTACTTCCAGCTCGGTCAGGGCGGCTCGGGTGATCAGACCGCCAACGGTCTGGAGCCGGAAAAGGCCAAGACCTACGAGATCGGCACGCGCTACAACGATGACGTGTGGGGCGGGGAAGTGACGCTGTTCTACATCGACTTCGATGACGAACTGCAATACATCAGCAACGATGTCGGCTGGACCAACCTCGGCGCGACCAAGCACCAGGGCATCGAGGCGTCGGTGCATTACGACATGGCCGCGCTCGACCCGCGCCTTGACGGGCTGACCGCCAACGCCGGTTTCACCTACACCCGCGCCACCTACGAAGGCGAGATTCCTGGTTTCAAGGGCCGTGATCTACCGTTCTATTCGCGGCAGGTGGTGACCGTGGGCTTGCGTTACGACGTCAATCGCTGGACCTACAACATCGACGGTTTCGCCCAATCGAAACAGCGCTCGCCGGGCACCGGGGTCAACGCCGATGGCAGCTTCAACGGCAACTACATCACCGAAGGCACGGCCGACGGGCAGTACGGCGACATCCCGGGGTACGTGACCTGGAACGTGCGCGGCGGTTATGACTTCGGGCCGCAGGTGTCGAACCTGAAGCTCGGCGCCGGGGTGAAAAACATCTTCGACAAGCAGTATTTCACCCGATCCAGCGACAACAATTCGGGGATGTATGTCGGTGCGCCACGCACGTTCTTTGTGCAGGCCAGCGTCGGTTTTTAAGGCTTAAGAGCAAAAGATCGCAGCCTGCGGCAGCTCCTACATTGGAATGCGTTTCCTGTAGGAGCTGCCGCAGGCTGCGATCTTTTTGCTTCAGACTTTCAGCACCTTCCCGCCGATGGCGACTGCCACCAACAGCACCGCCATCAACCCGAAAGCAAAACTCAAACTGCTGGCATGGGCGACAAAACCGATCACCGCCGGCCCTGCCAGAATTCCCGCGTAACCCAGCGTGGTGATTGCCGGCACCGCGATGCTTTCCGGCATCACCGTCTGCTTGCCCACCGCCGTGTACAGCACCGGCACGATGTTCGAACAGCCGGCGCCGACCAGCGCATAACCCAGCAGCGCGGCTTCCCAGCTCGGGGCGAAGGTCGCCAGAAACAGACCTGCCGCCGCCAACAACCCGCCGAACAGAATGATCCGCGTGGCCCCGACACTGCGCACGATCCGGTCACCCAACAAGCGTCCCGCCGTCATGGTCAGGGCAAATGCGGCGTAACCCAAGCCCGCATACGCCGTGTCGATCCCGCGTTCCTGCGCAAGGAACACTGCGCTCCAGTCCAGCGCTGCGCCTTCGGTGAGGAACACGATGAAGCACATCCCGCCGATGAACAGCACGATGCCGTGGGGAATCGCGAACGCCGGCCCGGAACTTTCACTGCCGTAGGGCAGCATGTGCGGCACCGCTTTGAACAGCGCGCCGATCAACACCGCCACCACCACCAGCATCGCCGCCAGCGGCGTCAGGCCGAGGCCAAGCAAGGCGCTGACACCGGCCGCGCCGACAATCCCACCAAGGCTGAACAGGCCATGAAACCCCGACATCATGTGCTTGCCGCTGGCCCGCTCGACGATTACCGCCTGCAGGTTGACGGTCGAATCCACCGTGCCCAACCCGGCGCCGAACATGAACAGCGTGGCGATCAGCGCCGGTATCGACGACACCGTCGCCAGCAACGGCAGTGCCGCGCAGATCAGCAAGGTGCCGCCGGTGGCGACTTTGCGGCAGCCAAAGCGCGTGGCGAGAATCCCCGCCAGCGGCATCGCCAGAATCGAACCGACCCCCAGGCACAGCAGCAGAAGGCCCAACGTACCCTCATCGAGTCCGGCGCGGGCCTTGGCGTACGGCACCAGCGGCGCCCACGCGGCAATGCCGAGCCCGGCGATGAAAAAAGCGATGCGCGTCGACATCTGTTGCAGGCGTCCGGGGACGAAGGTGTCTTGGGGGTTGAGGCTGGTCATATCGATCCTTGGCAAAAAACGTCGCGTCCCCGAATGACCATGATCGCGCGTCGAGGTTCGATCGCAGGTCTCGGGGCAGGTGCAACCGACATCCTAACCTGTGGCAGCGAGCTTGCCCGCGATTGCGGTGTACCAGGCAATGAATATGGCGGCTCACACACCGCTTTCGCGAGCAGGCTCGCTCCCACAGGATTTGTGAGCGCCGGTCATCCAATGTAGGAGTGAGCCTGCTCGCTATTGCGCAGGTTCAGGCGATGAGATTGGTGGCTGACACGCCGCCTTCGCGAGCAAGCTCGCTCCCACGGGTTTTTGCACAGAACCGGGCATTTGTGAGCGCCGGTCATCCAATGTAGGAGTGAGCCTGCTCGCGATTGCGCAGGTTCCGACGATGAGATTGGTGGCTGACACGCCGCCTTCGCGAGCAAGCTCGCTCCCACGGGTTTTTGCACAGAACCGGGCATTTGTGAGCACCGGTCATCCAAGGTGGGAGCGAGCCTGCTCGCGAAGGCGGTGTATCAGCTAATCAATTTGGCGGCTGATGCACTGCTATCGCGAGCAGGCTCACTCCTACAGAGGATCGCGGTTTACAGTGGTTGCTTCGACAAGGGGAGTGAGGCCGGTGATGACGCAGTTCTACGATGCGCGAGGCAATATTTACGGGGTGGTTTCGCCGCAGAGGCTTCGCGCGGCGGGGATCGATTTGCCGGTCAGCGCCGCGCAGTGTGCTGTGTCGAGACTGGCATGGAGTCAGGCTGCGATAGCGCTTTGTTGCGACTGGCCCGAAGGGCAGCGCCCAGCGGGGAGCAAATCGCATCGCAGCGATGGTCTGTTGATCGGCCCGTTTCAGCCGGCGGCGCCATTTGATGTGTTGATCGTCAACACCGACGGCACCTTGGCCGAACGCAGCGGCAACGGCCTGACGATCTTTTCCCAATCGTTGCTCGAGCAGGGGCTGATGCCCGCAGAAGGCGCGTTGCTGCGGGTGCATCACGACAAAGGGGACGCTGTGGAGACCTCGGTCAAACCGGCTGAAATCGAAGGTGTCAGCGGCTTCTGGCTGGACCTCGGTCAACCGGGCTTCGGGCCGTCGGCGGTGGATGCGCAGAATATTGAAAGTCGTGAGTTCAACGGGCGTGAAGTGAGCCATGTAGAACCCTTGGCCCAGCTCGATCCCGCGTGGCAGCACAGCCAGTTCGTGCGTATCGGCAACCCGCATTGCGTGACGTTGTTGACCGACGTTGCCCAACTGCCGGGCAACTCAAAAATGCGTGAATCGCCTTGGGCCGAAGGCCTGACCCGAATCGCCTACGCGATGCCGACGGGCGCCGGCCAGCCATGCCCGGCGGGCGTCAACCTGCAATGGGCCGCGCTTGAGTTTGCGCAGCGCATCGTCGCCCGGGTGTTCGAGCGTGGCGAAGGGCCGACGGCGTCTTCAGGCACCAGTGCCAGTGCGGTGGCGTGTGCGGCATGGGCGGTGGGTTGGGTGGCGAGCGGCGAAGTGCACGTCGTCATGCCGGGCGGGACGGCGCCGGTGTTGCTTGAAGAAGAGCAGGGCGAATTGATGCGGGTCAGGCTGTTTGGTACGGCGCGATTGATGGACTGAACCGGCAATCGCCTTCGCTGGCAGGCCAGCTCCCACAGGGAAATGCATACCCCTACAGGATCAGGAGCATTTTGTAGGAGCTGCCGTGTTGTGGTCGAATTTTTTTAGACCATGATGTAGGAGCGTCGATTTAAGGAAGCATCATGGGATATCGGGTTGTCACGTCAGAG
>NZ_QAIK01000071.1 GCF_003061005.1 Pseudomonas sp. HMWF021 | reverse complement strand
AACGGGTAAACCTTGTGTAGCTTCCTGATGGAATGTCCCGTGTTGAGGGCTCCAGTACAGTTCTGCCCTGTCTGGTGAAGTTTGCTCAATGCGAGCAATCACTTCCCCCGGTATACGTTTATCTTCGTGCAACCGTGCACTCCCCTTGCGCAGAAGTACGTTGATCGTGTCGTTGTGGACTTGCGCTGCGGGCTTGCTATCGAGCCAACCCGTGCGGATGGCGAAACCGGCTTTGAGCACAGGAGGAATCGGCATCGAGTGCTCGTCCACTTGCGCATCGAGAGAGAGGGCGAAGCGAATCGGCAAACCGACCTGCCTGGCAAACTCGAGATCCGTCTTGTTGTGAGCAGGATTCACTAGAACCGCACCGGTACCGAAGTCGGGCTTGACCCAGTCCGCGACCCACACGGACATGAGGTCGCCGGTTAACGGATTACGGACATAGGCACCGGTGAAATAGTTGTCGGCATCGGGGCGTTCGGTCAGCCGGCGGGTAAACCAGTGATATTTGTGTACGGCGATGGCACAGGCTGCTGTACAGGAACTCCAGTCCGTGACGAAAACATCGATGGACTCTTGTGAATCGAATAGCTCCAAGGAACAAATTGCGCCTTGGGACTGACGCACGCTCTTGCGAATCCGCGAGACAATCTTTTCCGACCAGAAGGGAATCTGCGTCGAGATCTGTACCGTGGCATCACTGGATGGACCATAGAACGCTTCGAATGAACCATCTTCAAGTGTATTGAAGTGCACTTGCCCATTTTCCAGCAACCGGTTCAGGTGCAGACCCGCCTCGATCTTATCGGCAGTGACCGGCGCGCATTGGGTTGCACGACTCATGAACGCGGCAAACAGCGAGCCTCGCTTGAAGGTAAGGTCAGCAGCTTCGCCAGTTTGTGGCTGCTCCAGCAATGCGAACGTTTTCATCATCTTTTCTCCAGATAAGCCGGCCCACGCAACTGACGCAGGCCGGCCCGGGGTTAGGCCGTTTGCTCGGTCAGCGTGGGTTGGATGGCCTTACTCAGTTTGATAACCGAGGAGTTTCGGAACAGTGACTCCATGTTGATGTGAACTTTCAGATCCTCATGTAGCTGGCGTTGGATCTCGGCCATCATCAGGGAATGTCCACCGACGTCGAAGAAGTCCTCATCCACTTTCAGTTGCGGGTAGTTCAGGACTTCGGCACAGATCTTGTGGATGGCGTTCAGCATGGGGTTTTCTCCTCCTGCGCAGAGAATGAGAACGCTTGGCCACGGTTGTTGGCGTTGCGAATTTTGTTGTGGTCGTAGGTGTCCTCGCCGGATACAAGCACCGTCGCGTAGTCGGCGAGGTCGAATGTTTCACCGTGCGCGTTATAGGTCTTCAGATCTGGGTAGACCCGGACGTGGGTTGGAACGTAGCGACCGGAAATGGCCAGACGGGTCTGCCGCTCGGTGGTGTTGTCGTGAGAAGCGTGCGCGCAGGACGCCGTGAAAATCACGCACTCGCCGGCTTGCAGTTCCATGTCCACCGGGTTGGCACTTTCAGGATCCCAGGAAGGGTCGACCTTGAACTCGGAAAAGTCGTAACCGAAGAAACCGGTGTCGGTCTGGGTGTGCTGGTATTCGCCGTTACGCCCTGTGGAGACACTTTTCTTCTCGTCGTAGTAATACTTTTTGTGCGAACCCGGCAGGAAACGCATACAGGCAGTTTCCTTGGTGGCGGGTGTGAACGCGGTCCATACCGTCAGATCGATGTAGGCGTTCCAGTCCGTCTGAGTCGGGACAATCAGCGGGTTGCCATCGGTGTAGCTGTAGTCACGAACCTGATGCCATTCAGTACCGCGTCCACCAGGAAACTTGGCAAACCATTCCGAGCGCCAGCACAGCAGATCGGCACCCAGAATGCCGCGAAGGTACTTCAGAATCGTCGGGTGCATGATGTGACGGGACAACTCCGGAATATCGAAATGCCGGTCGTAGTTCATGTTGTTGTCATAAAGAATGTGCGAGCGGTCATGGTTTGCAGCGCGGAGTGCACGCAGGATTTCTGCCGCTTCATCCGGCTCGTAAAGTTTGATCGGGCCGATGAAGCCATTTTTTTCGAAGAACTCGATATCCTTCTGAATATCATCAGTAATCACTGCGCTTGCAGGTAATCCGGTCGTTGCAGAAATTTTTTGGTCCATCTGGCTCATGTGTTACTTCCTTTTTTGGATGTTGCGTACGCTGGGTTCAGGCCAGGCTCAAAAGAGCCTGGCGATCAATCTTGCCGTTCTGGGTCAGGGGAAACTGTTTGCAAGCCACATAGCGGCGTGGATGCATATGGCGGGGCAGGAGATTCCCTAGCCGATGACCGATATCGCGAATCGGCGGCAGTTCATCAGCGGTCGCCACGAAGGCAGTGAGTTCAGGATCCTGACCGGGTATGGCTTGAGTGTTGAGGACAATCGCATCCTCGGCCGCGGGCAAGGCGTTGCGAACCCCGTTCTCGATCTCGGACAGGTTCACCAGCATGCCGCGGATCTTGATTTGGTTATCCCGTCGCCCCAGGCAGATGGTCTTGTGCTCAGACAGGCGCCGAGCGTAGTCACCGGTGAAGTACGCCCGCTGTTCAACGCCATCAATGGATATTTCCCGGAAGCGCTCTGCCTGCAGAGAAGCGTTGTTCAGATAGCCTCTGCCGACCCCCATGCCGGAAATCACGATCTGGCCAATATCACCGACCGCGACCGGTCGATCCTCATCATCAAGAATGTCTACCCGGCAATGCCCGACAGGGCTCCCCATCGGAATGCCTTCAGCCAGATAGGACTCGTAGTCGGACATCGAATAGGACGTAGCAACATCCGTGCACTCGGCGACGCCGTACTGGTGAATCAGATTGCAGGCTGATCCTTTCTTTCGCGCCCATTCCATCACCCGGGCGGTAGCCAGTGCC
The DNA here is from genome assembly GCF_003061005.1 of Pseudomonas sp. HMWF021. Lineage (GTDB taxonomy): Bacteria > Pseudomonadota > Gammaproteobacteria > Pseudomonadales > Pseudomonadaceae > Aquipseudomonas. The sequence goes on along the minus strand of NZ_QAIK01000071.1, from coordinate 4,262 downwards.
TCACCTCCGATGAACAGATGCCGTAGCGTCGCGAGACGATCACCCGCCTGGCCGGCCTGAATGATCAGGTAGAGAGAACTCGGAGCCAGATGAATACTGCGAATCCGGTGGCGCTCAATGAGGTCGACAATCTCATACCCATCGAACACGGCACTGCTCGTGAGCGAAATAGCCGCCCCGCAGTACAGAGGTGTCACCAGGCTGCGTTGAGAGATGTCGAAACCGAATGCCGATACCAGGATGCCGTTGGCTTCATGGTCAAGACGGTATTCGTCAACATGCCAACTGATCAGGTTCGCCCAACTGCGATGTGTGATTGCAACTGCTTTGGGAATACCGGTGGTGCCCGAAGTGAATACGGTGTAGCAAAGATCATCGGCGCAAACAGGCTCAACGATTGCAGCGGCTGCCGGGGTTGCCGCCAGTTTTTCACGCAAGGGCTCGATCTCGACGACTGCAACCGGCAAGTCCTGGAGCAGGCCAGCGGCCTTCTCGGACGTCAGGATGAGTTTGAGATTCGCCAACTGTTGAATCATCAAAGTCAGCCTGGATGCCGGGTTGGCAGTATCCAGCGGTACATAGGCAGCGCCGCTTTTGAGAATGCCAATGATGCAAACAAGGGTCGACACAGAAGGTTGAAGAAATATTCCGACCAGATCTCCCGACCGAATTCCTTGCTCACGCAGATAAGAAGCCAACGCGCTGGATTCGCGGTCGAGTTGAGCGTAATTCAATGTTTCATAGGCACTGCGTACAGCAATTGCATCTGGCGTTTTATTCGCCCAATACACGACCTTTTCATGAATCATGGGCGTGCGAAGGCCCTGCTTATCAGTAACAGACATCGACTTAATCCCTGAAGTGAGTCAGTTGACGGTAGAAAGTTTGGCCGCAGTCTCGATGATGATGTCTTCCTGTCCAGCCACTAACTTGCGTTGACCCAACAATTGATAAAGCTGAAATTCGTCCACGCTAAACTGTTCTGCTGCACGCTTTATATGAGGTGCAAAACCCGAGAACAGCCCATAAATGCCGGTAGCAATGTTGGCAGCGCCAATGTGCGGTGTCAGACAGTCGAGATAATGTTCCGAATTTCGCGCCAGCCCGGCGACGGCCTCGAAGGAACATTGGGTTCGATAGCCCATGCGATTCAGCACGGCGATCAAGGTTTCCAGTTGCGTATTGCCGGCACCGGCACCAAAGCCCTTGATGCAAGCGTCCAGCAGTTGAGCACCTTCCTCGACTGCAGCAAGCGAGTTTGCAACCGCCATGCCGAGGTTATTGTGGGCGTGGAAACCAAGCCTGGTGTCGATGAGCTCCTGGATCGCCTGAATCCGCCAGCGCACATCGTCAGGAGTCAGGTAACCCGCACTGTCCATCAGGATGACGGCATCGGCACCGTAGCTCGCCATGAGCGACGCCTGCTTGGCCAGCAAGTCCGGCTCAGCCATATGACTCATCATCAAGACACCGTATACGGTCTTGCCCTGATTCTTGACCGACTCGATATAGGGAGCAGTGATGTTGGCTTCCGTGCAGTGACTGGCTATACGGAACACATCCACACCAACGTCGATAGCCATCTCCAGATCTGTGGACTTACCCAGACCAGGGATGAAGTGAATACCCAGACGTCCGTGTCGAATGGCCGACCTGGCGGTCTCGAGCATTTCTCGATCATCGACGCTGCTGATACCCAAAAGTGCTGAAGAACCACCAAGTCCGTTGCCATGACCGACCTCAATAACATCGATGCCTGCAGCGTCGGCCTGCTCTGCATATCGGTGAATCTGTTCTTTTGACAGCTGGTGCCGGACAGCGTGGTTGCCATCACGCAAAGTGCAGTCGGTAATGGTGATCATGCGGCGGTACGCTCCCAGCAAGCAGAGTGGAATTCAGCTACGGCAATCGCCGCGCAATTGATGATGTCCAGGTTGCCTGCGTAAGCCGGTAGGTAATCACCGCTACCCCGTACCGTCACACTCATGGTCAAGTGGCCCTTCGATTCGACAGGTTCCAGAACCATCTGATAGCCAGGTACATATTGCTGAACACGGGCGACCATCTGCCGGACATTCGCTCGCACCTTCTCGATGCATTCGTAGCGACCCTTGGCAAATACCGTCGTTTGCATGTCGATGCCCGGTTTTGCCGGGTTGATGTTCAGCACTGCCTTCGCCAAACCCGCACCGCTGAAGTGTCGCAATGCTTGTTCGGTGGTCAAAATGTATTGATTAATGTTTTCCCGAGTCGCCAGACCGGCGCTGTCAGATGCGATGGTCGAAGCAACCTCGACGTACTCCAGGGATTCGAACGATTGAGCAATAGCATAAGCCAACGGAATGCTTGCCTGGCCGCCACACGTAACCAGATTCACATTGCGTGCACTGGCGATGCTATTAAGGTTGATCGATGGCACACAGATAGAGCCGATCTTTGCCGGGGTCATGTCAATCGCCAGGAGATTAGCCTTGCGAAATACCTGGTCGTTAATCTTGTGTGATTGAGCAGAAGTCGCGTCGAAAACAATATCGAGCTCATTAGCGTGTTGAGCGAGAAACTCGATACCGTCGGACGAAGTAGCAATGCCCAGCTCCCGGGCTCTAGCCAGACCTTCGCTATTTGAACTACGTCCTATCACCATGCTGAGATCCAGATGATGAGAGCGCATCGCCTTGTACATCAAATCGATTCCTATACTTCCCGATCCGATTATCGCTGCGCGTTTGCGAGGTATTACTGATTCCATTTTTGCTGACTCCTGACCTGACATCCATCCCCGTTACCTCGCTTGGGACTCTATTTCTCCGAGTCCCTAACCCGTTTAGAAACCTTAAACGAGCCGCCTGGAACGTTGCTTGTACGTTCTTGGGTTCAGATGAGAAAAAGGAGAAATTATCGATGCGGTCACGGCCTGTCTTCGGCGATAGATACCAGGAGGGCGACTAACTAAAGAGTTTTGCATCCAAAAACGATGACGGACGGATAACGCTTATCCAGGAACCCGATAGCGTATTGAGTTGCTCACATCGCCCTCGTGAGGTCGGTCGCCAGGTAGATGGATAAGCAGCAGAGGGAGATCGAATTTTCGAGACAAAAAAAAGGCCAATTCAGAGAATTGGCCTTTTTTACTTCGCGTTTATCAATCAGCTGTTTGTGAATGATCAACGACGTTGTGACTCATTGACCGGGATCAGAAATCCAGGTTCGAAACCGCCAGAGCGTTGCTCTCGATGAAGTCACGGCGAGGTTCGACCGCATCACCCATCAGGGTGTTGAAGATCTGGTCTGCGCCAATGGCGTCTTCGATGGTGACTTTCAGCATGCGACGCACACTTGGGTCCATGGTGGTTTCCCACAGCTGATCCGGGTTCATTTCGCCCAGACCTTTGTATCGCTGGATGGTGTGGCGCTTGGTGCTTTCGGCCATCAGCCAGTCGAGGGCTTCCTTGAACTCGGTAACCGCTTTCTTGCGCTCGCCACGCTGGATGTACGCGCCTTCGTCGAGCAGGGTGCTCAGTTGAGCGCCGAGGGTGACGACGGTCTTGTAGTCGTTGCTGCCGAAGAAGTCGCGGTTGAAGGTGACGTAGTTCGACAGGCCGTGGGAGATCAGTTCGACCTCCGGCAGCCACACGCCACGTTCGCGGTCTTCACGCAGGCTGGCCTTGTAGACCAGACCCGACTTCTCCACGGTGCGCAGACGGACTTCGTACTGGGCCAGCCAGTCTTGCATCCTGGCGTGGTCGCCGAGCATTTCCAGGCTCACGGCCGGCAGGTAGATGAAGTGTTCGGTCAGCTCCTGCGGGTACAGGCGCGACAAACGCTTGAGGGTCTTCATCACCATGCGGAAGTCGTTGACCAGACGTTCCAGCGCCTCACCGGAAATGCCCGGGGCCTCTTCGTTCAGGTGCAGGCTTGCATCTTCCAGGGCCGACTGCGTCATGTACTCTTCCATGGCGTCGTCGTCTTTGATGTATTGCTCTTGCTTGCCTTTCTTGACCTTGTACAGCGGCGGCTGAGCGATGTAGATGTAGCCGCGCTCGATCAGCTCCGGCAACTGACGGAAGAAGAAGGTCAGCAGCAGGGTACGGATGTGCGAACCGTCGACGTCAGCATCGGTCATGATGATGATGTTGTGATAGCGCAGCTTGTCGATGTTGTACTCTTCGCGACCGATACCGCAGCCCAGCGCGGTGATCAGCGTGCCCACTTCCTGGGACGAGATCATCTTGTCGAAGCGTGCCTTCTCGACGTTGAGGATC
>NZ_QAIK01000070.1:1986-8254 GCF_003061005.1 Pseudomonas sp. HMWF021 | reverse complement strand
GCGCAGATCAATACCACGCACCGCTTCGCTCAATTGTCGCAGCGGTTGCAGCCCCCGGCGCAGCAGGACCAGGCCCAGCGCGAACGCCAGCAACGCACCGAGCCCGACCGCCAGATACAGGCGCAAGCGATAACTGGCGAGCATCTGTTCACGTTCGGTCAGCACCTTGCCGGCAATCACCGTCAGCGGTTCGCCGTTCGGCCCTTGCGCGTCACCGGACAGCAGCGCCAGCCCGGCACCGTCCGGTGCTGGCCAGGTCATCACATCGCGGCGCTGTGGCATTTGCTCGCGCGGGATTGCGTTCAATGGCGGTAGTTCGCGCTGACGCGGGTTGATCGCGATCACGTTCGAGCCATCGGCGCGCCGCACCAGCAGCAGGCTGTCGAGGTTACCGAGCATGTTCTGGTACAGGCGCGGACGTGCCTGCAAGGCGTCGAGGCTGTCGCTGTCAGCGAGCAACGCGCGTACCTGCTCAAGTCGACCGAGCAAGGCCAGGTCATCGCGGTAAGCGATCTCCGACGCCAGCGAGCGATAAAGGAACACGCCAATCGCACTGAGTACCAACGCGCAGACCACGGCGAACGCCAGCGCCAGACGCCAGGCGATCGACCTAGTGCGCATCGTCAGGCGCTTCCAGTTGATAGCCGACGCCGCGCACGGTGTGAATCAGTTTCGGCATGAACGGGTCATCGACCTTGGCCCGCAGGCGACGCACCGCTACTTCGACCATATTGGTGTCGCTGTCGAAATTCAGGTTCCACACCTGCGAGGCGATCAACGTGCGTGACAACACTTCGCCCTGACGACTGGCGAGCAGTTGCAGCAGGGCAAATTCCTTGGTGGTCAGGGCAATGCGCTGGCCGCCGCGACTGACCCGACGGCGCAGCACATCAATCTCGAGGTCGGCGATGCTGTAGGACTCGGCCTCGCGCAGCGGCCCGCGCCGCAGCAGCGTACGCACCCGCGCGAGCAATTCGGCGAAGGCGAAAGGCTTGAGCAGATAGTCGTCGGCACCGAGTTCGAGGCCGCGCACACGGTCTTCGATGGCATCCTTGGCGGTCAGGAACAGCACCGGCGTGGCGCCGCGCTGGCGGATCAGTTGCAGCAGTTGCCAGCCGTTGAGGCCCGGCAGCATCACGTCGAGGATGATCAGGTCGTAGGCCTGCTGCTCGATGAAATAGCGCCCATCAAGACCGTTGAGTGCCACGTCCACGGCAAAACCCGACTCGCCCAGGCCCTTGGCCAGGAAGTTCGCGGTTTTGGCTTCATCTTCTACGACCAGCAAACGCATGGCACACCTCGATTGATCAGGCACACAGGCTAGGCGCCTTCGGCCCGGTTGCCCATTACAAACTTGTAATCCGACTGACGGGGTTCTGACGAAGAGCGGCGATTAAGGTGACGACCTTAGCTTTTGGAGCCTGTCCATGACCGTCAAATACCTCGCAGTCAGTCTCGCCCTCGGCCTCAGCGCCAGCGTTTTCGCCGCCCCTGAACTGCCGCGCCACGCTGACCTCGATCTGAAAACCGCACGCCTGCTGGCCGACTCGGCACTGAACAATTGCAGCGGTACGGTGTCGGTGCTCGACCGTGGCGGCAACCTGCTGGTGACCCTGCGCGGCGACGGCATCGGCCCGCACAACACCGCTGCCAGCCAGCGCAAGGCCTACACCGCGCTGTCGACGAAAACCCCGACCCGGCTGTTCGCCGAGCGCGCCCGCAGCAATCCGGAAACCGCCAACCTCAACACCCTCGATGAGCTGCTGTTGCTCGGCGGCGGGATCCCGTTGTTCGCCGCTGATGAACTGGTCGGCGCCATGGGCGTGGCCGGATCCGGCGGCGGCGAGCAGGACGAAAGCTGTGCCATCAAAGCCGCCGAAAAGGCCGGCCTGACCCTCACCCGTTCCCAATAAGGAGACTGACCATGACCACCCTGCGCATGACCTTCGCCGCACTCGGCCTGAGTGCCTTCTCCAGCCTGGCGCTGGCCGCCGGTAATCCACTGAGCGTACACGTGCTCAATCTGGAAAACGGCCTGCCGTCTCCCGGAATCAACGTGACCCTGGAAAAACACGTCGGTCAGAACTGGCAACCACTGGCCCAGGGCACCACCAACGAGCAGGGGCGTATCGCCGAACTGTTCCCGACCAGACAGCCTTTCGAGGCGGGCGAATACCGGGTGGTGTTCAAGACCGGGGAGTATTTCGAGAAGAACAAGCGCGAGACGTTTTTCCCGGAGATTCCGGTGATTTTCCAGGTGAAGCAGACTGACCAGCACTACCACATCCCGTTGCTGCTCAGCCCGTATGGTTTCTCGACCTATCGCGGTTCGTAAGCCGCACTCCTTCAGGTTCTGTGGTTTGGCTGAGAACCCTGTGGGAGCTGGCTTGCCAGCGATGGCGTCAGTTCGACAAACACGCATGTCGACTGATGCACCGCAATCGCTGGCAAGCCAGCTCCCACAGTGGAACGGTGTGAAATTTTAGAGTGTGGCAAGGGCGCGCAACCGCTCGGCATCGAGAATCTCGATTTCGCCATACCCCAGCCCGATAATCCCCTGCCCCTGCAGATCCTTGAGGATCTGATTGGTGGTCTGCCGTGACAGCGACAGCATCGACGCCAACTGCTCCTGCGGCAGTTGCAGCACCCGACGCGGCGGGTCGAGTTCGCCGTAGCCTTCGGCAATCATCAGCAGGCGATGGGCCAGACGCGCCGGGGCCGGCAGCAGGCTCAACTGTTCGAGGTTGATGAAGGTCAGGCGCAATTTCTGGCTCATCAGCAGCGCCAGATGCCGCCAGTACACCGGCTGCTCATCGAGGATTTTCAGCAACGTGGCCTGCGGGATATTCAACAGCGTGCACGGCCCGACGGCATAAGCATCGTGAGTACGTGGCTGGCCGTCGAACAGGCAGATTTCGCCGAACCAGTGCGGCGCCTCCACCAGGCTCAGCAATGCCTCCTTGCCCTGCTCGCTCACCGCCCCGATCCGGATCGCGCCATCAAGCACCGCGTACAAACCGCAGGGCGGATCACCGCGCTGGAACAGGCGTTGCCCCGCCGCCAGCCGCCGCTCCCGTGCCGCCGCCAGCAGACTATCCTGAAAGGATGCCGGCAGATGACTGAACCATTGCCCGGTCATCAGCTGTGAACGCTTATCCATGAACACTCCCAATTGTCGCCTGCCTGACAGAGCGAACGCCGAACCCGGGGCAAGCTGCTCTCACCCTACAGGAGGAACAACAATGAAAAGCCTCGTCGATCATTTGAGTCAATACGCCGCCTACCACCGCGACCCGCGCAACATCGCCAGCCACTTTATCGGCATCCCACTGATTGTGGTGGCGGTGGCGGTTTTGTTGTCGCGGCCAGAATGGTCACTGGGCGGCTTGTGGATCTCTCCGGCGGTGCTGCTGGCGCTGGCGTCGGCGTGGTTTTACCTGCGCCTGGAACTGAAGCTCGGCGTTCTGATGACGCTGTTGATGGGCCTGTCGATCTGGGCCGGACATGCGCTGGCGCAGCAGAGCACCATGGTCTGGCTCAGCAGCGGGTTGGCGATGTTCGTGATCGGCTGGGTGATCCAGTTTGTCGGGCACCACTACGAGGGGCGCAAACCGGCGTTTGTCGATGACGTGAGCGGATTGATTGTCGGGCCGCTGTTTGTGGTGGCCGAAGTGGCGTTCCTGTTGGGAATGCGCCATGAGTTGAAAGCGCAGATCGAAGCGCGGGCGGGGGTGGTGCGGGTCAATCCGAATGGCAAAGCGGCGGCTTAGGCCGCTTGAAAGATCGCAGCCTTCGGCAGCTCCTACAGGGGAAACGCATTCCAATGTAGGAGCTGCCGCAGGCTGCGATCTTTTGATTTTTAGAGGCTGGCGACTTTCTGCCAGACCTTCGGCTTGAAGAACAGGGTTTCACCCTTGGCCAGTCCGATCAGGCTGTCGTGGTCTTTCACCACTTCCGCCTCGATCAGATCGGTCTGCCCTTCGACCTTCAACGTCACCCGCGTGGTCGCGCCCAACGGGCGGATATCGCGCACTTCAGCAGCGTGGTGATCTTCCAGCTCATGTTTGGACAACGACACTTCGTGCGGACGGAACAGCACGTGGTTGTCGTCGCTGAGCAGCAAGCGGTTCGAGTCGCCGAGGAAGTGATAGACGAAATCGCTGGCCGGGTTCTCGTAGACGTCCCCCGGTGAGCCGATCTGCTCGATCACGCCCTTGTTCATCACCACGATGCGGTCGGCGACTTCCATCGCTTCTTCCTGGTCGTGGGTCACGAACACCGACGTCAGGTTGATGTCTTCGTGCAGACGGGCGAGCCAGCGACGCAGCTCTTTACGCACCTTGGCGTCGAGGGCGCCGAACGGTTCGTCGAGCAGCAGCACTTTCGGTTCCACCGCCAAGGCACGGGCCAGGGCGATACGCTGACGCTGACCGCCGGACAGTTGCTCCGGGTAGCGATCCGACAGCCAGTCCAGTTGCACCATGTTCAGCAGCTCGTGAACCTTGGTCGCAATCTGGCTTTCGCTCGGGCGCTGGTTTTTCGGTTTCATGCGCAGGCCGAACGCAACGTTGTCGAACACTGTCATGTGGCGGAACAAGGCGTAGTGCTGGAACACGAAACCGACGTTGCGATCCCGCACGTCGTGGCCGGACACGTCTTCGCCATGGAACACGATGTTGCCGTTATCCGGGGTTTCCAGGCCGGCAATAATGCGCAGCAAGGTGGTCTTGCCGCAGCCGGACGGGCCGAGCAGCGCCACCAGCTCGCCGCTGTGGATGTCCAGGCTGATGTTGTCCAGCGCCTTGAACGCATTGAAATTCTTGCTGACGTTACGCACTTCGATCGACATGAATTATTCCTCCGCGGCGCTGGCGCGCAGGCGGTTGATACGGTTTTCGCTCCACTGCTTGAGCAGCAGGATGAAGAGCGCCAGGATCAGCAACAGGCTCGCCACGGCGAACGCGGCCACGTGGTTGTATTCGTTGTAGAGGATCTCGACGTGCAGCGGCAAGGTGTTGGTCACCCCGCGAATGTGCCCGGAGACCACCGACACCGCACCGAACTCACCCATGGCCCGCGCGGTACACAGCACCACGCCATAGATCAGGCCCCATTTGATGTTGGGGACGGTCACGTGCCAGAACATCTGCCAGCCATTGGCGCCGAGCAGCCGCGCGGCTTCTTCTTCCTGCGTGCCTTGTTCCTGCATCAGCGGGATCAGCTCACGGGCCACGAATGGCACGGTGACGAAGATCGTCGCCAGCACGATGCCCGGCAGGGCGAAGACGATCTGGATGTCGTGATCCTGCAGCCACGGCCCGAACAGGCCCTGAGCGCCGAACATCAGCACGTAGACCAGACCTGCGATCACCGGCGACACCGAGAACGGCAGGTCGATCAGTGTCACCAGCATGCTCTTGCCGCGGAACGAATATTTGCTCACGCACCATGCGGCGCTGACGCCGAACACCAGGTTCAACGGCACCGAAATCAGCACGGCGATCACCGTGAGTTTCAGCGCCGACAGGGCGTCCGGTTCAAATATCGCCGTGAAGAATGCGCCGAGGCCGTTCTTCAGGCCCTGCGACACCACGATGAACAACGGCAACACCAGAAACAGGAAAAAGATCAGCCAGCCGAGACCGATCAGGATTCTGCGCGAAGTAGCACTGCCACGGCGCGCAGCGTTGGCCGAGGACGCGGCCGCAATAGACGATTGGGACATGTTCGCGCCTCCTTATGGGGTTTCGATGCGCCGCTGCAGCAAGTTGATCAGCAGCAACAGGACGAAGGAAACCACCAGCATCAGCACGCCGATGGAAGTGGCGCCGGTGTAATCGTACTGGTCGAGCTTGACCATGATCAGCAGCGGCAGGATCTCGGTTTTCATCGGCATGTTGCCGGCAATGAAAATCACCGAACCGTACTCGCCGACCCCGCGGGCGAACGCCAGGGCAAAACCGGTCAGCCAGGCGGGCAACAGCGCTGGCAGGAGGATATGGCGGAACACCTGCAACGGTTTCGCGCCGAGGCAGGCGGCGGCTTCTTCGACTTCACGGGGGATATCGGCCAGTACCGGCTGCACCGTGCGCACCACGAACGGCAGGGTCACGAAGGTCAGCGCCAGGGTGATGCCCAACGGGGTGTAGGCGATCTTGAAACCGAGGTCGGCGGCGAACTGGCCGACCAGACCGGTCGGCGTGTACAGCGCGGTGAGCGCAATACCGGCAACGGCGGTTGGCAGGGCGAACGGCAGGTCGATCATCGC
>NZ_QAIK01000070.1:0-1976 GCF_003061005.1 Pseudomonas sp. HMWF021 | reverse complement strand
AAGGTGTAGCGTACCAGCACCCAGGCCAGCAGCGTGCCGATGATGCCGTTGATGATCGCGGCACACAGTGCGGTGCCGAAGCTCAGCTTCAGCGCGGCGAGCACTCGCGGTGCGGAGATGATCGTCCAGAACTGATCCCAGGTGAGTTGGGCGGCGTGGACGAACATCGCCGCCAGCGGGATAAGCACAATCAGGCTGAGGTACACCAAGGTGTAGCCCAGCGTCAGCCCGAAGCCGGGTATGACGGGGGAGATACGACGCGACATAAAAGTCCTTGGTTAAAAACGCATCAATGTGGGAGCGAGCCTGCTCGCGAAGAGGGAGTATCAGTCAACATCCCTGTCGCCTGAAATACCGCCTTCGCGAGCAGGCTCGCTCCCACATGTTTTGTGCCTGAACTTCAGGCTCGTTTCGAGTGAGATTACTGCGCCTGATAGATCTGGTCGAACACGCCACCGTCGTTGAAGAATTTCGGCTGCGCGGTTTTCCAGCCGCCGAAGTCCTTGTCGATGGTCACCAGTTCCAGTTTCGGGAACTGCTGGGCGTACTTCGCCGCCACGTCCTTGTCGCGTGGACGGTAGAAGTTCTTCGCGGCGATCTCCTGACCGGCCGGGCTGTACAGGTGCTTGAGATAGGCTTCGGCGATCTGCTCGTTGCCCTTCTTCTCGGCGTTCTTGTCGACCACGGCCACCGGTGGTTCGGCGAGGATCGACAGCGACGGCACGACGATGTCGAACTTATCGGCGCCGCCATCTTCTTTCAGCGCCAGGAACGCTTCGTTTTCCCAGGCCAGCAGCACGTCACCCTGACCGTTGTTGACGAAGGTAATGGTCGAACCACGAGCGCCGGTGTCCAACACCGGAACGTGCTTGAACAGGGTCTGCACGTACTCTTTGGCTTTTTCTTCGCTGCCGCCGTTGGCTTTCAGGCCGTAGGCCCAGGCGGCGAGGAAGTTCCAGCGCGCACCGCCGGAGGTTTTCGGGTTCGGGGTGATCACCGAAACGTCATTCTTGACCAGGTCGCCCCAGTCCTTGATGCCTTTCGGGTTGCCCTTGCGCACCAGGAACACGATGGTCGAGGTGTACGGAGTGCTGGCGTCCGGCAGACGCTTCTGCCAGTCGGCCGGCAGGGTCTTGCCAAGCTTGGCGATTTCGTCGATGTCGCCGGCCAGCGCCAGGGTCACGACGTCGGCGCGCAGGCCGTCGATCACCGCCCGGCCCTGCTTGCCCGAACCGCCGTGGGACTGCTGGATTTTCACGTTGTCGCCAGCGTGTTCTTTTTTCCAGAAATTGATGAATTCGGCGTTGTAGTCCTGGTACAGCTCGCGCGTCGGGTCATACGACACGTTGAGCAGTTCGTAATCCTTGGCAACTGCGGAACCGGCAAACACGGCACTGGCCAGGGCGGCCAAAGCGTAACGGCGAATCGACGACATGGTGAAAGCTCCTGGAATTCTTGGTGGTGGCTTTTTCTTATGTATTGCGCAAATCGGGTGTGCCGGTTCAAAGATCGCAGCCTTCGACAGCTCCTGCGCATAGCCCCCTGCAGGAGCTGCCGCAGGCTGCGATCTTTTGATCTTCAAATCAGCTCGGCTTGTTACCCGGCTGCTGCAAACGGAATTTCTCTTTGCGTTCGATCTGTACGACCTGGGCGTTGTGCACAGTGATCTCCACTGCGCCAAAACGCAGATCGCGCAGGGCGCTCTGGATTTCACGCAAGATCGTGGTTTCGTCCTGACCGTCAACGCTGCGAAGGGATGCGCTCATGGTGCTGCTCCTTTGAATGGGATTTGCCTGGCAGTGGGCGGCACTGCGTTCGGCGTGGGAGCAATATAAGAGAGGCGCAGATATTCTTAAAAAGACTATTTAAGAATGTTTATATAACTGGAAAACATTATGTGGCGGGGCAAGGGTTTGCAGCGTGTTAAAGCAAAAGATCGCAGCCTTCGGCAGCTCCTACAGAGGTTGTGTAGGAGC
>NZ_QAIK01000069.1:1946-5688 GCF_003061005.1 Pseudomonas sp. HMWF021 | reverse complement strand
TGGGGTTTCCCCATGTGAGAGTAGGTCATCGTCAAGATTAAATTCCGAAACCCCAATTGCGAAAGCAGTTGGGGTTTTGTTTTGCCCGCAGGAAAGTGATTTGCCTGATGCTCCTTCGGTTGACGCGGGGCAGGCAGGCAAATGGGCCACGTTGAATCTTGAGGTGCTTGCTTCAGGAAATAGCGCTTCTGGCCGATAACCCGAACGGCTATTCAAAACTCACAGGCCGCACACGAAATTGCTTGATGGCATTTGGCCTCCAGTTATCATCTGCTCGCCTGCGAATAGCTATCGCGTTATCTACTTAAATTGCCTGGAAATCCTTGATGCTGTCGTATCACCAAAAGAGTTTTCTGATCGTCGATGATTTCTCGGATTTCCGCAGTTCCGTTCGGTCGATGTTGCGTGAGCTAGGCGTCAAGGACGTCGACACCGCCGATACTGGCGAGCAGGCGCTGAAGATGTGCGCGCAGAAGTCCTATGACTTTATCCTGCAGGATTTTCACCTTGGCGATGGCAAGAAGAACGGTCAGCAAGTGCTTGAAGACCTGATGCTGGAAAAGCTCATCAGCCATGAAGCGGTGTTTGTCATGGTGACAGCCGAAACCAGTCAGGCGATGGTGCTCAGTGCCTTGGAGCATGAGCCTGATGCCTACCTGACCAAGCCATTTAACCGTTCCGGGCTGGCACAGCGCCTGGAGCGTCTTGAACAACGCAAGACTCTGCTCAAACCGATTTTGCAGGCACTGGATCGCGGCAAGCCCGTCGAGGTGCTCAATGCCTGCATCGCCCTGTGCAAGCAGGACATTCGTTATTCGCCGCTATGCCTGCGCTACCGCGCCGATGCGCTGCGCGACATGAACCAGAACGAAGCGCTTGAACGTCTTTACGACAGCATCATCGCTGACCGGCCGTTGCCTTGGGCATTTGCCGGGTTGGGCAAATTGCTGTTCAAGCGTGGGCAAGTGGCGCAGGCCAAAGGCGTCTACGAAAAAGCCCTGAAGGTGTTCCCGATGATGCCGGCGTTGTACGACGGCATGGCTGATGTGCTGGTCGCCGAGGGTGATACCAAAGGCGCGCAGCGGGTGCTCGAGGAGGCGATTCGGTTGTCGCCGCTGGCGGTGCGCCGCCAAGCGTTGCTCGGCAAACTGGCGATGGCCAACGAAGACTTTGATACCGCCTCGCGTGCTTATCGACAGGCTGTGGCGCAAGGTGCGCAATCGCGCTTCAAGGATCCGGAAAGCAATCTCGGCCTGGCCCATGCCTTGATCAGCAAGGGCAGTGAGCGCGGCCTCGACACGCGCACGCGCCTGGAGATCAACACCACCCTCAGCGCCGTGGCGAAAGAGAACCCGACTGATCCGGGCCTGCAGATTCGTGCGCGCCTGATGAAGGCTACCAGTCTGCTGCTCAACGATGCCGAAACCGCCGACAAACTCACCGAGCAAGCGTTGATGCGCCTCGATGGCATGGAGCAGTTCATGAGTCCTGAGGCGGCGCTGCTGGTCGCCAAGCAGTTGCAGATGCTCGGACAGGCCGAGGCGGGCACCTCGATGCTCAAGAGCTGCGCAGAGATTTATGGTGACGATCCGGCGGTGATGAAAGATATCGCCAAGCTCACCGATGACCCGACTATTCTCAGTTCGAGCAACGCCGCCGCCGACCTCAACCGTCAGGGCGTGCGTGTGTACAAGACCGGCAACCTGGTGGAAGCCCGCGAAGTCTTTCGCAAGGCGCTGAAGATGCAACCGAAGAACATCAGCATCGCGCTGAACATGGCCCAGTCGTTGCTGCACGGCACCGACACCAGTGTGCCGTCGGCGGAGCTGGAAGAGTGTCGGGCCTGCCTGAAAATGGTCGGCCTGATGCCCGACACCGACGCGCGTTACCCGCGTTATCAGAAGCTGAAAAGCAAGGCGTTTGGCGCATGAATCACGACGAGCAAACTCTGGATTTCTCCACGGTGATCGCCTCCACCGTGCACGACATGAAGAACTCACTGGCAATGCTGATGCAGGCCCACAGCCAGTGGCTGGCACGCTTGCCCCAAGAGCAACGGACCGGATCGGAGCAGGGCGTGATCGATTTCGAGTTCGCTCACCTTAACGGCATGCTGGTGCAACTGCTCGGGCTGTACAAGCTCGGGGTCAACCAAATGCCGCTGCAACCGGCCTATCACGAGCTGGATGATTTCATCGAGGCGCAACTGGCGGCGCATCAAGAGGTGTTCGCCAGTCGCGGGATCATTGCCACTTATGAAGTGGATCCGCTGAGCCCGCTGGGCTTCTTTGATCGCGAGTTGATTGCGTCGGTGCTGGGCAATTGCATCAACAACGCGATCCGCTACGCCCGCGAATCGCTGTTGATCACCGTCAGCGATGAGGCGGGCCAACTGGTGCTCAGCATCAATGATGACGGCGATGGTTACCCCGCCCAGATGCTCGAGCGTCAGGCCGAATACGTGCAGGGCATTAACCACAGCAGCGGCAGCACCGGATTGGGTCTGTATTTCGCCAATCGCATTGCCGCGCTGCATCAGCGCAATGGCGTGGTCGGGCACACTGAAATCCGTAATGGCGGACCACTGGGCGGCGGCGTCTTCAGCCTCTACTTGCCCTGACCTGACGCGTACCCGTGTAGGAGCTGCCGCAGGCTGCGATCTTTTGATCTTGTCTTTCAAAAGCAACATCAAAAGATCGCAGCCTGCGGCAGCTCCTACAGGGGGGGAATGTGAGGCGGGCTTTTTTTGTTTGACGCAGCTTGATCTTGCGAACAGCCGAAGCCTATTTTGTGCGAGTCGCCGTTCGCGGCTCGCACAATAACAAGGATTGCGTCATGACAACCGATGGCCAGCGTTCACTCGCGCAGCGATTGACGGGCATTGATGAGATTGAATGTGTCACGCCGGATTTGAACGGCGTACCACGAGGCAAGGTAATGACCGCCGAGGGTTTCCTCGAAGGGCGGCGTCTGCAGATGGCAAGGGGCGTGCTGCTGCAATGCATCATGGGGGGGTATCCGGCTGCACGTTTCTACGGCAGCGATGACGGCGATCTGGCACTGGTTGCCGAGCCGACCCAGATACACCCGTTGCCATGGAGCGATGAACCCCGTGCCCTGGCGATTTGCGATGCGGATGAACTGAGCGGCGAAAGCTCCAGCCTGTCGACCCGTGGCCAATTGAAGAAAGTCATCGCGCGTTATGCCTCGCTCGGTCTGGCGCCGGTGGTGGCGACCGAGCTGGAGTTCTTTGTCTTTGCGCCGAATACCGATCCGACTCAACCGTTTCGCCCGCCGGTAGGCCTCGATGGGCGTCGCGAGGATGGTCAGTCAGCCTTCAGTGTCAGCTCCAACAATGGTCTGCGGCCGTTCTTCGCCGAAGTCTATAAATGCATGGCTGCACTGGGGCTGCCGCGCGATACCTTCATGCATGAAATGGGCGTCAGCCAGTTCGAGATCAACCTGCTGCACGGGGATCCGCTGTTGCTCGCTGACCAGACATTCCTGTTCAAGCATCTGCTCAAGGAAGTCGCGCTCAAACATGGCCTGAGTGTGGTGTGTATGGCCAAGCCGTTGGCGCATACTGCGGGCAGTTCGATGCACATTCACCAGAGCATCGTCGAAATCAGCAGTGGCAAGAATGTGTTCAGTGACGACAACGGCCAGCCGACTGCGATGTTCCGTCATTTCATCGGCGGGCAGCAGGCGGGCATGGCTGATTTCACTGCGCTGTTTGCGCCTA
>NZ_QAIK01000069.1:0-1936 GCF_003061005.1 Pseudomonas sp. HMWF021 | reverse complement strand
TATCAGCGCCTGTGCCATCCGTATGCATCGCCGAACAACGCCTGTTGGTCACATGACAACCGCGCGGCGGGGTTGCGTATTCCGGCCAGTGCGCCGGTCGCTCGTCGGGTCGAAAACCGTTTGCCGGGGGCTGATGCCAACCCTTATCTGGCCATCGCCGCGAGCCTGGCTGCAGGCCTTTACGGCATTGAACATGAGCTGGAGCCAAACGCGGCCATTCAGGGCGAATTCGAAGTGCCGGACAATCTTTCGCTGCCATGTACCTTGCACGCCGCACTGGAGCGTCTGAAACGCAGTCAGCTCGCCAAGGAACTGTTCGGCGCGGAGTTCATCGAAGGCTACATCGCTACGAAAACCCTGGAGTTGACCAGCTTCTTTGATGAAATAACTCCCTGGGAACGGCGTGTTCTAGCAGCCCAGGCCTGACGAACTGTCGCCACCGGACTATCGTTTGATAGTCCGGTACTCACTGCAAGGAGCCGCTCGGAACGCCGATGCGCCAAATCTGGAAATCCTTTCGAGCGCTGTATTTTGCCTCGCTGATGATGTTGATCGGCTCGGGCCTTCTATCCACTTATCTGGCGTTGCGCCTGGCGGCTGACCATGTCGATGGACTGTGGGTCGGTGCGCTGATGGCGGCCAACTATTTCGGTCTGGTGCTGGGCGGCAAGATCGGTCACCGGTTGATTGCCCGGGTCGGACACATTCGCGCCTATTCCGCATGTGCCGGGATCGTCGGTGCGGCGGTGCTCGGGCATGGTCTGGTCGACTGGCTGCCGGCGTGGCTGGTGCTGCGGACCATCGTCGGTCTGGGCATGATGTGTCAGTACATGGTGATCGAGAGCTGGCTCAACGAGCAGGCCGATGCCAATCAGCGTGGCCTGGTATTCAGCGGCTACATGATCGCTTCGTACCTGGGGCTGGTGCTGGGGCAGTTGATTCTGGTCATGCACCCCGGCCTTGGGCTGGAGCTGCTGATGCTCGTCGCGCTGTGCTTCGCGCTATGCCTGGTGCCGGTGGCGCTGACCCGGCGGATTCACCCGGCACCGCTGCATCCGGCGCCGATGGAGCCGCGCTTCTTCATCAAGCGCGTGCCGCAGTCGTTGAGCACGGTGCTGGGCGCCGGTCTGATCATCGGCTCGTTCTACGGTCTGGCACCGCTGTATGCCTCGCAGCAGGGGCTGTCGACCGAGCAGGTCGGTCTGTTCATGGGTAGCTGCATTTTTGCCGGGCTGCTGGTGCAGTGGCCGCTGGGATGGTTATCCGACCGTTACGACCGGGCGCTGCTGATTCGCTGCTTTGCCGGGTTTCTCGCGGTGGCGGCATTGCCGTTGGCGATCCTGCCGCAGGTACCGCTGGAGGTTTTGTTTGTCGTCGGGTTCATGTGCTCATTGGTGCAATTCTGCCTGTATCCGCTGGCAGTGGCGTTCTCCAATGACCACGTTGAAGGCGATCGCCGGGTTTCGCTGACGGCGATGCTGCTGGTGACTTACGGGGTTGGTGCGAGCATCGGACCGCTGTTGGCCGGCGTGCTGATGAAGTTGTTTGGCAGTCAGAGCCTTTACGCGTTTTTCAGTTTCTTCGCGCTGTTGCTGGTGTGGCGGATACGCCCGAAAGCGGTGACCAATCTGCATCAGGTCGACGACGCTCCGCTGCACCACGTGGCGATGCCCGACAGCATGTCCAGCTCGCCGCTGGTGGCAGCGCTCGACCCGCGGGTGGATGAGCAGGTGGTGCAGGAGCAGATGCAAACCACGGTTGCGCCGGAACCGGAACCTGCGCCAGAGCCCGAAGTGCAGCCAGAAGTCGCGGCGGAAACTGAGTCGGCTGATGAGGGCGATAAACCGACACCGGATATCAGTGGTGCCAGACCCTGAGTCGGGTGAGGGTAAGGCTGTTCGCAGAAAGACACTGTAACTGTGGCGAGGGAGCTTGC
>NZ_QAIK01000068.1 GCF_003061005.1 Pseudomonas sp. HMWF021 | reverse complement strand
TCGAACTCGGTGGATAACCAGCCTGTGGATAAACACCGTTTCCACACACAGGTTATCCGATAGCGCAGCACAGGCTGAACACGGTTTTCCACTGTAGTTGTCATTCTCTGTACAGCGCTTGGAACAAGGGCTTGAGTGAGTTATCCACAGAAGGCGGCGAGCCTAGCTTTTATAAGCTTTACAGAAAAGCTTTAAATACTTCGCTTCTTTATTTTTATATCTGGCTGACCAGATTGTCGTGCTTGCAGGTTCAGAGATCTATTTATAAGGAAACGCTGGTTGGAAATTGACCTGAAGACTTGCTTTCTCTAGAATCCCCGGTCTCTTAAAACGGGGGCCATTCCGGCCCGTTGTGGACGAACCAGGTAACACGACATGAAACGTACTTTCCAACCAAGCACTATCAAACGCGCTCGTACCCACGGTTTCCGTGCTCGCATGGCTACCAAGAACGGTCGTGCCGTCCTGTCGCGTCGTCGCGCCAAAGGTCGTGCGCGTCTGGCAGTTTGATAATCCGGCACTGGAGGTGAGTCAGGACTTCAGTCGGGAAAAGCGTCTGCTTACCCCCCGGCATTTCAAGGCAGTCTTTGACTCCCCTACCGGCAAGGTTCCGGGGAAAAATCTCCTGCTCCTTGCGCGCAATAACGATCTTGATCACCCCCGTCTCGGGCTGGTTATCGGGAAAAAGAGCGTAAAGCTCTCCGTTGAGCGCAATCGCCTCAAACGTCTGATGCGCGAATCGTTCCGTCTGCACCAGGATTCACTGGTCGGCTGGGATATCGTTATCGTCGCGCGCAAAGGTTTGGGCGACGTAGAAAACCCCGAATTGATTCAGCATTTCGGCAAGCTCTGGAAGCGTCTGGCTCGTAACAAGCCAGTTCCAGCAGTCAAAACCGAAACTGCAGGGGTAGACAGTCCAGATGCGTAAACTGGCCCTCGTTCCGATCCAGTTTTATCGCTACGCCATCAGTCCTTTGATGGCCAGTCACTGTCGTTTCTACCCCAGTTGTTCCTGCTACGCGTATGAAGCCATCGAAATTCATGGCCTTCTGCGCGGTGGCTGGCTGACCTTTCGTCGTTTAGGTCGCTGTCATCCGTGGAATCCCGGTGGTTATGACCCGGTTCCACCTATCCCTACCTCCCGTTCTTCTTCGATGGCCGAGTAATCATGGATATCAAACGCACGATCCTGATCGTCGCCCTGGCAATCGTGTCCTACGTTATGGTTCTTAAATGGAACCAGGACTATGGCCAGGCTGCCCTGCCGACTCAGAATGTTGCTTCCAGTACGACTGCATCCGGTTTGCCGGACACCGTTCCTGGCAATAACGCTTCCGCCAGTGACGATATTCCGCGTGCTGCAAGCGATACCAGCGCACCTGTGGAAACTCCGGTCGCTGCCAGCAAGGATCTGATTCAGGTCAAAACCGACGTGCTCGATCTGGCGATCGATCCACAGGGCGGTGACGTTGCGCAACTGACCTTGCCACTGTATCCACGTCGTCAGGATCGTCCTGATGTGCCGTTTCAGCTGTTCGACAACGGCGGCGAACGTACTTATCTGGCACAAAGCGGCCTGATCGGCACCAATGGTCCGGACGCAAGCCCGGCCGGTCGTCCGGTTTACTCCTCGGAGAAGAAAAGTTATCAACTGGCTGACGGTCAGGATCAGCTGGTCGTCGACCTGAAGTTCAGCAAGGACGGCGTCAATTACATCAAGCGTTTCACTTTGAAACGCGGCCTGTATGACGTAACCGTGACCTACCTTGTGGATAACCAGAGCGCTCAGCCTTGGTCGGGCTCGATGTTCGCCCAACTGAAGCGCGACGCCAGTGCCGACCCTTCGTCGACCACTGCTACTGGCACCGCGACTTACCTGGGCGCAGCCCTGTGGACAAGTTCCGAGCCGTACAAGAAAGTGTCCATGAAAGACATGGACAAAGGTCAGCTCAAGGAAACCGTCACCGGTGGCTGGGTAGCCTGGCTGCAACACTACTTCGTGACGGCATGGGTTGCGCCGAAGGGCGAAAACAACATCGTTCAGACGCGTAAGGACAGCAAAGGCAACTACATCATCGGTTACACCGGTCCTTCGCTGACCGCTGCACCGGGTGCCAAAGTTGAAACCAGCGCCATTCTGTACGCCGGTCCGAAGAGCCAGGCCGTGCTGAAACAGTTGTCCCCAGGCCTGGAACTGACCGTCGACTACGGCATTCTGTGGTTCATCGCTCAGCCAATCTTCTGGTTGCTGCAACACATCCACGCGATTGTGGGTAACTGGGGCTGGTCGATCATCTTCCTGACCATGCTGATCAAAGGGATCTTCTTCCCGCTGTCGGCTGCCAGCTACAAATCCATGGCGCGCATGCGTGCCGTTGCGCCGAAACTGGCTGCACTGAAAGAGCAACATGGCGATGACCGGCAGAAAATGTCGCAAGCCATGATGGAGCTGTACAAGAAAGAGAAGATCAATCCGCTGGGCGGCTGCTTGCCGATCCTCGTGCAGATGCCGGTTTTCCTTTCGCTGTACTGGGTTCTGCTGGAAAGCGTGGAAATGCGCCAGGCGCCGTTCATGCTGTGGATCACCGACCTGTCGATCAAGGACCCGTTCTTCATCCTTCCGATCATCATGGGCGCGACCATGTTCATCCAGCAGCGTCTGAACCCGACTCCTCCGGATCCGATGCAGGCGAAGGTCATGAAAATGATGCCAATCATCTTCACCTTCTTCTTCCTGTGGTTCCCTGCAGGTCTGGTGCTGTACTGGGTTGTGAACAACTGCCTGTCGATTGCACAACAGTGGTACATCACGCGTAAGATCGAAGCGGCGACGAAAAAAGCCGAGGCGTAACTTGCTCTGTGGATAACACCACTCAAAACGCCCCCTAGTGGGGCGTTTTGCTATCTGCCACTTTTGTCTGGATTCCGGTTTATGAGCGCACCTCGTGAAACCATCGCCGCCGTCGCTACCGCTCAAGGTCGCGGCGGTGTCGGCATCGTCCGTATTTCCGGGCCGTTGGCCAGTTTTGCGGCCAAAGCCATCAGCGGCCGCGAACTGAAACCGCGTTACGCTCATTACGGTCCGTTTTTCAGTGAAGATCAGCAGGTGCTGGACGAAGGTCTGGCCCTGTATTTCCCCGGCCCGAACTCGTTCACCGGCGAAGACGTGCTGGAGCTGCAGGGGCACGGTGGTCCGATCGTCCTGGACATGTTGCTCAAGCGTTGTCTGGAGTTGGGTTGCCGTCTGGCCCGCCCGGGTGAATTCAGCGAGCGCGCGTTCCTCAACGACAAACTGGACCTCGCTCAGGCCGAGGCGATTGCCGACCTGATCGAAGCCAGTTCTGCACAGGCTGCACGCAATGCTCTGCGCTCCTTGCAAGGCGCGTTTTCCCAGCGTGTGCATAACCTCACTGAACAATTGATCGGCTTGCGCATTTATGTGGAAGCCGCGATCGACTTTCCCGAAGAGGAAATCGACTTTCTTGCCGATGGCCATGTGTTGGGCATGCTCG
>NZ_QAIK01000067.1:20123-74757 GCF_003061005.1 Pseudomonas sp. HMWF021 | reverse complement strand
AGACGGTCAGCAGTGCGCCCATCACCACGCCAGTGGCGGTGTTGTTCGGCATGTGGATCGGCTCGTACTTGGCCGGAGCCTGGTACGCAGTACCGTTTTCCTTGGCTTCGGTGAACGGGTCGATGCAGTCAGCCTTAGGCAGCACAGCGAAGTTGTAGAACGGAGGTGGCGACGAGGTCGACCATTCCAGAGTGTGGGCATTCCACGGGTCACCGTGTTCGCACATGTTCTCTGGCTTGTTGCGGTCACGCACACTGACGTACAGCTGGATCAGTTGGCAGGCGATACCGACAGCGATCATCACCGCACCGAACATGGCCACGTACAGGTACGGCACCCACTCAGGGTTGGTGGTGGCGTTCAGACGACGGGTCATGCCCATGAAGCCCAGTGCATAGAGCGGCATGAACGCGACGAAGAAGCCCGAGATCCAGAACCAGAACGCTGCTTTACCCCAGCCTTCGTGCAGCTTGAAGCCGAACGCTTTCGGGAAGTAGAAGCCGAAACCTGCGATGTAGCCGAATACCGCGCCGCCGATGATCACGTTGTGGAAGTGCGCGATCACGAACAGGCTGTTGTGCAGAACGAAGTCAGCACCCGGGATGGCCAGCAGTACGCCGGTCATGCCGCCGATGGCGAAGGTCACCATGAAGCCCAGTGTCCACATCACCTGGCTGGTGAAGCGCAGACGGCCCTGGTAGATGGTGAACAGCCAGTTGAACAGTTTCACACCCGTCGGGATGGAAATCAGCATCGTCGCCAGACCGAAGAAGGCGTTGACGCTGGCACCCGAACCCATGGTGAAGAAGTGGTGCAGCCAAACCATGAAGCCCAGTACCGAGATCGCGCCCGAAGCGTAGATCATCGAGTGGTGGCCGAACAGTTTCTTGCCGGTGAACGCCGAGATCACTTCCGAGAAGATGCCGAATGCCGGCAGGATCAGGATGTAAACCTCAGGGTGGCCCCAGGCCCAGAACAGGTTGACGTACATCATTGGATTGCCACCAAGTTCATTGGTGAAAATGTGGAAATCCATGTAACGGTCGAGGGTCAGCAGTGCCAGGGTAGCGGTCAGGATCGGGAACGAAGCCACGATCAGAACGTTGGCCCAGGTGCAGGTCCAGGTGAAGATCGGCATGTCCATCAGTTTCATGCCAGGGGTACGCATTTTCAGCACGGTGGCGAGGAAGTTGACCCCCGTCAGCGTCGTACCTAACCCGGATAGCTGTAGCGCCCAGATGTAGTAGTCCATCCCCACGCCAGGGCTGTACTGCAGACCCGACAGCGGCGGATAGGCAACCCAGCCGGTCTTGGCGAATTCGCCGACGCCCAGGGACAGGTTGATCAGCACAACGCCGGACACCAGCAGCCAGAAGCTCAGGGAGTTCAGGAACGGGAAGGCAACGTCACGCGCGCCGATCTGCAGCGGCACTGCAAGGTTCATCAGGCCGGTGAAGAATGGCATCGCCATGAAGATGATCATGATCACACCGTGAGCGGTGAAGATCTGGTCATAGTGTTCAGGTGGCAGGTAGCCAGGCGAACCCTCGGTGGCCATGGCCAGCTGGGTACGCATCATGATGGCGTCGGCAAAGCCACGCAGCAGCATGACCATGGCAACGATGATGTACATCACACCGATTTTCTTGTGGTCGACCGACGTCAGCCACTCGGTCCACAAGTAGGTCCACTTCTTGAAGTAGGTGATTGCAGCGAACAACGCCAGACCACCGAGCGCGATCATCGAGATGGTGACCATCACGATCGGCTCGTGGAAAGGGATCGCTTCCCAACTTAATTTACCAAACATCGTTTACTCCTCTGCCCCGGCAGCTGAATGCGAATTCGAGTCCATGTCCGTTGCCGCCACTTCTTTCTCTTTCTTCTCGTGCTTCAGCGGCTTGCCCGGTTTCATGCCTTCGTACTTGTCGACGATGGTCTGGAACAGGTTCGGCGTGACCGAGGAGTAGAGCTCGACTGGATTGTTCTGGCTTGGCTTGGCAAGGGCTGCGTATTCAGCTGGTTCAAGCTGTTTAGGTGCCTTTTTGACTTCACTTACCCAGGCGTCGAAATCTTCCTGAGAAGTTGCGATCGCTTTGAATTTCATACCGGTGAAACCAGCGCCGCTGTAGTTGGCGGAGATACCGTCCATTTCAGCGTTGCGGTCAGCGATCAGGTGCAGCCGGGTGGTCATGCCCGCCATTGCGTAGATCTGGCCGCCCAGGCCCGGGATGAAGAAGGAGTTCATCACGGCGTCGGAGGTGATCCGGAAGTTGACCGGGGTGTGTGCCGGGAACACGATCTTGTTGACCGTGGCAATGCCTTGTTCCGGGTAGATGAACAGCCACTTCCAGTCCAGCGCCACGACTTCGATGGTCACCGGCTTGACGTCGGATTCAATCGGACGGTACGGGTCCAGTTTGTGGGTCGAAATGTAGGTGATGTAACCCAGGGCGATGATGATCAGGACCGGGATGGTCCACACAGCCACTTCGATTTTGGTCGAGTGCGACCATTTCGGGGTGTAGACGGCATCCTTGTTGGACGCGCGGTACTTCCAGGCGAACAGGAAGGTCATGACGATAACCGGCACAACGACCAACAGCATCAGCAGCGTGGCGGTGATGATCAGGTTGCGCTGTTCCAGGCCGACCTGGCCCGTTGGATTGAGCAGGGTCATGTTGCAGCCTCCCAGCAACAACGTGCCGAGCAGCGGCACTAGGCCTAGTAATCTGGGGTACCTGTTTTTACTCATCTCACGACCTCTAAAGCAGCTTGCGCAATGCAGTTGGGTTTTGATCGCCAACACTTCACCCTGCCAAGGGTTGGCATTTTCTTTGGATTGAATAAGGGCCGCCCGTCGCGCGTCAGACGCTCGACAAAACCTTGGGACAGCGGTCAGTTCTTATTCGAATTCGTGGTCAAAGGCCTTGTTACAGACCAATTCCATTTGGTGCGGAAAGTTGGAAGGCACCGACACCTGGGTGTCTTGAAAGCCTTTCGGCCCGCTCGACACCCGACTTCCTGTCCGGTTCCTTAATAAAGGTCGAACAGTGCCGGGAATTCAGTGCGGGCGATTGTAGATAGGTAGCGCCCTATACACCATGTCTTATCCCGAAATAATTTTTATCGCTCAGAGCAACAATCCATCACCGTTTTTGCAAAAGTTCCGCATGTTATCGAAATCGATTCTCAACAAAAACACCAAAAAATGTAAGCCTATCCACCTCAGTTCAGACAGCTCCGAAGGCTTTTTCCCAACGCCGAATTGGCGCAAAGCCCGATATTCAAAGGCCTCTGGCCATCTGCCAGAGCCTGTTAAAACTGCCTGATCTGGCACCTGCGTGCAAAACCAGAAAATTGCCGAAACAGACCAATCCTTTTTTGTAACATTACGCCAATCCGGGTCGCCGAAACGCCCTGCGACAGGGCGCGTGTGACAACATGTCGCACACCTGTCGCACGCTCGGTTGCCGTTCGTCACAGCGATTTCACAAACGCTCTGAAATGCAAAACGCCCCGATTGGCTGATCCGCAAATCGGGGCGTTTTCTGTATCGGCCGATCAGCCGAAGAGTTGATTCAGCGCAATGCTTTTCGGTTACGCGAGGTCAGCAGCGGCACCAGGATCACCACCAGCACGAACGCCACCAGCGCCCATTGCGCCAGCGACAGACCGAGAATCGGCGGGTACGGCGTCGAGCAGAAGCCATCGACCTGGAAGCCCAGCGGGAAGATCTTCGCCAACGGCAGGTCGTCGACAATCGGCTGCAACACATCGATGCCGCAGCTCACCGCCGGATAGAACTGGGTGTACACGTGATGCCCGGCGACGCCGGCCCCGGCAATCGCGCAGATCACCACCAGCACCTCGAACACGGTAATGCTGCGTCGGGTGCGCATGGCCGCGCCAATAAAGGCAAACAGCGCAATCAGCAACAGTGCATAACGCTGCAGGATGCACAGCGGGCATGGCGCCTCGCCCAGCACGACCTGCATGTAGAGCGCGCCACCAATCAACGCCAGGCAAATGATGCCCAGCAGCACCAGAAAGCGCCGTTCACGTCCCAGTCGAATCGTTTCCTCGCTCATCGCGTTTCCCTTGTATGTCCATGGTTCAGCTGATCGGCGGCTGCCCTTGCAGTGGCGCCATCAGGCTGATGTTGTCTTCGATATGCCCATCGGCCGCGATGCGACCGTTGTCGATCTGATAGATATCGGTTGCCCGGAAGTCTACACGCTGACCCAGCCCGTTGAGAGCCTTGAACGTACCACGGCGAGGAAAGATGGCGTGCGACCGGGGCGATCCTGATCAGCCAAACGAACGAGCGCCTGCCATCAGCATCGGGGGGAATAAACGATAAACCGGTTAAGAAACGATTAACCTTGGAACACTTTTCTATAAGTCAGAACTGCATAACGGCCTTCGCGGGCAAGCCCGCTCCCACAGGTTCAGCGTCGTCCACACATTCTGTGCACGCCACAAATCCTGTGGGAGCGAGCCTGCTCGCGAATGAAGGCAACCCGGTTCTGGATTATTCCAAAGCCGACGCCGGCCCGAAGAATTCATAACGGCTCTGCTGCTCCGGCACACCCAGCGCTTTCAGATGCCGCTTGATCGCCCCCATGAAGCCCTTGGGTCCAAGAAAGTAGGCATCAACATCCCGCTGCGCCGGCAGCCACTCACTCAACTGTTCCTGACTGAGGATCCCGACCCTGTCCGCCGCCGGACTCACGCCGTCATCTTCGGCGTAGCAATAGAAGCGCTTGAGCTGTGGATAACGCGCCGCCAGCCCGTCGATCCAGTCGCGGAACGCATGCACGCTGCCATTGCGCGCGCAGTGGATAAAGTGCACCGGGCGCTCGGTTTGCAACGCCGCTTCGAGCATCGCCAGAGTCGGAGTGATGCCGACCCCGCCACTGATCAGCACCAACGGCTTGTCGCTGGCAGTCAGGGTGAACTCGCCCGATGGCGGGAACAGCTGAATGCTCGCGCCAACATGCAGTTGATCATGCAAATGATTGGACGCACGGCCACCCGGTTCGCGTTTGACGCTGATGCGGTATTGACCTTTATTGGCCAGTGACGACAGCGAATAGTTACGGCGGATTTCTTCACCGTCGAGGATCAGCTTCATGCCGATGTACTGGCCCGGCTCCGCAGCGAGTATCGGACCTTTGTCCGCCGGCTCGAAGTAGAACGAAATGATCTCGGCGCTCTCTTCGACCTTGTTCACCACGATGAACTCCCGCGCCCCGCGCCAGCCGCCGACCGCCTGTTCTTTCTGGTCATAGATCGCGGCTTCAGCGCCAATCAGGATCTCCGCGAGTTGCCCATAAGCGGCGCCCCACGCGCTCATCACTTCCGGCGTAGCGATCTCGTCACCGAGCACTTCGGAAATGGCGCGCAGCAAACAAGTGCCGACAATCGGGTAATGCTCCGGCAGGATCTGCAGGGCGACGTGCTTGTTGATGATCTTCGCCACCAGATCGCCCAACTGGTCGAGCTGATCGATGTGCCGGGCGTACATCAACACGCCGTTAGCCAACGCACGCGGCTGGTCACCACTGGCCTGATGCGCCTGGTTGAACAGCGGGCGAACCTCTGGGTATTCAGAGAGCATCATGCGGTAGAAATGCGTGATCAGCGCTTCACCGCCGCTTTCCAGCAGAGGTACGGTGGATTTGACGATGGCACGATCCTGGACGCTAAGCATAAGAGTGACTCCTGAGCTTTCTTGAGAATTACCCTGTAGTTATCAGTTTTCATGCCAGATTTTTTATCGTTATAAATCAATGATTTAATTTAAAAGTAGTCATTTAGACCAAAACGCATTTATAGTCATCTCGACTACATCGAGTCTCTTTGACTACAAGACCATGACCGCCAAATCCCTGCTCACTGCTTTACTGCCGCTGGTCTCCGACCTGTCCCGCGAATTGCCCGAGGGCGAGCGCTATCGACGCCTGCTCGAAGCCATGCGCGCCCTGCTGCCCTGCGATGCCGCCGCGTTGTTGCGCCTGGACGGGGAATGGCTGGTGCCGCTGGCGGTGGATGGCTTGAGCACCGACACCCTCGGCCGGCGCTTCAAAGTCAGCGACCATCCACGCTTCGAGATCCTGCTGGACGGCGCCGGGCCAACCCGCTTCGCCGCCGACAGCGACTTGCCCGATCCGTACGACGGCTTGGTCGATGGCCTGGGCGATCATCTCGAAGTGCATGACTGTCTCGGCTGTCCGCTATTCGTCGACGAAAAGCTCTGGGGCCTGATCACCCTCGACGCCCTCGATCCGGAGCGTTTCGAGCCGATCGAACTCGACGCCCTGCAAGCCTTCGCCAGCCTCGCCTCGGCCACGGTCAACGCTGCCGAGCGCATCGAACGCCTGGCGTTGCGCGCCGAGGATGAGCACCAGCGCGCCGAGGTCTACCGGCAGGCCAGTGGTCAGCAGCAGCGCGAAATGATCGGCCAGAGCAAGGCACACAAACGTCTGGTGGAGGAAATCAATCTGGTCGGCGGCAGCGACCTGACCGTGCTGATCACCGGCGAAACCGGGGTCGGCAAGGAACTGGTGGCGCAGGCGATCCACGCCGCCTCCCCGCGCGCCGACAAACCGATCATCAGCCTCAACTGCGCCGCCCTGCCCGACACTCTGGTCGAGAGCGAACTGTTCGGCCACGTGCGCGGCGCCTTCACCGGCGCCACCAGCGACCGCCGCGGCAAGTTCGAACTGGCCAATGGTGGCACGCTGTTTCTCGATGAAGTCGGTGAACTGTCGTTGACCGTGCAGGCCAAGTTGCTGCGGGTGCTGCAAAGCGGCCAGTTGCAACGGCTCGGTTCGGACAAGGAACATCAGGTCGACGTGCGCCTGATCGCCGCGACCAACCGCGATCTGGCCGAAGAAGTGCGCAGCGGCCGCTATCGCGCCGACTTCTATCACCGCTTGAGCGTGTACCCGCTGCGAGTGCCGGCGCTGCGTGATCGCGGGCGCGACGTGTTGCTGCTCAGCGGCTTCTTTCTGGAACAGAACCGCTCGCGCATGGGCCTCAACAGCCTGCGCCTGAGCAGCGACGCCCAAGAGGCCTTGCTCGCCTACACTTGGCCGGGCAACGTGCGTGAACTGGAACACTTGATTGGCCGCAGCGCACTGAAAGCGCTGGGCAACTGCAAGGTACGGCCGAAGATTCTCAGTTTGAGCGCGGCGGATCTGGATTTGCCGCGCGAGGTTGTGGATAAATCGCCCGCACCTGCCACTGAAGTACCGGCGATACCGTTGATCAGCGGTGATTTGCGCAGCGCCACCGAGGCGTATCAACGCCGATTGATCGGCGCCGCGCTCGAACGCAATCAGGATAACTGGGCCAGTGCGGCGCGGGAGCTGGGGCTGGATCGGGCGAATCTTGGGCGGATGGCCAAGCGTCTGGGCATGAAATAAAGCAAAGATCGCAGCCTTCGGCAGCTCCTACACAGTTCACTTACCCCTGTAGGAGCTGCCGCAGGCTGCGATCTTTTGATCCTCACCTGCCCAATGGCACTAAAGCCTGCCCCCGACAAGTCGATAACCCGGCATCAATAGTTTCTGGCGATTTGCACCCTCGCCCATCACCTTTTTCCACAGAAGGTTCATATGTCTTCCACCAAAGCCCGCGCAGATTCACTCTCGCTTCTGTTGTTTACCTTGCGCAGCGGCAAGCTGATGGCGATCAACCTGCTGAAAGTCAGTGAAATCATCCCCTGCCCGCCGCTGACCAAGCTGCCGGAGTCGCACCCGCACGTCAAAGGCATCGCCACCCTGCGCGGCGCCTCGCTGTCGGTGATCGACCTCAGCCGCGCCATTGGCGAACGGCCTCTGGAAGATCCGAACGGCGGCTGCCTGATCGTCACCGACGTCAGCCGCTCCAAGCAAGGTCTGCACGTGCAGGCCGTGAGCAAAATCGTCCATTGCCTGACCACCGACATCAAGCCGCCGCCGTTCGGCTCCGGTGGTTCACGCGCCTACATCACCGGCGTGACCTCGGTGGACGGTACGTTGGTACAGGTGCTGGACATTGAAAAAGTCATCCACAGCATCGCCCCGGCGCAGATCGAAATGGCCCCGACCGACCTGAGCATGGAAGACGCGGAAGTGCTCGGCAACGCGCGAATTCTGGTGGTCGACGACAGCCAGGTAGCCCTGCAGCAATCGGTGCACACCCTGCGCAATCTCGGCCTGCAATGCCATACCGCACGCAGTGCCAAGGAAGCCATCGATTGTCTGCTCGACCTGCAAGGCACCGCGCAGCAGATCAACCTGATCGTCTCTGACATCGAAATGTCCGAAATGGACGGCTACGCCTTCACCCGCACCCTGCGCGAAACCCCGGACTTCGCCCACCTCTACGTGCTGCTGCACACCTCCCTCGACAGCGCGATGAACAGCGAGAAAGCGCGCCTGGCCGGGGCCAACGCGGTGCTGACCAAGTTCTCGTCGCCGGAGCTGACCCAACGCCTGATCGAAGCGGCCAAACACGTCGCGGCCAACGGTCACTGAGTCTTGAGCCAGACCTACTGCTTTCTGATGCGCCGCGATCTGCGTCAAGGCGTACCACCGATTCATTGGCCCGATGGTGTCGAACTGAGCACTTATCGACCGGAACTCGCGGCGGCCGTGCATCAACTGATGCAACTCGGCTACCGCGAGGGCGGTGGTCGCGTGCCGGCACTGGAGGAGTGGCAACAGCGGTTTGAAAGCGATGCCGAATACGATCCCCGGCTGTGCTGGATTGCCACGGACGCCGAGGGCGTGGTCGGCGTGGCGCAGTGCTGGACCAGTTCGTACATCAAGAATCTGGTGGTTCATCCGCGGATGCAGGGTCGTGGTCTGGGTCGTGCGTTATTGCTCAATGCATTCAAGGTGTTTCAGCAAAGGCGCGAAGGCTTTGTCGATCTGAAGGTGCTGGAAGACAACCTGCGGGCGCAGCGGTTGTATGAAAGTGCCGGGATGTCTGTGGTTCGCCGGGAAATCGTGCCGGACTGATTCAAAGTCAAAAGATCGCAGCCTTCGGCAGCTCCTACAGGGGGATGCATTTCCATGTAGGAGCTGCCGCAGGCTGCGATCTTTCAGCGGCGTCTCAGGCAACAAAACTCTTCAGGCATACTCCAACCCCTGGACCCTCAAGACCAAGGATGCCGCCCCATGAAAACCCTCACCCTGAGCCTGCTCTGTCTCACCGCCCTCACCTCCCAGGCCCATGCCTCCAGCCCCGACGCCTGGGCTGCCTACGACAAAACCGTCCTTGCCAGTTGCACCAAAGCCAGCGGCCTTAAAGACACCAAACCCGTGGGCAGCCCCGCGCAATTCGATGACCGCGTCGGCTACACCGCAGTCCTGCTGCAAGGCCAATACCCGCAAAAACACATGAAAGGCCAGCAAGGCACCGAGCTGTGCCTGTACAGCAAAAAGTCGAAAACCGCGTTCGTCACCGAATGGGACTCGATCCGTACGGGCGCCCAAACCCGCTGAGTGGCGCATAACTTGCTTCGATCCAGACCTGCCTGGCGACTTTACGTCGCCGTTTCACACTCTGATTGAAGATTGATCGTGCAATGAATACGACGTTTTCCTGCGTTGGCTGCGGCAAATGCTGCACCGACCATCATGTGCCCCTGACCCTCGCTGAGGCCCGCATGTGGGCGGCGGATGGCGGTCAGGTGATCGTGCTGGTCGAGGCCTTTCTCGGCAACGGCCTGGGCCTGCCGGCGCAGCAGCGTGAGCACGCCGAGCGGCGTTCGCTGGTGGTGCGCAGCGGCACGGCCGAGGCCCACGTGGCCATCACCTTCGCCGCGTACAACGTCGGTCGCTGCCGGAATCTTGACGAGGACAACCTGTGCCGCATCTACGAGCGCCGGCCATTGGTGTGCAGGATTTACCCCGCGGAGATCAACCCGCACATCCCGCTCAACCCGGCTGCCAAGGATTGCCCGCCGGAGTCATGGCAACAGGGGCCGCTGCTGATTGCCGGCGGTGAGCTGGTCGATCAGGACCTGCTGGAGCTGATCCAGCGGTCACGTCAGGCGGATCGCGATGACATCCGGATCAAGGATGCGATCTGCGCCGCGCTGGGCATCCGCACCACAGCGCTCAAGGGCGACGGGTTTACCGCGTATTTGCCGCAGATGGACGCTTTTGCGGCCGTGATTGATCAGGTTGCAGCACAGCCACTGAATACGGAATCCAGTGAATGGCTGTTTCATCTGTCCGGGGATGACGTTGCCGGGCAGTTGGTGGCGGCTGGAGCGCAGGTGGTGACGGAGCCGACGCAGACGTATGCGTTTATTTCGCTGCGGGCGGCTTGATCCAAAATTCAAGGTGACTGGACTGGCCTCATCGCTGGCAAGCCAGCTCCCACAATGTTCTCGAGAGTTCACATAATGTGTGCAAGCCACAGAAACCTGTGGGAGCTGGCTTGCCAGCGATGAGGCCAGTGGGAACAGCATCAATCCCGAACCTGCCGCTGCCCCCAGAACTCCCGCGCCAGCAACCGCAAATCCCCCGCCAGCCCCGCCACATCTTCGGAATTGCGCTGACTCTGCCGTCCCTCATCCACCGTCAATTCCGACGCCGTGCGAATGCTGACGATGTTGCGGTTGATGTCTTCGCTCACCGCGCTCTGCTGCTCCACCGCTGCGGCAATCTGCAGGCTCATTTCGGTGATCTGCTCAACCCGTTCACTGATCCCGTCCAGCGCCCGCGCGGCACGCTGCGCCTGTTCGACGCTGTTATCCACATGCTCGCTGCTCTGCTGCATCACCAGCACCGCGTCCCGCGCGCCGTTTTGCAAAGTGCTAATCATGCGCTGAATCTCGTTGGTCGACTGCTGCGTGCGCTGCGCCAGGCCGCGCACCTCATCAGCCACCACCGCGAAGCCGCGCCCGGCATCCCCGGCCCGCGCGGCCTCGATCGCCGCGTTGAGCGCCAGCAGATTGGTCTGCTCGGCGATGCTGCGGATCACCTCCAGCACCCCGGAAATCTCGCTGCTGTGGCCTTCGAGCTGATGAATCACCTCGGTCGCCCGCCGCAGTTCCTCGGCCAGACGCAGCACCGCACTGCGACTCTCCCCCACCAGCAAATGCCCTTCACGGGTCTCCGTGCCGGCCATGTCCGCCGCCACCGACGCCTGCTGCGCATGGCTGGCAACCTGCGCGACACTGGCGGCCATCTGGTGAATCGCCGCCGCCACCTGATCGGTTTCCGCCTGTTGCGCCAGCGAACTGCTGTGACTGCTTTGCAGATGATCGACCAATTGCGCCGCGTGCCCGGCCAACTGTTGCGACGCATCGCCGATACGCCCGACCACCGCGCCGACCTGGGCTTCGAGCATCTGCAGGGCGAATTCTATCTGGCCGATTTCATCGCGGCGCCCGGTGTAAATGCTCTGGCTCAATGGATTGTCCGCGACCTGCCGCGCCCGCTCCGTCAGGCGTGCAAGCGGGCTTAGGATCCAGCGCACGCTCACCGCACAAAGGCTGCTGCCGCAGACAAACAGCACCCCGTCGATCCACACCGACTCCGGGCGCAACCAGGCTTCAATCCCCAACACCAGCCCCAGCAAAGCACTGGCCGACGCCGTGACCTTGCCGCGCAAACCAAGCCCGGGCAGCGGCCGCCGCCCCTTCGACTCACCGCGCAATTGCGCATACGCCCGCTCAGCCGCCGCCACCTGCCGCGCATCAGGCCGGGTGCGCACCGACTGATACTCCACCGCCACGCCGTTCTGCGTCACCGGCGTGACATACGCGCTGACCCAATAGTGATCGCCGTTCTTGCAGCGATTCTTCACCAGTCCCATCCACGAGCGCCCGCCCTTTAGCGTCTGCCACATATGCGCAAACGCCTGCGACGGCATGTCCGGGTGGCGCAACAGGTTGTGCGGTGTGCCAAGCAATTCGTCGCGGCTGTAACCGCTGATTCTGATGAAGTCTTCGTTGGCGTAGGTGATCGCGCTGGTCAGATCGGTGGTCGAAAGAATGTTCGCATCCAGCGCCACATCGACGTTACGGCCGGTTACCGGGAGATTGATCTTCATGAATGGCGCGCTCGTTTTATTGGAAGAGTCGGCAGGGCTGCTGACTCTAAGCGCACCAATTGGTCAAATATTGATCTGGCTCAGGAACTGAGCACTTAGCCATCACTGCGACCGAAAATCGCAGCCGATGGCTGAAGGCGGGGTGAAACTCAGCGCTTGCCCATCGAACGGCGGGTCCCCGGCGGCGCCATGCCTGGGGTCTTGGTGTGGCCATTCTTGGCGCCGTTCTTGTACCACGGCTGGTTCGAACCCTTGGCAGCCGCCAGTTCGCCCGGTTTGAACGGGAACTTGAAAGCCGGGATCTCGGGTTTGGTTTCGCTGGCGTCGGCAAGCTCGGCCGGAACATCGCTCACGGCGTGGTCAACCGGCGGTTGGGTCGGGGAAGTCATAAAAGCTCCGCAAAGCAAAAAGTCGGGCCCGAACAGTGAGCCGCGAAGGCGCGCAGTATACCTGCGCGCCCGGACTCGGCACCTGAAGATTTGCAGCGCACGCCGAACGGTTTAGAGGTAGGTGATAGTTCAATGTTTCCCAAATCGGGAATGATCGGTCCCTTTTTTGGGACCGGCTAACAACAATAGCCGACAGACATGCGTCGCCCGCACAGACGTCTTCGCGAGCAGGCTCGCTCCCACAGGTGAAGCGCGTTTTTCTGTGGGAGCGAGCCTGCTCGCGATGGACGATGACGCGGTGCTCGGACGGATCAAGTGCGTGGATCAACCCGATCCAGCGCCCGATTCACCGCCAGCTCGGCGAGCATGACGATTTGCTGGATCGCCAGGGCAGTGCTGCGCTGCGAACCACCGAGTTCATTGGCGAAGTTGCTGGCCATGGCACTGGCAGAGGCCAACGATTCGTAAGCGTGGGCGAGCAGGGTTTCGGTGTCGATACCTGGGTTGACCAGAAACATTGTGCTTGGCTGTCGTGGCTGGACGGGTTGCGGACAGAGGTAGAAATCGAGCGCACGTTTGATGGCTTCGCGGTTTTTGGCGAGGTCTTCAGCGCGGATGGCTTCGGCGAGCGGGGTTGTGGTTTCTACGGGAGGATCGGGTACGGGTTTCGACATTGAATTGATCTCTAATCATCTGATTAAAGCCATCTCTGTCGTTTCTCACGCGACGAAGAGGTGGCAGCTATGTGCGGAGTGAGAAACCGGTAAGAGATCAACCCGGCCGAACCGAAGTCCGCCCGCACACAGCCGCCATAGAAGATCGTCGGCAGCAAATAAGCTGGCGGCGATTATGGTGCGGCTGGCGCTTGATTAAAACCTCTTAGCGGGTTCTCACACCCGATCACCGATTTGCGGTGACAACCAAAGCCTAGAGATCGTGCGTCCGACGGACAACCTGAAAATCTTGTGGGAAGGTTCTGGTTTGCTCACACACTTTTAAACACAAACCCACTCACTGTAGGAGCTGCCGAAGGCTCGGGCCGCGTTCGGACGATCTTTTGACTTTGGCTTTCACAACTCAAAAGCGAGATCAAAAGATCGCAGCCTTCGGCAGCTCCTACAGGAAGGCTGGGTGCATTCAGTTGGAGATCGGTCGGCTGTCAGGCCGCCATCGCTGGCAAGCCAGCTCCCACAGAAGAGCAAAAGCAAGATCAAAAGATCGCAGCCTGCGGCAGCTCCTACAGGGAAGATAAGTACAACCCGCACGCGGCGCATGCCGCCCCACTCCAGGATGAGCGCAAGCTCGGCTGCCGCTCTTGATCTTGATCCACGGGCGACGTCGGAAGGCTGAGTGGAGGGATTGATCCGGGCGTGGGAGCGCAGCGACCGTTTGGCGCAGCCAAACACAGCGAGAGGAGGTGCAGCGAAGCAAACCGGAGGCGCTGCGCCCGGATCAATCCCGCAGCGAAGGGACCCCGAGCTTTAGCGAGAGGGCCGAACGCAGGAGCAAGCCTTTTTGGTTACTTTTTCGGCGTCTGGAAAAAGTGACCCGCCGTAAGGGCGGAACCGTAATCAGCCACACCCGCAGAAACGGATATACACCCCGGCGAAACTGACAGCGCTGACAGCTAGCCGTCACCCTACTGACCTGCAGACAGGTTTATAAAGACAACAACCCTGCCCAAACTCCGTCCGGCGCCCACCCCGCATGCGAATCAAAAAAAACCAAGCCCTGCTAGCCCTAGTGATCGCCCTGGCCGCCGCAGGCACAGGGTGGGCACTGAAACCCGCCCCGACCAAACTGGCAACCCCGACCGCCATCCCGGTCCGCGTCGTCACGGTCAGCGAAAAAGACGTCCCCCGCTACACCAGCGGCATCGGCTCGGTCCTCTCGTTGCACAGCGTGGTGGTGCGCCCACAAGTCGACGGCATCCTCACCAAAATCTTCGTCAAGGAAGGCCAACTGGTGAAGGCCGGCGACCTGCTCGCCACCATCGACGACCGCTCAATCCGCGCCAGCCTCGATCAGGCCCGCGCGCAACTGGGCGAAAGCCAAGCGCAATTGCAAGTCGCCCTGGTCAACCTCAAGCGCTACAAACTGCTCAGCGTCGACGACGGCGTCTCCAAGCAGACCTACGACCAGCAGCAGGCACTGGTCAACCAATTGAAAGCCACCGCCCAAGGCAACCAGGCCTCGATTGACTCGGCGCAGGTACAGCTTTCCTACACGCAGATTCGCTCCCCGGTCACCGGTCGCGTCGGTATTCGTACAGTCGATGAAGGCAACTTCCTGCGCATGACCGACACCGCCGGCCTGTTCACCGTGACCCAGATCGACCCGATCGCCGTGGAGTTCTCGCTGCCGCAGCAAATGCTGCCGACCCTGCAGGGCCTGATCAACGATCCGCAGCG
The DNA here is from genome assembly GCF_003061005.1 of Pseudomonas sp. HMWF021. Lineage (GTDB taxonomy): Bacteria > Pseudomonadota > Gammaproteobacteria > Pseudomonadales > Pseudomonadaceae > Aquipseudomonas. Next base: position 59,894 of record NZ_QAIK01000067.1, on the reverse strand, counting down.
TGCGCAGGTCAAGGCCTACATCGGCGCCGACACCGACGGCGAAACCGGCAACCTGCTCGGCGAAGGTCACCTGACCCTGATCGACAACCAGATCAACGCCAACACCGGCACCATCCGCGCCAAGGCCGAATTCGACAATGCCAGCCAGAAACTCTGGCCGGGCCTGCTGGTGACGGTAAAAATTCAGACGGCGCTGGACAAGGATGCGCTGGTGGTGCCGCCCACCGTCGTACAGCGCGGTCTTGATCAACACTTCGTCTATCGCGTGAATGGCGACAAGGTCGAAGCCGTACAAGTGCAGATGGTTTATCAGGGCAGCGGCCAGGACATCATCAAAGGCGTAAAGGCCGGCGATCAACTGGTCAGTGACGGCCAGTCGCGGCTCAAACCCGGTTCGACCGTGCAGGTCATGACCGAGCCGCCGCAGGTGGTGCAAGCGGAGCCAAAACCATGAAGGAGCACAAAGGCGTCTCCACCTGGTGCATCGATCACCCGGTCGCGACGATTCTGCTGACCATCGCGCTGGTATTGGTCGGTGCGATTGCCTTCCCGCGTTTGCCAATTGCCCCACTGCCGGAAGCGGAATTTCCGACGATCCAGGTCTCGGCGCAATTGCCCGGCGCCAGCCCCGACACCATGGCCTCGTCCGTGGCCACGCCGCTGGAGGTGCAATTCAGCGCCATCCCCGGCATGACCCAGATGACTTCCAGCAGTGCGCTCGGCTCCAGCCTGCTGACCCTGCAATTCACCCTCGACAAGAGCATCGACACCGCCGCCCAGGAAGTCCAGGCCGCGATCAATACCGCCGCCGGCAAGCTGCCCAAGGACATGCCGACCCTGCCGACCTGGAAGAAGGTCAACCCGGCCGACAGCCCGGTGCTGATCCTCAGCGTCAGCTCAACGCAAATGCCCGGCACCGAACTCAGCGATCTGGTGGAAACCCTGCTCTCACGTCAGATCAGTCAGATCGACGGCGTAGGCCAGATCAACATCACCGGTCAGCAACGTCCGGCGATCCGCGTACAAGCCTCCGCCGACAAACTGGCGGCCATCGGCCTGACCCTGGCCGACATCCGGCTGGCAATCCAGCAGACCAGCCTCAACCTCGCCAAAGGTGCGTTGTACGGGGAATCGAGCATCTCGACGCTGTCGACCAACGACCAGTTGTTCCACCCCGAGGACTACAGCCAACTCATCGTTTCCTACAAGGACGGCGCCCCGGTTCACCTGCGCGATGTCGCCAAAGTCGTCAACGGTTCGGAAGATGCCTACGTGCAAGCCTGGGCCGGTGATCAACCGGGGGTAAACCTGGTGATCTCGCGCCAGCCCGGCGCCAACATCGTCGAAACCGTCGACCGTATTCAGGCCGCCCTGCCCGGCCTCGAAGCCATGCTCCCGGCCTCGGTGCAGGTGAAAACCCTGATCGACCGCACCCAGACCATCCGCGCCTCGCTGCATGAAGTCGAAATCACTCTGCTGATCGCGATTCTGCTGGTGGTGGCGGTAATGGCGCTGTTCCTGCGCCAGTTGTCGGCGACCATGATTGTCTCGGCCGTGCTCGGCGTGTCGCTGACCGCCAGTTTCGCCCTGATGTACCTGCTGGGGTTCAGCCTGAACAACCTGACGCTGGTGGCGATTGTCGTCGCAGTCGGGTTTGTCGTGGACGACGCGATCGTGGTGGTGGAAAACATCCACCGGCATCTGGAGGCCGGCGACAGCATGCGCGAGGCGGCGGTCAAAGGCGCCGGTGAGATTGGCTTCACCGTGGTGTCGATCAGTTTCTCGCTGGTGGCGGCGTTCATTCCGCTGCTGTTCATGGGCGGTGTGGTCGGGCGGCTGTTCAAGGAGTTTGCCCTGACCGCGACTTCGACCATCATGATTTCCGTGGTGGTGTCGCTGACCCTGGCACCGACGCTGGCAGCGCTCTTCATGCGCAAACCGGTGCACCACGCCCACGACAAACCGGGCTTCAGCGAACGCCTGCTCGGCTGGTACGAAAAAGGCCTGCGCCGCGCCCTCGCCCATCAGAAGCTGATGATCGGCGTGTTCGGCCTGTCGCTGGCAATGGCGATTGCCGGCTACATCTTTATCCCCAAGGGTTTTTTCCCGGTACAGGACACCGGTTTTGTCCTCGGCACCACCGAAGCCGCTGCGGATATCTCCTACGGCGACATGGTGAAAAAACACCTGGCGATGGCCGAAATCGTCGCCGCCGACCCGGCCGTGCAGGCGTTCTCGCATTCGGTGGGTGTGTCCGGCAGCAACCAGACCATCGCCAACGGGCGCTTCTGGATTGCCCTGAAAAAACGCGGTGACCGCGACGTGTCCGCCAGCCAGTTCATCGACCGGATTCGTCCGCAACTGATGAAAGTCCCGGGCATCGTCCTGTACCTGCGCGCCGGCCAGGACATCAACTTGAGCTCCGGCCCGAGCCGTGCGCAGTACCAATACGTGCTCAAGAGCAACGATGGCGCGACCCTCGCCACCTGGACCCAGCGCCTGACGGAAAAACTGCGCAGCAACCCGGCGTTCCGCGATATTTCCAACGACCTGCAACTGGGCGGCAGCATCACCCACATCAGCATCGATCGCAGCGCCGCCGCGCGTTTCGGCCTCACCGCGAGCGATGTCGACGAGGCGCTGTACGATGCGTTCGGCCAACGCCAGATCAACGAGTTCCAGACCCAGGTCAACCAGTACAACGTGATTCTGGAGCTGGACACCAAGCAACGCGGCAAGGCCGAAAGCCTCAACTATTTCTACCTGCGCTCGCCGCTGAGTGGCGAGATGGTGCCGCTGTCTGCGTTGGCCAAATTCGATGCGCCGACCATCGGCCCACTGTCGATTGCCCATGACGGCATGTTCCCGGCCGCCAACCTGTCGTTCAACCTCGCGCCCGGCGTGGCGTTGGGCGACGCGGTGATTCTGCTCAATCAGGCCAAGGCCGAGATCGGCATGCCCACCGCCATCAGCGGCAACTTCCAGGGCGCGGCGCAGGCGTTCCAGAGTTCGCTGGCGAGTCAGCCGTGGCTGATTCTCGCGGCACTGGTGGCGGTGTACATCATTCTCGGCGTGCTTTACGAGAGCTTCGTGCATCCGCTGACGATCATTTCGACCCTGCCGACAGCGGGCCTCGGTGCGGTGATCATGCTGTGGATCTGCGGTCAGGATTTTTCGATCATGGCGCTGATCGGGCTGGTGCTGCTGATCGGCATCGTCAAGAAGAACGGCATCCTGATGATCGACTTTGCGCTGGAAGCCCAGCGCCATCGCGGATTGGCGCCGCAGGATGCAATCTTCGAAGCGTGCATCACGCGGTTCCGGCCGATCATCATGACCACCCTCGCCGCCCTGCTCGGCGCGCTGCCGCTGATGCTCGGCTACGGCACCGGCGCCGAGCTGCGCCAGCCGCTGGGGATTGCGGTGGTGGGCGGTTTGCTGGTCAGCCAGATGCTGACGCTGTTTACCACTCCGGTCATATACTTGTGGCTCGAGCGGCTGTTCCATCGGCCTAAGCCAGAACCTTTACCGGCACTGGCAACCACAGACTGAGGCGGGTCATGCGCGTTCTGATTATCGAAGACGAGGAAAAAACCGCGGACTATCTGCACCGCGGTCTGACGGAACAGGGTTACACCGTGGATCTGGCCCGCGACGGCGTCGAGGGCCTGCATCTGGCGCTGGAAAGCGACTACGCGGTGATCGTCCTCGACGTCATGCTGCCGGGCCTGGACGGCTTCGGCGTATTGCGCGCATTGCGTGCGCGCAAGCAAACCCCGGTGATCATGCTCACCGCCCGCGAGCGCGTCGAAGACCGGATCAAGGGCCTGCGCGACGGCGCCGACGATTACCTCGGCAAGCCGTTTTCCTTCCTCGAACTGGTGGCCCGCCTGCAAGCGCTGACCCGGCGCAGCGGCGGCCATGAACCGGTGCAGGTGAGCATCGCCGACCTGTGGATCGACCTGATCAGCCGCAAGGCCACCCGCGCCGGCACGCGGCTGGATCTGACGGCGAAAGAGTTCTCGCTGCTCAGCGTACTGGCGCGGCGACAAGGTGAAATCCTTTCGAAAACCGCGATTGCCGAGATGGTCTGGGACATCAATTTCGACAGCGACGCCAACGTCGTCGAAGTCGCGATCAAACGTCTGCGGGCCAAGCTCGACGGACCGTTCGACGAGAAACTGCTGCACACCATCCGGGGCATGGGTTATGTGCTGGAGAGCCGCGGTGTCCAGTAACTCGATTGCCCTGCGCCTGAGCGGGATGTTCACGCTGGTGGCGCTACTGGTGTTTCTGTTGATCGGCGGCGCGTTGTATCAGCAGGTCGACAAGGGCCTGGGGCTGCTGCCGGAAGCCGAGCTGGACGCGCGTTACAGCGTGCTGGAATCGGCGCTCAACCGGTATGGCACGCCCGAGCATTGGGTGAAGATCAACGCCAAGCTCAAGCTGCTCGGCGAGGAAGACAAGCGCATCCGTTTCTGGGTGGTCAGCGGTGATCCCGGTTACGAGTATGGCGAGCCTGACGCGCGAATCCGCGCCTTCGCCAAAGGCCCGACGGGCATGCATGACCTGCAATTGCCCGAGCATCCTTATCCGCTGAAAGTACTGCTCACCGAACTGCCGGCCAAGGATCAACGCCCGCCGCTGCGCTTCATGATCGGCATCGACACCGAGACCTTTCACGAAACCCAGCACAACCTGCTGATCGCCCTGATCGGCCTGGCGATTGTCGGCGTGCTGCTGGCGTCGGCGCTGGGTTATTGGGTGGCGCGAATCGGCCTCAAGCCGCTGATCAGACTGTCCCACGAAGCCCAGCGTCTGGCGCCGCCACTGCGGGCCGGGCGCTTGCGTTTGTCACCGTTGCCGCCGGAGCTTGAACAGTTTGTCGAGTCGTTCAACTCGACACTGGAGCGGGTCGAACAGGCGTATTCGCGGCTGGAATCGTTCAACGCCGACGTCGCCCACGAACTGCGCTCGCCATTGACCAACCTGATCGGCCAGACCCAGGTCGCACTGACGCGCGGGCGCTCCGCCGAACATTATTTCGAAGTGCTGCAATCCAATCTTGAAGAACTGGAACGCCTGCGTTCGATCATCAACGACATGTTGTTTCTGGCCAGCGCCGACCAGGGCAGCAAGGCGACCAAACTCACTGAAACCTCATTGGCCGATGAGGTCGCGACCACGCTGGAGTACCTGGATTTCATCCTCGAAGATGCGCAAGTGCAGGTGCACGTCAGTGGCGATGCGCAGGTGCGGATCGAGATCGCGCATCTGCGCCGGGCATTGATCAATCTGCTGAGCAACGCCGTTCAGCACACCGAGCCGGGCAAGGTGATCGAGGTGCGCATCGAAGTTGAAGAGCATCAGGTCAGCATCGGCGTGGCCAACCCGGGATCGCCGATTGCCAGCGAGCATTTGCCACGCTTGTTCGAACGCTTCTATCGAGTCGATGCCTCGCGCAGCAACAGCGGCAATAACCATGGATTGGGGCTGGCGATCGTCAAGGCGATTGCACTGATGCATGGTGGCGATGTGTTTGTGCGCAGTGATCGGGGGATGAATACCTTCGGGATTTATTTGCCGGTTTGAAGCAGATCAAAAAATCGCAGCCTTCGGCAGCTCCTACAGGTGTTCACTTTTCCCCTGTAGGAGCTGCCGAAGGCTGCGATCTTTGCTTTTGCTGTAACAGTCATTTATGAAAATCACGCTGTTTCCCGGCGCCCGGCAACCTTATCTTTGCCCGCACCAAACAGCACTTGCCAAGCAAGAAGGTTTTCAAGATGTCCAACAGTATGGGTATTGCCAGCGCTTTCGTTTTGTCCTCATTGATCCTGTCGCCGATGGCGATGGCTGAAGAATCGCAGGCGTTCGTAGCGCAGAATGCCGCTCGCGCCCAGGCATTCCAGCAGTCTCAGGCAGAAGTGATGGTCAAGTCGCAGGACGCTTCGCAAGCCCCACAGGCCGCCACTTCCCAGGCTCAAGCGTCCGAGAAAGACAGCTGAGTCGCGCACCGCGAAACGTTTCCCTCGACGCGGTTGTTTGGCTCTTCCCGTTCAACCGTCGTCCTTGCAGGCCGCTGATTTTCAGCGGCCTTTTTTCGTTGTGGTCTGAAAGCCGTTTGGTTCGTCTGTAACAACAAGAAACATCCCGCACCTCAAGACATTGAAGTGTCAGCTGACCCAAGGAGCTCCATCGCAAGTGCGTTACCCAGTCCGCTTCTCTCCGTTGTTCATTGCAATTGCCGCAACGATTGCCCCCGCCGCCCATGCCGACGAAGCCGCCAAGCAAGGTTTCGTCGAAGGCTCGAGCCTCAACCTCAACGCCCGCAACTACTACATGAATCGTAACCGCCTGCAGCAGACGGACGACAACATCGAGTGGGGCCAGGGGTTTCTCGGGATCTTTCAGTCGGGTTACACCGAAGGCACGGTCGGTTTCGGCATCGACGCCCACGCCATGCTCGGGCTGAAGCTCGACGGCGGTGGCGGCACCGATGGCTCAAGCATCCTGCCGGTCAGCGATGGCAACGGCAAAGCGCCGGGCTCGTTCTCGACCGCGGGCGGAACGCTGAAAATGCGCGCCTTCGATACCGAACTGAAGGCCGGTGACCTGTTCCTCACCAACCCGGTGATTGCTGGCGGTGAGTCGCGCATGCTGCCGCAGACCTTCCGTGGCGTGAGCCTGACCAACCACAGTTTCGACGGCTGGATGTTCGAAGGCGGCCAGGCCAGTTTCAACAAGCCGTACAACCAGAGCGGGCACCAGCGCATCGGCACCTCTTACGGCAAACTGGCTGACGGCGACGAAAGCCGCCACCTGAACTGGGCAGGCATCTCCTGGAGCGGCGTCGAAGGCCTGACCAGCAATCTGTACGCCGCTGAGCTTAAGGACATCTGGAACCAGTACTACTACGACCTCGACTACACCTGGCAGTTGAACGATCTGGTCAGCCTCAACCCGGGTCTGCACTTCTATCACACGCAAGACACCGGCGACGCGCTGCTGGGCAACATCGACAACAACACCTACAGCCTGCATTTCACCGTCGGCATCGGCAGCCACAGCGTCACTGCCGCATACCAACGCGTGAACGGCAACACGCCGTTCGACTACATCAGCCAGGGCGACAGCGTTTACCTCGACAACTCGCAGCAGTACTCGGACTTCAACGGCCCGAACGAGCGCTCGTGGAAGCTCAAGTACGCTTATGATTTCGCCGGCATCGGCATGCCGGGCCTGACTTCGGCGGTTTCCTATTCGCGTGGCACGGTGGACCTGACCAAAGTCGACCCGGACAGCAAGGGCTACGCTTCGTGGTACAGCGCTGACGGCCGCAACGCCAAACACTGGGAGCGTGACCTCGACCTGAAATACGTGGTGCAAAGCGGCCAGGCGAAAGATCTCGCGGTACGCCTGCAATGGGCGACCAACCGTGGCGGCAACGGTTACGGCGCAATCGACACTGACACAGATGAATACCGTGTGATTGTCGACTACCCGATCAACGTCTTCTAAGATCAATCAGTTAACACTGAACTTGTAGGAGCTGCCGAAGGCTGCGATCTTTTGATCCTGATTTTTAAAAACAAGATCAAAAGATCGCAGCCTTCGGCAGCTCCTACGCTTATAAGATCCTCCCAACCAAAAGCCCCCATCATGATCGCGAGCCGTACCCCACCTGTTGCGGGCAAGACCGGACGCCCCGAATTGCTGCTGATCTGCGGCAGTTCGCTGACCGTGATCGCGATTCTGTGCATCGTCACTTTTCTGCTGATCCGTGAGCACGCCAATGCTCAGGAATCGGCCACCCGCAGTGCCACCACCATTGCGCAACTGATCGACGCCGACGTCCTGCGCACGGTCGAACTGTACGACCTGACCCTGCAAGGCCTGATCGCCGCCGCGCAGCGCGATGACTTGCGCGACGTCACGCCGCAGATCCGCCACCTGGCGCTGTTCGACCGCTCGACCACGGCGCGCTTCAAGGGCGACATCCTGCTGCTGGACAAGCATGGCGAGGTGGTCGCCGATTCATCGCGGGTCGAACCCAAGCCGGCCAATTTCGCCGATCGCGATTACTTTCTCGCCCACGCCTTCAACCGTGACATCGGCATGTTCATCAGCCGCCCGTTCAAGACCCGCTGCGATTGCGACGAAGCCAACCAGTGGCGCATCAGTTTCAGTCGGCGGATCTCCTCGGACACCGGGGAATTCGCCGGCGTAGCGGTGGCGTCAATGAAGCTCGACTACTTCGACCAACTGTTCAACAGCCTCGACATCGGCAAGGACAGCACGCTGAACATCATCAACAGCGACGGCATCCTGCTCGCGCAGAAGCCGTATCTGCAAAGCGACTCCATCGGCAAAAACTTCGGCAACCGGCCCAACGTGGTGCGGATTCTCGGCGATAAGGATGGCAAAGGCAGTTTCACCAGCGTTTCCAGCATGGACCATCAGCAGCGCCTCTATACCTATTCGCGGGTCGGTAATTTGCCGTTGACGGTAATGGTCGCGCTCTCCAGCGAGGAAGTGTTCGGCACCTGGCGGCGCACCGCGCTGTTGATCAGCGGCGCCACCGGCGTGCTCTGTGCCGGGTTGCTGTGGCTGACCTGGCTGCTCGCCCGCGAACTGCGTTTGCGCCAGCGTGCCGAACGGGAACTGGCGCAACTGGCCGCCACCGATGCGCTGACCGGCGTGGCCAACCGGCGAATGCTCGATCAATCGCTGCGCCACGAATGGTTCCGCGCCCAGCGTTCAGGCAAACCGCTGTCGGTGATGATGATCGACGCCGATCACTTCAAGGCGTTCAACGACCGTCACGGGCATCAGGCCGGTGATCAGGCGCTGCGCGAACTGGCCAGGGTGATCACGGCGAATGTGCGGCGCCCGGCGGATCTGGTCGCCCGTTACGGCGGCGAAGAGTTTTCGGTGATCCTCGCCGAAACCGACAGCAACGGTGCCGCGCAGATTGCCGAGCATATCCGCCAGGCGGTCGAGCAGATGCCGAGGGTCGAGGGCGCGGACATGGCGATGACCGTCAGTATCGGCATCAGCACTTGGACGACTGCAGTCGAGATGTCGCTTGAGCAATTGTTGTTTGCCGCAGACAAGGCGTTGTATCAGGCCAAGGAGAGCGGGCGCAATCGCGTAGTCAGTTCGTAAGAGCAAAAGATCGCAGCCTTCGGCAACTCCTACAGTTGGAATACCTTTCCCTGTAGGAACTGCCGAAGGCTGTGATCTTTTGCTTTTAACAAGGGCATAAAAAAAGGCCATCCGGGGATGGCCTTCAAAAAACTAGAGAGGTTTTTTACTTACACCGCCGCAACCGGGCGCATGTAAGAGATCGGTGCAGTGCTGGCGTCTTCGAACGTCACGACTTCCCACGCATCTGTCTGCTCAATCAACTTGCGCAGCAGCTGGTTGTTCAGTGCATGACCGGACTTGAAGCCTTTGAACTCACCAATCAGGCTGTTGCCCAGCAGGTACAGGTCGCCAATCGCATCGAGGATCTTGTGCTTCACGAATTCGTCTTCGTAGCGAAGGCCGTCTTCGTTCAGTACACCATCGGAATCCACCACGATCGCGTTTTCAACGCTGCCGCCGAGTGCGAGGTTGTGCTTGCGCAGGTACTCGATGTCACTCATGAAACCAAAGGTACGGGCGCGGCTGACTTCTTTTACGAACGAAGTGCTGGAAAAATCCACGCTTGCACTTTGGGTGCGGTCCCGGAAAACCGGGTGATCGAAGTCGATCTCGAAGCTCACCTTGAACCCTTCGAAAGGCACGAAAGTAGCGCGCTTGTCGCCGTCTTCCACTGTCACTTCACGCAGGATGCGGATGAATTTCTTGGCGGCGTCCTGTTCTTCCAGGCCTGCCGATTGAATCAGGAATACGAACGGTCCAGCGCTGCCATCCATGATCGGGACTTCGGACGCGGAGAGCTCGACGTAGGCGTTATCGATGCCCAGGCCAGCCATGGCCGAGAGCAAGTGCTCTACCGTGTCCACTTTGACGTCGCCGTTGATCAGCGTCGTCGACATAGTGGTTTCGCCGACGTTTTCCGCGCGGGCAGGGATCTGCACCACAGGGTCGAGGTCAGCGCGACAAAACACAATGCCAGTGTCGACAGGCGCAGGCTTGAGGGTCAGGTAGACCTTCTCCCCGGAGTGCAGGCCTACACCTGTGGCACGGATAATATTTTTCAGTGTGCGTTGTTTAATCATGGCTTGGGCCGCTTCAGCGCAAATTGCGAACTGGTATCAACAAAGGCTGGCGATAATAGCAGACCGAGCCTTTGCTGAACACCAATCACCGTCATAGCCCTGATACATTCCATCAATCGGCCTGACGACGCAGGAATGCCGGGATGTCCAGGTAGTCCAGATCGTCCTGCGGGTTCATCTTCGCGGCAGTCGCAGCACCGGCCTGAGCCTGGTTGCGCATGACGGTCGGACGGTCCAGGTCACGGTAGTTCACCGCCGGAGCTTCCTGACGCGCAGGAGCCGGTTGTTGCACCTGAGCAGAGGCCATGGAGGTGTGAACGGTGTTGTCGATGACCTTCACAGGCTTCTCGATTTTCGCGCCCAGACCGGTGGCAACCACGGTGACGTGCAGTTCGTCGCGCATGTCCGGATCGATTACCGTACCGACCTTGACCATTGCGTGCTCGGAAGCGAAGGCTTCGATGATGCTACCCACGTCGGAGTACTCACCCAGGGACAGGTCAGGACCGGCGGTGATGTTCACCAGGATGCCGCGTGCGCCTTGCAGGTTCACGTCTTCCAGCAGCGGGTTGCGGATGGCCGCTTCGGTCGCTTCACGTGCACGGTTCGGACCGCTGGCGCAGCCAGTGCCCATCATCGCCATGCCCATTTCGCTCATCACGGTACGCACGTCGGCGAAGTCGACGTTGATCATGCCCGGACGCTTGATGATGTCGGAGATACCGCGCACGGCACCGGCCAGTACATCGTCAGCCTTGGCGAAAGCCGACAAGAGGCTTGCGTCTTTACCGAGGATGGTCAGCAGCTTCTCGTTAGGGATGGTGATCAACGAGTCGACGCTTTCGGAGAGCATGCGGATGCCTTCGTCGGCGATCTGCATACGCTTGCGGCCTTCGAACGGGAACGGACGGGTCACGACCGCAACGGTCAGGATGCCCATTTCCTTGGCCACTTCGGCGATGATCGGCGCAGCACCGGTACCGGTACCACCGCCCATGCCGGTGGTGATGAACACCATGTTGGTGCCGGCCAGCACTTCAGCGATGCGCTCGCGATCTTCCAGCGCAGCCTGACGGCCGACTTCCGGGTTGGCGCCGGCGCCCAGGCCTTTGGTCACACCGGTGCCCAGTTGCAGGATGGTGCGCGCGCCGATGTTTTTCAGCGCTTGAGCATCGGTGTTGGCGCAGATGAATTCAACGCCTTCAATGTTGCTCTTGACCATGTGGTTGACAGCGTTGCCGCCGCCACCGCCAACACCGATAACTTTGATTACCGGGCTTGCGGGGATGTTGTCTACGAGTTCGAACATTTTCCCTCTCCTTACATTCTCTAGTTTTTTCGCCTACTGCATTTTTGTTGCGGTGTTGCGGTAAAGCGTCAGAAGTTGCCTTGAACCCACTTCTTCAATCGGTCCAGCAACGGCGCCTGTGGTTCATCGTTGCTGTAGCTGTCGCGGCTGCCGATGCCCGAGAACGAGATCCCGTCGGACTGCTTCTGCAGGCCGTACATCAACAAGCCAACGCCAGTGGAATAAATCGGGTTGCGCACCACGTCGTCCAGGCCCTTGACGCCATGCGGCACGCCCAGGCGCACCGGCATGTGGAAGATTTCTTCGGCCAGTTCGGTGGCGCCTTCCATCTTCGACGTGCCGCCAGTCAGGACGATGCCCGCCGGGATCAGGTCTTCGTAGCCGCTGCGACGCAGCTCGGCCTGGATCAGGGTGAACAGTTCGTCGTAACGCGGCTCGACCACTTCGGCCAGGGCCTGACGCGACAGTTCGCGCGGTGGACGGTCGCCAACGCTCGGCACCTTGATGGTTTCACCGGCACCGGCCAGTTTGGCCAGGGCGCAGGCGTAGCGGATCTTGATCTCTTCGGCGTACTGGGTCGGGGTGCGCAACGCCATGGCGATGTCGTTGGTCACCTGATCGCCGGCAATCGGGATCACCGCGGTGTGGCGGATTGCGCCCTCGGTGAAGATCGCGATGTCGGTGGTGCCGCCGCCGATGTCGACCAGGCACACGCCCAGCTCTTTTTCGTCGTCGGTCAGTACCGAATAGGCCGAGGCCAGTTGCTCGAGAATGATGTCGTCGATTTCCAGACCGCAGCGACGCACGCATTTTTCAATGTTCTGGGCGGCGTTGACGGCGCAGGTGACCACGTGAACCTTGGCTTCCAGACGGACGCCGGACATGCCCAGAGGCTCGCGGACGCCTTCCTGGTTATCGATCACGTAATCCTGCGGCAGGGTGTGCAGCACGCGCTGGTCAGCCGGGATCGCCACGGCCTGGGCGGCGTCGAGGACGCGCTCCAGATCAGCCGAACTCACTTCGCGGTCACGAATCGCGACGATGCCGTGAGAGTTCAGGCTGCGGATGTGATTGCCGGCCACGCCGACGAACGCCGAGTGAATGCGGCAGCCCGCCATCAGTTGGGCTTCTTCGATCGCGCGCTGGATCGATTGCACGGTGGATTCGATGTTCACCACCACGCCCTTCTTCAGGCCGCGGGACGGGTGAGTACCGATACCGACGATTTCCAGCGTGCCGTCGTCCGCGACCTCGCCTACCAGCGCCACCACCTTGGAGGTGCCGATATCCAGACCGACGATCATTTTGCCGCTTTGCACGTTTGCCATGGGTCCTGCCTCTTCTTAATTCTTTGCGACAGCGGGTTGGGCTGTCGTCGGCGCTACTGGTTCCCGCCAGCCAACAGCGAGGCCGTTGGCGTAGCGCAGATCGATGCGCGCAATGTTCGTAATCTGGTCTTTAAGCGTCTTGTCATAGATGGCAATGAAGCGGCGCATCTTTTCCACCAGGTTGCCGCGTCCCAGCAGCAACTCGATGCCGGGGCCGGAGCTGCCGGCACCGGTGGTCAGGAACCAGCTGCCACGTTCACGCAGTTCCAGGCGCGCGATCGAGAAGCCCAGCGGCCGGAGCATCTGGCTCAGCACCTGATACTGCTGCATCACTTGCTGCTGGGCCCGTTGTGGGCCGAACAGCTGTGGCAGGTGTTCGTAGTTCGCCAACTCCTTGGGCGTAAACGCCTGGCCCTGGTTGTTGAGCAGCGACTCGTCGCCCCAACGGGCCACGGGCAGTTGCTCTTCGAGGCGGATCACCACCTGATCCGGCCATACCCGACGTACTTCGGCGTGGGCAATCCAGGGCATCTGTTCGAGTTCGGTGCGCATCCCGGCCAGGTCGATGGTGAAGAAGCTCGACGCCACGTACGGGGCGATTCGCTGCTGCACCGCTTGCTGGCTGATGTAGCTCAGGTCGCCCTGCACGGCGATCTTGGTGATCGGCCGGTCGGCGTACGGCAGCAAACGCTGCGCGCCTTCGTAAGTACCGAACCCGAGCGCCACCAGCAGCACCGGCCAGAACAGGCTTTTGAGAAAGCCGAAATTGGCTTTCGGCAGGCGCGCAGACATCGGCTCTTTGGCCACCATTCGGCTGGCACCCCGCGGCACCGGCTTGCGGCCGGGTGCGGGTGGCTGATGTCTGAGCTGAGCGCCTTGCATGGTCTTAACCTCGCGCCTCTGTATGACCGGAGCCTTCAACACTGGCGGCCAGAATGGCCAGAACCAGTTGCTGGAAGTCCAGACCGGCAGCACGGGCCGCCATCGGCACCAGGCTGTGATCGGTCATGCCCGGTGCGGTGTTCACTTCCAGGAACCAGAACTGCCCCTCGGCGTCCTGCATCACGTCCGCCCTGCCCCAACCGGCAATCCCCAGCGCCTCACAGGCCTTGGCCGTGAGATCCATGAGTTCCTGTTCCTTGGCGGCATCCAGCCCGCACGGAATGCGGTACTGGGTATCGTTGGCGATGTACTTGGCGTCGTAGTCGTAGAACGTGTGCGGTGTACCCAGGGCGATAGGAGGCAACACCTGGTCACGCAGGGTGGCGATGGTGAACTCCGGACCTTGAATCCATTGCTCCACCAAGACTTGCGAATCGTAGGTACTGGCCGCTTTCCATGCGTCGATCAACTCGGACGCAGAACTCACTTTGGCCATCCCGATACTTGAACCTTCATGCGCCGGTTTGACGATCAAAGGGAAGCCCAGTTCCGTCGCCGCCGAAATACAATCGGCTTCGCTGCACAGCACGGCGTGACGCGGCGTCGGAATCCCGAGGCTGTGCCAGACCTGCTTGGTGCGCAGCTTGTCCATCGCCAGTGCCGAAGCGAGGATGCCGCTGCCAGTGTAAGGAATGCCGGCGCATTCGAGCAGGCCCTGCATCGAGCCGTCTTCACCGCCACGACCGTGGAGAATGATGAACGCGCGGTCGATCTTTTCGTTCAGCAGACGCTGCAGAAAATCCTCGCCGACGTCGATCCCGAACGCGTCCACGCCCGCGCTTTGCAGCGCGTCGAGCACGGCGTTACCGGATTTCAGCGAAACCTCACGCTCGGCACTCATGCCACCGAACAGCACGGCGACACGGCCGAAGTCTTTCGGCGCGATGGTGGAGAACAGCTTGGCGTAGGCAGCAGTCATTTCAACTTCCCCTCGACCGACGCGGCCACGGCGCCGGCGAACAATTCACTTTTCAACAGCTTCGGCGCGAGACCGCCGATATCCCCTGCGCCCTGGCACAGCAGGATGTCGCCGGCACGCAGCAGCGGCTTGACCAGCGGTGCGAGGTCGACACCACGCTCGATGTAGATCGGGTCGAGCTGTCCGCGCTGACGGATGCTGTTGCACAGCTTGCGACTGTCCGCGCCCGGGATCGGCTCTTCGCCGGCCGGATAGACTTCCATCAGCAGCAGCACGTTGGCGTCGGCCAGTACATTGACGAAGTCGTCGTACAGGTCGCGGGTGCGGCTGTAACGGTGCGGCTGGTAGACCATCACCAGACGGCGCTCCGGCCAGCCACCGCGCACGGCTTTGATCACGGCGGCGACTTCGGTCGGGTGGTGCCCGTAGTCGTCGACCAGCATCACGTTGCCGCCGTCCACCGGCAGTTCGCCGTAGACCTGGAAGCGTCGGCCGACACCCTGGAACCCGGACAGGCCCTGAACGATGGCTTCGTCGCTGACGCCTTCGTCGCTGGCGATGCAGATGGTCGCCAACGAGTTGAGCACGTTGTGGTTGCCCGGCATGTTCACCGATACGTCCAGCGGCTCGCGATCCGGGCGCAGCACGGTGAAGAAGGTCTGCATGCCTTGTTGACGCACATTGATGGCGCGCACGTCAGCGTCTTCGCTGAAGCCGTAGGTCACGGTCGGACGTTTGACCAGCGGCAGGATTTCACGCACCACCGGATCGTCCAGGCACATCACCGCCAAACCGTAGAACGGCAGGTTGTGCAGGAACTCGACGAAGGTTTTCTTCAGTTTGTTGAAGTCACCGTCGTAGGTCGCCATGTGGTCGGCGTCGATGTTGGTGACCACGGCTACCAGCGGTTGCAGGTGCAGGAAACTGGCGTCACTTTCGTCGGCTTCGGCGATCAGGTAGCGGCTGGTGCCGAGCTGGGCATTGGTGCCCGCGGCATTCAGACGACCACCGATCACGAAGGTCGGGTCCAGGCCACCGGCGGCGAACACCGAAGCGATCAGGCTGGTGGTGGTGGTTTTGCCGTGAGTACCGGCGACGGCGATGCCGTGGCGATAGCGCATCAGCTCGGCGAGCATTTCGGCACGCGGCACTACCGGGATGCGGCGCTCAAGGGCGGTCGCCACTTCCGGGTTGGAGGTGTTGACGGCGCTCGAGACCACCAGCACATCGGCGGCAGCGGCGTTCTCGGCGCGGTGGCCGATAAAGATGTGCGCGCCGAACGATTCCAGACGCTCGGTCACCGGCGAGGCTTTCAGGTCGGAACCGGACACTTCATAGCCCAGGTTCAGCAACACTTCAGCGATACCGCACATGCCCACGCCGCCGATACCGACGAAGTGGATGCGACGGATGCGGCGCATTTCCGGTTGTGGCATGGCTTTCTGATTCTCAACCATGGGCCACCTCCAGGCAGGTATCGACCACGCTACGGGTGGCATCGGGTTTGGCCAAACGGCGGGCCGCTTGGGCCATTTCTTCGAGTCGTTGCGGTTGCATCAAGACCTCTGTCAGGCGCGCGGCAAGGTCCGCGGCACCAGTCGTTCTTTGCGGCATCAGGAAGGCTGCGCCTTCACGGGCCAAATAATCGGCGTTGCGGGTCTGGTGATCGTCGATTGCGTGGGGCAAAGGCACCAGCATCGAGGGCAGACCAACGGCAGCCAGCTCACTGATGGTCAGCGCGCCAGCGCGGCACACCACCAGGTCAGCCCAGCCATAGGCCTGGGCCATGTCTTTGATAAAGGGCTGCACCTGCGCGTCCACGCCGGCGGCGCGATAGCGCTCTGCAGTCACTTCATCGTGGTTTTTGCCGGCCTGATGAAACACTTCCGGACGCAAGTCGGCAGGGACTTGCGCCAGAGCTTCAGGCAGCAACTTGTTCAACGGTTCTGCGCCAAGGCTTCCGCCGAGGATCAGCAAACGCGCTTTGCGGCCGGCCAGAGCCGGTCGCGATGTTTCGAGGAACAGCTCACTGCGCACAGGGTTTCCGGTGGTACGGCGGGTGTCCGACAGAGTAAAGGTGTCGGGGAACGCTTCACACACTCGGGCGGCGAACGGCACCAGCAACCGATTGGCGGTGCCGGCCACGGCGTTCTGCTCGTGAACGATCACCGGCACACCGGCCAGTTTCGCAGCGATTCCGCCAGGGCCGGTCACATAACCACCGAAGCCGACCACGCAGACTGGACGCAGCTTGCGAATCACCGCTCGCGCCTGCCACACCGACTTGAGCAGCATGAACGGAGCCTTGAGCAGCGACAGCTTGCCCTTGCCACGCAACCCCGTGGCATTGATGCGGTGCAGTTCAAGACCGGCAGCTGGCACCAGATCGTTTTCGATCCCGCGCGGCGTGCCGAGCCAGTGCACGGTGTAGCCGCGTGCCTGGAACTCGCGGGCACAGGACAGCGCCGGGAACACGTGGCCGCCAGTGCCGCCGGCCATGATCAATACGTTAGCGCCCATGGTTCGGCTCCTCGGCGAAGTCGCTCTCATGGAATTCCATCTCTTCACTGCCCAGGTGGGTCCGACTCTCCCACTCGATCCTCAGCAACAAGCCGAGGCAGGCGCAGCAGATCACCAGGGAACTGCCGCCATAACTGAGGAACGGCAGGGTCAGGCCCTTGGTCGGCAGCAGGCCGACGTTCACGCCGATGTTGATCAGGAACTGGCCGATCCACAGGAACGACAGACCGTAAGCCACATAAGCGGCGAAGAACTGCTTGGCTTTCTCCGCCCACAGACCGATGTACATGCCGCGAATACACACGAAGACGAACAGCGCCACGGTGCACAGCGAACCGACCGCGCCCAGCTCTTCGGCCAGGACCGAGAACACGAAGTCGGTGTGCGCTTCCGGCAGGTAGAACTGTTTCTGCACGCTGTTGCCCAGGCCGACGCCCAGCCACTCACCGCGACCGAAAGCGATCAATGCCTGCGACAACTGGTAACCGGCGCCGAACTGGTCGGCCCACGGGTCGGCGAAGTTGGTCAGACGCGCCATTCGATAAGGCTGCATCTGGATCAGCAAGACCACGGCCCCGACTGCCAGCACCACCATCAGCGAGAAGCGGAACAACCCGACCCCGCCGAGGAACAGCATCGCCGCAGCGGCACCCATCATTACGACGGTGGCACCGAAGTCCGGCTCCATCAGCAACAGGCCGGCCATCGGCAACAGCACGATGAACGGCTTGAAGAAGCCCATCCAGCTCTCGCGCACTTCTTTCTGCCGACGTACCAGATACCCGGCGAGGTAGATCACCACAAACACCTTGGCGATCTCCGACGGCTGCACGTTGAAGAAGCTGAAACCGATCCAGCGCATCGAACCGTTCACTTCACGGCCGATCCCCGGGACGATCACCATCACCAGCAGACCGAATGCGCCGATCAGCATCATCCAGCCCAGACGCTGCCAGGTGGCGATCGGAATCATCATGGTGACGATGCAGGCACCCAGGCCCAGCGCCACGTAGATCAGGTGGCGAATCATGTAATACAGCGCGCTGCCCGATTGTGCCGCCGCCACTTCGGTGGAGGCCGAGGCGATCATGATCAGGCCAAGGCCCAGCAACGCCAGGCAACCGGCAAGCATCGGGAAGTCGAGGTCGATGCCACGGCCGGTGATGATCGGCGACGGGTACGGCTTGATGATATTGCGCAGGCTCATGCCAGATCCTCCACAGCGCGGACGAACTGGTGACCACGGTCTTCGTAATTCTTGAACATGTCGAAACTGGCGCAGGCCGGCGACAGCAGCACCACGTCACCCGGCTGGGCGACTGCGCGGCACTGCTCGACGGCTTCGACCAGCGAGGTGGCGCGAATCAGCGGCACGGCATCGCCGATGGCGGCGCCGATCTTGTCGGAGTCGCGGCCCATCAGGATCACGGCGCGGCAGTTGGCCGCCACCGGATCACGCAGATCCTTGAACTCGGCGCCTTTACCGTCGCCACCGGCGATCAGCACGACCTTGCCGTCGATGTCCGCGCCGAGGCCTTCGATGGCGGCCAGAGCGGCGCCGACGTTGGTGGCTTTGGAATCGTTGTAGTAACCGACGCCGTCGAGATCCCGCAGCCACTGGCAGCGATGTTCGAGACCGGCGAAATTGCGCAGGGCATCGAGCATGGCGTCGAACGGCAGGCCGACCGCATGCCCCAGCGCCAGCGCCGCAAGGGCGTTGGCCTGGTTATGCGCGCCGCGCACTTTCAGTTCGCGCACCGGCATCAGGTTCTGGAATTCGAAGGCCAGGTATTTCTCGCCATCTTCTTCGCGCAGTCCGAACGCCTTGAAATCCGGTTTGTTCAGGCCGAAGGTCCAGCACGGCTGGCCCTCGCCGATCAGCGGACGGCTGAGTGCATCCTGCCGATTGACCACGACCTGCTTCGCCCCACGGAAGATCCGGTGCTTGGCCAGGTGGTACGCCGGCAGGCCGCTGTAGCGGTCCATGTGGTCTTCGCTGATGTTCAGCACGGTGGCCACTTCGGCGTTGAGCTGGTCGGTGGTTTCCAGCTGAAAGCTCGACAGCTCCATCACGTACAGCTCGACGTCATCGCTGAGCAATTCCAGCGCCGGCGTGCCGAGGTTACCGCCCACTGCGACGCGTTTGCCGGCCGCAGCCGCCATCTCGCCGACCAGGGTGGTGACGGTGCTTTTCGCGTTGGAGCCGGTGATGGCCACGATCGGCGCCCGCGCGTTACGCGCGAACAGCTCGATGTCGCCGGCCATTTTCACGCCACGGGCGGCAGCGGCTTGCAGGGCCGGGGTCGCCAGCGCCAGGCCGGGGCTCACGTAGAGCTCGTCGGCACGGCACAGGAACTCGACGTCCAGCTCGCCACAACGCACTTCCACGTGCGGATAGTCACGCTTGAGCGTGGCCAGTTCCGGTGGATTGTCCCGCGTATCGGCGACGGCAAACGACACGCCCCGGTTCGCCAGGAAGCGAACCAGGGACATGCCGCTCTTGCCGAGGCCGACAACGATGCGGAAGTGGTCAGAAGCGATCAGAGACACTCGTTCTACCTCAGCTTCAGGGTGGCAAGGCCGATCAGCACGAGAATCACGGTGATGATCCAGAAACGGACGATCACGCGTGGCTCGGGCCAGCCCTTGAGTTCAAAGTGGTGATGAATCGGTGCCATGCGGAACACGCGGCGACCGGTCATTTTGAAAGAAGCAACCTGGATAACCACCGACAGGGTTTCCATCACGAACACGCCGCCCATGATGAACAGGACGATTTCCTGACGGACGATCACCGCAATGGTGCCCAGTGCCGCACCCAGTGCCAGAGCACCGACATCGCCCATGAACACTTGCGCCGGATAGGTGTTGAACCACAGGAATCCGAGTCCGGCACCGATCAGTGCGCCGCAGAACACGATCAGCTCGCCCGCGCCCGGCACGTAAGGGATCAGCAGGTACTCGGCGAATTTCACGTTACCCGACAGGTAGCAGAAAATCCCCAGACCGCCGCCGACCATCACGGTAGGCATGATCGCCAGACCGTCGAGGCCGTCAGTCAGGTTGACCGCGTTGCTCGAACCGACGATCACGAAGTAGGTCAGTACGATGAAACCGGCGCCCAGCGGAATGCTGTAGTCCTTGAGCATCGGCAGGATCAGCGTGGTTTCCACCGGCGTGGTCGCGGTCATATAAAGGAAGATCGCCGCGCCCAGACCGAACACCGACTGCCAGAAATACTTCCAGCGGCTTGGCAAGCCGCGAGAGTTCTTCTCGATCACTTTGCGGTAATCGTCGACCCAGCCGATGGCGCCGAACAGCAGGGTCACCAGCAGCACGACCCACACGTAGCGGTTGCTCAGGTCAGCCCACAGCAGAGTGCTGACGCCGATGGAAGACAGAATCAGCGCGCCGCCCATGGTCGGCGTACCCGACTTGGACAGGTGCGATTGCGGGCCGTCATTGCGTACGGACTGACCGATCTGACGGTTCTGCAGGGTACGGATCATCCACGGGCCGTAGCACAGCGACAAAACCAGCGCGGTCAGCACACCGAGAATCCCGCGCAGGGTCAGGTACTGGAAGACCGCGAAGCCTTTGTAGAACTGTTGCAGATACTCCGCTAGCAGCAGCAGCATTAATGTTTCTCCAGACTGGACCCGCACAGAGCCGCAACGATGTTTTCCATCGCTGCACTGCGCGAACCCTTGATCAAAATGGTGGTGTTTGTGTCCTGCTCGGCATCAAGGGCTTTGATCAGTTCAGCTTGCGTGCCGAAGTGATGCGCCTCTTTACCGAATGCGTTCACGGCGTGGACCATGTTCGGCCCGACCGCGTAAAGCGCGGAAACCTTGCCACGGGCGTATTCGCCCACGTCGCGGTGCCCCTGCTCCGCCCAGTCGCCCAACTCGCCGATATCTCCGAGCACCAGGACGGTGCGGCCGGAAAAGCCGGCGAGTATATCAACGGCAGCGCACATGGAGGTGGGGTTTGCGTTGTAAGTGTCATCGATCACGCGCATGCCGTTTTTCGCCAGCTGCGCGACGGTGCGACCCTTGACCGGTTGTACCGCGCCAAGCCCGGTGGCGATGCCGAACAGCGAAACGCCCAGGGCATGTGCGGCACCGGCGGCAGCCATGGCGTTGGCGACGTTATGGGTGCCGAGCAGGTTCAGTTGAACGTGCTCCACACCTTCAGGTGTATGCAGGTTGAAGGCCGGGCAACCCCGGGCATCGGTGCTCAGGTCGCTGGCGTAGAAGTCTGCCTGAGGATTGCTCAGGGAGAAGGTCAGCACCTTGCGCGCACCGGCACGGGTCTTCCAGATACCGAAGGCCTTGTCGTCGAGGTTGAGGACAGCGATGCCATCCGCCGCCAGACCGTCGATGATCTCGCCCTTGGCCTCGACGATTTTTTCCGGGCCGCCAAATTCGCCAACGTGGGCAGTACCCGCGTTGTTGAGGATCGCCACATGCGGCTTGGTCAGCCCGACGGTATAGGCGATTTCACCCAGACGCGATGCGCCCAGCTCGATCACGGCGGCGGTGTGTTCCGGGGCCAGTTCGAGCAGGGTCAGCGGCGCGCCGAGGTCGTTGTTCAGATTGCCACGCGTGGCGAGCACGGCACCCCGGGTGCGCAGGATGCTCGCGAGCATTTCCTTGACCGTGGTCTTGCCGCTGGAGCCGGTGATGGCTGCGACCGGTTGCGTGAACGCGGCACGGTTCAGCGCGCCCAACTGACCGAGGGCCTGGCGGGTGTCCTTGACCAGCAGTTGCGGCAAGGTGCTGTCGGGCACTTCGCGCTCGACCAGCGCCGCGACCGCGCCTTTGCCGGCGACGTCGTTCAGATAGTCGTGACCATCGAAGCGCGGGCCCGTCAGGGCAATAAACAGTTGGCCAGCAGTAATCGCACGGCTGTCGATGCTGACACCGTCGAAACTGGCATCGGTGCTGATCAGACGTGCGTCGAGCACGTTGGTCAGCTCGCTCAATTTCAGCGCCTTAAGCATGGGCCACCTCCCATGCGGTGAGGGCATGATCGGCTTCGACCAGATCGGAGAACGCGTGACGTTCGCCGTTGATTTCCTGATAGTCCTCGTGACCTTTGCCCGCCAGAACGATCACGTCATCCGCCGACGCACCGGCAATCAGCTGGGCGATCGCCTGACCACGGCCGGCGACGAAGGTTACCTTATCCACAGCGGTGAAACCGGCGCGGATGTCATCGAAAATCTGCGCCGGGTCTTCCGTGCGCGGGTTGTCATCGGTGACCAGTACGCGATCAGCCAGACGCTCGACCACTTCGGCCATCAGCGGACGCTTGCCGCGATCGCGGTCGCCGCCACAGCCGAACAGGCACAGCAACTGGCCTTTGACGTGTGGGCGCAGCGCGGTCAGAACTTTTTCCAGGGCATCCGGGGTGTGGGCGTAATCGACCACCACCAGCGGCTGAGTGCCGCCACCCAGACGCTGCATGCGTCCGGCCGGGCCTTCGAGTTTCGGCAGCACCTTGAGAATTTCGTCGAGGGCATAGTCCAGACCGAGCAAGGCACCGACCGCCGCCAGTACGTTGCTCAGGTTGAAACGGCCCAGCAGCGTGCTGCGCAGATGGTGCTCGCCCTGCGGCGTGACCAGCGTGGCACGCACGCCGTGGTCATCGAACTGCGCTTCACGGCAGAACAGGTAGGCGCTGCTGTCGAGCAAGCTGTAGGTGATCAGCCGCGACTCACGTTTTTCGGCGGCCAGTTGCCGACCGAAATCGTCGTCGAGGTTGACCACGCGGCACTTCAGGTCATTCCAGGCGAACAGCTTGGCCTTGGCCTCGGCGTACGCCTGCATGGTGCCGTGATAATCCAGATGATCGCGGGACAGGTTGGTCATCACCGCAACGTCGAACGCCAACGCGGTGACCCGGCCCTGATCCAGACCGTGGGACGACACTTCCATGGCCACGGCTTTGGCCCCGGCCTTTTTCAGGTCGCCGAGGGTCGCTTGCACGGCAATCGGATTCGGCGTGGTATGCAGACCACTTTCCAGCGCGCCATAGAAGCCGGAGCCCAGCGTGCCGACGATGCCGCAGTGCTGACCGAGCAGATCCAGTGCCTGCGCAACCAGTTGGGTCACGCTGGTTTTGCCGTTGGTGCCGGTCACGCCGATCAGGTTCAGGTGATGGCTCGGTTCGCCATAAAAACGCCCGGCGATATCGGACAGCTGCGCCGCCAGACCTTTGACCGGAATCAACGGCACTTCGGTGATCGGCAGCACGGTGGCGCCTTCCACTTCGTAGGCAACCGCCGCCGCGCCGCGCTGCAAGGCATCGGCGATGTGCGCACGACCATCGAACTTGCCGCCGGGCACAGCGAGGAAAAGATCACCCGCACGTACGTTGCGGCTGTCCAGCGCCAGTTCACGGATCAGCAGATCGTGGCCGGCGTGGGGAAATATCTTGTTCAGACTAAGAGACATCAGCCGCGCCCTCCATTGGCTTTCAGCGGAACGACCGGGGTAGCGTTGGCCTGTTGGGTGGTCGGCAGGTTGTCCGGGGTCACGTTCATCAGACGCAGGGTGCCGGACATCACACGGCTGAATACCGGCGCCGACACCAGACCACCGAAGTAACCGGCCTTGGACGGTTCATCGATCACCACCACGATGGCGTAACGCGGATCGCTCATCGGGCCGAAACCGGCGAACAACGAGCGGTACGAGTTTTCGGCGTAGCCCTTGGTGCCCACCGACGTTTTGCGCGCAGTACCCGACTTGCCGGCCACGTGATACGCCGGCACCTGCGCACGGAACACGCCGCGCGGTGCTTCGATCACTTGCTGCAGCATGCCCTGCATGGTTTTCGCCACCGCTTCCGGCAGCACTTGGGTGGTCTGCGGCGGCTTGTCGGTTTTGATCAGGGTCAGCGGCGCCAGACGACCGTTGTTGGCCAGCGCCGAGAATGCGTGCACCAGCTGGATCGCGGTCACGGAAATACCGTAGCCGTAAGACAGCGTCGCGGTTTCAGCCTTGCGCCAGTCGCGGTAGTTCGGCAGGTTGCCGACACGCTCGCCCGGGAAACCGAGGCCGGTGTCCTGGCCGAGGCCGACTTTCTGGGCGAGACGGTAAATGGTCTCACCGCCGATATCGAACGCGACCTTGCTCATGCCGACGTTACTGGAATTGATCAGGATACCGGTCATGTCCAGCACCGGACCTTCGGTCTTGGAAACGTCCTTGATCGTGTACTTGCCGATCTGCAGGGAACCCGGATACACCTCGACGGTGTCGCTCGGCTTCCAGCGACCGGACTCGATCGCGGCGCTCATCGAGATCGCTTTCATGGTCGAACCCGGTTCGAACACGTCGATCATCGCGCGGTTACGCATCATCGCCGGTTGCAGGTTGCGACGGTTGTTCGGGTTATAGGTCGGCTGGTTGACCATGGCAAGAATCTCGCCGGTCTTCACGTCCATGATCACCAGGCTGCCGGCCTTGGCGCCGTTCTCGATGATCGCGTTGCGCAATTCGCGGTTGGCCAGGTATTGCAGGCGCAGGTCAATCGACAACGCCAAGGGCTTGCCGGCCTTGGCGTTCTTGGTGACCTGGACATCCTTGATCAGCCGACCGCGCCGATCCTTGATGACCTGCCGTTTGCCCGGCACACCGGCCAGCCACTCGTCGTAGGCCAGCTCGACGCCTTCGCGTCCGTGATCGTCAATGTCGGTAAAGCCGACCATGTGCGCGGTGACCTCGCCAGCCGGATAGAAGCGGCGGAACTCTTCGATGCCGTAAACGCCCGGCACTTTCAGGTCGAGCACAGCCTGGCCTTGCTCGGGGGTCAGCCCGCGCACCAGATAGATGAATTCTTTATTGGCTTGCGCTTCAAGGCGTTCGGCCAAGGCTTTCGGATCCTGCCCCAGCGCCGCGGCCAGTGCTGGCCACTTCTCTTTGGCGGTCTGCATTTCCTTTGCGTTGGCCCACAGGGTGGTCACCGGGGTACTCACGGCCAGAGGTTCGCCATTGCGGTCGGTGATCAGACCACGGTGCGCAGGAATCGGAATATGACGCAGACTGCGCGCGTCGCCCTGCCCCTTGAGGAAGTCACGGTCAACCACTTGCAGGTCGATGATGCGCCAGCAGATCGCCGCAACCATCACGCCGAGCAGGGCCACCATCAGGCGGAAGCGCCACGGGAAAAGTGCGCCTTCGAGTTTCATCATGGCGCCACCATCTTCACGTCAGCCGCGCCAGGGATGTGCATCTTCAGTTGTTCGGTGGCCAGCACTTCGATGCGGCTGTGCGCAGTCCAGGTGCTTTGCTCGAGAATCAGGCGCCCCCACTCGGCCTGCGCCTTGTCGCGCACGCTGAGTTCGTTATAAAGATTGTTGAGCAACTGCCGGTTCCAGTGCGCGCTGTAAGACACGCCAATGGCCGACACGAGCACGCCGACGAACAGCAGCAGCATGATAAAGCTGCCGCCCGGCAGGGGCTTGGCGAAAAGCTTGCTCACCGCAACTTCTCCGCGACACGCATGACAGCGCTACGGGAACGTGGGTTGGCTTTGAGTTCGGCATCAGAGGCCGTCTGCGCTTTGCCATGGACTTTGATTTTCGGTTCGAACGCCACGTGGCGAACCGGCAGGTTGCGCGGCAGGTTGTCGGCTTCGCCTTTTACCAGCTTGCGCATGAACAGTTTGACGATACGGTCTTCCAGCGAGTGAAAGCTGATGACCACCAGGCGGCCACCGATCTCCAGAGCATCCAGTGCGGCTTCGAGGCCGGCTTCCAGATCACCCAGTTCGTTGTTGACGTGAATGCGCAAGCCCTGGAACGCGCGGGTGGCGGGGTTCTTGCCCTTTTCCCACGCCGGGTTGGCGACTTTCAGGACTTCGGCCAGATCGGCGGTGCGCTCGAACGGCTTGATGTCGCGGCGCTCGGCCACGGCACGGGCCATGCGCCCGGAGAAACGTTCTTCGCCGTATTCCTTGAACACCCGGGCGATTTCTTCCACCGGTGCGGTGTTGACGAATTCGGCAGCGCTGATGCCACGGGACGGATCCATGCGCATGTCCAGCGGGCCGTCGTTGAGGAAACTGAAGCCGCGCTCGGCGTCATCCAACTGCGGCGAAGACACGCCGAGATCGAGCAGGATACCGCTGACCTTGCCGCTCAGACCCTGCTCGGCAACCACCGAACCCAGTTCGGCAAAGCTGCGCTGCACAACGACAAAGCGGCCGTCTTCGGCCGCTAGCGTTTGCCCGGTGGCAATCGCCTGAGGATCCTTGTCGAACCCGATGAGTCGACCGTCCGGCCCGAGCTGGCTGAGGATCAGCCGGCTGTGCCCGCCGCGCCCGAACGTACCGTCCAGATAGCAGCCATCAGGGCGTACGGCGAGAGCCTCGACGGCTTCGTCAAGCAGTACGGTGATGTGGTTAAAGCCGCTATCAATAGTCACAGGATCAAATCACGCAGTTCGTCAGGCATGGCGCCCGGTTGTTGAATAGCAGCAAGGTCAGCGGCAGATACCGCGTTCCATGCATCCTCGTCCCACAATTGGAACTTGTTCAGTTGGCCTACCAGCATCGCGCGCTTATCGAGCTTTGCGTATTCGCGCAGACGCGGCGGAACCAGAAAACGACCACTGCCATCGAGCTCGAGGTCGACGGCATTACCAATCAATAAACGTTGCAGGCGACGGTTCTCTTCGCGTAGCGAAGGGAGTGCGCGCAACTTGGTTTCAATAATTTCCCACTCATCGAGCGGGTAGACACACAGGCACGGATCAACGGCATCAATGGTCACGATAAGTTGACCGGAACTACGCGAAACGAGCTCGTCACGGTACCGGCTCGGCATGGCGAGACGGCCCTTTGCGTCGAGACTGATAGCGTTAGCTCCGCGAAACACGTCAGCGTTTCTCCAATTTTTATCGTTTTGAGCTCAAAAAACCCACTTCATGCCACTTTCCGCCACTTGCGCACACTATAGGAATGCGCCCACCACACCGTCAAGGCGCGGATTAAAGGAAAACCCTTACAGAACGGAGATTTAGGAGCTTAAAAGGAGGGGCAACGAGAATCTGACGGAGACTTTCGACCAATAACTTGATGCAGCACTGAAAGCTGCGCTCGAAAGTTAAAGTAATTTGTTAAGAGTAAGATTTTTTCGGTATTACAAAAGCGCTTCTGCTGTTGATTGAAGCAAGGTGGGAAATGGCTATTACTGCATTCGCCGCTGCCGAACTTTAGCGCAGGCCTGCCGATAATACACAGCCCTGATACCAAAGATTCAAGCAGGGAAAGAAAAAGGTGGAGAGTCGATCTGTAAGCCGGGTTCTGTCTTGAACAGTCATTCGTCTACGATGGCCATCGCTGGACATCTTTAGCAACCTACCCGGTCCCAGCGCGGGCCACGCCTTGGGACCCTATTTGGTCTTGCTCCAAGTGGGGTTTACCTAGCCACGAACTGTTGCCAGACGTGCGGTGCGCTCTTACCGCACCTTTTCACCCTTACCGGCGCCAGGCGCTTAGGCGGTTATTTTCTGTGGCACTTTCCGTAGGCTCACGCCTCCCAGGCATTACCTGGCACTTCGCCCTATGGAGCCCGGACTTTCCTCCCCCCTCTAATTTTCATAGAGGGCAGCGACTGTCCGATCGACTCTCCGCCGCGCAGGTTAACGGCAGAGCGCCCGAAGAACAAGCGCTAATAGCCGCCAGACCGGTCTGCGCGACGGGTTACTCGCCCTTCTGCTGATCCAGCGCGACCTGGTACAGCACGTTCTTGCGTTCACCGGTGATTTGCGCAGCCAGAGCGGCGGCGCGCTTGAGCGGCATCTCTTCCAGCAGCAGGTTGAGAACGCGCATGGCCTCGCTGCTCACCGCGTCTTCGGACTCCGGCGCGGACCAGCCCGCCACCAGCACCACGCATTCGCCGCGCTGCTGATTGCTGTCCGACTCGACAAATGCCCGAAGCTCAGCCAGCGGCAAACCTTTGAGCGTTTCGAACGTCTTGGTGATTTCCCGGGCCAGCAACGCCTGACGCTCGCCGCCGAACACCGCTTCCATGTCCTGCAGACACTCAAGAATACGATGCGGGGCCTCGTAGAAAATCAGTGTGCGCGGCTCTTCCTTGACCGCTTCCAGACGTGCCTTGCGCCCCACCGACTTGGCCGGCAGGAAGCCTTCGAAGATGAACCGGTCGGAGGGCAGCCCCGCCGCCGACAGCGCCGCGATCAACGCGCAGGCACCCGGCACCGGCACCACATTGATTCCAGCTGCCCGCGCCTGCCGTACCAGGTGATAACCCGGATCGGAAATCAGCGGTGTCCCGGCATCGGAAATCAGCGCGACGTTGTCGCCCGCCAGCAAACGGGTAATAAAGCGGCTACCTTCATCACGTTCGTTATGTTCATGGCACGCCGCCAATGGCGTGGCAATGCCGAAGTGCTGCATCAACCGCGCGGAGTGGCGCGTGTCTTCAGCAGCGATGAGCGCCACTTCGCGGAGGATTTTCAGAGCCCGGGCGCTGATGTCGTCCAGGTTGCCGATGGGCGTCGCCACCACATAAAGCGAGCCAGCAGCGGAATTCAAAGGACCTGGAGCAGTCAAAGCGCACACCTCATGATCGGTAAAAGCCGGCATTGTAACGCGTCACGAGGCTTGCGATGCGCTCCGGCCGACGCCGGTTTTGCGCATCCCTGTGCAGCGCTGCAACATTTGCTTCAGCTAAATTGACGGTTTCACGCCAGTAACATCGCGCCCCGGCCAGTGCTTGGGTACAATTCCACGCTAATTTGATCGAGTATCAGGAACACTTACATGATCGCTTGCCTGCGGCTGTTCACTGCCCTCTGCCTCGCTGCCTTGCTGGCGGCCTGCGCCAGCTCCCCTTCCTCCAGCCTTGGCGAACTTCCACGGACTCCGGATGCCAGCATCGAGCAACTGCTCGAACAGGCGACCCAGGCCAAGACGCCGGAAAAAGCCGCCCTGTTGCGCTTGAGCGCGGCCGACCTGGCTTATCGCCAGGGCAACGCCGGCCAGTCCGCGCAGATCCTGCAACAAGTGCCGATGGAGCAGTTGAAGCCAGGCCAGCAGATCTTCGCCAGCACCCTGTCTGCTGAACTGGCGATGACCCGCAATCAGCCGAAAGCCGCGCTGACGGCCCTGAGCCATCCGAGCCTGCAGCACCTGAGCGAGATGCCGGAAGACCAGCAAGTACGCACCGGCACCGTGCATGCCCGCGCACTGGAAGCCGATGGCCAGACTCTGGCGGCCGCTCGCGAGCGCATCTTCATTGCACCAATGCTCAAAGGCGAAGCCGCGAGCAAGAACCACGAAGCCATCTGGACGCTGATCGCTTCGCTGCCAACCGATCAACTGCAAGCCAACACCTCCGACGATCTCGGCGGCTGGATGGGCCTGGCCCTGGCGGTGAAAACCGCTGGCACCCTGGAGCAACAGCAAGCGGCGATCGACAACTGGCGCGCTCAGAACCCGAAACACCCGGCAGCAATCAACCTGCCGCTGCCACTGACCAAACTCAAGGAACTGGCCAGCCAGCCCCTGAGCAAGATCGCTCTGCTGCTGCCGCAGGACGGCCCGCTGGCCTCGGTCGGCAAGGCCCTGCGTGAAGGCTTCATGGCTGCGCACTATCAAGCGCAACAGGCCGGCCAGAAGCCGCCCGCCATCGAGTTCTACGACAGCTCCAAACTGACCTCGATGGACGAGTTCTACCGCAAGGCCCAGGCCGATGGCGTGCAACTGGTGGTCGGCCCGCTGGAAAAACCGCTGGTCAAACAACTCAGCACCCGTCCGCAACTGCCGATCACCACCCTCGCGCTGAACTACAGCGAAGGTGATCAAGGTCCGGTGCAACTGTTCCAGTTTGGTCTGGCCGCTGAAGACGAAGCCCGCGAAGTCTCGCGCCGTGCCCGCGCCGACGGCCTGCATCGCGCCGCCATCATGGTGCCGAAAGGCGAATGGGGCGATCGCGTACTGCGTGCGTTCAGCCAGGACTGGCAAGCCAACGGCGGCAGCATTGTCGCCACCGAACGTGTCGATCAGCCGGTGCAACTGGCCCAGCAGATCGCCGACATGTTCCAGCTGCGTCAAAGCGAAGCCCGCGCCAAGAGCCTGCAGAACGCCGCTGGCACCAACGTAGCCGCACAGCCGTCACGCCGTCAGGACATCGAATTCATCTTCCTGGCAGCCACCCCGCAACAGGCGCAGCAGATCAAGCCGACCCTGAACTTCCAGTACGCCGGTGACGTTCCGGTCTACGCGACTTCCCACGTGTACAGCGCCAGCGGCGACGTGAATCAGTACAACGACATGAACGGCGTGCGCTTCTGCGAAACCCCATGGTTGCTGGAAACCAGCGACCCGCTGCGTCAGCAAGTGGTTGCGCAATGGCCACAGGCCGCCGGCAGCCTCGGTCGCCTGTACGCGATGGGCGTGGATGCGTATCGCCTGGCACCGCGCCTGGGTCAACTCAAGGCCCTGCCGGACAGCCGCATCGAAGGTGAATCCGGCAGCCTCGGCATGACCCAGACTCAGCGCGTCGTACGCCAGCTGCCTTGGGCGCAGTTCGTCAGCGGTCAGGTTCAGCGCCTGCCGGACACCCCGCGCTGATGCCCGACGGCTCGCACCTGCAAAGTGGTAAAGATGCCGAGCGCCAGGCGCTCGAGCATCTGCAACACCAGGGTCTGCGCCTGCTGGCGCAGAACTGGTCATGCAAACGGGGCGAGCTTGATCTGGTCATGCTTGATGGCGATACAGTAGTATTCGTCGAAGTCCGCTACAGAAAAAACACTCAATGGGGTGGCGCGCTCGCTAGCATCGATGAGCGCAAACGGCAGAAACTGATTTTCGCCGCACAGTATTTTCTTCAGCGTGAATCACGCTGGGCCGATTCCCCTTGCCGCTTCGACGTGGTGGCCATCGACAGGCACCCGGATCAGTTGAACTGGTTGCAGAATGCGTTCGATGGTTGATTCTCTGCACACCACCCCGGACACTTTCACCGACAATTTTTGCTCTTTGCTTTGCGGGCTGCACTTTCATGTGCCGAACAGCCGCGCTACTTAAGGTCACACAGATGGACATGCAATCCCGAATTCGCCAGCTTTTCCAGGCCAGTATCGACACCAAGCAACAGGCGATGGACGTACTTGCACCGCACATCGAGCAAGCCAGCCAGATCATGGTCAACGCACTGCTCAACGAAGGCAAAATGCTTTCGTGCGGCAATGGCGGCTCGGCCGGCGACGCCCAGCACTTCTCCTCGGAGTTGCTCAACCGCTTCGAGCGCGAACGCCCGAGCCTGCCGGCCATCGCCCTGACCACCGACAGCTCGACGATCACCTCGATCGCCAACGACTACAGCTATAACGAAGTGTTCTCCAAGCAGATCCGCGCGCTCGGTCAGCCAGGCGATGTGTTGCTGGCGATTTCGACCAGCGGCAACTCGGCAAACATTATTCAGGCGATCCAGGCCGCACATGATCGCGAAATGGTTGTCGTAGCATTGACTGGCCGCGATGGCGGCGGCATGGCTTCATTGCTGCTGCCTGAAGACGTGGAGATCCGCGTACCGGCCCACGTCACTGCACGTATTCAGGAAGTCCACCTGCTGGCGATCCATTGCCTCTGCGATCTGATCGACAGCCAACTGTTCGGGAGTGAAGAATGACCCCTAATCGCCTTGGCCTTCTGGCCTTGACTCTGTGCCTGGGCATCAGCGGCTGCACCTCGGTGGTGAATGCCAGCCGTGAAGCGCCGATTGAAGATGACCGTGGCACCCGGACCTTCGGCAGTAAAATCGATGACTCGCTGATCGAGACCAAAGTCGGCGTCAATGTGGCCAAGGCCGATCCGGCGCTGGACAAGGACTCGCACATCGTTGTCACCAGCTTCAACGGCGTGGTGCTGCTCGCCGGCCAGACGCCGCGTGAAGACCTCAAGGCCAAGGCCGAACAGGCCGCCGCCAACGTCCAGCGCGTGAAAAAAGTACACAACGAGCTGCAGGTCATTGCCCCTTCAAGCTTCCTCGCCCGCCAGAACGATGCCTGGCTGACCACCAAGATCAAGACCCAGATGCTTGCCGACGCCAGCATTCCCGGCTCGCGCATCAAAGTCGTGACCGAGAACGGTATCGTCTACCTGCTGGGCCTGTTGACCAAGCAGGAAGCGCAACAGGCGACCAACCTGGTGCAAGGCGTTTCCGGCGTACAGAAAATCGTCAAGCTGTTCGAATACATCGACTGACCGATACCCATGTAGGAGCTGCCGCAGGCTGCGATCTTTTGATTTTGTTTTTAAGATCAAGATCAAAAGATCGCAGCCTCGTTCCACTCGACAGCTCCTACAGGAATAGAACAGATATAAAAAAGGCGACCCTTCCGGGTCGCCTTTTTTATTATTTCACCACTTTCAAACTTGGCCGGCCGCTTGGGCGCGGCGGCTCGCTGTCCGGTGGCGGCAGATCGTCATCGGGCTCGATATCGCCTTCGTCATCCATCGGCGACTCGAGATCGAACACCATGCCCTGACCGTTTTCCCGAGCGTAAATGCCCAGGATCGCACTGATCGGCACATACAGGCTGTGCGGAACGCCACCGAAGCGACCCTCGAAGGTCACCACGTCGTTGTCCATGTGCAAGTGACGCACGGCGCTGGGCGAAATGTTCAGGACAATCTGCCCGTCACTGGCAAAACCCTGTGGCACCTGCACTGCCGGGTACTCGGAATTGACCAGCATGTGCGGGGTGCAATCGTTATCCACAATCCACTCGTAGAGCGCGCGGACCAGATAAGGTCGACTGGAGTTCATAGCGGCTCCTTAAGCCTTAGCGCATATCGCGTTCGACGCCAGACAGACTCGCCTGGAAAGCCTCACGCGCAAACTGGCGCTCCATATAATCAAGCAGCGGCTTGGCCGGCCGCGGCAGTTCAATACCCAGAATCGGCAAACGCCAGAGTATTGGCAATAGGCAGCAATCCACCAGACTTTGTTCCTCACTGAGGAAGAACGGCTTGTCGGCAAACAGCGGCGACACGCCCGTCAGGCTTTCACGCAATTCCTTGCGCGCCACGACACGCGCGGCTTCCTTGGTTTTCGGATCCAGGATCAGATCCACCAGCCCACACCAGTCGCGCTGAATACGGTGAATCAGCAGGCGGCTGTTGGCACGCGCCACCGGATAAACCGGCATCAGTGGCGGATGCGGGTAACGCTCATCCAGATATTCCATCACCACGGTCGACTCCCACAACGCCAGGTCACGATCGACCAGCGTCGGGAGACTGCCGTAAGGGTTCACCTCAATCAGTTTAGGCGGCTGGCGGCCAGCTTCCACGTAAATGATTTCGGCGCTGACACCCTTCTCTGCAAGCACGATGCGCACTCGGTGGGAATAGTGGTCGGCGGGGTCGGAGTAACAGGCCAACCGATTGGTCACGCCCATGGCGATCCTCCTCGCTTGTTGAAATGATCGGAACCGGAAAAACGCGCGCGCCCAGAGGGCGCCTCCCGCAATGCCTGGCGAACCAGACCTTGCGTTATCGGAGGCGCCCTTGGGCGCGCGCGATTAACAGCAATGCTTGAAGCGTATCAGTGCACGTCTTTCCAGTATTCACGCTTGAGCAGGTAGGCGAACACAAAGAAGAACGCCAGGTACAGCAAGACGTAGGTACCGATGCGCTGATGTTGCAGCTTAACCGGGTTAGCCGAGTAAGCCAGGAAGGTTACCAGATTCTTGACCTTCTCATCGAACTGCTCTTCGTTCAGAGCACCGGTTTTCGGCACGATGGTCAACTGATCGCACGCTTCATGGGTCAACGGCGTACCGGTCAGCGGATCATATTGCTTCTTGCCGTCCTCGACGATCTGCACTTGCTTGCAGCCCACCACCTGACGACCTTGCAGGCCGACCAGCACGTTGGGCATGCCGACGTTCGGGAAGACCTTGTTGTTCACACCCCAAGGGCGCGCCGGATCTTCGTAGAACGAGCGCAGATAACCGTAGAGCCAGTCGGTGCCACGTACGCGAGCCACCAGGGTCAGGTCCGGCGGCGCAGCACCGAACCAGGTCTTGGCGTCCGTTGGCTGCATGCCGATGTTCATGTGGTCGCCGATCTTGGCGCCAGTGAACACCAGTTTCTCGAGCATCATGTCGTGGGGAATGCCGAGGTCATCGGCCACCCGCTCGTAACGCTGGAACTTGGCACTGTGGCAACCCATGCAATAGTTGGCGAAGGTGCGCGCACCGTCTTGCAGGGCAGCTTTGTCGGACACGTCGATATCGACTTTTTCCAGCTCCGGGCCACCATGTTCGGCGGCGAAAGACAGGGCAGGCAAAGCAGCGAAAATCAGAGCAAAAAATAACTTTTTCATCAGCCAGTCACCCTTTCCGGAACCGGTTTGGTCTTCTCGAGCCTGGTGTAGAACGGCATCAGAATGAAGTAGGCGAAGTACAGGAAGGTGCAGACCTGCGATACCAGCGTGCGCTCCGGAGTCGGGGCGAGTACACCCAGAATGCCGAGGATCACGAACGCGATGCAGAACACCACCAGCCAGATCTTGCTCATCCAGCCCTTGTAGCGCATCGATTTGACCGGACTGCGGTCAAGCCACGGCAGCACGAAGAGCAAGGCAATCGAGGCGCCCATGGCGATAACGCCCATGAGTTTGTCCGGGATCGCACGCAAGATCGCGTAGAACGGCGTGAAGTACCAGACCGGGGCAATGTGCTCGGGTGTCTTGAACGGGTTGGCTTGCTCGAAGTTTGGTTTTTCGAGGAAGTAGCCGCCCATTTCCGGGAAGAAGAACACGATAAAACAGAAGATGAACAGGAACACCACCACGCCGACAATGTCTTTCACGGTGTAGTACGGGTGGAACGCAATGCCATCCAGCGGCACACCGTTTTCATCTTTGTGCTTCTTGATGTCGACGCCGTCAGGGTTGTTCGAACCGACTTCGTGCAGCGCCAGAATGTGCAGCACCACCAGACCGAGGATCACGATCGGCAGGGCCACGACGTGCAGGGCGAAGAAGCGGTTCAGGGTGATCCCGGAGATCAGGTAGTCACCACGAATCCACTGGGTCAGGTCGTTGCCGATCACCGGGATCGCACCGAACAGCGAAATGATCACCTGGGCGCCCCAGTAGGACATCTGGCCCCACGGCAGCAGGTAACCCATGAACGCTTCAGCCATCAGCGCCAGGTAGATCAGCATGCCGAAGACCCATACCAGCTCACGGGGTTTCTGATACGAACCGTAGAGCAGGCCACGGAACATGTGCAGATAGACCACGATGAAGAACGCCGAAGCGCCGGTGGAGTGCAGCAGACGCAGGATCGAGCCGTACTCGACGTCGCGCATGATGTATTCGACGGAAGCGAATGCCTCTTCTGCCGAAGGGGTGTAGCTCATCGTCAGCCAGACACCGGTGACAATCTGGTTGACCAGCACCAGCAGTGCCAGCGAGCCGAAGAAATAGAAGAAGTTGAAGTTTTTTGGCGCGTAATACTTGCTGAGATGGTCTTCCCACATTTTGGTCGCGGGGAAGCGCGCATCAACCCAATCCATGAACTTGCTCATCACGCTTTCTCCGTATCGACGCCAATGACAATCAGGTCATCGGTCTCATAGGAATGCGGGGGAACTGGCAGGTTCAAAGGCGCAGGTTGCGACTTGTAGACGCGGCCAGCCAGATCGTAGTGGGAACCGTGGCAAGGGCAGAAATAGCCGCCGACCCAGTCTTTACCCAGATCCGCAGGTGCCACTTCGGGACGGAAGGTTGGTGAGCAACCCAGGTGAGTGCAGATCCCGATCAGCAGCAGAATTTCCGGCTTGATCGAACGCACTTCAGGATCGACATAGGTAGGTTGCGTGGAGTTTTTGGAAGTCGGATCGGAGAGCTGGCCCTCGATCTTCTTGAGATTCCCCAGGATTTCCGCAGTGCGGCGGACAATGAACACCGGCTGGCCGCGCCACTCGGCAATCATCTGCTGTCCTGGCTCGATCTTGCTGACATTCACTTTCACCGGTGCACCGGCGGCTTTCGCCTTGGCACTGGGAAACCATGACCCCACGAACGGGACCGCAGCCCCCACCGCTCCTGCAGCACCCACCACGGATGTGGCTGCTACCAAGAAGCGACGCCGGCCTGCATTCACGCCGTCATTGCTCATTCAGTCCTCTCCCATCAGCTTTGTGGCCTGTTAAATCAGGCATCTACTAAATAAATCAATGTTACTTATAAAAATTTTGCCGAGATGGTAATGAAAAGCCCCAATTCTGACAAGGGAATTACCCGGAGCTCACACCCTCAAGCCTTGCAGTATAGGGGGTCTACGAATGTGGCAAGTTGTCACAGCGCAATTCTTTTGATAAATCGCAGGCATAAAAAAACGCCCGGTTCCGTGAGGAATCGGGCGTTCTTTTTTGAACGTGGAAACGAATTAACGCTTCGAGTACTGCGGACGCTTACGCGCTTTACGCAGACCAACTTTCTTACGTTCAACTTCACGGGCGTCGCGAGTAACGAAGCCAGCTTTGCGCAGAGCGCTACGCAGGGTTTCGTCGTAGTCCATCAGAGCGCGAGTGATGCCGTGGCGGATTGCGCCAGCCTGACCACTTACACCACCGCCGATGACAGTGACGTAGATGTCGAACTTCTCGACAGTCTCGGTCAGTTCCAGCGGCTGACGAACTACCATGCGGGCAGTTTCGCGGCCGAAGAACGAGTCCAGGGAGCGGTTGTTGATGGAGATGTTACCAGTACCCGGACGCAGGAAAACGCGTGCGGTTGCGGTCTTGCGACGGCCAGTGCCGTAATTTTGAGTCGCCGACATAATGAACTATTCCGTTAAATCTTCAGTTCTTGGGGCTGCTGAGCAGTATGAGGGTGTGCAGCGCCCGCATAGACTTTCAGC
Source organism: Pseudomonas sp. HMWF021 (assembly GCF_003061005.1). Classification (GTDB taxonomy): domain Bacteria; phylum Pseudomonadota; class Gammaproteobacteria; order Pseudomonadales; family Pseudomonadaceae; genus Aquipseudomonas. The sequence goes on along the minus strand of NZ_QAIK01000067.1, from coordinate 22,728 downwards.
TTACGGTACATGTCGCGACCCAGTGGGTTTTTAGGCAGCATGCCTTTAACCGCGGTCTCGATCACGCGCTCAGGGGCCTTGGCGATCAGCTTTTCAAAGTTGATCGACTTGATGCCGCCCGGGAAACCGGAGTGGGAGTAGTACATTTTGTCAGTGGTTTTAGCGCCGGTAACACGGATCTGCTCGGCGTTGATTACGACGATGTAGTCGCCGGTGTCAACGTGAGGAGTGTACTCAGGCTTGTGCTTGCCACGCAGACGGCTCGCGATTTCGGTGGCCAGACGACCCAGGGTCTGACCAGCAGCGTCGACGACAAACCAGTCGCGCTTTACTGTTTCCGGTTTAGCAGTAAAAGTTTTCATTCTTTATAGCCTCAGGGGCCGCCTGTAAATAAGACGGCGGATCTTACTGAATAGTGCGTACTTTGACAAGTCAAAGGCAGCCGGATACAGACGCTTTCGGGGGCTCGGGTCGGCGCGTCCGTTCAACGGCAAGATTCTTCGGCGGCGGCGCATCACTTCCACTGCAGAAAGAGGTCAGCAATTATGCAGATTGCGAAAAAATTTTCAACCTGCTTTTATGATTGTTTTGCCCAAGGAGCACCCGATGGACTATCGCCAGCTAGGCCGTACCGACCTGAACGTGAGTGCAATCTGCCTCGGCACCATGACCTGGGGCGAGCAAAACACTGAAGCTGAAGCCTTCGCCCAGATCGAGCGGGCCAAGGAAGCCGGGATCAATTTCATCGACACCGCCGAGATGTACCCGGTGCCGCCGAAAGCCGAAACCTACGCCACCACCGAGCGCTACATCGGCAATTACTTCAAAAGCCGTGGTGACCGCGCCGACTGGATCCTCGCCAGCAAGATCGCCGGTCCCGGCAACACCATCGATTACATCCGCGACAAAAACCTGCGCCATAACCGCCAGCACATTACCGAAGCGGTGGATGCCAGCCTCAAGCGCCTGCAGACCGACTACATCGACCTCTACCAGTTGCACTGGCCGGAGCGCAGCACCAATTTCTTCGGCCAACTGGGTTACAAACACAAGATCGAAGCCAACCTGACGCCGCTCGAAGACACCCTCGAAGCGCTCGACGAGCAAGTGAAGGCCGGCAAGATTCGCCACATCGGCCTGTCCAACGAGACACCATGGGGCACCATGCGCTTCCTCGCCCTGGCCGAGGCCCGTGGCTGGCCGCGCGCAGTGTCGATCCAGAACCCGTACAACCTGCTCAACCGCAGCTTCGAAATCGGCCTGGCGGAAATCGCCATCCGTGAACAATGTGGCCTGCTCGCCTATTCGCCGCTGGCATTCGGTTTCCTGTCGGGCAAATACGAAGGTGGCGCTCGTCCGCCAAAAGGCCGCCTGAGCCTCTACAGCCGCTTCAGCCGCTATTTCAACGCGCAATCGGAAGCCGCCTGCAGCCGTTACGTGGCCCTGGCCCGTGAACACGGTCTGGATCCGGCGCAGATGGCCCTGGCGTTCGTCACCCAGCAACCGTTCGTCACCAGCAACATCATTGGCGCAACGACGCTTGAGCAACTGGACAGCAACATTGCCAGTTTTGATCTGAAACTTTCCGATGAAGTGCTGGCGGGGATCGAGGCGATTCACAAGGATCATCCGAACCCGGCACCGTAAGTAAAAAGATCGCAGCCTGCGGCAGCTCCTACAGGGTTCACACCGATCCGGTGTAGGAGCTGCCGCAGGCTGCGATCTTTTCAGGCTCTCACAGCGACCGCGCGATGATCTCCTTCATGATTTCATTGGTGCCGGCATAGATCCGCTGCACCCGCGCATCCGCCCACGCCCGGGCCACCGGGTATTCCCACATGAAGCCGTAGCCGCCATGCAACTGCACGCACTCGTCGAGCACTTTGCATTGCAGGTCAGTGCCCCAGTATTTGGCCATCGCCGCCGTCGGCACATCCAGCTTGCCTTGCAGATGCAGCTCCAGGCACTTGTCGACAAAGACCCGGCCGATCTGAATCTCCGTAGCCATCTCCGCCAGCTTGAAGCGGGTGTTCTGGAAGTCGGCAATCGCCTTGCCAAACGCCTTGCGATCACGGGTGTAATCGAGCGTCCACTTCAGCGCAGCCTCGGCTGAGGCCAGCCCACCGATCGCCACGGTCAGGCGCTCCTGTGGCAGTTCCTGCATCAGGTAGGCAAACCCTGCCCCGGCCTGCCCCAAGAGGTTTTCCTTCGGCACGCGCACGTCCTGGAAGAACAGTTCCGACGTGTCCTGGGCCTTCATTCCGACCTTTTCCAGGCGTTTGCCCTTCTCGAAGCCCGGCGTATTCGCTTCCACCACGAACAGGCTGGTGCCCTTGGCACCGGCCTTGGGATCGGTCTTGGCGACCACGATCACCAGGTCAGCCAGAAAGCCGTTGGTGATGAAGGTCTTGGAGCCGTTGATCACATACTCGTCCCCGTCCAGCACCGCCGTGGTCTTGACCCCTTGCAGGTCGGAGCCGGCACCCGGCTCGGTCATGGCAATCGCGCTGACCATCTCGCCAGAGACCAGTTTCGGCAGGTACTTTTGCTTCAGCGCCTCGCTGCCGTAATGCAGGATGTACGGCGCGACGATGTCCGAATGCAG
>NZ_QAIK01000067.1:0-20113 GCF_003061005.1 Pseudomonas sp. HMWF021 | reverse complement strand
GGCCGAGACGACCGACTTCCTCGATCACCACCGCGCTGTACAGAAAGTCCGCGCCCAGGCCGCCGTACTCTTCCGGCAGGTGCGAGCAGAGCATCCCCGCCTCCCCTGCCTTGTTCCAAAGCTTGCGGTCGATATGGCCTTGTTTCTCCCACTGCGCATGGAACGGCACGGCCTCTTTTTCGAGGAAGGTTCGTACGCTGTCGCGGAACAATTCGTGCTCGGAGCTGAACAAGGTTCTGGGGATCATGCGGCACCTTTCTTTCTTGTTGGAGGGATCTGACCTTCAGAGACTAAGCCCCGCCTCCGATACAGGACACTGGACACATCCGACAAAAAATAAGACGATCCAGCCGTCTGGTGACCACTTTCCCTTATAAAAACAAAACAAAAGTTGAATTATGTCCAAGCACCTCTCCACGCCCTTGCGGCGCGTCAGCATCCTGGCAATCGACCGGGTTTTCGCATCCACTCTCATGCAGGCCAAGGACTTTTTCCATCTGGCCAGCCTGCGTTATGGCAAACAACTGGGCCACGGCCTGACACCGGCGTTCGAAACCCGCCTGGTCAGCCCCGACGGCAAACCGGTGAACAGTTTCAGTGACGTGGTGATGCCGGTGGACGGCGGTCTGGAAAACGCCGATGTCATTATCCTTCCGGCCTTCTGGGACGATTTCGATACGCTGTGCAGCCGTTATCCACAGATCCTGCCGTGGCTGCGCGAGCAGCACGCACGCGGCGCCGTCCTCTGCGGCGAAGCCACAGGCGTTTTCTGGCTGGCCGAAGCCGGCCTGCTCAACGGCAAGGAAGCGACCACCTACTGGCGTTTCTTCAATGCCTTTGCCGAGCGCTTCCCGCGAGTGTTCCTCAATCAGGACAAACACCTGACCGACGCCGATAACCTGTACTGCGCCGGCGGCACCACGTCTGCCTGTGACCTCTACATCTACCTGATCGAACGCTTCTGCGGCGCCAACGTCGCCCAGGCTGTGGCCCGCGACATTCTGTATGAAGTGCAGCGCAGCTATGCGCCGGGGCGTATCGGGTTCGGCGGCCAGAAGCTGCACCAGGACGTGATCATCCTGCAGATCCAGCACTGGCTCGAAGAGCATTTTGCCGACAAGTTCCGCTTCGAAGACGTGGCCCGCGAGCACGGCATGAGCATCCGCAATTTCATGCGCCGCTTCCAGACCGCCACCGGCGACAAGCCGCTGCACTATCTGCAACGCCTGCGCATCGAGACCGCCAAGGGCTTGCTGTCCGGCAGTCGCAAAAGCATCAAGACCATCAGTTATGAGGTCGGTTATGACGATGCGAGTTTCTTTGCGCGGCTGTTCCGCCAGCACACCGAGCTGTCGCCGAACCAGTATCGGCAGCAGTTTCAGCAGGCTGCCTAAAAGCAAAAGATCGCAGCCTGCGGCAGCTCCTACAGAATGGCATACACCTGTAGGAGCTGGCGAAGCCTGCGATCTTTTGATTCTTCAGCGCATAAAAAAGGCCTGCATTTGCAGGCCCTTTTTTTGCGCCGAATCGGTTTAAGGCTTGTGCGCCCGCGACAGGAATTCATGCGATTGCATCTCCAGCAGACGGCTGAGCGTACGCTGGAATTCGAACGTCAGGCGTCCGCCGGTGTACAGGTCTTTCAGCTCGACTTCGGCAGAAATGATCAGCTTGACGTTACGGTCGTAGAACTCGTCGACCATGTTGATGAAGCGCCGGGCGATGTCGTCGGTGGTGACGCTCATCTGCTCGACGCCGCTGAGCAGCACGGCGTGGAAGATCTTGCCCAGTTCGATGTAGTCGTTCTGGCTGCGTGGGCCGTCACACAGTTCGCGGAAGTCGAACCAGGCCACGTCGTCGCAGGTGCGCAGGGCACGGATTTCACGGTTTTCGATGATCAGCACGTCATTCTCGACCGCTGCCGTGCATTCCGGTGTCAGTGCCTTGAAGCTCTTGCGCAGGCTTTCGTGGGCGGCTTCGTCCAGCGGATAGTGGAACAGCTCCGCTTGTTCGAGGTGGCGCAGACGGTAGTCGACACCGCTGTCGACGTTGACGATCTCGGTGTTCTGTTTGATCAGCGCAATGGCCGGCAGGAAGCGCGCGCGTTGCAGGCCGTCCTTGTACAGGCCGTCCGGAACGATGTTCGAGGTCGCGACCAGGGTCACGCCGTTCTTGAACAGCTCTTCCATCAGCGTGCCGAGGATCATCGCGTCGGTGATGTCGGAGACGAAGAATTCATCGAAGCAGATCACTCGCGACTCGGTCGCAAAACGCTTGGCGATGATGGTCAGCGGGTTTTTCTCGCCGCCCAGGGTTTTCATCTCTTCGTGCACGCGCTTCATGAAGCGGTGGAAGTGAGTGCGGGTCTTTTCCTTGAACGGCAGCGCTTCGAAGAAGGTGTCGACCAGGTAGGTCTTGCCGCGACCCACGCCGCCCCAGAAATACAGGCCCTTGACCGGCGCCTGATCCTTCTTGCCAAACAGCTTGCCCAGCAAACCCGGCTTGTTCTGCTCGGCCGCGATCAGATCGTCGTACAGGCGCTGCAGATGACGCACAGCAGTTTCCTGCGCGGCGTCATGGAAGAAGTCCGGGCGTTTCAGATCAGCTTGGTATCGTTCTAGGGGCGTCATAATTCGTTAGCAAGGCAACAAAAACGGGCCGTCACTGTAGCGACGGCCCGTAGGAATGGCAATCAGCCCTTGGTCGGGCCGCGCCGTTGTTTAGTCCTGAACCGGGGTCAGTGCAACGCGAACAGCTGCGACTCCCGCATCTCGAGAGACGTCGTCATTGAATACTGGACCATCCGCCACGTGCTCCCCACCAACCCAGACCGAGAACTTGGAGCTGAGCTCATTACGAATTTCGTACGCGTGACCTGATTGCAACGACTTGACCACCGCACCTGCGGCTTTGCCGTCCTCAAAGTCCAATGAACGCAACATTTCTACTCCCTCCGGAGAGAGAAGACGGAAACGGAAGCTTCCATCCTCGTCACGGAAGCTGACGAAGCGTGCAGCTTTCGTGGCTTTCTTCTTGGTGGTCGCCGCCACTTGTACCTGATTGACGAACGAACGCAGGCCAACCGCTTCACGCAGTTCGTTGAGGAACGGCGTCGCCACCGCACGGGCCTTTTTCGCGCCGTGTTGCAGGATGTCTTCCAGATCCGCCGGGCGCTCGATCAGTTGGTGATAACGCTCGCGGGACTCGCCCAGTTCGTTGTCGAGCAACTGGAACAGACGATTCTTCGCCTCGCCCCAACCCAGACCACCGAGCAGTTCGCTGCGGAATTCGTCAGCCTGCGCCGGTGTGGCGAACGCCTGAAACAGAGTGAACAGGTGCGAGTTGTCCGGATCTTTCGCTTCGCCCGGCGCTTTGGAATCGGTGACGATCCGCGAGATCGCGTCCTTCATCTCTTTGGCACTGGTGAACAGCGGGATGGTGTTGTCGTAGCTCTTGGACATCTTGCGCCCGTCGAGGCCCGGCAACGTCGCCACGCTTTCCTCGATCAGCGCTTCGGGCATGGTGAAAAACTCTTTGCCCTGGCCGAACAGGTGGTTGAAGCGCTGGCCGATATCGCGGGCCATTTCCACATGCTGGATCTGGTCACGACCGACCGGCACCTTGTGCGCGTTGAACATCAGGATGTCCGCCGCCATCAGCACCGGGTAGCTGTAGAGGCCCATGGTGATGCCGGCATCCGGGTCTTCGCCGGTCTCGACGTTCTTGTCCACCGAGGCCTTGTAGGCATGCGCACGGTTGAGCAGGCCCTTGGCGGCGACGCAGGTCAGCAGCCAGGTCAGCTCAGGGATTTCCGGGATGTCGGACTGGCGATAGAAGGTCACACGGTCCACATCCAGGCCACCGGCCAGCCAGGTCGCGGCGATTTCCAGACGCGAGCGCTGGATGCGCAGCGGGTCATCGCATTTGATCAGGGCGTGGTAGTCGGCCAGGAAGTAGAACGAATCGGCATTGCTGTCGCGGCTGGCGAGGATCGCCGGGCGAATGGCGCCGGCGTAGTTGCCCAGGTGCGGCGTGCCGGTGGTGGTGATGCCGGTGAGGATACGGGTACGGTTCGTCATGGGTAATCGCTTGTCAGACTGCAATCAATTCGAGAGACGCGGCAGGATCAGATCCTTGAGATCGGTCAGCTTGCCATGAAAAAAGTGTCCGCATTCTGCCACTTTCAGCAGCTCATGGGGGCGCTGGAGTTGTTCCGACCAGTCGTAGACCAATTGTGGATCGATCACTTCGTCGGTTTCCGGCTGGATCACGGTCAGTTCGCCGTGCTGTGGCAGTTGATCCTGGTCGCCCAGGCGCATCACCGCCGGCGCGACCATGAACAGGTGCTTCGACTGCACGCCTTGCGCTTCGAGACGGCCGCCGAGACTTGCTGCAACAAATCCGCCGAAGGAGAAACCGAAGAGGGTCAGCGGCAGGTCCGGGTGCTTTTCCCGCAGCCATGCGGCAGCGGCCTGGGCGTCATCGACTTCACCGCTGCCCATGTCGTGGGAGCCTTCGCTGGCACCGACGCCGCGATAGTTGAAGCGCAAGGTAATCAGACCGGCGTCGCGCGCGGTGCGCTGCAGGGTCGAGACGACTTTGTTGAGCATGGTGCCGCCCTGCACCGGGTTGGGATGGCAGATCAGCGCGATGCCGCGCGGCTGCTCGTTATCCAGGTACAGCGCCTCGATTTGGCCGACTGGGCCGGCAATCACTACAGGGGTTTCACGCATCAGCAAGGAAGGAACTCCGTGACCTCGAATCGGGTCGACTCGTCTAGCAAATTGTCTGTGCCAATCTATTGCGAGTGAATCGCGGTATACAGCGCAGGTTCGAGCCGTTAACGTAAAGCAAAGCCGTTTATAGAGGAAGGACTCGTGGAACACTCGCTCTTAGTTTGGTTGTTACCGACTCTTGCCCTGGTTGTGGGTGTCGCCATTGGATTCCTGATCGCTCGCGTCGCACCGAATGCCGCGCCGAGCCGCACGCAGCGTCAACTGGATGATATCCAGGAGCGTTTCGACAGCTATCAAAACGAGGTGGTCACCCACTTCAACAGCACCGCGATGCTGGTCAAGAAGCTGACCCAAAGCTATCAGGAAGTGCAGGATCACCTCGCCGAGGGCGCCAACCGCCTGGCCCTGGACGAGCAGACCCGTCAACGCCTGATCGCCGCTTTGCACGCCGATGCCGCCCAGGCACCGCGCGAACGCCTGACGCCACCGCGCGATCAGGAACCGCCACGCGACTACGCGCCAAAGACCCCGAACTCGCCGGGCATGCTCGATGAGCATTATGGTTTGAAGAAGTAACCGCGTTTCGCGCCCAACAAAAGCCCCCGGACAATTCGCTTGTCCGGGGGCTTTTTTGTGCCTGTCGAGTTTGTGATGCCTGTCCCGATGACCCTGTAGGAGCTGCCGAGTGAAACGAGGCTGCGATCTTTTGATCTTGCTGTTGAAGCTGAAGATCAAAAGATCGCAGCGTGCCGCAGCTCCTACAGGGCGCAAAAAAAATGCCCGATCACCAGGACCGGGCATTTCTTCATTCAGGCAGTCGCTTACGGATACTGCTGCACCGTGCCCGGCTGTTGCTGCTGACCACCATACTGCTGGCCCGGGATCGCCTTCAGGTTGACCTCGACGCGGCGGTTCTGCGCGCGGCCATTAACGTCACCGTTGCTAGCAATCGGGTTATCCGGGCCGGCGCCACGGGCCGAGAGGTTGGCGCCGCTGACACCTTGCGAGGTCAGGTAGGTTGCCACGCTCTGCGCACGACGCTGGGACAGGTCCATGTTGTGCTGACGGCTGCCGGTGCTGTCGGTGTAACCGACGATTTCGATCTGGTTCTGGTTGAACTCCTTCAGCGAGTTCGCCAGGTTGTTCAGCGGCTGGTAGAAGCTTGGGGCGATGTTCGCCGAATCGGTGGCGAAGGTGATGTTGCCCGGCATGATCAGCTTGATCTGATCGCCCTGACGCTGCACTTCAACCCCGGTGTTGGCCATGCTGGCGCGCAGTTTTTTCTCTTGCTGGTCGGCGTAGTAACCGTAACCGGCGGCCGAAGCACCGACCACCGCCGCGCCGATCAAGGCACCCTTGCCGCGGTTGTTGTGGTCGATGGCAGCACCCGCCAGAGCACCGGCCAGAGCGCCGAGACCACCGTACTTGGCGGTCTTGCTCACACCGCCGCCGTCGGCCTGCCCCTGATTGTCATAGGGATTGGGCGAGGCGCAGCCGGCCAACATGGCTACAGCAGTAGCAACAATAATCAAACGAGGCGTGGTGAACATGAAGAGCTCCTGATTTTCGCATTCTGTGTGGCAGCGGCCCTAGGCAATAGACCTTTGCGGGCGTTGGATCATGACAATGCACAAAAATTCCGCCGCACACTCGTGACAAAATGTTTAGGCGCGCACGAACGGGTTTTCCCGCATTTCATCCCCAAGACGCGTGTCCGGGCCATGCCCGGCAACCACGATTGCGTCTTCGTCCAGGGTGTACAGCCGCTGCTTGATCGATCGCACGATGGTCGCCTGATCGCCGCCCCACAAGTCCGTGCGTCCTACGCCGCGACGAAACAGCGTGTCGCCAGCAATCAACAGCTTAGCCTCGGAAAACCAAAAGCTCATGGAACCGGGTGTATGTCCCGGCGTATGCAGCGCCACACCGCAACCGCAGGCCAGCTCTTCATCGTCGCTGAGCCAGCGATCCGGCGCTGGCACCGGGGTGTAAGGCACGCCGAACATCTGGCATTGCATCTCGAGGTTGTCCCACAAAAACTGATCTTCCTTATGCAGATGCAGGGTCGCGCCGGTCTTTTCCTTCATCTGCCCGGAGGCGAGAAAGTGATCCAGATGCGCGTGGGTGTGAATGATGCTGACCACTTTCAGGCCATGGGCATCCAGGCGCGCCATGATCAGGTCAGGGTTGCCGCCCGGATCGACGACGATGGCTTTTTTGCTCAGCGGATCGCCAATGATTGTGCAGTTGCACTGCAAGGGGCCGACCGGGAAGGTTTCGCGGATGAGGGCTGTATTCGGGGTTTGCATGATTTTGATCCTGATACCAAGGCTCGGTGCTGCGGTTGTGATCCGCAAAATCGAAGGTTATTCTCGCGCCATTTTGAAGCAAGACTGCAGGAAGCCAATGCCCCTTTCAACGGAACACCGTGCCATGCCTGATCTTCCAGAAGTCTTCATCTGCAAAACCGCCTTCGCGGCGGTGGCAGGACGCTCGCACCTCCAGACACCCGCACCGCGCCAGCATGTCGCGGCCAGAGCGTCGAACGGCGTAACCTGCATTGCACTGGCTGACGGGGCGGACGGCGCAGACCGCTCGGACATCGGCGTTCAGGTTGCGGTAACCGCAGCGCTCGCCTACGTCTGCAAAAACTTTGAAAGCCTTTGGCAAAACATGGACAAGCACAACGCGAAGGCCGCCCAGCGCCTGGTCCATCGTTGCCTGGACGCGTTGAGACGCAAATCCGCCAAGGTCGGCTGCAGCATAAACGACCTGACGTGCAGTCTGGCGTTTGTCGCTTGCTCACAGGGCCGATACATGGCCGGCCATCTGGGCGCTGGCGTCATCGTCAGCGTTGATGCGGAGGGCAAGCTTGCAACGCTGTCGCCGCCGGAAAACACCGAGTCGGGTAGAACCAGGGTGTTTCTGACCGACCCTAAAGCCGTGTCGAAGCTCGGCCTCTACCGTGGGCCAATCGAGGCGCCTGCGGGGTTCGCGATCCTGAGTAATGGCGCGGCACACAGCCTGTTTCAACCCGCGGGCACGACTGCGGCACCAACAGTGCTCAACTTTCTGGAATTAAACGCAACGTCGCCTCGGAAAAAATTCAAAGCCGTTTTGGCTGAAAAACTGCAACAGTCCACCGCAAGCGAAAGTGCAGACGATTGCGCTCTGGGCCTGATGTCGATTCTGAGGCGCGACGTCTCGGCCTGAGCCAGAGCTTTCAGACCACGACTACTGCAAAACCCCCAGCTCTTTCGCCCGCGCCACCGCCTGCGTCCGCCGCTCAACGCCAAGTTTGCTGTTGATGTGGCTGGCGTGGGTTTTCACGGTGTGCAGCGAAATGAACAGCTGCTCGCTGATTTCCTGATTCGAACACCCCCGGGCAATCAGCCGCAGTACCGCCAGTTCCCGCCCGCTGAGCTGTTCAGTGACGCCGGCCTCAACCACTGGGCGTGCCTGCGCCTGCGGGAAGTGTTCGAGCAGCAGTTGCCCTGCCAATGTCGGCGAACTCTGCAGTTGCCCGCGCAACCAGTCGCCATGGTCGTTCACCAGACTGTCGAACGGCTGCAGGACGCCGGCAGAGGCCATTTCCAGCGCCTGCGCCAAGGCCTTGCGCGCCTCGGGTTCGCGGTTAGTGCTGAGCAGCAACGCTATTTTCTGCGCCAGCGCCATTACGCTGAGCAGTTGCCGGCCGGTTTGCTGGCCGTTTTCCAGCAACACGTTCAACCGGCCTTCGGCCAGCATCGGCTGGCCTTTGATCACTTCGAGCAGCGCCTGTTGCAGTTCGACGTGCAAAGGCAGTTGTGGATGAAACTCCGGCGGTGCCGCAGCGCGCTCGCCGGTGTAGGTCTGCCCCAGGCGCGCCAGCCAGGCTTCGGCCAGATCGATGCGTCCCTGCGCCAGCCACAGTTCGCATTTGACCAGTGTGATCATCGCCAGATAGTAGATCGGCGGCACGTCCCAGATATGCATCAGCCGTTCGGCTTCGGCGAGTTCGGCGAACGCCCTCGCAAACTCGCCACTGCTGCCGTCCAGGCGTGCGATCACACAGTGGCCGATCAGTACGCTGATGTCGCGACAGGCACGCGCCTCGCTCACACCGGCAAGCAACCGCGCGCGCGCCTCCTGAGGCTGCAAGCGCATCGCCAGCAGGAAACCTTCGTACAGGGTCAACCGCGCCCGCACCGCGTACAGCCGTTGCGGCGACAAACCGCGCAGGCGTTCCAGCCCTTGATGCACCTCATCGAGCGCACGCAGGATTTCTCCGCGCGACTGCAACACCCGCGCGCGATCGTAATGCGCCAGCGCTTCAAACAACGGGTTGCCGACCCGCTGCGCCAGCTCCAGCGATTCGCGGTTCAAACCCCGCGCGCGCCACAGATCGCCGTCGGCAATCGCCAGGTTGGACAGGGTCGACAGGCACATCAGGCGCTGGCCATAGCGTTTGAGCGGCAGGCTCTCCAGCGCCTCGGTGCAATAGCGCTGCGTCAGTTCGCGATGTCCGCGCCCACGGGCGATGATCCCGCTGAGCGCCAGCCATTGCGCGAGCATCGACCTTTGCGCCGAAGCTGAGGGTGCCGGCAGAAAACGGCTCAAATGACTGGCCAGCTCCTCCGCCGCATCGAGCTGACAGGCCAGGCCCAGCGCCCAGCTGTAGAGCACAATCAGCCGTGGCGTGCTGATCAGCAGGCTGTCGGGCAAGTCCATTTTCCAGCGCAGCAACATACCGACGTTCTGTTCGGCAAGCAGCTGCTCCTCAGACAGGTTCTGCACCAGATTCGCCGCGACATCCAGATGCCCGGCGCGCAACGCCTGCTCCACCGCCTCGTCGAGCAAGCCCTGGGCGTTGAACCAGCGACAGGCGCGCAAGTGCAGGGTCGCCGCTGGCACCAGCGCTTGCGCGATGGGCCGGCTGCGCAGCAGATCCGAGAATAAATGGTGGTAGCGATACCAGTGCCCGTGTTCGTCCAGGGGCACCAAAAACACCTGATGCGCCAGCAGAAAGCGCAGAATCTCGGCGCTGTCATGCGCTTCGCGCACCGCGTCGCACAACTCGCTGCAGAAGCGCTCCTGCAGCGCAGTTTCGTATAGAAACGATTGCACCTCGGCTGGCAGACAGTCGATGACTTCTTCGAGCAGGTACTCGCGGATCAGCCCTTCCCCGCCGTTGAGCACTTGCGGCAAGGCACAATCGCTTCCGGCTTCGGCAATCGCCAGCAACCAGAACCGCAGGCCGGCGACCCAGCCTTCGCTGCGCTGTATCAGGTTTTCCAGGGCATCGCCGCGCAGCGAGGTGCTATGTCGGTCGAGCAGCGCCAGCGCCTCATCATGGGTCAGTCGCAGATCCTGTTCATGCAGCTCGAGCAACTGGCGCGACAGGCGCAGCCGCGCCAAATGCCAGTCCGGGCGCTGACGACTGGTCACCATGACCAGCAGACCATCGGGCAGGTGATTGAGGAAAAACTGCAGGCAACGGTCGAGCACCGGACCTTGGGCGAGGTGGTAGTCGTCGAGCACCAGCAGCAGCGGCGCCGTCGGTTGCAGTTGCAGTGCCAGCTCATCGAGCAAACCGTCGAGCCACTCTTCGAACGCAAACGGCTGATGGCGCTGGCGCATTTTCAACAGGCCGAGGGCGCGACTGCCCAGATCCGGAAAGTAATCCTGCAGGCCTTCGAGCAAGCGTTCCAGAAACCGTCCCGGATCGTTATCCCGCGGGCTCAATCCCAGCCAGAGGCTGTGCCAGTGCGCCGGCAGGCTCTGACAGAACTCCACCGCCAGCGAACTCTTGCCAAACCCCGCGGGCGCGCAGACCAGCAACAATCGGCCACCCAAACCAGCGCTCAAGCGGGCGCAAAGGCGCGGACGCAAAACATGACCGTCAGGCAATGGCGGGCGGAAGAAACGCCCGTCCAGCGCTGCGACGGTAACGCTTGCGGGATCCGGAAGCGGGGACAGATCAGTCATGGCCGGCTCTTGTTTGAATGGCGGTTGGCGGCGTAGCAGATGTCCGCAGACTAGCGGTAAACGTAGAGGGTTTGAAGGTTGTTGCTACAAATGGCTACAAAAAGACCGTCAGCCAGCCGACACCCGTCCTGTAGGAGCTGCCGCAGGCTGCGATCTTTCGAGGTAAAAGATCGCAGCCTTCGGCAGCTCCTACAAAATCAAAGCAAAAAAAACGCCCCGAACCAGTCGGGGCGTTTTTTCGAGGATGCGGCCTCGGGTCAAAGTTTAGCGGATACCGTCCTGGCCCAGGTTGCCCGGCTGGAATTCGCTCTTGGTGGCCGAGAAGCCGAAGTCATAGGCCTGCTTCTCTTCGTTCTTCATGCCCAGTGCCAGGTAGCGGCCCGATTGCAGGTCGTACAGGGCTTCCAGTGCATACCACGGCACTTGCTTGTCGTAGTAGTCCTCGGCGTGCGCCTCGGCCACGCGCCACAGCTGACCGCGACCGTCGTAATGGTCGATGACGGCTGCCTGCCAGGTGTCTTCGTCGATGTAGAAGTCACGCTTGGCGTAGATATGGCGCTGACCCGGTTTCAGGGTGGCCACCACGTGCCAGACCCGACGCAGCTCGTAACGGGTCAGATCCTGATTGATGTGGCCAGCCTTGATGATGTCGGCGTACTTGAGGGTCGGCGAGTCGATCTTGTAGCTGTTGGAGGCGATGTACATCTCTTTCTTGCCTTCCAGCGCCCAGTCGTAGCGATCCGGTGCACCGTTGTACATGTCGAGGTTGTCGGAGGTACGCAGACCGTCCGCAGCAGTACCCGGACCGTCATAGGACACTTGCGGCGCCTGACGCACACGACGCTGGCCAGTGGCATAGACCCAGGCCTTGCGCGGCTCCTTCACCTGATCGAGGGTTTCGTGCACCAGCAGCACAGTACCGGCCAGACGTGCCGGCGCGGTCACTTTCTGCTTGAAGTAGAACAGGATGTTGCCCGGGTTGGCCGGATCGTAGTCCTTCATCTTGTCGCGGAACACGAACTGGTCCTGGAAATACACCAGGCTGAACGAGCCGTTGGTTTGCGGCGTCGCCTGGGTCACCAGACGGGTCACGCTGCCACCGCGATAGCGGGTGATGTGGTTCCAGATCACTTCCAGACCGCTTTTCGGAATCGGGAACGGCACGGCGGTATCGAAGTTTTCCAGACCGTTGCCGCCGGCCACCAGATTGGTGGTGGTGGCGTTTTTCCTGATGGCGGCGAACACATCATCCGGCACGGTCGAGCCGCGATGGGACGGGTAGACCGGCATCTTGAAGGTGTCCGGATAGCGTTTGAACATCGCGTACTGGCCCGGCGCGAGCTTGGCCTTGTACTGCTCGACGTTCTGCGCGGTGATGGTGAACAGGGGTTTTTCACTGCCGAACGGATCGGACAGGAAGCCCTTGCTGTCGACCGTGCCGGCATTTTTCGGCAGCGGTTTCCAGGCCGGGATCGAACCGTCGGCGTTACCGGCCATTTCGGCGCCCATCGGCGTCAAGCTCTTGCCCAGCTTGTCGGCTTCAGCGGCGGGAACGGCCGCCATGACACTGGTCGCCAGCAGCGACAGACCCAGAACTCCGGCGTGGAACAGACTCTTTGTTATTTTCATATGTGTGTTCGTCCTGAAAAAAACGGTGCTTAGAAGTTCACGCCAACGCTGAGGGCAACGAAGTCACGATCGTCCACGGTCGTGTAGTCGCCACCAAAGAAGTTGGTGTAGGCCAGACTCGCCGTGTAGGTGTTCTGGTATTCGGCATCGAGACCGAGGCTGATCGCCTTGCGACCTTCCTCGAAGTTGCCGCCAGGGCCTGGCGAGTAACCTTTCACGTCATGGGACCAGGCCACGTTCGGCTTGAGGTTCACACCGGCGAACACGTCGCTGTAATCCCAGATGGCCCGAGCGCGATAACCCCACGATGTGGCTGTGGTGAAACCGTCGTTGTTGCAGTTGCTGGAAACGTTATCGCGCGAAGCCCCTGCCCCGGCGCCATTGATGGTGGAAGTGTTGAGGATCTGCGAGCAGGTGTTAAGGCCGCCGGTGGACGGCAGTTCGCCCGGGCCGAACACTGGATCGCGACCGTAGCGAGCCTCGGACTTGCTTTCCAGACCACCGACGTGGGTCACACCGACTTCACCCACCAGGGTCAGACGGTTGGCGCCCATCACCTGATCGAAGAAGTGCGTCAGGGTGGTTTGCAGCTGGGTGATTTCCTTGCGGTTGTAACCGTGCAGATCCTGGCCCGGCACACCGTTGAGGATCGACGCATTGGTCAACCCGCCACCCAGCGGACGCACACCGGCGAACAGGATGTCGGTGGAGTTCAGTTGCACCGGCGCATTCGGCCGGTAGCTGACTTCACCGCTCCACGCCGTACCGGTAGGCAGGGTTGTGGAGAAGCTCAGCCCGTACAGGCGAATGTCTTCCGGGTATTCGATGAAGTAGTTCGAGTTGCCTGCGACGACCAGTGGCCCCAGCGCCTGGAACGGCCCCGGCAATGCCGCCACGCCGTTATAGATCGACTGTGGTGCACCGGTGGCGCTGAAGATCGGCGCACGGCTGTGGTAGTTCATGAAGTAGGCGCCGAACTCGGTGGCCAACGGGTCGAACATGTACTTGGCGGAAACGCCCCACTGGCCGCTGTCGCGGGCATTGCGGTTTGGCGAACGGCGCACCAGCACGCCTTCTTCGTTGACGTCGACGCCAGCATTGGCCAACGGCCCGAGCGCAATGCCCGGAATGGTCGAACGCTTGTTCAGAACCCGCAGGTTGTCGTCGCAACCGGTGGTAACGATGTCTGGCTGCGAGAAGAAGGTGCCGCAGTTGTCGGTCACGGTCTTCTGCCAGTCGATCTGATAGAAACCTTCGGCCGAGAGGTTTTCGGTGATGCTCTGGGACACGTAGAACATGTTGACCGGAATCAGGCCTTCCTTGATTTCGGCACCCGGACGGCGGAACGCGGACACGTCGATCGGGTTGATCGAGTTGATGCCGCCGCCGATGAAGGTACTCTCACCCCAGTTCACCACCTGCTTGCCCAGACGCACCGAACCCGGCTCATCGGCAATGGCGTAGTTGTGGTAGATGAAGGCGTCGAGGATCTGCCCACCAGAAGAACGCGCCGCGACATCGCGGTTGTGGTTGCTGACGTCCTTGTATTCCAGGTCCTGGTTCTGCAGCGCGAAGTCGTACCAGTATTTGCCCCGGACGAAGACCCCGGTGTCGCCGTATTTCAGTTCGAGATCATGGATGCCCTTGAAGATCTTCGAGAAGGCTTGCCCGCTCTTGAAGTTCAGGTGGCCGTCGTCGGAGGTCTGGGACAGGCCCTTGCCGCCGTTGTTGACACCAATAAGGTCCTTGTTCGGCTGCTGGGTCGAAATACTCATGCCCAGGGAGAGCGAGGAGTCGAACTGACCTTCGATTTCACCGACGTTGAAACTGACGCCGAATGCGGGCCCGGCGAGCGTAGAGGCAAGACTGACGGCCAGAGGCAGTTTAGCCCGGCGCCAGAACTGGTTTACTGATGTCATCGACGCTACTCCATGTGCATTATTGTTATGGCAGTGAGTACTTTTAAAAACGCCTGGAAGACCGGGAGCCAGTAGCCACCCGACGTCACTCCAAAGTTGCATCGCCCCGTGTCGTGCGTGTGCCCCGTTCTTAAAAATCCTTGAGCGGACTATAGCCAGCAGGTGCTACTGCTTGATCCCTCTAAAGTGTGATTTGCAGCTGCCGGCCACTCTGGAACAGTCCTTTCGCCAGTCCGACACATGTCGGCCTCGCAAGGATGGCTGAAAATTGGGAATAAACAAGCCAAGCGCTTGCTTGGTGGGTCTGGCGCGCCGTTTTCGGCGCGCCAGCGGACGCTCAGAGCGTCGAGAGGAAGGTGCTGTTGTTGGCCTGCCATTCGGTGATGTCGAGGCGGATGCGCTTCTTGTCGAGTTTGCCGACACTGGTCTTGGGAATTTCCGTAACAAGGGCGATCTGGCTCGGAATCGCCCACTTGCTCAGGTGCCCCAGTTCCACGAACGGTTTGAGGTGTTCCTTGAGCTCGCGGGCGCCGATCTCGTGCCCTTCGCGGATCACCAGCAAGGCAAACGGGCGCTCGCCCCACTGCGGATCGGCAATGCCCACCACTGCTACTTCGCGTACCGCCACGTGACGGCTGATCAGGTCTTCGAGGTCCAGCGAAGAGATCCATTCGCCACCGGTCTTGATCACGTCCTTGATGCGGTCGCGGATGTCGATCACACCCATGCTGTCGAGCGTTGCCACATCGCCGGTGTGCAGCCAGCCGCCGGCCCAGAGCTCGGCGCCCTTCTGCGGCTCGTTGAAATAACCTTCGGTGAGCCACGGCGCGCGCAGCACCAGTTCGCCCTGGGTTTCGCCATCGGCGGGCAGGAAGTTGCCGTCGCCATCGACGATCGCCGCTTCCACCAGCGGCCCCGGTACGCCGGCCTTGATCCGGTAAGTGGTGCGCTCGTCTTCGGTGCCTGCCATCAATTCGTCGTTGAGGTGGGCGCAGGAAACCAGTGGCCCGGTCTCCGACATGCCGTACGCCGCCGTCAGCTGAATGCCCCGGGCCTTGGCGGTTTCATACAGCGTGCGGTTCAGCGCGCTGCCACCGATGACGATCTTCCAGCCGCCGAAATCGGTGCCTTGCGCGCCTTTGGCATTGAGCAGCATCTGCAGGATGGTCGGCACGCAGTGGGAGAACGTGACCTTCTCCTTACGCCACAGCTCGACGAGGAATTCCGGGTCGTAACGCCCCGGATAAACCTGCTTGAGCCCAAGCATGGTCGCCACGTAAGGCAGGCCCCAGGCATGCACGTGGAACATCGGAGTGATCGGCATGTACACGTCGTTGGTGCCGAGCAGGCGCACGCTGTCGATGGCGCCCATGATGGTCGACACGCCCATGGTGTGCAGCACCAGTTGCCGATGGGTGAAGTACACGCCTTTCGGGTTGCCGGTGGTGCCCGTGGTGTAGAACGTGGTGGCGACCGAGTTCTCGTCGAAGTCCTGGAAGTCGTACTGCGCACTCGCGGCGGCCAGCAGTTGCTCGTACTCGCCAACCAGGTTCGGCAGCTCGGCGGTTTTTTCCGGCAGATCGGTCAGCAGCAGGGTTTTCTCCACCGTGGTCAGGTGCGGCGCGATGGCCTGATACAGCCCGACGAACTCGCTGTTGACCAGCACGAAGCGGTCCTCGGCGTGGTTCATGGTGTAGAGGATCTGCTCCGGCGACAGGCGCACGTTGATGGTGTGGATCACCGCGCCGATCATCGGAATGGCAAACATGCATTCGAGGTAGCGATGGCTGTCCCAGTCCATCACCGCCACGGTGTCACCCGCCTTCACCCCGGCCGCCGTCAATACGTTGGCCAGCCGCGCCACGCGCTCGATCAGGGTCGGATAGCTGTAGCGCAACTGGTCTCGGTAGATGATCTCGCGGGTTTTCTCGTAACGGGCGCCGGACATCAGCAGCCGTTTGATCAGCAATGGATACTGGTAGGCCCCATCGGCCGGGGGAATGACGCGAGTCTGCAACATATGAATCCCTTTTCTGGCTGCACGGTGTTGGCGTAGAGAGCATTACTCTAGAGCCGTTATACCCCAGCCAAATCAGCCAAAGGAATGATTTGCAGAGCCGTACAAATGCTAGCTTTGCGCCAGCATTTGCCGGTATGTCAGTACCGATCAAGCGGTTTGCCCTACAGCCGCTTCGGAAGGTGTGCGTGGGAAAACCAGCGCCGCAAGGAAGGTCAATGCGCCAAAACCTGCTAGCACCAGGTAAAGCCCGACAAAACCGTGGCGCGGTTCAAGGTAGGCAATCAGCGGAATCGCTGTCGCACTGGCGCCGAACGACAGGCAGTAACGCAGGGCGAAGACCCGCGATTGCCACTGCGGCGCAACGAAATTGGCGACCATCGAGTCGTTCACCGTGACCTGGCCGAACACCACGAACATGAACGCCGCACCGAGTACGATCACGGCCCAGCCATCGACATACGCCATGGCGTACAACAGCGGCGCCTGACACAGCGTTAAGACAAGAAACGGCCACTTCAGACTGACCCGGTGCAATACCTGGCCGATGCTCAACTGCGCCACTGCACCGAAGGCATACGCCAGGCTGACCACCACGCCGAGGGTCTGCGGCGAGGCAAACAGGTCATGCAGACGCTCCTGAAACAGCTTCGGATAGGTCATGGTCGTGGCGTTGAACACCACGCCACCAGTGGCCGTCGCCAGCGCCAGCACGCCGAATACCATGAGCATTGAGATCCGCTGCCCGGCCGCGCCTTTGAGCGCAGTATGCGGACGAAGGGGAATCGGCTCTTCGCGCACCTGCAAGGCAAAGCCGATGCCCAGCACGATCGCCACCATCCCCGGTAACACGAAAGCCGAACGCCAGCCGAACTGCGCCACCAGCAAACCGGTGATCAGCGCCGAAAATGCCACGCCGAGGTTGCCCCACATACCATTGATGCCGATCTCCCGCCCGCGATTCTGCGCGTAGGCCACCAGCATCGCGGTGCCCACCGGGTGGTAGATCGCCGCGAAAATACCGATCAGGGTCAGCCCGATCAGCAGCATCGTCGGGCTGGTGCTCAGCCCGGTGAAAATCGCCGAGACGCCGATACCGAAGAAAAACACCAGCATCATCTGCCGCCGGCTCCAGTGATCGCCCAGCCAGCCTGCCGGTAGCGAACAAGCGCCGAAGGCAATGAAGCCGCCCAGCGACAGGCCGATCAGTGCGGCGTAGTCGAGGCCAAAGGCCTGGGTCATGCCGAGCACGGCGGCGGGAAAAATCAGCATGAACATGTGATCGATCACATGGGCAGCGTTGACGTAGCGGATGACGTTTCGGGATTGGTTCATGGCGGCACGCTTGTGTTTGTCATGGGTGGATTGTTGTCAGCGGCTTTATGCTAAGTTGGCGAAAAAGCGCATACCTGCCAACCAGGTCATCAAATCCGACATGTTGATCAGCCATTTCGAACACGGCCCGGTGAGTGCCTATCCCAGGGATTATCTGGACGGCGCGCACCAGTCGCTGCACCTGCATCGCGAGGCGCAGTTGCTGTATGCCGTCCGAGGGGTCATGCGCGTGGTGACCGACCTTGGTGCCTGGGTGATTCCGCCAAGCCGCGCAGTGTGGATTCCGCCGCAAGTCGCGCACGAGATTTTCATGTCTGGCGATGTGCAGATGCGCTCGCTGTTCATTGCCCCCGAGCTGTCACCGGCCAGCCTGCAACAGTGCTGCGTGCTGGCGGTGACGCCGCTACTGCGCGAGTTGATCCTGCGCGCCGTTCAAGGCCCGCCGCACGCGGATAATCCGCTGATCCAGCAGTTGATGCTGGAAGAGCTCGCCAGCCTGGAAAACCTGCCGCTGCACATTCCAATGCCCACCGACCGACGCCTGCAGAACATTTGTCTGGCATTGCTGCACACCCCGGATCACCCCAACACTCTGGAAGACTGGGCGCAGCAGGTCGGTGCCAGCTCACGCACCCTGGCGCGGCTGTTCCAGCGACAACTGAAGATGAGTTTCAACGCCTGGCGCCAGCAACTGCGCTTGATGGAAGCCCTGCCGCGTCTGCTCGCCGGAGACAGCGTGCAAAGCGTGGCGCGGGACCTGGGTTACGGCAGCGCGCGGGCGTTCAGCGCGATGTTTCGCCGTTTGCTCGGGGACAATCCCCGCGACTACCTCAACACCCTGAGCAAACTCAGCGAACTCGTGTAGGAGCTGTCGAGTGAAACGAGGCTGCGATCTTTTGATTTTGCTTTTGGAAGATCAAAAGATCGCAGCCTGCGGCAGCTCCTACAGGTGAGGTCCTGAGCAAGCTGAGCGAACTCGTGTAGGAGCTGTCGAGTGAAACGAGGCTGCGATCTTTTGTTTTGCTTTTAAAAGATCAAAAGATCGCAGCCTGCGGCAGCTCCTACAGGTGAGTTCCCGAGCAAACTCAGCGAACTCGTGTAGGAGCTGTCGAGTGAAACGAGGCTGCGATCTTTTGATTTTGCTTTTGGAAGATCAACAGATCGCAGCCTGCGGCAGCTCCTACAGGTGAGGTCCTGAGCAAGCTGAGCGAACTCGTGTAGGAGCTGTCGAGGGAAACGAGGCTGCGATCTTTTGTTTTGCTTTTAAAAGATCAAAAGATCGCAGCCTGCGGCAGCTCCTACAGGTGCGTGTCGATCAATGCATCTCGGTGAACGCGAGTTTCACGCCGATGGCGATCAGCACCGCGCCCATGGTGCGGTCGAACCAGTGGCCCATGCGGGCAAAACCGGCGCGCACGCGCTGCTGGCTGAACAGCATCGCCACCAGGCAAAACCAGACGGCGGTCGCCACGGCCAGATAGACGCCGTAACCGGCCTGCACGGCCAGCGGCGTGTGCGGGTTGATCACCACGGTGAACAGCGACAGGAAGAACAGCGTGGCTTTCGGGTTCAGACCATTGGTGACAAAGCCCGAGGTGAAGGCGCCGCGCGCGGTACGCACGCCGGCTTCCTTGTGCAGGTCGTCGGTGACAGTTTTCGCCGGTTGCGCGCGCAAGGCCTTGAAGCCGATGTACAGCAGGTACGCGGCGGCAGCCCATTTCAAGGCGTTGAACAGCACGATCGATTGCGACACGATCAGACCAATGCCCAGCAACGAATAACCGACATGCAGGAAAATCGCCGTGCCCACGCCCAGTGCGGTCCAGGTGCCGGCGCGGCGACCATGAGTCACGCTCTCGCGCACCACCACGGCAAAGTCCGGGCCGGGGCTGGCCACGGCCAGCAGGTGGATCAGGGCAACGGTCAAGAACTCGGTCCAGTACATGGGGGGCTCCTCTTTAATGAGTAAAAACAATTCATCAACTGGCTCAAACCCTGTGGCGAGGGAGCTTGCTCCCGCTCGGCTGCGCAGCAGCCGTAACCTGAAACACCGGTGTGCCTGACACGGTACGGTGAATGGGTTTGGGTCTGCTTCGCAGCCCAGCGGGAGCAAGCTCCCTCGCCACAGGGTATTGCGGGCGCTGTGCGTAACCATTTGTTTCATCTGGTAGGCTCGGCAGATTACGCCTTCCGTTCCAAGCACAAAAGGTACAGTTGATGACGAACCCGCGCCGCGCCGTTTTCCTCGATCACCCGTCTCTGGATCTCGGCGATCTCGACCTCAGCCCGTTGCGCGCCTGTTTCAGCGACCTGCAACTGTTCGCCCGGACCTTGCCCGAACAGGTCAGCGAGCGTCTGCAGGGTGCCACGGTGGCGATCACCAACAAGATCCGCATCGACGCCGCCGCGATGGCCGCCAACCCGGATCTGAAGCTGATCCTGATCACCGCCACCGGCACCAACAATGTCGATCTGGACGCGGCCCGCGCCCACGGCATCACGGTGTGCAACTG
>NZ_QAIK01000066.1 GCF_003061005.1 Pseudomonas sp. HMWF021 | reverse complement strand
CCGACGATGGCAGCGGTCTGCACCACATGGTGTTCGAGGTGGTCGACAACTCGATCGACGAAGCCCTCGCCGGCCACTGCGACGACATCAGCATCATCATCCACCCGGATGAGTCCATCACCGTTAAAGACAACGGCCGTGGCATCCCGGTAGACGTGCACAAAGAGGAAGGCGTTTCCGCCGCCGAGGTCATCATGACCGTCCTCCACGCTGGCGGTAAGTTCGACGACAACTCCTACAAGGTATCCGGCGGTCTGCACGGTGTAGGTGTATCGGTGGTGAACGCGCTGTCCGAAGAACTCGTACTGACCGTACGCCGCAGTGGCAAGATCTGGGAACAGACCTACGTCCACGGCGTACCTCAGGCACCAATGGCCATCGTTGGCGACAGCGAAACCACCGGCACCCAGATCCACTTCAAGGCTTCCAGCGAAACCTTCAAGAACATTCACTTCAGCTGGGACATCCTGGCCAAGCGCATTCGTGAACTGTCCTTCCTCAACTCCGGTGTCGGCATCGTCCTCAAGGATGAGCGCAGCGGCAAGGAAGAACTGTTCAAGTACGAAGGCGGCCTTCGTGCGTTCGTTGAATACCTGAACACCAACAAGACTGCGGTCAATCAGGTGTTCCACTTCAACATCCAGCGTGAAGACGGCATCGGCGTGGAAATCGCCCTGCAGTGGAACGACAGCTTCAACGAGAACCTGTTGTGCTTCACCAACAACATTCCACAGCGCGACGGCGGTACTCACCTGGTGGGTTTCCGCTCGGCCCTAACGCGTAACCTGAACAACTACATCGAGCAGGAAGGTCTGGCGAAGAAGCACAAAGTCGCCACCACCGGTGATGATGCCCGCGAAGGCCTGACCGCGATCATTTCGGTGAAAGTGCCGGATCCGAAGTTCAGCTCGCAGACCAAAGACAAGCTGGTGTCTTCCGAAGTGAAGACCGCGGTCGAGCAGGAGATGGGCAAGTACTTCTCCGACTTCCTGCTGGAAAACCCGAACGAAGCCAAACTGGTCGTCGGCAAGATGATCGACGCCGCCCGCGCCCGTGAAGCGGCGCGCAAGGCCCGTGAGATGACCCGCCGCAAAGGTGCGCTGGACATCGCCGGCCTGCCGGGCAAGCTCGCTGACTGCCAGGAAAAAGACCCGGCGTTGTCCGAACTGTACCTGGTGGAAGGTGACTCCGCGGGCGGCTCTGCCAAGCAGGGACGTAACCGCAAGACCCAAGCCATCCTGCCGCTGAAGGGCA
>NZ_QAIK01000065.1 GCF_003061005.1 Pseudomonas sp. HMWF021 | reverse complement strand
GGGTAGCGCCAGCGCGCTGTTCGGTGATCAGCTTCGAGTCGGCGCCGAGCACCAGCTCATTGATGACTTTGCCGAACAGCGGATTGCCATGCCCGCCAATGTAAGTCTTGGTGTCCTGGCTTTCGACCAGTCGCGATTCGGCGATTTTTACCGCTTCGGGGATCGGCGTCAGGCCCTGGGCATCCTTGTAGACGCCAACGCCCAAGTCGAACTTGCGCGGGTTAGTGTCCTGCGCATAGGCCTCCATCAAACCGAGGATCGGGTCGCCGGGTACCCGGCCGATGGCGTCGAAGTGCATTACTTGCGTCCTTCTGCGGTCTTGGCCACTTCGTCAGTGCGCGCGGCCATGATGAAGTCGTTGCGGTGCAGGCCTTTGATCGAGTGGCTCCACCAGGTCACGGTGACTTTGCCCCACTCGGTCAGCAGACCCGGGTGGTGACCTTCGGCCTCGGAGATCTCGCCGACGGCGTTGGTGAAGGCCAGTGCGTGTTTGAAGTTCTTGAACAGGAAGACCTTCTCCAACTGCATGATGCTGTCGCGTACTTCGATGTTCCAGTCCGGGATCTGCTTGATCAGGATCGGCAGTTCTTCGTCGCTGACTTGTGGCGCATCGGCACGGCAGGCTTCGCAGTGGGCTTGGTTCAAAGTGGACATGGTGTGATTCCTGAAATCGAGTGTGTTTTTTTTATAGAAGCTATCGGCCCGTCAATGCCGTCACGCTAAACCAAAGTGGCGGCGACTGACAGACTCAATTGTCAGCAAAAGTCGCAGATCACGCGGCTTTTGGTTTTGGCGGAAATTTCGGCGCGTGCAACCCCAGCTGCATGCCCTGGCGGACCATGGCCATGATGTCTTCATGGGCAACGTCGAACAGGCGCTTGAGGTTTGGCAGGACGAAATACAGCGGTTGCAGGATGTCGATGCGATACGGCGTGCGCATGGCTTCCAGCGGATCGAAGGCTTGATGCTCTGGCTCGTCCGACAGCGAGTAAACGGTTTCCTTGGGCGAGGACAGGATGCCGCCACCATAGATACGTTTGCCTTGCGGGGTATCGACCAGGCCGAATTCGATGGTCATCCAGTACAGACGAGCGAGATAGACGCGCTCTTCCTTGGTGGCTTGCAGGCCGAGTTTGCCGTAAGTGTGGGTGAATTCAGCAAACCACGGGTTGGTCAGTAGTGGGCAATGACCAAAGATCTCGTGAAAAATGTCCGGCTCTTGCAGGTAGTCCAGTTCTTCGCGGGTACGAATGAACGTGGCCACCGGAAACTGTTTGCTGGCGAGCAATTCGAAGAAGGTCTGGAAGGGGATCAGTGCCGGGACGCGGGCAACCTGCCAACCGGTGGTCTCACCGAGCACCTTGTTGATCTCGCCGAGCTGCGGAATGCGGTCGTGGGGCAGACCGAGTTTTTCGATACCGTCCAGGTATTCCTGGCACGCGCGACCCTCGATCACTTTCAACTGGCGAGTGATCAGCGTGTTCCACACCGCGTGTTCTTCGGCGGGGTAGTCGATAAAACCTTGCGCATCGGACTCGCGGGCCACGTATTGCGTCTGCTTCATACTGCTCTCCTGCTAGGGGAATTCGTTCTTGTTATGTCCAGCGATGGCTTCAGAATTACCTGAGAGCGGGGTGGGATGCAGCAGGTTGAACGTGCTTCTTGTAGGAAAAGTCGCTGGATTTCGTAAAAAAAACGTTACGCTTTGGCGCGTATCTCGCGTTTGCGGTGATTTGCAGGTTTGAAAACGGCGGTTGCTGTCACATAATCTTGACAACAATCTGCGCGCCTCGACAGAAAAGTGAGACCAAAGCGCGCCACGAAACCTTGTGGGAGCGGGCTTGCTCGCGAAAGCGGTGTGTCAGCTGAATGAATGGCGACTGACACACCGTCTTCGCGAGCAAGCCCGCTCCCACAGGGATTGTGTTCAACCCCTCATCCTTGTCGGGCCTCTTTATATGCGTATCAAAGTCCACTGCCAGAACCGCATCGGCATCCTGCGCGACATCCTCAACTTGTTGGTGGAGTACGGGATCAACGTTGCGCGCGGTGAGGTCGGCGGTGAGCACGGCAATGCGATCTACCTGCACTGCCCGAACCTGATCAACATTCAGTTCCAGGCGTTGCGGCCCAAATTCGAGGCGATTGCCGGGGTGTTTGGGGTCAAGCGCGTCGGGCTGATGCCCAGCGAGCGTCGGCACATGGAGTTGAACGCGTTGCTCGGGGCGCTGGAATTCCCGGTGCTGTCAATTGACATGGGTGGCTCGATCGTCGCTGCCAA
Organism: Pseudomonas sp. HMWF021; assembly: GCF_003061005.1. Lineage (GTDB taxonomy): Bacteria > Pseudomonadota > Gammaproteobacteria > Pseudomonadales > Pseudomonadaceae > Aquipseudomonas. Next base: position 5,907 of record NZ_QAIK01000065.1, on the reverse strand, counting down.
CCGCGCGGCGGCGCAGTTGCTCGGGGTGCGGGTGGACGAGGTGCCGGGGATTCCGCTGTCGCGTTACGCCGAGGATTTCGACCTGCCGGAACTGGTGCGCGCCAACAAATCGCGAATCAACGGCATGCGCGTCAAGGTCAAGGGCGACATCTTTCTCGCCGACATCGCGCCACTACAGTCGGAGCACGACGACAGTGAAGCCATGGCCGGTGCCGTGCTGACCTTGCACCGCGCCGATCGCGTCGGCGAGCGCATCTATAACGTGCGCAAACAGGAATTGCGCGGCTTCGACAGTATCTTCCAGAGTTCGAAAGTCATGGCGGCGGTGGTGCGTGAAGCGCGACGCATGGCGCCACTGGATGCACCGCTATTGATAGAAGGCGAAACCGGCACCGGCAAAGAGTTGCTTGCGCGTGCCTGCCACCTCGCCAGTCCGCGCGGGCAGTCGCCGTTGATGGCGCTTAACTGTGCAGGGCTGCCGGAGTCGATGGCCGAGACCGAACTGTTCGGCTACGGCCCCGGCGCGTTCGAAGGCGCGCGCGCCGAAGGCAAGCTTGGCCTGCTGGAGCTGACGGCGGGCGGTACGCTGTTTCTCGATGGCGTCGGCGAAATGAGCCCGCGCTTGCAGGTGAAATTGCTGCGCTTTCTGCAGGACGGCTGCTTCCGGCGGGTCGGCAGTGATGAAGAGGTCTATCTGGATGTGCGGGTGATCTGCGCGACCCAGGTCGACTTGTCCGAGCTGTGCGCCCGTGGCGAATTTCGTCAAGACCTTTATCACCGCTTGAACGTGCTGTCGCTGCACATTCCGCCGCTGCGCGAATGCCTCGACGGCTTGACCCCGCTGGTGGAGCATTTCCTCGATCAGGCCAGCCGGCAGATCGGTTGCTCGCTGCCGAAACTGGCGCCGGCGGCGATGGATCGCCTCAGCCATTACCACTGGCCGGGCAACGTGCGACAGCTGGAAAACGTACTGTTTCAGGCGGTTTCCCTGTGCGACGGCGGCACGGTCAAGGCCGAACATATTCGCTTGCCGGATTACGGTGTGCGTCAGCCGCTTGGCGATTTCTCGCTGGAGGGCGGGCTGGACGAGATCGTCGGGCGCTTTGAAAAAGCGGTGCTGGAGCGACTGTATTCCGAGCATCCGAGCAGTCGGCAATTGGGCAAGCGGTTGGGGGTTTCGCACACCACCATCGCTAATAAGCTCCGTGAGTATGAGGTCGGTAAAGACTCTGAAGCTTGAGATCAAGAGATCGCAGCGTACCGCAGCTCCTACAGGGGGAGGCATTTTCAATGTAGGAGCTGCCGAAGGCTGCGATCTTTTGATCCTTTGCCGCCAAGCGGCATAACACCGCCGGTTTTTCGACTTCGATACATTCCCAGTTCCCCCGCAAAACCCCTCAAGTCCTTTGTTTACCGGGCCGCAAGCCGCCAGAAAAAAGTTGGTCTGCAAATTGCTTATGGCTCAGCAGTACAGCGGTGGGCGGCAAACGTCCGGCATGCAGAGGAAAGAGTGTGGACAAGTACCTTTATGTGGCAATGACCGGCGCCAGTCAGAACGCACTGGCGCAAAAGGCCCATGCCAACAACCTGGCGAACATCTCCACCAATGGTTTTCAGCGCGACCTGGAGCAGGCGCGTTCGATGCCGGTGTTCGGTGACAGCTTTCCGGCGCGTGCGTTTGCCATGAGCGAGCGGCCCGCCACCGACTTCACCGCAGGTTCGCTGGTGCAGACCGGCCGTGACCTCGACGTGGCCGTGACCGGCAACGGCTTTATCGCCGTGCAGAACCCCAACGGCGGCGAAAGCTACGTGCGCACCGGCAGCCTCAACATCGACGCCCTTGGCGTCCTGCGCGCCGGCAATGGCATGCCGGTGATGGGCAATGGCGGGCCGATTGCCGTGCCGCCGGAGCAGCAGGTGGAGGTCGGTGAAGACGGCACCATCAGTATTCGTGCGATGGGCGAAGGCCCGCGCGTCATGGCGGAAGTCGACCGGATCAAACTGGTCAACCCGGACATCAAGAACCTCAACAAAGGCCTCGACGGCTCGATCTACACCAAGGACGGCCAGCCGGCGCCGGCCGATGCCAACGTCAAACTGGTGTCGGGTTTCCTCGAGTCGAGCAACGTCAACGCCGTGGAAGAAATGACCTCGGTGCTGGCCCTGGCCAAGCAGTTCGAGTTGCACGTCAAGATGATGAACACCGCCAAAGACGACGACCAGGCCATGGCTCGGGTCTTGCAGATCAGCTAATTATCAGAACGTCGCGCCGTAAAACAGGCGCACGAGGAGAATCGAATGCTTCCGGCTCTATGGGTTGCCAAAACCGGTCTGTCCGCCCAGGACACCAACCTGACCACCATTTCCAACAACCTGGCGAACGTCTCGACCACGGGTTTCAAACGTGACCGTGCCGAATTCCAGGACCTGCTGTACCAGATCAAGCGTCAGCCAGGCGCCCAGTCGACCCAGGACAGCGAACTGCCGTCGGGTCTGCAACTGGGTACCGGTGTGCGCATCGTCGGTACGCAGAAAAACTTCACCGCTGGCAGCCTGCAAACCACCGAACAGCCGCTGGACATGGCCATCGACGGTCGCGGTTTCTTCCAGATCCTGCAGCCGGACGGCACCACGTCCTACACCCGTGACGGTACTTTCCACCTCGACTCCAATGGCCAGATCGTCAACGCCAGCGGTTTCGCCCTGGAACCGGCCATCGTCATCCCGAACAACGCCCAGAGCTTCACCGTCGGCACCGACGGCACCGTGTCGATCACTGTGCCAGGCAACCCGGCCGCTCAGGTGATCGGCAACCTGCAAACCGCCGACTTCATCAACCCGGCCGGTCTGCAGGCAGTGGGCAACAACCTGTTCCTGGAAACCGCTGCTTCCGGCGCGCCGCAAATCGGCACCCCGGGCCTGAACGGTTTCGGTACCACGCTGCAGAACACCCTGGAAGGTTCCAACGTCAGCACCGTTGAAGAGATGGTCAACATGATCACCACTCAGCGCGCCTACGAGATGAACTCCAAGGTGATCTCCACCGCTGACCAGATGCTCTCGTTCGTAACGCAGAATCTGTAATCAAGTCTATGGGGCGGCCTGAGGCCGCCAGCAACACCGTGAGGTAGGGTCATGAAACGCTTCGTATCTGTTCTGGCATTGGGTGGGGTCGTCTCGCTCGCGGGCTGCGTCGCACCGACGCCCAAGCCCAATGACCCTTATTACGCTCCGGTGTTGCCGCGCACGCCATTGCCGGCGGCGGCCAACAACGGCTCGATCTATCAGGCCGGCTTCGAGCAGAACCTGTACAGCGACCGCAAGGCCTTCCGGGTCGGTGACATCATCACCATTACCCTGAACGAGAAGACTCAGGCCAGCAAGAACGCCAACTCGCAAGTGGCCAAGAACAGCAAGACCGGCATCGGCCTGACTTCGCTGTTCGGCGGCAGTGGCACCACCAACAACCCGTTGGGTGGCAATGACCTGAGCCTCGACGTCGGCTACAGCGGCGACCGCGCGACCAAGGGTGACAGCAAGGCGGCGCAGGGCAACACCCTGACCGGTTCGATCACCGTGACCGTGGCGGACGTGCTGCCCAACGGCATCATCGCCGTGCGCGGCGAGAAGTGGATGACCCTCAACACCGGCGACGAGCTGGTGCGGATCGCAGGTCTTGTGCGTGCCGATGACATCGCCACCGACAACACCGTGTCGTCGACCCGTGTCGCCGATGCGCGCATCACCTACTCGGGCACCGGTTCGTTTGCCGATGCGAGTCAGCCAGGCTGGTTCGACCGTTTCTTCCTCAGCCCGCTGTTCCCTTTCTAGGTGGCTACGTTGAATCTGAAAAGCTTCATGCTGGCGGCGGCCATGATGTCCGCAGCCTTTGGTGCCCACGCCGAGCGGCTGAAAGATATCGCCAGCATTTCCGGCGTGCGTTCCAACCAGTTGATCGGTTACGGCCTGGTGGTCGGGCTTAACGGCACCGGCGACCAGACGACGCAGACCCCGTTCACCCTGCAGACCTTCAACAACATGCTCTCGCAGTTCGGCATCAAGGTGCCGCCGGGATCGGGCAACGTGCAGTTGAAAAACGTCGCGGCGGTGTCGGTGAGTGCCGATCTGCCGGCGTTCGCCAAACCGGGTCAGCAGGTCGACATCACCGTGTCTTCGATCGGTAACTCCAAGAGCCTGCGCGGCGGTACCCTGTTGCTGACCCCGCTCAAGGGTATCGACGGCAACGTCTACGCCATCGCTCAGGGCAACCTGGTGGTCGGTGGTTTCGATGCCGAAGGGCGTGACGGCTCGAAGATCACCGTCAACGTTCCGTCGGCCGGTCGCATTCCGGGTGGTGCGTCGGTAGAACGTTCGGTGCCGAGCGGTTTCAACCAGGGCAACAGCCTGACGCTGAACCTCAACCGCTCCGACTTCACCACCGCCAAGCGCATCGTCGACAAGATCAACGACATGCTCGGCCCTGGCGTGGCGCAGGCCATCGACGGCGGCTCGATCCGTGTGACCGCGCCGCTGGATCCGAGCCAACGCGTCGACTATCTGTCGATCCTCGAAAACCTTGAAGTCGACCCGGGTCAGGCGGTGGCGAAAGTCATCATCAACTCGCGTACCGGCACCATCGTCATCGGCCAGAACGTGAAAGTCTCGCCGGCCGCCGTGACCCACGGCAGCCTGACCGTGACCATCACCGAAGACCCGATCGTCAGCCAGCCAGGCCCGCTGTCCAACGGCCAGACCGCTGTGGTTCCGCGTTCGCGTGTGAACGCCGAGCAGGAGGCCAAGCCGATGTTCAAATTCGGCCCGGGCACCACACTCGACGAGATCGTGCGGGCGGTGAACCAGGTCGGCGCGGCACCGGGTGACCTGATGGCCATTCTCGAAGCACTCAAGCAGGCCGGCGCGTTGCAAGCCGACTTGATCGTGATCTGAGGACGGCGACCATGGATATGCGCAAAGGCAGTCTGGTGGGCACTGGCGATTCGGGTTCGTACTCCGACCTCAATCGCCTGAACCAGCTAAAGGTCGGCGACAAGAACAGCGATGCGAACATGCGCAAGGTGGCGCAGGAATTCGAATCGCTGTTCCTTGGCGAAATGCTCAAGTCGATGCGTTCGGCCACCGAGGCACTGGGTAAAGACAACCCGATGAACACCCCGGCGGCCAAGCAATATCAGGAAATGTACGACCAGCAACTGGCGGTGTCGCTGTCCCGCGAGGGCGGCGGTATCGGTCTGGCCGACGTGCTGATGAAGCAGATGTCGAGGAACAAACCACTGGCGCCGGGTGAGGCAGCAGCTGCGTCCGCCGCCAAGCAGGAAGCCGCGAAAGCCGCCGCCGTGCAGACACCGATTGCGGCCGGCACGACTGCCACCCATGGACCGTTGTCACGGCTCAATGGCGAACGTCCGTTGTGGGCCTCGCGTTCCGGGCGTGTCGCCAATAGCGAAGCCTCGCACAGCAATGACATGGCGATGATCAACAAGCGGCGTCTGGCGCTGCCGCCGAAGCTGGCCGATCGTTTGCTCGCCGGTCTGGTGCCGTCGGCCACGCCGACTGCCGCCAATGCATTGCCGCAACGCGCCGCGACCACTGCGGCCACCGGCGCCGGCCCGCTGTACAACGGCGACTGGCTGAGCCGCGCCGAAGACGCAAAAGCGTCCGGCGGGCAGATGCAGATTTACGGTCGGGCCATGGCGCAGATTCCACTGGCACCGGCCAAACGCGCTTTCAGCTCCGCCGACGAATTCGTCAACACCATGCTGCCGATGGCCAAAGAAGCCGCCGCCCGCATCGGCGTCGATCCGCGTTATCTGGTGGCGCAAGCCGCGCTGGAAACCGGCTGGGGCAAATCGGTCATGCGCGCCCAGGATGGCAGCAGCAGCCACAACC
>NZ_QAIK01000195.1:14396-25639 GCF_003061005.1 Pseudomonas sp. HMWF021 | reverse complement strand
CCGCTCGACCCAGCAAAGCGATCTGCAAAAGGCTCTGGCCGACGCCAACAGCCTGATCATCACCGCGCAGACCCGCCCCGAGCGTGCGCAGGCGGAAATCTCCGCCAGCCAGACGCGCATTCAGCAGATCAACAACATCCTCAAGTCCGGCAAGGACAGCGGCAAGACCGTCAGTGCCGAGCAGCGCGACCAACTGAACGCCGAGCTCGCGGCGCTGAACGCACTGATTCCGCTGCGCCGCCAGGAACTGGCCGGCAACAGCCAGTTGCAGGATCTGGGCAACAGCCAGCATGACCTGCTCTCGGAGAAAGCCGACCGCCTCGACCGCGAGATCCAGGAACTGCAAACACTGATCAACCAGAAGCGTCTGGCGCAGTCGCAGGAAACCGTCACCCAGCAGTCGATCGAAGCACAGAAGGCCGGCGGCAGCAGTCTGCTTGCCATCGAAAGCGCGGCCAACCTCAAGCTTTCCGACTACCTGCTCAAGAGCACTGACCGCCTCAACGAAGTCACCCAGCAGAATCTGCAGACCAAACAGCAACTCGACAGCCTGACCCAGAGCGACTCGGCCCTCGACGAGCAGATCAACGTGCTCAAGGGCAGCCTGCTACTGTCGAAGATTCTCTATAAGCAGAAGCAGGCGCTGCCGCGACTCAAGGTCGACCGGGACCTGGCGGATCAGATCGCCGACATTCGCCTGTGGCAATTCGACGTCAGTCAGCAGCGTGAGCAACTGAGCAATCCGTCTGCCTATGTCGACAACCTGCTGACCACGCAACCGCCGGAACAGGTCACTCCGCAACTGCGCAAAAGCCTGCTGGATCTGGCCAACACCCGTGCCGACCTGCTCGAACGCCTGAACCGCGAATTGAGCGCCATGCTCAACGAATCGATCACCCTGCAACTCAACCAGAAACAATTGTTGAGTACCGCGCAAAGCCTGCGCGCGACCCTCGATGAGCAGATGTTCTGGATTCCCAGCAACAAGCCGCTGGACGCTGAATGGATACGCAGCGTGCCGGAGCGGCTCAAACGTCAGATCGATACCCTGCCGCTGGCTTCCAGCCTGAGCGAGCTGACCGATGGCCTGACCCAGCGTCCGCTGCTGTTCCTGCCGCTGGCCCTGTTGATCGGCGCTCTGCTGTGGCGGCGCAAGGCGCTGTACGCACGACTGAACAAGGTTCACCAGGACATCGGGCACTTCAAGCGTGACAGCCAGTGGCATACGCCGCAGGCGATCCTGATCAATATTCTGCTGGCGATGCCAGTGGCGCTGGGCCTGGGCCTGTGCGGTCTGGCCCTGCAGATCGATGCCCGCGGGCAAAACGCCAACATGGGCGCGGCGTTGCTGCAAATGGGTCAGGCGTGGCTGGTGTTCTACACCGCCTACCGGATTCTTTCGCCGGGCGGCGTGGCCGAGTTGCACTTCCGCTGGGACAAGCCGCAGGTCGAGTTCCTGCAGGGCTGGATCCGTCGCCTCGGGCTGGTGGTGATGGCGCTGGTGACCGTGGTGGCCGTCGCCGAGCTGCAACCGGCGGCGCTGGCCGACGACGTGCTCGGCATGCCGGTGGTATTGACCTGCTACGCGCTGATGGCATGGCTGCTCAGCCGCCTGCTGATCAGCAGCCCGGCGCACGAAAACACCTCGTTGTTCCGCAAGGCCGTGGGTGTGATGTTCACCCTGCTGCCGATCGCCCTGTTCGTCGCGGTATGCTTCGGCTACTACTACACCGCGCTGAAACTCAGCGACCGGTTGATCAACACCCTGTACCTGCTGATGTTCTGGCTGGTGATCGAAGCCACGTTCGTTCGTGGTCTGGCGGTCGCCGCACGACGTCTGGCCTACCAGCGCGCCCTGGCCAAGCGTCAGGCGGCGAAAGAGGCCGGCGACGGCGAAGCGGTTATCGAAGAGCCGACGCTGGATATCGAAAAGGTCAACGAACAGTCCCTGCGCCTGATCCGTCTGGCCCTGCTCGGCGGCTTCATCGCCGCGCTGTACTGGGTCTGGGCTGACCTGATTTCGGTGTTCTCGTACCTGGACAACATCACACTTTACGAATACACCAGCGGCACCGGCGCCAACATGAGCATGGTGCCGATCAGCATCGGCGACATGCTCGGCGCGCTGATCATCATCGGCATCACGTTCGCCCTGGCGCGCAACTTGCCGGGTCTGCTGGAAGTGTTCGTGCTGTCGAAACTCAACCTGGCCCAAGGCAGCGCTTACGCGACCACGACGCTGCTGTCCTACGTGATCGCCGGCGTCGGTTTCGTCTCGACCCTGTCGACCCTCGGCGTCAGCTGGGACAAGTTGCAGTGGCTGGTGGCAGCGCTGTCGGTGGGCCTCGGTTTCGGTATGCAGGAGATCTTCGCCAACTTCATCTCCGGCATCATGATCCTGTTCGAACGCCCGGTGCGGATCGGCGACACCATTACCATCGGCAACCTGTCGGGCACAGTGAGCAAGATCCGCATCCGCGCCACGACCATCACCGACTTCGACCGCAAGGACATCATTGTCCCGAACAAGACGTTCATCACCGGGCAGCTGATCAACTGGTCGCTGACCGACACCATCACCCGCGTCACCCTGAAACTCGGCGTCGATTACGGCTCCGACCTGGATCTGGTCAAGGAACTGCTGCTCAAGGCCGCCCGGGAAAACCCGCGCGTGCTCAAAGAGCCCGAGCCGCACGTGTACTTCCTCAACTTCGGCGAAAGCACCCTCGACCACGAACTGCGCATGCACGTGCGTGACCTCGGTGACCGCAATCCGGTGATCGACGAGGTGAACCGCTTCATCAATCGCGAATTCAAGAAGCAGCACATCAACATCTCGTTCCGCCAGATGGAGGTTTACCTGAAAAACCTTCATGGCCAGGAATACAAGTTGGTGCCCATCGAGGACGAGAACAAAACCATCGTGCCGATCAGCGGTGAGCAAAAGCCGCTGCAAGAGCCGCCGCCAGCCAAACTCGACTAACCGGTCTGATCCCAGCAGAATGCTCGGACATTCTGCTGGAGCCGGCCCGTGAAAGCCCTCGACGAACTGACCTTCGACAACCGCTTCGCCCGCCTGGGTGATGCGTTTTCCGCCCATGTGCTGCCCGAGCCGATCGACAACCCGCGTCTGGTCGTCGCCAGCCCCGCCGCGCTGGCCCTGCTCGATCTCGACCCGACAACGGCTGACACTCAAGAGTTTGCCGAGCTGTTCGGCGGCCACAAGTTGTGGGCCGATGCCGAGCCACGGGCGATGGTCTATTCCGGGCACCAGTTCGGCGGCTACACGCCGCAACTGGGCGATGGTCGCGGGCTGTTGCTCGGCGAGGTCTACAACAACGCCGGCGAACACTGGGACCTGCATCTGAAGGGTGCCGGGCAGACGCCGTTTTCGCGCATGGGCGATGGCCGCGCGGTGTTGCGTTCGTCGATCCGTGAATTCCTCGCCTCCGAGGCGCTGCACGCGCTGAACATTCCGTCTTCGCGCGCGGCCTGCGTAATCGGCTCTGACACCCCGGTTTGGCGCGAGAAGCAGGAGCGTGCGGCGATGGTGCTGCGTCTGGCGCCGAGCCACATCCGCTTCGGCCACTTCGAATATTTCTACTACACCAAGCGCCCCGAGCAGCAGAAATTGCTCGGCGAACACGTATTGGCGATGCACTTCCCCGAATGCCTGGAGCAGCCGGAACCGTATCTGGCGATGTTTCGCGAAATCGTCGAACGCAATGCTGAACTGATCGCCAAGTGGCAGGCCTACGGCTTCTGCCACGGAGTGATGAACACCGACAACATGTCGATCCTCGGCATCACATTCGACTTCGGCCCGTTCGCCTTCCTCGACGACTTTGACGCCAACTTCATCTGCAACCACTCCGATGATCAGGGCCGCTACTCGTTCAGCAACCAGGTGCCGATCGGCCAGTGGAACCTCAGCGCCCTGGCTCAGGCCCTGACGCCGTTCATCAGCGTCGAGGCCCTGCGCGAAGCCCTCGGCCTGTACCTGCCACTGTTCCAGGCGCATTACCTTGACCTGATGCGCCGCCGCCTCGGCTTCACCACCGCCGAAGACGACGACCAGAAACTGCTCGAAGACCTGCTGCAGCTGATGCAGAACAGCGGCGTCGACTACACGTTGTTCTTCCGTCACTTGGGCCAAGAGTCAGCCGAAAAAGCTGTCGCCCACTTGCGCGATGACTTCGTCGACATCAAAGGCTTCGATGCCTGGGGCGAGCGTTACGTAGCACGGGTTGCCCGCGATGGCGACAGCGATCAGGAACAACGCCGGGCGCGCATGCACGCGGTCAATCCGTTGTACATCCTGCGCAACTATCTGGCGCAAAAAGCCATCGACGCCGCCGAACAAGGCGACTACTCCGAGGTGCGCCGGCTGCATTCGGTGCTGAGCAAGCCGTTCGACGAGCAGCCGGGGATGGAAGGTTACGCCGAGCGGCCACCGGAGTGGGGCAAGCATCTGGAGATCAGTTGTTCGTCTTGAGGCAGACTAGATGAACACCTCTACAGGCACCTTGAAGTAGTCGGCCAACCAGCGAACCTGCCGCAGGTTCAATTTGCGCTTGCCGTTCAGAATTTCTGAAACAACGGATTGAGTACCCACACCCGGCAGATCGCTTTGAGTCAGACCATGTTCGCGCATCATGTAGCCGAGGACCTCTTCTCCGCTCGCATCGGCCATCGGATGGTGTGTGCGATCCCACTCGGCAATCCAGTCACTGATGATGTCCAGCAGACTCGCGAGTGGGTGCGAGCCATCATCACCGGTTATCTCAAGGATCTCGTCGACGGCCTGAACCAAGGCGTCGTAATCCTCTTCATTTTTCGGTTTTCGCAGCAACGGAGAGACAAACTCCCAGTGCTCGGCAACTGTCTTGATCAAACTACTCATACCTTTCCCTCCTTCCATTTGCCCCGATCGTATTCGCGGCGGTCGAGCACATGCTTGATGTAGAGCCTTTGTGACCGATAACTGACAAAAGCGATTAGCCTCAGTTTGTTGCCACCAATGTCGAAAACGTGGAGATCACCCACCTTGTCGGTGGCAGGAAATATCGACTTCATTGCCGCAAAGTCCTTTGGATAACTCCTGCTTGCCAGACGAAACCATTGCGCTAGCGCGCTTGCTGCCTGTGGCCACTGCTCCTTGGCCTCTCGAATGGGTTTTTCACTGAACACATGCATGCAACATCCTTATCGCATTCTGCTATGGGGAGTTAATCACAAAATAAAATTATCGCAACTTGCGATACATCCACGCAGACCAACGGTCTGCTTCGGTACGACTCAGCCTAGATCCAACATTGAAATCCGCATGATTGAAAATATGAGCAAACGTCTCCAATTAGGGTTTATCGCCCTTCACTGGACCTCGCTCATGACCACTCCACTCCTCATCCCCTGCCCCGCCTGCAACGGCCTCAACCGCATCCCCGCCGAACGCCTCGCCGACCAGCCAAAATGCGGGCGCTGCAAATCCGCGGTGCTGTTGAGCAAGCCGTTCGAACTCAAGCAAGGCGATTACGCCAGCCAGATCAAGGGCGATCTGCCGCTATTGGTGGATGTGTGGGCGGACTGGTGCGGGCCGTGTAAATCGTTCGCGCCGGTGTTCGAGCAGGCGGCGGCGCAGTTGGCGGGCAAGTGCCGGCTGGCCAAGCTCGACAGCGAGGCTAATCAGCAGTTGTCGGCGCAGTTGGGGATTCGCTCGATTCCGAGCTTGATTCTGTTCAAGAACGGTCGGGAAGTGGCGCGCCAGAGCGGGGCGTTTCCGTTGCCGCAGTTGATGGCGTGGCTGCGTAGCCAGGGCATCTGACCCTCCGGAGAACCCAATGTGGGAGCGAGCCTGCTCGCGAAGGCGCCCGTTCAGTCACCAGAGATGTTGAACGTGCTGGCCTCTTCGCGAGCAGGCTCGCTCCCACAGGAAAATCAGTGGTCTTCGAGCAGATTGTGCAGTTCGACGAACTGCTGCGTCAGCTTGTGCCGTGGGTCGAGGTGGATCAGCGGGGTGCTGGCCTGGTGCGACTCGCGCATGCGCACCGAGCTGCTCAGATACACCGGCAGCACTGGCAAGCCCTCGGCGATCAATTCATCGAGCATCTGTTGCGGCAGGCTGGCCCGGGCCTGAAACTGGTTAACCACAATGCCTTCGACTTCCAGGCCATCGTTGTGGTCTTCCTTCAACTCTTCGATCTCCGCCAATAGCCCGTATAGCGCCTGGCGCGAGAAGCTGTCGCAATCGAAGGGAATCAGCACGCGATCGGCGGCGATCAGCGCCGACACCGCATAAAAATTCAGCGCTGGCGGCGTATCGAGATAAATCCGGTCGTATTCGCCGTCCAGCTCATCCAGCAATTTGCGCAGCTTGTTGATCTTGTGTTTGGCCTCAAGCTTGGGCTGCAGATCGGCCAGCTCAGCGGTGGCGGTGATGATGTGCAGGTTGTCGAACGGGGTTTCGTAGATGTCGGCCTGGTTTTTCTTCGAGAACGGCCCGGAAGACAGGGTCTGCTTGAAGAAGTCGGCAATGCCCATCGGTATGTCATCGCCGGTGAGCCCCGTCAGATACTGAGTGGAGTTGGCCTGGGCATCGAGATCCACCAACAGCGTGCGATAGCCTTCGCTGGCGCTGACCGCCGCCAGATTGCAGGCAATGCTGGATTTGCCCACGCCACCTTTCTGATTGAACACCACGCGCCGCATGACAAAACCTCCGTGTATCAAAGAATGACCGAGTGTAGTTGTCTGCGCGTGCGCTTCGCTACCTTCAACGACCCGGACTACAGAGTCAGGTGCAAATATCCCCACCACAACAGAGCAAAAACCGTCATTGATCGCCGAGATACCCGACAGACAGGCCTGTGCCAATCTGGATAATGGCTAATTGACAGTTTTTCCACGAACCGATCGGTACATTTCACTGCGCAAAATGTAACCAGTATTTGCTACACACTCGTCGCACCGGGATAATGCGCGCCACCCGAACGTCAGACGCCACGCCGCGTCCGGTAACGTCAGCACAGCCCGGCTGCGGCTTTGGCGACTCAACGCGTCAATACAGGCCCGCAGGGGCGGGATAAATGCCGTGATCAACTTCAACATCGCCCAATGGCGCGCGTGGGCCCCAGGGCTCGACAGCGTGGACGCCTGGCAGGCCTGGAGCCGACAACCGGTCGTGCTCCAGAGCAGTGATGCCGCGCCCGATGTGTCGTTTCTGCCAGCCATGCAGCGCCGTCGACTCAGCCGTCTGGCGCGCATGGCTTTCAGTGTCGGCTGGCCATTGGCCGAAGGGCACGAACATTTGCCGCTGGTGTTTGTGTCGCGCCACGGCGAAACCCCGCGCACCTTCGAAATCCTCAGTGATCTGGCGAAAGACGAGCCGTTGTCGCCGACCCAGTTCAGCCTGTCGGTGCACAACGCGATCATTGGTCTGTGGTCGATCATGCGCGGCGAAACCAGCGAAATGACCGCCCTCGCGGCGGCGGGCGATGGCCTGGAACATGGCATGCTGGAAGCCGCGGCCCTGCTCGGCGAAGGCGCGCCGGCAGTGCTGCTGATCATCACTGAAGAACAGCCACCCCAGGCTTATTCGCAGTGGGTCGACGACGTGCCCTTCCCTTATGCGCTGGGCCTGTTGCTCACCCCCGGTACCGACTGGCGGCTGACCCTGAACAGCGGCCAGGAAGCAGTGTCCAAAGCGCACTGGCCACACGCGCTCAATCTGGTGCGCACCCTGCTCGGCCAGCAATCCCATTGCCAACATGCCTGGAAAAATCGTGTATGGACCTGGCAACGCAACCCGTGAGCGAAAAGAACCGCGACGCCTATTACTGGCGCTTGCTGGCCACTGCCGCAAGTTTTGCCCTGTTCGGGCTGGGCGGGCTGTGCCTGCGGCTGCTGGTATTTCCGCTGCTGGGCTGTTTGCCGGGTGACGCGCTCAAGCATCGCCAGCGCGCGCGGCTGACCGTCAGTCGGCTGTTCTGGTTTTTCGTGCGGTTCATGGCCCGTACCGGCGTGCTGACGTATGACATTCAAGGGGCTGAGCGCCTCGGCCGGCCGGGCCAGATGATCATCGCCAACCACCCGTCGCTGATCGATGTGGTGTTCCTGATCGGCCTGGTGCGCCATGCCAATTGCGTGGTGAAGAAAAACCTGTGGGAAAACCCCTTCACCCGTGGCCCGCTGCGCAGCACCGAATACATCAGCAATGACGGCAGCATGGAAATGCTCGACGCCGCTGCCGAGTGCCTGCAAAACGGCCAGACCCTGATCATTTTTCCCGAAGGCACCCGCACGCAACCCGGTCAGGCGCCGGCCTTTCATCGGGGGGCTGCGGCGATTGCCCTGCGCGGTGCGAAACTCCTTACACCGGTGGTCATCAAGGTCAGCCCGACCACTTTGACCAAGGCCGAACCCTGGTATCGCATCCCCCGCCGCCGCGTGCACTTCAGTTTTCGTGTCGGGGCCGATATAGACCCACAGACTTTCGCAATGCAAGGCCCGGCCCCGCAGGCCTCGCGCAAGCTCAACGATTATTTGCACTCTTACTACATCAAGGAGCTCGCCGAAGATGAGCGATCTGCACCGTGAAATAAAACTGCTGATCATCGACGCCCTGGGCCTCGAAGACATCAGCGTCGACGACATCGGCGATGAGCAGACGCTGTTTGGCGAAGGCCTGGGCCTGGACTCCGTCGACGCACTGGAGCTGGGTCTGGCGATCCAGAAAAAGTACGGCATCAAGATCGACGCCGACGCCAAAGACACCCGTAACCACTTCACCAACGTGGCGAGCCTTGCGGCGTTCGTCACGGCAAAACAGGCAGCTTGAGACCGGACCATGCAAACTCGTGACGACATTTTCAACACCCTGCGCGATGCCTTGGTCGAGCTGTTCGAACTGGATCCGGCGCGCATCAGCCTGGAGTCCAACCTGTATCAGGATCTGGAGATCGACAGCATCGACGCAGTCGACCTGATCGATCACATCAAACGCCAGACCGGCAAGAAAATCGCCGCCGAGGAATTCAAGTCGGTGCGCACTGTCGGTGACGTGGTTGAGGCGGTCTACCGCCTGGTTCAACCGGCCGCATGAGCCGATTGATCGGCCTGGGCCTGCTGCTGGCAGGCCTGCTGTACCCCTTTGCGGTGTATTTCGGCATGGAGCACTTCGCCCCGTGGCAGTTCGGCCTGCTGCTGGGCGGCCTGTGGCTGGCACGCGCACTGACCGGTGAGCGCAAACCCGGCAGCCGCTGGATGGCCTGCGTGGCGATCGTGTTCTGCCTGCTGCTGGCGGTGTTCGACAGTCCGCTGTTGCTGCGCTGGTATCCGGTGCTGATCAGCGGCTTCATGCTGGTGCTGTTCAGCCTGAGCCTGAAATACGGACCGCCGATGGTCGAGCGTCTGGCGCGGCTGCGCGAGCCGCAACTGCCGCCCGAAGCCATCCGCTACACCCGCCAGGTCACCGTGGCCTGGAGCGTGTTTTTCTTCTGCAACGGTTTGTGCGCCGCGCTCCTGACCCTGTGGGCGCCGCTGCATTGGTGGATGTTGTACACCGGCCTGATTTCCTATGGATTGATCGGCCTGATGTTTGCCATTGAATGGCTAATACGACAACGGGTGAGAGGCCGTAAATGAACTGGATAAAACTTGAGCAACTGTTGCTCAAGGCCCTGCCGGAGCGTGCGATCAGCGCCGCCCCGGCCCTCGATCACATACAACTTCGCGAGCAGGCGCTGAGCGTTGCCGCCGGCCTGCAAGTGCGCAATGTGCAGCGCATGGCTGTACATCTGGAAGACGCCGCCGACCTCGCCATCGCACTGCTCGGTGCCTGGCGTGCCGGTGTCAGTGTGCTGTTGCCCTCGGACCTGCAAGCGCAGACCCGCCAGCGCTGGTCGAGCGAAGTCGATCTGTGGCTGAGCGATCATCCCGATGACGCTCACCTGAGCGATCTG
Organism: Pseudomonas sp. HMWF021; assembly: GCF_003061005.1. Classification (GTDB taxonomy): domain Bacteria; phylum Pseudomonadota; class Gammaproteobacteria; order Pseudomonadales; family Pseudomonadaceae; genus Aquipseudomonas. Next base: position 15,680 of record NZ_QAIK01000195.1, on the reverse strand, counting down.
CTGCAGCCTGCCCTGCCCGGCGTTGAACTGGATCTCGAGCAGTGCCGCCTGAGCCTGTGCACCTCCGGCTCCAGCGGTGAGCCCAAGCGCATCGACAAGACGTTGCGCCAACTGGCCAACGAAGTCGAGGCACTGGAGCAACTGTGGGGCGCGGATCTGGGTGAGGCCTGGATCATCGGCAGCGTCGCCACCCAGCACATCTATGGTTTGCTGTTCCGCGTGTTGTGGCCGCTGTGCGCCGGGCGTCCGTTCGTGCGCAGGCAACTGCCATTCCCGGAAGATCTGCAGCGCGCCAGCCGCGAGCACCCGGCCTTCGCCTGGGTCGGCAGTCCAGCCCTGCTCAAACGGATGGGCGACAACCTCGACTGGCCGGCCCTGAGCGCCGTGCGTCGGGTGTTTTCCTCCGGCGGCGCATTACCGGCAGATGCCGCGCAAAGCCTGCATGATCGTTTGCAACAGTGGCCGACGGAAATCCTCGGCAGCTCGGAAACCGGCGGCATCGCCTGGCGTCAGGGCGAGAGCCTGTGGCAACCCTTCGCCGGGGTGGAACTGAGCCAGGACAGCGACGGCGCTCTGCTGATCGCCTCGCCCTACCTGCCGGCCGGACATGTCGAACACACCGCCGACGCCGCACGCATCGCAGCAGACGGCCGCTTTGAATTGCTGGGGCGGCTGGACCGCATCGTCAAACTCGAAGAGAAGCGCATCTCCCTGCCGATGCTGGAGCAGGCGCTGGTCGCCCATGCCTGGGTTGCCGAAGCGCGGCTGGGCGTGGTCCAGGAAAACCGCGCAGTGCTCGGGGCGCTGCTGGTGCTCAGCGAGGACGGTCTGTTCGCCTTGCGCGAACACGGCCGCCGCAGCCTGACCGAAGCGCTGCGCAAACATCTGAGCGAGCATTGCGAAGCCCTGGCCTTGCCCCGGCGCTGGCGTCTGGTGCGGCAACTGCCGCTGAACAGCCAGGGCAAGCTGCCGCAGGCCGACATCGAAGCCCTGCTGCTGGCACCGAGACCGAAGGCACCCGAGGTGCTGGAACAGGTCGAAACCGACGGCGAATGGAGTCTGCAACTGAGTGTTCCGCCGGATCTGGCCTACTTCAGCGGCCACTTCCCCAAAGCCCCGGTGCTGCCCGGCGTGGTGCAAGTCGAATGGGCGCTGAAACTCGGTCAGCAACTGCTGAACCTGCCCGGCAAATTCGCCGGCATGGAAGTGCTGAAATTCCAGCAACTGGTGCGCCCCGGCGATGAAATCCAGCTGCACCTGCGTTTCGATCCCGAGCGCGGCAAG
>NZ_QAIK01000195.1:4016-14364 GCF_003061005.1 Pseudomonas sp. HMWF021 | reverse complement strand
GCCCAGCGGGAGCAAGCTCCCTCGCCACAGTGGGGATGTGTTCAATGCATAACCCCTGCGCCGTGATCCCGGTCTACAACCACGAAACCGCGATCGGCACCGTGGTCGACGCCCTGCTCGCCCAAGGTTTGCCGTGCATTCTGGTGGACGACGCCAGCGCCCCGTCCTGCGCGAAAGTGCTGGATGCGCTGGCCGAACGCGACCATGTGCATCTGGTGCGTCTGACCCTCAATCAGGGCAAGGGCGGCGCGGTGATGACCGGCCTGCGCGAAGCGGCGCGTCTGGGCTTCACCCATGCTCTGCAGGTTGACGCCGATGGTCAGCACGACCTGCACGACGTCGCGCGTTTCGTCGAAGAGTCCCGTGCCCATCCAGAGGCGATGATCTGCGGTTATCCGTTGTTCGACGAGAGCGTGCCCAAGGGCCGTTTGTACGCGCGTTATCTGACCCACGTGATGGTCTGGATCAACACGCTGTCGCTGCAGATCCGCGATTCGATGTGCGGTTTTCGCGTGTATCCGCTGGCCCCGACGCTGGCGCTGATCGACTCGGCGAAAATCGGCAAACGCATGGATTTCGACTCGGACATCCTCGTGCGCTTGGCGTGGCGCAACCAGCCCATGCGCTGGCTGCAAACCAGCGTGCACTACCCGCTGGACGGCGTTTCACACTTCCGCCTGTTCCATGACAACGCGCTGATTTCCAGCATGCATACACGGTTGTTCTTCGGCATGTTGCTGCGCCTGCCCGTCATCCTCTGGCGCCGGTGGCGCACATGAGCGTCGAGACCGAAAAAAAGCACTGGGCCGACCGCGAAGAGCGCGGCAGTTTCCTGCTGATGAAATTCACTGCATTCGCCGCCAAGGTGCTTGGCCGGCGTTTGCTCAGTCCGTTGCTGTACGGCATCGTTCTGTACTTCTTCCTGTTCGGCCGCACCGCGCGCAACAGTGCCTGGCAATACCAGCAACGGCTGGCCGACTGGAGCAACCGCGCCGAATTGCTCCCGAGTTACTGGCGCGTGTTCCGCCAGTTCATGGCGTTCGCCGATTCGCTGCTCGACAAGCTCGACGTGTGGAACGGCAAGCTGCGCATCGAGCAGATCGAAATCATCGACCCGGCACTGCTGCGCAATCAGTTGCGCGGCAGTCGCGGGCAACTGCTGGTCGGCGCGCACCTGGGTAACCTCGAGGTGTGCCGGGCGCTGGCGGAGATCGGCGAAAAGGTCACCATGAACGTGCTGGTGCACACCAAGCACGCCGAGCAGTTCAATCGTCTGCTGGGCGAGGCCGGGGCGACCAACCTGCGGCTGATCCAGGTCAGCGAACTGGACCCGGTGATCATGCTGCAACTGCACGAACGCCTGGAGCGCGGCGAATGGCTGGCGATTGCCGGCGACCGCGTGCCGTTGCACGGCGGACGCAGCGTCACCGTGGACTTTCTCGGCCACCCGGCGCCGTTCCCGCAGGGGCCGTGGCTGCTGGCCGGTTTGCTCAAATGCCCGGTCAATCTGCTGATGTGCCTGAAACAACCGGACGGCCACTATCGCCTGACCCTTGAGCCGTTCGCCGACAGCGTGACGTGGACACGCCGCGAGCGCGAGCAGGTCATTCATCAGTGGGCCACCCGCTATGCGCAGCGCCTGAGTCACTATTGCCTCGAAGCCCCGCACCAATGGTTCAACTTTTACCCTTTCTGGAAGACCGATGACGACGCCAACCCATGAGCCGGTAACCTTCGGCGAACGCCCTTTGCGCATCGAAGACGTGCTGGCCCTGGCCAACCGTCAGGCGCCCGCGCAGTTGCAGAACGACGCCGCCTACCGCGAGCGCATCGCCAAGGGCGCGCGGTTCCTCGATTCGCTGCTGGACAAGGAAGGCGTGATCTACGGCGTGACCACCGGTTACGGTGATTCCTGCGTGGTCGCGGTGCCGCTGCATCACGTCGAGGCACTGCCGCGTCATCTCTACACCTTCCACGGCTGCGGCCTCGGCAAACTGCTTGACGCGCAAGCCACCCGCGCCGTGCTGGCGGCGCGTTTGCAGTCGCTGTGCCACGGCGTGTCCGGGGTGCGAATCGAACTGCTGGAGCGCCTGCACGCCTTCCTTGAACACGACATCCTGCCGCTGATTCCGGAAGAAGGGTCGGTGGGCGCCAGCGGCGATCTGACGCCGCTGTCTTACGTCGCCGCGACCCTGTCCGGCGAGCGCGAAGTGCTGTTTCGTGGCGAGCGTCGCCAGGCTGCCGACGTGCATCGCGAACTCGGCTGGACGCCTTTGGTGCTGCGCCCGAAAGAAGCGCTGGCGTTGATGAACGGTACGGCGGTGATGACCGGCCTTGCGTGCCTGGCCTTCGCCCGCGCCGACTATCTGCTGCAACTGGCCACGCGCATCACCGCGCTCAACGTGGTCGCGCTGCAAGGCAATCCGGAACACTTCGACGAGCGTCTGTTCGCCGCCAAGCCGCATCCGGGGCAGATGCAAGTCGCCGCGTGGCTGCGCAAGGATCTGGCGATCGACGCGCCGACCGCGCCGCTGCATCGTCTGCAGGATCGCTACTCGCTGCGCTGCGCCCCGCACGTGCTCGGGGTGCTGGCCGACAGCCTGAACTGGCTGCGCTCGTTCATCGAGACCGAACTCAACAGCGCCAACGACAACCCGATCATCGACGCCGAAGCCGAGCGCGTGTTGCACGGCGGGCACTTCTACGGCGGGCACATTGCGTTCGCCATGGACAGCCTGAAAAATCTGGTGGCCAACGTCGCCGACCTGCTCGACCGGCAACTCGCGCTGCTGGTCGACGAGCGCTACAACCATGGTTTGCCGAGCAACCTGTCCGGCGCACCGGCGGATCGCGCCATGATCAACCACGGTTTCAAGGCCGTGCAGATCGGCGCCAGCGCCTGGACCGCCGAAGCGCTGAAAAACACCATGCCGGCCAGCGTGTTCTCGCGCTCCACCGAGTGCCACAACCAGGACAAGGTGAGCATGGGCACCATCGCCGCCCGTGACGCGATCCGCGTGCTGGAGCTGACCGAGCAGGTCGCCGCCGCCACGTTGCTCGCGGCCAATCAGGGCGTCTGGCTGCGCGGTCGCGATGCAGACGCGCGTGCGCTGCCCCCTTCGCTGGCCGCCATGCACGAAAAGCTGTCCAAAGACTTCCCGCCGGTCATCGAAGACCGCGCACTGGAAGGCGAACTGCGCCTGTGTCTGCAACGTATCTCCGAGCAACACTGGAGGCTGCATGCGTAGCGCCGGAGTGCTGCACGCCGACACGGAAATCCTCGTGCCGTTTTTTGACGTCGACACCCTGCATGTGGTCTGGCACGGGCATTACGTCAAATACCTGGAAGTCGCGCGCTGCGCGCTGCTCGACCGGATTGGCCACAACTACACGCAGATGTCCGAGTCCGGTTATGCGTGGCCGATCATCGACCTGCAACTGCGTTACGTGCGTGGCGCGGTGTTCGGCCAGCGCCTGAATGTGCGCGCCAGTCTGGTGGAGTGGGAGAACCGCTTGAAGATCAATTACCTGATCACCGACCTGCAGACTGGCGAACGCCTGACCCGCGCCAGCTCGGTGCAGGTGGCGGTCGAGATCAGCAGCCGCGAGATGCAACTGGCCTCACCCAAAGTGTTCACCGATGCGGTGGAAAGGATGCTGCGATGAACCTGTTGCGCAAATGCCTTGGCGCCTTGGCGCTGCTCGCTGTATCAGGACTGGCGAACGCCTTCGACCTGCAACAGCTGAGCGAACAACTGGCGAAACCGGACGTTATCCACGGCCAGTTCATCCAGGAAAAACACCTGCGCGCCCTGCCCCAGCCGCTGCTCAGCAAGGGCAGCTTCGTCCTGGCGAAAAACCACGGCCTGCTCTGGTTGCTCAAGACCCCGCTGCAACAGGACTACCGCATCACCGCCAACGGCATTGCCCGTCGCGACGGCAACACGTGGCAATTGCTGCCGAACAAGAGCGCCGGGGCCGAGCAGAACCGCTTGTTCCTCGCCGTGCTGCAGGGTGACAGCAGCGGCCTGCAACGGGATTTCGAACTGGCCCTGAGCGGCGACGCTCAGCAATGGAAACTGACCCTGACCCCGCGTTCGGTGCTGCTCAAGCAAGTGTTCAACCGGATCAATATCGACGGCGGTGAGCTGGTGCAGACCATCGAACTGCTGGAAACCCAGGGCGACAGCACCGTGCTGCGGATGAAAGACAGCAGCGCCGGTCAACCATTGAGCGAAGCGGAGCAACATGACTTTGCCCAGTGAGCGCAGGCTGCCGTGGCTGTTCCTGACCCTGCTGCTGGCAGTCATCGCGCTGGCCGGATGGCAGTGGCGCGACGGTGCGCCGCTGTCGGCCAACCTCATGGAACTGGTGCCCGGCACCAACCCTGACGCGCTTGAACTGCGCGCCGAACAGCGCATGCAGGAGCCGCTCAATCGGGAAATGCTGGTGCTGGTCGGCCACGCCGATCGCCAGCAAGCGGTGGCCATGGCGCAGACCCTCGGCGAGCAATGGCAGGCCAGCGGTCTGTTCGAAAAGGTGCAGTGGAACCTGCAGGCGGATCTGCCGGCGTTGCGCTCGCAATTGCTGCAAGGGCGACTGGCGATGCTCTCGGCGGACGATCGGCAACTGCTGACCGAACACCCTGATGCGTTCATTCAGCAACGGGTGCAGGCGCTGTTCGACCCGTTCAACGGCTTCACTCTGGTGCCGAGCCAGGACGACTGGCTGGGCCTGACCGGACGCATCCAGAACAGCCAGCCGAAACACGGCGCGGTGCAACTGGACATCGGCAGCGGCGCACTGGTCGCCGATGCCGACGGCAAGAGCTGGGTGCTGCTGCGCGCGCGCACCACCGGCAATGCCTTCGACATGAACCTGCCGCTGAAAGTCGCCGATCTGCTGCAGCACAGTCGCGAGCAAGCGGCGAAATCTGACGTGCAACTGCTGGCCGCCAGCGGTCTGCTGTACGCCGCCAACGGCCAGCAACAAGCCACCCGCGAAATGACCTGGGTCGGCGGCGGCGCCACCCTCGGCATTCTGCTTTTGCTGCTGTTGGCATTTCGGCGCTGGCGGGTGTTGCTGGCGTTCGTTCCGGTGCTGGTGGGCATGCTGTTCGGCGCGGTGGCCTGCGTGGCGCTGTTCGGCCACATGCACGTGATGACCCTGGTACTCGGCTCCAGCCTGATCGGCGTGGCGGTGGATTACCCGCTGCACTATCTGTCGAAAAGCTGGAGCCTCAAGCCGTGGCGCAGCTGGCCGGCGTTGCGCCTGACCCTCTCCGGGCTGACGCTGAGCCTGATCACCAGCGCCATCGGTTATCTGGCGCTGGCCTGGACGCCCTTCCCGGCGCTGACGCAAATCGCGGTGTTCTCTGCCGCCGGCTTGCTTGGTGCGTATCTGTCGGCGGTGTGCCTGCTGCCGGCCCTGCTGAAAAATGTTGAATTGCAGCCGGCGCAATGGCCGCTGCGCTTGGCCGAGCGTCTGGTAAAACTGCGCGAAAACCTGCTCGAACATGTGCGTACGCCGGTGCTATTGGCGCTGGTGATCGCCTTCTGCGCCGGCGGTCTGGTGCAGCTGCAAAGCAAGAACGACATTCGCCAGTGGGTCGGTGCGCCACAACGCCTGACCGATGAAGCGCAGACCATCGCACGCATCACCGGCTATCAGCCGACCAGCCAGTTTTTCCTCGTACGCGGCGCCAATCAGCAGCAGTTGCTGGAGCGTCAAGCCGCGTTAAGCGAACGTCTGCAGCAACTGGTCAGCCTCGACAAACTGCAAGGCTATCTGGCCCTCGACCAACTGCTCAGCCCGCCGAGCCAGCAACAGCAAGTGCGCGAAGCGCTGAGCAAACTGCCGCAATACTGGCAGCCATTGCTCGACCTCGGCGTACCGCTCGCGGCATTGCAAACCGAGTTGCAACAGTTGCAGAACCTGCCTGCCGAAGACATCGACGCGGCGCTGGCCGGGCCCTTGGGCGAGCCTTACCGCACACTGTGGCTCGGCCCCACCGATGACGGCGTGGCGGCGATGACCAGCCTGCAAGGCCTGAACAATCCGTCACTGCTGCGAGTACAAGCGCTGGACTTGCCGGGGGTGATGCTGGTGGATCGTCTCGGCGAATTGAACAACGTATTCGCCGCGACCCAGATCAGCGCTGCTGAACTGAAACTCGCCTCCTGCGTGTTGATCGTGCTGGTGCTGATCGTGCCGTTCGGCTTCGGCGGCGCGTTGCGCATTGTTTCGCTGCCACTGCTGGCGGCGCTGTGCAGCCTTGCCAGCCTCGGCTGGCTCGGCCAGCCGCTGACCCTGTTCAGCCTGTTCGGCCTGCTGCTGGTGACGGCGATCAGCGTCGATTACGCGATCCTCATGCGTGAGCAGGTCGGCGGTGCAGCGGTCAGCCTGCTGGGCACCTTGCTCGCAGCGCTGACGACCTGGCTGTCGTTCGGTCTGCTGGCGGTTTCCAGTACGCCGGCGGTGAGCAACTTCGGTCTGTCGGTGAGCCTGGGGCTGGCCTTCAGTTTCATTCTGGCGCCGTGGGCCGGACGTCACGCCCACAGTAGCGCTGTCGCGGAGCCTGCAGCGTGACGGTCGTCGGCTTCTGGCTGATGGCTTTGGCGTTGTTCGCCATGGCGACCCGTGTCGGTCGGCATTTCGGGCTGATCCCGATCGTCAGCCAGTTGCTGCTGGCGAGCTTCGGTTTGCCGCTGCTGATGTACTTCTGGATCGAACCGGGCTGGCAGCTCAGCGGTGCTCAACTGATTGCGCCGGTGTGGCTGAAAGACCTCTACAGCCTGAGTTTTGCGTTGTTGCTGGGGAACATCCTCAGCGATGTGATCGATCTGCGTCTGGACCGCCAGAGCGTGAAAATCGCCGTGCCGAGCTTTGCCGTGCCATTCGCCTGCGGTCTGGCCGCCGCCTGCTGGCTGCTGCCGGCGCAGCCGTGGCTGAACTCGCTGGCGATCGGTCTGGTGTTCGCGATCACGGCGATTCCGGTTTTGTACCTGTACCTGCGCCATATCGACTATCCGCCCGCCGCCACCCGACGTCTGGTGCAGACTGCAATCCTGATCGACCTGACCTGCTGGACGCTGTTCGGCTTCGCTCAGGGCAGTCTGCACTTGAGCAGTCTGTTGCTGCCGCTGGGTCTGGCCTGCGTGCCGCTCCTGTTGCACCTGTTGCGCGTGCGTCGACCGCTGACCCACAGCCTCGGCTTCTTCGCGCTGCTGGTACTGGCCGAGCATTACAAACTCAACGCACTGATTTTCGGCATCGGTTATCTGCTGTGCATGGCGTTGCTGAAAATGCCGTTGGTGCTGCCATTGCCGGCGCTGTGGATGATCCGCTTGCAGACGTGGGTCGCGATCCCGCTGATCCTCACCTTCGGCATCGTGCAGATCGACGTGCACAGCGCCCTCGCCAGCCTCGGCGCGTTGCAATGGGCGGCGCTGCTGCTGTTGCCGATCGCCAGTAAACTGCTCGGCAACTGGCTCGGCCTGGGCTGGGCCGGCGCTTCCTTCGAAGGCGCCAGCCGCTGGCGCGAAAGCGTACTGCTGAACATTCGCGGCCTGAGCGAAATCGTCTTTCTCAACCTGTTGCTGCAACAACAGCTCATCAGTCCGGCGCTGTACTTCGCGCTGATGCTGATGGGCCTGATCGCGACGCTGTTGCCGGCCCTGATCGGCCTGCATCGCGCGCCCCTGAATCTGCAACACCCACTGCCCCGGAGCTCACGTGCCAATCGTTGAAATGGAATCCCGTCAGGTCGTGATTATCGGTGCCGGACCGTCCGGCGCCATCGCCGCCGCGCTGCTCAAGCGCAAGGGCCACGATGTGCTGGTGATCGAGCGCCAGCACTTTCCGCGTTTTTCCATCGGCGAGAGCCTGCTCAGCCATTGTCTGGATTTCGTCGAAGAGGCCGGCATGCTCGACGCCGTCAACGCCGCCGGCTTCCAGCGCAAGACCGGTGCCGCCTTCGCCTGGGGCGAACGCTACAGCGCCTTCGATTTCGGCGACACCTTCACCGCAGGCAAGCCCACCACATTCCAGGTGCAGCGCGCCGACTTCGACAAGCTGCTGGCCGATCAGGCTGCGCTGCAAGGGGCCGAAATCCGCTACGGCGATGCCATCGTCCGCGTCGATTTCGAACAGGCCAAACCACTGCTCGACGTACTGCGCGAAGACGGCAGCGAATACCGCGTCGAAGCGGATTTCGTACTCGACGCCAGCGGCTACGGTCGCGTGCTGTCGCGCTTGCTCGAGCTGGAAGCGCCATCGAATTTTCCCGTGCGCCAGGCAGTGTTCACCCACGTTGAAGATCACATCGACAACCCGGCCTTCGACCGCGAGAAAATTCTCGTCACCACCCATCCCGAGCACCGCGACATCTGGTTCTGGACGATCCCGTTCAGCAACGGGCGCTGCTCGGTGGGCGTGGTCGCTGCCGCCGAACACTTCAAGGGTCGCGACAGCGATCTGGATGCCTGCCTGCGCGGTTTCATCGGCGAAACCCCGAGCCTTGCCGGCGTGCTGAACAACGCCGTGTGGGACACCCCGGCGCGCACCCTCGGCGGTTATGCGGCCAATGTGAAAACCCTGCATGGCCCGGGCTTCGCCCTGCTCGGCAACGCGGCGGAATTTCTCGACCCGGTATTCTCTTCGGGCGTGACCATCGCCATGCGTTCAGCGAGCATGGCCGCCGCCGTGCTGCACCGGCAGTTGCAGGGCGAAGCCGTCGATTGGCAGCGTGAATTCGCTGAACCGCTCAAGCGTGGCGTCGATACCTTCCGCTGCTACGTCGAAGGCTGGTACGCCGGCACCTTTCAGGACGTGATTTTTTACGAAGACAGTCAGGCGGAGATTCGCCGGATGATCTGCTCGATCCTCGCCGGTTACGCCTGGGATAAACGCAATCCGTTCGTCAGCGAAGCGCGCCGCCGGTTGAAGATGATTTCCGAACTCTGTGCAAAGGACGCCCCATGAATTACTTGAGCGACAGCTACGTCGAGGAAACCCGCTTCGGTTTCTGGTTCCTGCGCAGCCACACCTGGCAGCACCATGTGTTGCGCGTGGCGATCAACGATTTGCGCGGGCTGTTCAGCGAGTCGCTGCCGGTCAATCCGGTGCTGCTGGATGCCGGCTGTGGTCAGGGCAAGTCATTCCGTTATCTGCGCCAGACCTTCGCCCCGCAGCGCTTGATCGGCGTCGATGCCGATCCGCACAGCCTGCAACTGAGCGCCGAAGAAGCGGCGCGTCAGGGTTTCGATGTGGAGCTGATCGGCAGCGATTGCGCGACGCTCAACGTGGCGGACGCCAGTGTCGATCTGCTGTTCTGCCACCAGACCTTTCATCATCTGGTCGAGCAGGAAAAAGCCCTCGCCGAGTTCTACCGCGTGCTCAAACCGGGTGGTTATCTGCTGTTCGCCGAGTCCACCGAGGCCTACATTGATACCTGGGTGATCCGCTGGCTGTTCCGCCATCCGATGCACGTGCAGAAGAGCGCCGCGCAGTACCTGGAGATGATTCGCCAGCAGGGTTTCGAGTTTGGCGAGCGCAATGTCTCGTACCCGTATTTGTGGTGGAGCCGGTCGAAGGATTTCGGCCTGCTGGAGCGATTCGGGTTGCGCCGGCCGAAGCCGTTTGGCGAGCGTGAGGAAACGTTGGTGAATGTCGTGGCACGCAAGCCACTGCAAGGTGATATCTGATGTCCTGCTATCGACCTGCACACTTGGCCCCCTGTGGGAGCTGGCTTGCCAGCGATAGCGGTGGGTCAGTCTGCCTCAATTTTGGATGTGCCAAAGCCATCGCTGGCAAGCCAGCTCCCACAGGGATTCTGGGGTGGCTGATATTGGCGCTCTGCTCTTTACTGTTGACTGGATGCGTCAGCCAGGCCCCGCTGCCCGCGAGCAACCCGACGCTGCCGTTACCGCTGCAATTGCACATCGAACGCCAACAGGCCGATCAACGCCAGGACTGGCTGCTGGTGATCCAGCGCGAAGGCCCTGGCATCCGCTGGTCGATGATGGATCCGCTGGGCATCCCGCAGGCGCGTCAGCAACTGATCGATGGGCACTGGCAGGCCGACGGGCTGCTGCCGCCCAACCCGGAAGCCCGGGAGCTGTTTGCCGCGTTGCTGTTCGCCCTGACCCCCTCCGGCGAACTGGTGCGCAATTACCCCGCCGCGCAGCAGCAGGGCGAGCAACGTACACTGGCGCCGCGCTGGACGATCCGATATGCGCAACCGTTGAGCTTTGAATTGAATCTGCCCCAAGGCCCGCACTATCGGGTTTCCCCCCTCGGTGAACCGACGCCATGACTGCCTACCTCAATGCCCTCGGCGTGATCTGCG
>NZ_QAIK01000195.1:0-4006 GCF_003061005.1 Pseudomonas sp. HMWF021 | reverse complement strand
AGATTGCACACAACCTGTTTGCCGGTGACTGCTCGGGCATGCGCCGCGAGTCCGGCTGGGTGGCCGGGCGCGAACTGCCGGTGGCGGCGGTGCACGGTGAGCTGGCGGCGATTCCCGCCGAACTGGCCGAGCAGAGCAGCCGCAACAACCAACTGCTGCTGGAAGCCGCGCTGCAAATTCGCGAGGACATCGACCGGGCCATTCAGACCTACGGTCGCGAGCGTATCGGCGTGGTGCTCGGCACCAGCACTTCGGGAATCGACGAGGCCAGCCGTGGTCTGGCGCACTATCTTCGCGAGCAGCAGTTCCCCACCGAGTACGACTACCGGCAACAGGAACTCGGCGCGCCGGCGAACTTTCTTGCCGACTGGCTGCAATTGAGCGGCCCGGCCTACGTGATCTCCACCGCCTGCACCTCTAGCGCTCGGGCGTTGATGAGCGCCCAGCGGCTGCTCGATCTGGGCCTGTGCGATGCGGTGTTGTGCGGCGGCGTCGACAGCCTGTGCAAACTGACACTCAACGGTTTCACCTCACTGGAGGCCGTGTCCGACGAGCGCTGCAATCCTTTTTCGGCCAACCGCAATGGCATCAACATTGGCGAAGCGGCGGTGCTGTTCCTGATGAGCAAGCAGCGCGGCGACGGCACGGCCATCGCCCTGCTCGGCAGCGGCGCAAGCTCCGACGCGCACCACATTTCCGCCCCGGAACCGAGCGGCCGCGGCGCCCTGCAAGCGATGCAGAAAGCCTTGCACCGCGCACAGTTGCAACCTGAACAAATCAATTACCTGAACCTGCACGGCACCGCGACCCAGCACAACGATGCGATGGAAAGCCTGGCGGTCGCCACGCTGTTCCCGGGCGGCGTGGCCTGCTCGTCGACCAAGCCGATGACCGGCCACACCCTCGGCGCGGCCGGCGCGCTGGAAGCAGCGTTCTGCTGGCTGAGCCTGAGCGCCGACAACCCGCAGCAAGCCTTGCCGCCGCACGTCTGGGACGCTCAGCCCGACCCTGACTTGCCGGCGCTGAACTGGGTGACTGCAAGCACACGCCTGTCGTCCATTGCACCCCGCTACCTGATGAGCAACTCGTTTGCCTTCGGCGGCAACAACGTCAGCCTGATTATCGGAGACGCACCATGAACGACTGGCCGCTCGCCGAACTGCTGCCCCACGCTGGCGACATGATTCTGATCGACCGCATCCTCAGTTTCGACGACGAACAAATCCACACCCGCCTCACCGTCAAGCCCGACGGCTTGTTCAACCTGCCCGACGGCAGCCTGCCGGCGTGGGTCGGCATCGAGCTGATGGCGCAAAGCGTTGCCGCGTTCGCCGGTTGCCATGCGCGGCAGAAGGGCAACCCGGTGGAGCTGGGTTTCCTCCTCGGCACACGCAAGTTCGAATGCAACGTCGACGCGTTTGCGGCCGGTAGCGAACTGACCATTCACGGCATCCGCTCGCTGGAAGACGACAACGGCATGGGCGTGTTCGAATGCCACATCCACGGGCCCGGCATCGAGGCCAGTGCACGCCTGAACGTGTTCCGCCCGCCGCAGCCCAGCCAATATCTTGAACAAAACCGGGAGTCGAACGATGACTGAATCCGTACTGGTCACCGGCTCCAGCCGTGGCATCGGCCGCGCCATTGCCTTGCGTCTGGCACAGGCCGGGCACGACATCGTCCTGCATTGCCGCAGCGGCATAGCTGAAGCCCAGGCCGTGAAAGCCGAAATCGAAGCACTGGGCCGCAACGCGCGTATCCTGCAATTCGACGTCGCCGACCGCGAAACCTGCAAAACCATCCTTGAAGCCGACGTCGAAACCCACGGCGCCTATTACGGCGTGGTACTCAACGCCGGGCTGACCCGCGACGGCGCCTTCCCCGCGCTGAGCGATGACGATTGGGACGTGGTGCTGCGCACCAACCTCGATGGTTTCTACAACGTCCTGCACCCGGTGATGATGCCGATGATCCGCCGTCGCGCCGCCGGTCGGATCGTCTGCATCACTTCGGTGTCGGGTTTGATCGGCAACCGGGGTCAGGTCAACTACAGCGCCTCCAAGGCCGGGGTGATTGGCGCTGCGAAGGCGTTGGCGATCGAACTGGGCAAACGCAAAATCACGGTTAACTGCGTCGCGCCGGGCCTGATCGACACGGCGATGCTGGATGAAAACGTGCCGGTGGAAGAACTGATGAAAATGATCCCCGCACAACGCATGGGCACCCCGGAAGAGGTCGCTGGTGCGGTGAATTTCCTGATGTCGGCGGAAGCCTCGTACATCACCCGCCAGGTCCTGGCGGTCAACGGAGGCTTGTGCTGATGAAGCGCGTCGTCGTCACCGGCATGGCCGGCATCACTTCGCTGGGCAGCGACTGGCAGACCATCGCCGGCAACTTTGCGGCCAACCGCAGCGGCATCCGCCGCATGGACGAGTGGGACCGCTTCAGCGAACTCAACACCCGTCTCGCCGGGCCGATCGACGATTTTGTCGTGCCGTCGCACTGGACCCGCAAGCAACTGCGCAGCATGGGCCGGGTGTCACGGCTGGCGGTGGGCGCGGCGGAACAGGCGCTGGCCGACGCCGGCCTGCTCGGCGACGAAACCATCAAGGACGGGCGCATGGGTGTGGCCTGCGGTTCGTCCACCGGCAGCACCGACGAGATCAAAGCGTTCGGCAACATGCTGCTGAACTCGGTGGCCGAAGGCCTCAACGCCAACTCCTACGTGCGGATGATGCCGCACACCACCGCGGCCAACATCAGCATCTTCTTCGGCCTCACCGGGCGCCTGATCCCGACGTCCAGCGCCTGCACCAGCGGCAGTCAGGGCATCGGCTACGCCTATGAAGCGATCAAGTTCGGACGCCTGCCGTTGATGCTTGCCGGCGGTGCCGAAGAGTTGTGCCCGACCGAAGCCATGGTGTTCGACGCGCTCTACGCCACCAGCCTGAAAAACGATGCGCCACAGACCAGCCCACGCCCGTACGACAAGGGCCGCGACGGTCTGGTGATCGGCGAAGGTGGCGGCATGCTGGTGCTCGAAGAGCTGGAGCATGCGCTGGCTCGCGGGGCGCGGATTCACGCCGAGATCGTCGGTTTCGGCAGCAACGCCGACGGCCAGCACACCACCCGCCCGGAGCAGATCACCATGCGCCGCGCGATGGAATTGGCGCTGGAAGACGCCGGACTGACGCCGAATGCCATCGGTTACGTCAATGGTCACGGCACCGCGACAGAACAGGGCGACATTGCCGAGACACTGGCGACCAGCAGCCTGTTCGGTGAGCACATGCCGATCAGCTCGCAGAAGAGTTTCCTCGGTCACACACTCGGGGCCTGCGGTGCGCTGGAGTCGTGGTTCAGCATCGAAATGCTCAATCGCGACCTGTACGTGCACACGCTCAACCTCGATGAAGTCGACCCACACTGCGGCAAGCTCGACTACCTGCGCGGCGAGTTCCGCCAGATGCACCACGAGTACGTGATGAACAACAATTTCGCTTTTGGTGGCGTCAACACCTCGCTGATCTTCCGCCGCTGGCCGTAACCGAATCAATCCAGGTCAAGGAGACCCCCATGCGTTTCAACAAACTCGCCATCACCACCCTGCTGCTCTGCGCCCTGCCGGCAGTCAGCCAGGCCCGGGATACACAGGTCATGTTGCCGTTCGACAAAGCGGTTGCCGAAGCCACCCGCAGCGGCAAGATCGACGGCAGCGTAAAGTTCTACCTGGCCGGCACCACCCCGTCCGGTAAAGTCACCGTTCTGAGCAGCGGCGCCGTGACCAACAAAAAAACCAACGCCTTCAACAAGACCGACCAGGAAGCCTGCGAATGGGTCGTGCAATCGGCCATCATCAGCCTGCACCAGGCCGCCAAAAGCGCCGGCGCCAACGCCGTGACCAACATCGTCAGCTTCTACAAGAGCAACGAGCACAAAGACACGAAGAATTACGAATGCCACGCCGGCGCGATCATGGCCGGTGTTGCGTTGAAGGGTGATCTGG
>NZ_QAIK01000194.1 GCF_003061005.1 Pseudomonas sp. HMWF021 | reverse complement strand
TTTCTGTTCACCGTACACAGTGCCTTTTCGGACTTTCTTGCGCTGTAATTCAAACAGGTAGAAAGAGCGGGCAGCAATCTTGATACGCGCGACCAATATTCCACGTCGGCGATTGGCATTTTCTTTGTACGCGAGCCACGTTCGGTTCTTATCCGTAGGCGCCTCGGATTGGGTAAAGGCTGATAGTGCCAGCAGTCTGAAGTCGGTGCTTTGCAC
This sequence comes from Pseudomonas sp. HMWF021, assembly GCF_003061005.1. Classification (GTDB taxonomy): domain Bacteria; phylum Pseudomonadota; class Gammaproteobacteria; order Pseudomonadales; family Pseudomonadaceae; genus Aquipseudomonas. The sequence goes on along the minus strand of NZ_QAIK01000194.1, from coordinate 15,474 downwards.
GAACCCTTCGCATTCTGACAGCCAACATACGCTCGAAAAGTGCTTTTTGCCTTTCAGGCGCTGAAGCTCGTCCCATACAGTTTGAAGTGCACCTCCATCACCCAAGACCCGCTTTGCGACCGCAGTGAATTTGCCGACCCCTTTGTTGTAGCCCTGCGGGTCTCCAGTGGAGAGCACCTTGGCCGTGCTTGGCGGGACCAGAGTGGCCTTTTTCTTTGAAAGCGATCGCTCGTCGAATGAAACGGTATGGGGGCATTTAGGCCCGAGGATTTGAAATCCAGGGTCGGGTTTTGACCATCGAGCAGATCCTTGATCGGGTTCCTGACGGTCGGTGATCACAAAAGGATCCTGTGGTTTTTCCGCTTCAATCTTGACCCTCATCGTGTCGAGAAGGGCTGGATCGTGTTCAGAATCGTCTTTGGAATATTTGACCCGGCTTATCTCGTAGGGATGATCCTGCGGCTGACTCATGCCTGTGACTTCGTAGCACAGAAATGTGTTGTGATTGTTGATCCAGCGGCCACGAACCTTGACCCTGGCGGGGCCCTGAAACCAAGGCTTAACCTGCAGGCTCGTTTCCTTCATGTGCTTGCCGTAAGCATTGTCCAGTGCGGCGTAGAGCAGCTTGGCGGCGTCTTCGGTGTATTTGTTGTATAGGGCGTGTGCGAGAAACAGCCCATCGTCGTCCGGAACATTTGGGTGTGGCTTAACAAGCCACGTGTTGGGATCTTTGTGGGTGTCGGCATAGAGAAGCTCTCGCACCTTGGGCCACGGGTAGGTCGTCAGTACCCGGGCCATGTCCGACGTGCTGCCATAACACCGGTACAGAAACTCAATACAGGGGATCAGGAGGTTTTTGCCTTTCGGTAGGGGGAAGCTGAGAAACTCAGTCAGTACCTTGTCCGTTGGCTGGCTTCTAAGCGGATAATCAGTCTTGAAATAGGGAACGGGTTGGTGATTGCCTTGGATACTGACGTAGGACCAGACACCTTCAGTGAAATCCACAGAAAACTCTTTGTCTTTACCCAGGTCGGTTTCGGCAATGCATTTTCCACCTTGCCAAATGGTTCCCAGGCGAAAACTTCCCAAACGGCTTACGCCGATCAATGCAGGCGTCACGCCGGCAGGCTCATCGTTGCGGTCTAAAAACCGAAAGATGACCTCCACGACCGGTATGCTTTCAGCATCGAAGTTTTTTCTAATGCGTTCGTAAGACCAGACCACCACCGTTCCATTGCGGATGTGCCTGATGGCATCGCCGTCTTCGGTAGTGCAAAGATTGTCGCGGGGAGGAACTCGCTTAATTCGATGAAACAATTCGCAACTCCGAATATGCAGGAGCATCAAGCTCGTCGCTGATTAATGGCTGACTAAGCGTGGACTCGCGCATATCGTCCTGAGTGTTTGAAGCTCCGCCAGAGGGGCTGTACGTTACCTGCAAAAAAGGGTCAGCACCAAGTCGGCACCTCATGCAGTCCGATCATTTTCTTCAGCATCTCTGCAAACAGGGTCAGAACGACATCCCTTCCGATGCTTGAGCAAGAAGCTCCTCCACCTGACGGGACCCAACGGTTGTGGAGAGCATCTCAATCGGGCTTTTGCCTGAGAAATGGGACTTCGGTTTGGACAGCCAGCGCATAGCCTTGTCAGTGTCGCCAAAAAAGGACTCGGCTAAGGCAATGGTGTGTGCCAGGCGATACAGGTGATCACTTTGGCTCGCGGTTAGTCGCTCACCTGTGGCCAGCATTGTTTTAAGCGCTGGCGTGGGAAGGATTGCGTTCAAAGTCCCGGGGCTGATGAGCCCTAAGTCGCTCATTGCCGTAAGGGTGGTCGCCTCAACGCCTGCGTCGATTATCTCGTGAATTTGCTGTGCAGTCGCGTCGACGGGGATATTGAGAAGAACCTTCATGCGGTTTCGATAGCTGTCATCGGCTTGGGTGCGTAAGACGTCGGTGGGCCTTGGAGCATCACGCATCTTCGCGCGTACGGGTGTCAGGATGATCGTGTCGCCGGCGACGGTGATAGCCAGCTCATCCCCGATGCCCAGACCCATCTCCTGCAATAGGGCAGCAGGTAAATCGACAATGACATCGCCACGGCCATCATGGGTGGCTTGGGCCTGAACAGACCAGTGTCTGTCTTTCTTCATATCATCTACCTGACGTGCAGTCTGCGAGAAAGGATGCCCTATGCTCGCGCGCGCAACGGCATCTGTCATGGATAAAATAGCATTCGCAGGATGCTAGGGCTTGAATGCGATAAGTGGTCCACTCGGTGCTAGGCCCGCAGACGCTGGCTGTTTCTCACTCAACTCAGACTCAGTAAATCACTCAGCGTAATGCTCTGGCGCGTCCCCGTGCCGAGCAGGACGTACAGCGTATTTCTTGTGAAAAAGAGCCCTTCGTCTTCGTATCTCAGTTGAAACGTGCTGCGTACCCAGTCTCCTCGGTTAAAGCGCTCGCGACTGTCGACCACGACGTTGCGCGCATAGACCAGCACTGGTTCGAGGCCACGGGAGCGTAAAGCGTCATACCACCCGCCGCTGGGGTCCAGCTCCAGCAAGGTCCAGTCCCGAACCAGGCAGTACGAATACTCGCCAAAATTGCTTTGTATAAAGTCGATTGCATCTTCAACTGACAAGTCGCATCCGTTGATGCTCTCTCCTTGCCCACTCAACAGTTGCTGTAGCCGTAAGAGATCCATTCGCGCAAGCCCCCCTTAGAGAATACTCGTTCGACTGAGCGCTGGCGGTTGTTCAGTGAGACCGCCGGAGTTACGTAGAGATGGTGATAGCGTGTATCGCCGATTGGCAAGCAGGCCTGTTGGGTGCCTCGTGATGCAGCGATGGCGTAGAGGATTGGGCGTCCTTTCCAATGCCGTCTCGGCATTTTTCAGTGTGCGTCCCCAGACCTGCCTGCGCGAGCCGTCCAGATGATCTCCGAACGGCCGGTACGCTACGCCCTAAACGCTACGCGCGATCACCACCTTCATCTGCGGCGTCCAGTAATTTCTCCAGTGCTTCATAGCCTTCGTCTCGGCGCATGAGAAAGCCGATGACATCGTCGGCATCGAATCTGAATGGCTCAGAATCCAGGACTGTCCTGAAAAACGTGTTTGCTAGAACGATACCGCCCTGATTCAGCCAAAGCTCTGCTTTTCTACCATCGAGTTGATCAAAAAATACCGATAAAACCGCAGTCGCCAATGGGCGCATTTCGCTGGACGATGAGGAAAGCTCCCAATGCCAGCGTCCCTTGGCAGGGCAAAACGTTGGGCTATCATCGCTCAGCATGTAGTTCCAATTGTTGCTTTCCCACATCCAAGGCGCGGGCTGAAGCAGAAATGGAGGAGTGCCTTCTCTATAGACGGTCACTTCATGGTTTCGACCATTACCCCAAACTTCAACTGGTCGGGTCTGGAAATATTTTAGGGCGCGCTCGCGAAGTTTGAAGGCTGCCAGTCGAGCGTTGACGCCACTTTGCACCTGCGCAGGTGTCCTGCCCTCGGCCACTTCCATCACTGCCGTTCCGAGATCAATGTTCAGTTGATGCAGAGGTTGCAGATCTAGGTAGAGGCGTCCGATCAAAGGCTCAGGCAACTGGTCAGCACACCCCGCTTCCAGGATGACTGGCACAATCCGCACGCCCGGTTCATAAGCGATCTCGGCAAGCATTTTCAGCTCACGGTGCAACCCCGAACCTTTCTGTTGGGCGGCTCTGATGTAGTCCTGGTCACACAGGCATAAGACCTGGACTGGGCGCTTGGACAAGGCTTTAGCGATAACGCCATCGATTGAATCTCCGTAGGCGATGCTATCCCTATCCCAAAATACGTCATGGTTCCAACTGATTTGGGTGAGGACGCACTGGCGTACCCACTCTTTGTTCTCAAACCCGTTGCCCCAGGCGTAGGAAATGAAGATGTGGCCACGGTTTTCTACTTCAGTCATTTTTCCAGTCTTCTGTAACGAGGGAGCGACATCACCAGGTCGCCGGTCTGGGGTGGCGAAGTGCGACGCACACGTCAACAGAAAGACCTTACCGAGGAATGATGAAGGCTAAAAGCCATTATATTGGAAATTATTGAGCTTTATGGGGTGGTTGTTCGGGTCGCGCCTGATGGGTAGCGGATGAGGCGGCCAGCAAACAGCGTCAGTAGTGCACTGAGTCACTGTTGGCGTTGCCAGTTACTTTGCTAATTTCTGAATAGATCTCTACATATTTATTAATGGGCGAAAACAAGCTCACTTGGACGTGTCGGAAATTTCCGCCACTCCCGTCAGTGTTTATTACCACGCCTAAAGTTAGTTTAAGGTCGAGTTCTCTATCGCGACGATCAATATTGTTTGTTTGCGTTATTAATAATGTTGATGTTTGAACGGTCTTTCTGCCCTATCGTTTTGGGTGCTTGGTGTCGCAGTTTCTACAGCTGCTGCCGCTCGTCGATTGGTTCAATAAAATCAAGGAAATTCGAGAGAAATACTGGACAAAAACCCACCATGGGCGATACTCTTACGTATAACTTAACGTAAGGAGTTTGAAATACTCTTTACGCTTCAAAATGGAATGGAGTCCTCATATGTTAGCTCGCAATGATTCAGCCTTTTAGTTGCACTGCTTAGGGCAGGAATTGGTTTCATGAGTTGACGACTCTGAGAAACAACCTTATGGCAGGATATATAAAATGGCGAATGGAAAAGTACTCAGGCAACTTGTAAAAGCGGGTGCTGTCGGAGATATGGCGGCGTTCCGTCGTGCATCTGAAGCTATCATCGAAGAAGAGCGCCAAAAGCAACATCACTTATTGGCAAATGATTTAGAGCAGATCCTTTATGGTGGGGATATGCATGTCCAGTCTGCACGTAAACCGCAGTTTACTGCGGACATTCCTGTGGACAAGGAGCGTGGACTTCCTTTGCTTGATATCAGGCCACCCAAGCGCTCGTTGGAGGAGATCATCCTTCCCGAAAGCAGTGCCTCTATGATCGACGAGATGCTGGAAGAGCATCGACGCGCAGAGGTGCTTCGTAGCTATGGCATGAAGCCATCCGGCAAAGTGATTTTCTTTGGCCCGCCTGGATGCGGTAAGACCTTGGCTGCTGAAGTCATCGCTTTCGAGCTGGATCGCCCGCTGGCAATTGTTCGTCTCGATGCATTGGTCTCCTCGTTTCTGGGTGAAACAGCCGCGAATTTACGCAAGGTCTTTGATTTCATTGCGAAACATCAGTTAATCGTTCTTTTCGACGAGTTTGATGCCATTGGTAAAGAGCGTGGTGATAGCGGTGAGCACGGCGAGCTACGCCGCGTAGTTAATGCGGTGTTGCAGATGATGGACGCCTACGACGGGCAAAGCCTTATTCTGGCAGCAACTAACCACGAAAATATTTTGGATTCGGCAATTTGGCGCCGGTTTGATGACGCCATTGAGTTTCCGCTGCCTGATCACAAGCAGCTGATGGCATTGTTACAGCTGAAGTTGCGTGGGACCCGTCGTCAGTTCGAACTGGATGATCCCGAGTTACTAAAAGAATTCGATGGAAAAAGCGGTGCGGATGTGGAACGTGTTGTCCGGCGCGCTGTGAAGCGTATGATATTGCGTAATCAGGAGTTCCTCACGATCAAAGAACTACGCAACGCACTGGTGCGGGAGGGACTCCGCAAGCACTAACCTGCTATCAAGGACGATGAATTGGCAACTTACAAACACCTGAGTTTTGAGCGCGAAAACCTGGACAATCGTCGTCGGACGAAAAATCCCCCCAAGTTCACCAAGCGCGATGACTTGCGGGGGCATGGCCAGAAGCTTAACGGCTATTTTGCGACGGCAGCGGGTGTTGCTGCAAAGCAGCACAAGTCTGCCGAGAACTCCCCGTTTGTATTCAAGTTGCAGTACGACGGCGCGATGACGTTCGAAAATCTCCAGAAGCATGGCCTGGAATTCATCAGTCAGGAGGGCAAGCAGGTTTGTGTGGTGTTCGCGACTGAGGCCGGCCTGGCCATCTTTCAAGACCACCTGAACAAGTTGGGCGTGCTCGGGCAGAATGTCAGCTACAAGCAGATTCTGGAAGCCATCGAGGGTATCGATGCGTGGTCCGCCGAGGACCGCAAAAGCTGGGCCTTACGCCATATCGGCCTTCCAGACTCTGAAACATTCACACTGGACGTCGAACTCTGGCCACACCACGTCACCAATCATCCGGCACGCATTCGCCTTTGCGCCTCGTTCGAAAAGTGGCTGGCGGACAACGGCATCAAGACGATCCACAAGCTCAACTTCGACAGCTTGGTGATGTACCGCGTCGAGGTGAGTGATACTCAAGCACAAGGGCTACTCAACCATAGTGACGTGCGCATGGTTGACCTCATTCCCCAGACTGGCATCTCTTACCCGCAGCTGAACCGTGACATTGCTCAGATCCCGGCAAACATTCCACGCCCTGCCGACGATGCGGCGCGGGTGTGCATCCTGGACAGCGGTATCAACACTAACCATCCGTTGCTTCGATCGGCAATTGCAGAAAGTGAGTCATTCGTGGCGGGTCAGGACGCATTCGATGAGGCTGGCCACGGGACAGCCGTCGCCGGGATTGCGCTTTATGGCGACGTAGAAGCCTGTGATCAAAGCAACTTCTGGAATCCGCAAATCTGGCTTTACAACGGTAAGGTCATGCGCAAATGCCCAGACACCCACAATGCTATTTATGACGAGCACACGGTAGAAGCGACTCTGACAGAGGCCGTTGAGCATTTCGTGGGACTGGGCTGCCGCATCTTCAATTTGTCGCTGGGAAATACCAATGCGCCTTACGACGGTACACACATTCGCGGTCTGGCCTACATCCTCGATGTGCTTGCGCGTAAACACAACGTGCTGTTTGTCGTTTCTACCGGCAACTTCATGGGCTCTGAGGATCCGGCCGTACCGATAAAAAGCTGGCGGGACGAGTATCCGGAATACCTGCTGCACGAACGCAGTGTCATCATTGACCCGGCACCTGCGTTGAATGTGCTGACCGTCGGCAGCATTTCCCGCCACGACGCCACTTTCGACAGCCAGCGACACCCCGAGATCCATCAGCTGTCTCCGGCATCGGAGAACCAACCCTCACCGTTCACCCGACATGGCCCGTCGGTGAAAGGGGCTCTAAAGCCGGAGTTGGTCGCTCATGGTGGCAACCTGGCGTGTCCGGTGCATTACAACAATCAGCAGTGGAAGACCGACATGCGCGGTCTGGGCGTGCTGACGATGAACCATCAGTTCCAAGGCAATACGCTGTTCAAGGAACTCAGTGGCACTAGTTTCTCTGCGCCTTACATCTCTCATTTGGCAGGGCGTCTGCTCAATGAATACCCGGAGGCTTCAGCCAATCTTCTGCGAGCCATGCTCGTGAACCATGCGTCTCTGTCGAGCGAGGTGGAGAGCACTTTCTCGGAGGAGATGCGCAAGGGTTACAAAGCCAATAAAGCGACCTACAACCGCGAGATTTCCCGCGATGTGGGTGGATACGGCCAAGTGAGTGAAAGTGACTTGTTCCGATCCTCGGATCAATGCGTTGTATTGATGTGCGAAGAGAGCATCGAGAAGGATGCCTGCCAGTTTTATGAGCTGCCTCTTCCTGCTACCTACCTGCGCAAGACGCGGGGTCTTAGGGAGTTGTGCGTCACGCTGGCCTACTCGCCGGCAGTGCGTACCACTCGCCTGGACTATCTTGCGACCCAGATCAGTTTCCGTTTGGTCAAAGGGGCTTCCCTGGACGAGGTGCAGGGCTATTTCAACAGGGACAAGCAGGAGGAAAATGAGACCCGTAGTGACGACGCCGAGCCGAACCGGGATATCTCCGCTCAACTGAGAAGTCGAGGTACGGTGCAGTCATCCAAGTGGACCTTCAAGCAACGCAATCCTGCTGAGAAATGGTTTGTCGTCGTGATTCGTCAAGATCGGGAGTGGAATCACCCGGACGTATTGGACAAAGAACCCTATTCGCTCGTGGTTACAGTAGCTGATCGCGATAACGAGCGGGCTCAGTTGTACACAGAGATCCAAGCCCAGCTCGAACTGCAGCTCCAGGCACGAGAAGAGGCCCGGCAGCGGGCGGCATTTTAGTCGGTTGAAGCTGCGTTACTTCATGAGATGCTCTCTGTTGTAGAGACCGGACGTCGGGGAAGATGGGCTTACGATTTCCTCAGGGCACCGGTCTCTCAACCTGAACGCCAGTCGATGGGCGCATCAGAAAAACTAAAGCCGGAACGATTTCTGTTGCGCGCCCCACTAGGCACAACTCACGGCAGCTCGGCTGCACAACTTGCACTGGATTGATGTGCACGACGTAAGCACCGGCTCGCAGAGCCATGGTTGGAATCTCTGCGGCCGGGAAGACCACCCCCGAAGTGCCGATCGACAGCAGAACATCGCAATTTTTTGTTGCAAGAACAGCCTTCTTCCAAGCCACCGCCGGCAGTTCTTCACCGAACCACACCACACCCGGGCGTAGTTTGCCGCGGCAGCGGGGACAGCGAGGCGGCTCGATCCTCATATCCTCACTAGCAATCGGTTCCTCGAACGAGAAGACCGTTGGAGTCCTATGGCAGGCAAAACATTTGGGCTGTTCCAAGCTACCGTGCAGATGGATTACATCCACTGCTCCAGCTCGCTCATGCAGGTCGTCGATGTTTTGCGTGATCACCGTTACATCTCGCGTCCATGTCAACTGCGCAATGGCTTGATGCGCAGCGTTGGGCACCGCTTGCGCGACTTGCGCCCGCCGCCATAGATACCATCCCCAGACTAATGCTGCGTCCTCGCGGAACGCGTTAGCTGTCTCCAGCTTCTCCGGATCCTGGCGCGCCCATATTCCGGTCAACGGATCGCGGAATGTGGGTATACCGCTTTCGGCCGAGATGCCCGCACCGGTAAATACCACGATCCGCTTCGCACCCCCGACCAGCGAGACTACGGCTTCGACAGTGCTGCTCACCTTCCCACCACCTACGGCGCTTGTCTGTGCCAATAACGGGATGCTTCCGGCGTTGCTCAATACACGCCATATTCAATGCGGCCCAGATAGTCTTTGATCCGCTGATAGCCATGGTCATCATCAATAACGCTGCAAGGCGGATGATAATCCAGGCCACGGGCGGGTTTGTTGAACCATTGCTCGGCACGATCACAGCTGCCGAGCACCTCTGCCGCCTGTCCCAAGATCATGTATCGCCGTACTAGATATGCTTGGTGGTGGCTGCTTAGACAATTGACGTTAGTAAAAGTGTTCTTACCAATCGACCAATAGTAAGGTTTGGGTTGTACTTTTGAGTGCATCGTTGCCACCTGCGAATTGCGACATTCAGCAGGTTCAGCATACATCGGCACTTGGCATCCGAGCAGTACATCCCGTCGAGCAGGGAAGGTTCGTATGACATTACCTCGCGACTGTCGAACTGGCACAGTTTTGCAGTCGTTGCTCCACGATTTCGCAGTCAACAGGTGGGAATCCCATTGCAGAGCCCTTCCACAATTCGACTATCGGAGCTTTGTGATTACCTTGAGCCTCAAATACAGCGAGGATCGTGTGCGAGAGGGACTTGTAACTGGACTTCCTTCAAGCCGGGGCATGCGCGGGATCAGTGTTTCCGCTCCATACGCGGACTGCATACAGTGATCCGTCAGGATGGGGGCAACAAGGGAGCATCATGACAACTCAGAAATTATCCATTTACGATTTGCAGTTAAACGTTTCAATCCGTGGCCAGGGTTCACCGCTGCTTCTGCTCAACGGCATGGGTGGCTTAATCCGTGCGTTCGACCCTCTGCGAAATGAACTGACCGACTACACGACCATCACGTTGGACGTTCCCGGCATCGGCAAATCGCAGACGCCGCGTTGGCCAATGCGTCTGCCGCGTTATGCCGACACGATCGCTCAGATGCTCAAGCAATTGGGGTTCGACCAGGTCGATGTATTCGGCGTGAGTTGGGGCGGTGCTTTGGCACAGGAATTCGCTCTACGTTATCCAAGCATGGTGCGTCGCTTGATACTCGCTGCGACCTCGGCCGGCCCAGCAATGTTGGTAAAACCCGCTGATATCTTGGATTTTTTTAGCATGGCTAAAAGCGCCAAACCGCATAAGCAAAAGGACCGGCGCAATTCGACAAAGGCGCTTATGCATTTTGGGGTTGCGAATGGGATGCTCTCGGTTAATCCCCAAACCTATTACCGTCAATTCACGGCATTGGTCGGCTGGACGAGCCTGTTACGTCTGTTCCGCCTTCGCCAGCGGACGCTAATTATCGCCGGCGATCGCGATCCGCTGGTGCGGCTTTATAACGGGCACATTTTGCGTCACGGCATTCGCCGTGCCGAACTGCATGTTCTGCGTGGCGAGGGTCATTTCTTCGTGTTGACCAGTGCTAAGCAAACCGCCGAAGTCATACGCGAATTCCTTGAGCGACCGCACGACGATAAAAAGCCCGCGATCGCCAACCTCACCTAACTGGCCACGTGAGCAATCAGCTTCAGTAGACCTCTTCGTAATTGCCCGCTCCCTCCGTTTTATACATCTCTGCAAACAACAGATTCTCGCAATCAATTTGGGCCGGTCTACAGGAATCACGCGTTTCGCTCGATTTGCTTGAGTTCCTTGCGTCGGCATCCTCAAGCCTTTCATTTGGGTAACCTAGACTTCATCAGTAAGGTGCTGACCCCACCTGACTACGGGTACGTAGGCGCGTTTACATCCAACGGGTTAACTGACGCTCGATTAAATACCGTGAAAATGTGAACCAGTCATTCGTTTCGGCCTTGAAAGCCAAACTTTTGTCGCCAGAAATGTATCGTCTTGATCGCAATGGCTCGAAGGGATCCTAGGGTCTGCAACTGCCACTCAACACTACATGTCTTGCTTCGGGATACGACACTGGAGGAAATGGATGATTTCAACCCTGGAGCTGCGCAGGATCATTGAAGAGAGCTTTCGACCGCTGGAGTGCCAATGCACTTTAGTGACTGGAAATTCACTACAGGTCCGAGTGACTGATCCCGCGACGGGCAGAGTCGATCTGCTTGTCACTGGGATTTCGACGAATACATTGGTCAGTCCTCGAGCCATCTCAGAGCTGATCGCTGAGCTTCGGTACGACCTGGCGACAAACAAACAAAAAAACCTGACAGGTATCGCTGCTACCCGTCGATAGTTGGAGGTGCCGAGGGCTTAGCCAATCCTAAGCCCTCATCGCGTCTGTTAGGGCATTCGCGTTTCCGCCGGAGGCAGCGCGGCGGGCTTTTGGATGTCCTGCGTTACGGATGCAGTTTCCGTGCACTCAAGATTCACCTCTTCCTCTTCTCCCATCGTGCTGTAACGCTTGCGTAACTCACGCAGCTCCTTGGTATCCAGATGATCCAATGACATGAAGGCGTTCTGCGCGTCCTTTGTTGCTCGGATCAGTTCATCGAGTTTCAGGTGCAAGATGTCGTTATCCCTGTTCTGTGTGTTCTGGATGAGGAACACCATCAGGAAGGTGATGATCGTTGTTGACGTGTTGATGATCAGTTGCCAGGTGTCGTTGTAGTGAAAATACGGACCCGTTAATGCCCAAGCGATGATCAGCAGAATAGCTATCAGAAAGGTTTTCGAGCTGCCGGCCCAGTTCGAGAGTGCTTGGCAAAACTTTGCGAATTTCATGACCATAAATCCAAGTGGGAGATGCCATTTCGACCACGCAAACTCTCTGAAATTCTTTGTTACATATGTCTTCTCTCTCCTCGCAATTCCTCCATCGGAAACGCTCCTAACTCTGATAGCGGTTGAGCTGACTGATCACTCAAAAGTTTGCGAAGCTTCCGAGGAAGGCCGACGACTGGCGATTAAAGTCTCAAAAAAAGTCATTCCGCGCCGCTTGTCGCCGTGACTGAAAACAAATTGCAATTACTCACACGGAATTCGCTTCAGATGTCTGTGAGCTCGCATTCGATCTTTCTCGAATGAGCATCGAGCCTCGTCTGACCTGAGGAGATTTGTCATGTTTCTACATAACAAGCGACTTCAATACACCGTGCGTGTCGCCGAGCCCAATCCAGGCTTGGCCAATCTGTTACTTGAGCAATTTGGGGGCGCACAGGGAGAGCTCGCGGCGGCTTCGCGATACTTCACCCAAGCGCTGGCCGAGGATGATCCGGGCCGTAAAGACCTGCTGATGGACATCGCGACCGAGGAGCTAAGCCACCTCGAAATCGTTGGCTCCATCATCGTTATGTTGAACAAGGGTGCCAAAGGCCGAATGGCCGAAGGCGTTGAAGAAGAAGGTGAGTTGTACCGGGCCATCAATGGTGCGGGCAACGATTCGCACATCACCAGCTTGCTGTATGGCGCCGGCGCACCGCTGACCAACTCCGCCGGCGTGCCTTGGTCGGCAGCCTATGTCGATACGATCGGTGAGCCGACGGCCGACTTCCGCTCCAACATTGCTGCGGAGGCCCGCGCAAAAATCGTCTATGAGCGGCTGATGAACGTGACGGACGATCCTGGCGTTAAAGAAGCATTGGGCTTCCTCATGACCCGCGAAATCGCCCACCAACTGTCCTTCGAAAAAGCACTCCACGCAATCCAGCCGAACTTCCCGCAGGGCAAGCTCCCCGGTATGCCGGAGTTCACTAACGTGTACTTCAACATGTCGCAGGGGGAAGGCAGCACCCGTGGTCCGTGGAACCAGGGCGACGACTGGGAGTACGTGGAAAACCCCGCGCCTGCCGTGGATGGCGGTGACGGTACCGCCAGTGTCCAGCTTAGCGCTGAAGAAGAGGAACTGCTGCTGGATATGAAGGCACGAACCATGTCCGACCCGGACAGCAATCCCATCACCGGCGCCGATCTTGGCGCGGGTGTTCAGGGTGAGCCGAACGCTTGATGACCAATACCGCACGCTACAACGGCGTGCGGTTTCTTTATCCATGCAATCCGAGGTACACGGCATGAATTCGAATACCGGCGTTTTCAACAATGACCTGGCGCAGTCCTTGTCCGATCGCTTCAACGCAACCGCTGCATCCTTTGATCGGACCGCTATGCGGATCGCCCAGACGTTGCGTCACTCGACCGCCAACGCCACAGGGAAACATCCAGCCGGACGATAGGAGGCGACATGTCACTTTCCTCATCGTCTGCGAGACCCTCACTGCGCAATTGGTTGGGCATGGCATCCAGTGGCGGTTGGCCTGGGGTGCTGTTTTGGTCGACGCTCTTGCTGGTCACTGGTTTGCTGTTGTTCAGTGGTTACTCGGCGCTGGTAGGGGCTGAAAAGGAAAATCTGCGTCTGGCGGCATTAGGAGGGTTGTCTGGATTCGCCGCGACCGCCCTGGGCGCTGTGGTGGCGATCATCCTTCGCGATATTGCCTCGCGTACCCAAGACATCATGCTGGGGTTCGCCGCGGGCATGATGCTGGCAGCGAGCTCTTTCTCGTTGATTCTTCCGGGCATTGAGGCCGCTCAGGCACTGTGTGGAAACCAGCTACTGGCCGCCTGTGTTGTGGTGTTTGGACTGGCTCTGGGTGTGGCATTGATGATCGGTCTAGATCGTTTCGTGCCTCACGAGCATCAGGAAAGCGGCAGGCGCGGACCGGACTCTCAACGGTTCAATCGGGTGTGGTTGTTTGTCCTGGCCATCACCCTGCACAACCTGCCGGAGGGCATGGCCATCGGCGTCAGCTTTGCCAATGGCGATATGAAAGTGGGCCTGCCGCTGACGACGGCCATCGCCATTCAAGACATCCCGGAGGGGCTCGCCGTTGTGCTGGCTTTGCGTGTCACCGGTATCTCTGCTTGGCGGGCGGCGTTGATCGCCATCGGTTCCGGTTTGATGGAACCCTTGGGCTCAGTGGTCGGACTCGGCGTATCGAGTGGTTTCGCCTTGGGTTATCCAATTGCCTTAGGTCTCGCAGCCGGCGCGATGATCTTTGTGGTGTCCCACGAAGTCATTCCTGAAACACACCGTAACGGCCACGAGACACCTGCGACCCTCGGTCTGATGTTGGGATTCGGGGTGATGATGTTCCTCGATACCGCACTGGGCTAATGGGATGAACACTTCATCCGGGAAGCGAAAAAATCTTGGAACGCCTCTTGAAAGAGCTTGGTCAGTTTTCATGATCACCACGATGGCGGACGAGCAATCCTCATCACGCCTCGGGTAAACATCCATTGACCAGAAGGAAGTTAGAAATGGCTAGGAAAACTGTTGAAGACTTGTTCATCCATGAACTCTCCGATGTTTACAGCGCCGAGAAACAGATCACCAAAGCGTTGCCGCGCCTAGCGCGGGCGGCGACCAATCCGCTGCTTGCCGAAGCCTTCACCTCGCACCTTGAAGAAACACAGGGCCAAATCGAACGTATCGATCAGCTGGTCGAGCTGACTGGACTGAAGCTCAAACGCATGAAGTGCGTTGCGATGGAGGGCCTGGTGGAGGAGTCCAAAGAGCTACTGGACGAAATCGACAAAGGTGCGGTGCTGGATGCAGCACTGATCGGCGCGGCGCAAAAGGTCGAGCACTACGAAATCGCCAGTTACGGCACGCTGATCGCGATGGCCAAGCACCTGAAACTCGACGATGCCGCTGCATTGCTGGAGGCCACCCTGGCGGAGGAGAAAGGCGCCGATGAGAAGCTGTCGAAGATCGCGGAGCAAGGCGGGAACCAGGCTGCGACCCTCGAGAAAAAATAAAGATTCAAATTGAGGCGGTAAGAACGCCACGGCGACTTTCGTTACCGTGGCGTTCTTTTAGCCAAGCTGACCGCGCCTTATCCAAGCCGGATACTTTATGGATCGCCGGTGCAGCGGTTGCCCTGCTTCTGGACCTTTATGGGCCATCCCACTGGAACACAAAAATAGATGATCATCGTTGCAGGTCATTTCTGAGGTAAACGCGTTGCCAAGAATCCTGACTTCACCGACCAGCGAGGCCGAGTTGACCGAACACAACGCCAAGATGTTCGGATCGCCCAAAGAACGGTTGGAATTTTATCGTCGCGAAATTCATTACGAGACCTCGATCCTGGCCAACCGGACTGACGCCTATCTGGCGGCGCAATCCTTTCTGGTCATCGCGTTCGCGTCCTGCATGGGGAATCTCAACCCTGAGTGGGGCAAGCTCTTCACGCTGATCGTGCCTCCCTTTCTCGCGCTGTTGGGATTACTCAGCACGCTCAACGCATGGCCCGGCATTCGGGCGGCCTACGACATCATCGATCATTGGTACTACAAGCAGAGCGAGCTCTTGAGGAGCGAGCCGGTGATGGGCATGGCTTACGATGAATCACCGCTGTTTTGCGAGCGAGAGTCCACCCATAAGGGGTACCGAAAGGCGCTGTTGTTCTCGGTGCGCACCCCTTGGATTTTTGCAACGTTCTGGATCCTTCTGGGTTTCTGGTCAGTGCTCATCCAGCTCACGAAGCCGTTCGGTTAGACTTGAGGGCCCGTGTACATGCTC
>NZ_QAIK01000193.1 GCF_003061005.1 Pseudomonas sp. HMWF021 | reverse complement strand
CCGGCCACCGTACTGGCGACGTTGAACAAGATCGGCGGTGCCCACGGTATCGGCCGTCTCGACATCGTTGAAAACCGTTATGTCGGCATGAAGTCCCGTGGCTGCTACGAAACCCCGGGCGGCACCATCATGCTGCGCGCGCACCGCGCCATCGAATCGATTACTCTGGATCGCGAAGTCGCTCACCTCAAAGACGAGCTGATGCCGAAATACGCCAGCCTGATCTACACCGGCTACTGGTGGAGCCCTGAGCGTCTGATGCTGCAACAGATGATCGACGCCTCGCAGGTCAACGTGAACGGTGTGGTTCGCCTGAAACTGTACAAGGGCAACGTGATCGTGACTGGCCGCAAGTCCGACGATTCGCTGTTCGATGCCAACATCGCAACCTTCGAAGAAGACGGCGGTGCCTACAACCAGGCCGACGCGGCGGGCTTCATCAAGCTCAACGCGCTGCGCATGCGCATTGCTGCCAACAAGGGCCGCAAGCTGTTCTGAAGCCCACCGGCTTGAATTGAATGGCGGCTTTGTCGTTCCGACAAGGCTGCCATCCCTTCAGTGTTTGATCTGGCGTCATGCCCTGACATTCTTGTCCGCTCAAACATGCATGTTGCTCTGCGTCGCGTCCGCGGCTTATCCCCCCCTGAAAATCGTTGTGGCCTGCGAGTCGGTGTCATAGGCGAAGACCAACGTTGTTTCACCACTTTTCTTCAACTGTTTGATCAAGCCGGGCACTATTTGCCTGACAAACGCTTCTGACTCTGAATGAGTGAGAAAAACTATCGCCTTGGCTGCGGGTTTGGCAAAGCGTGGAAAGCTATCCATCAGATTTTCAAACGCTGCCCTGGTGGTCATCTGGCGCACATCGATGGCTCTTATCATGCCTAGCGGCTTGGGAAGCTGAACAATATGTTCGATCCAGGTGGGCACGGCGCACGAACTCCTGGAGCGGGAGCTGGCCTTATTGTCGCTCTCCGCCGTGAGTGGCTTTCCCGTATTTGAATTCAAGTCATCTTCGGCCCGTCTGGAGCTTTCATGAACTTTCAGAAAACTGTCGTCTTTCTGGAAGTCTGAAGGGGCGTACAACGAACGATAGTTGAAGTTTAATGTGATGAAGAAAAGCAATAACAAGTAAAAGGGAAAGCTGATAAGGAACCAGATATAAACTTCGCGTTCGCCCTCGTCAAGAAAGGGCAGAGAAACAGCGGCCGATGTCTCGGAGATAAACGCGAATATGCCGATAACTGTCATGGGGTTGGTGATTTTCTTTTTGATCTTTGACATATTCTTTGCTCATTTTGGTTTCCGTTTTGTTTGGATGATTGGAATAAGGTTGGGGCTATATTTTTATATTAAAAGATACTGACTGGATAGCTGTGCCCCGTGTTGTTTGGCGGGTTTTCTGTTTTCTGATGAAAGATTTTATTTCAAAGGTTTATGCTGTTTTTTCGTCGGTTCAGTCATGTGTTTTTTAAGAGCCGGGAAATGCGAGTGTCCGTTTATCCACCAGGTTACACAGGCGACGAGCGCGTCGATTGCCGTTTGAGCCATTAAAATTCTGACGCCCTTGCCTTGACTGGTCAGTCTTTCACCGAAGGTGTGGGATTTTTTGTAGGAATAATCTTTATTTGGTGTAGGGAATGTCTTTTGCTGGGAGTGCGGAGGAACTCCTTTGCGCCAAGTCAGTAGTTCTTGGGATATTGTGCGCTCTCTAAAAATTCGAACAGCGAACTGGACTTGCCCATGAATAAAGTGCTGATCGTGGATGATCACCCCGTCATTCGTCTTGCTGTACGTATGCTGATGGAGCGCCATGGCTACGAAGTTATTGCAGAAACGGACAATGGTGTAGATGCCTTGCAACTTGCGCGCGATCAAATGCCGGATATTGTCATTCTGGATATTGGAATACCCAAGCTGGATGGTCTTGAAGTAATAGCCCGGCTGACCTCCACGGCAATGCCTTTGAAAGTTCTGGTGTTGACGTCCCAGGCTCCCGGCCACTTTTCCATGCGCTGCATGCAATCAGGCGCAGCCGGATATGTCTGTAAACAACAAGACCTGACGGAACTGCTCAGTGCAATCAAAGCGGTGTTGTCGGGCTACAGTTACTTTCCTAATCAGGCATTGCACACGGTACGTACCAGCTTGGGGAACGCCAGTGAAGCCGATATGGTTGATCGACTCTCGGGACGGGAAATGATGGTGTTGCAGCAGTTGGCACGGGGTAAAACCAACAAGGAAATTGCCGATGGCATGTTTCTCAGCAACAAGACGGTCAGCACGTACAAGACACGGTTGTTGTTGAAACTCAATGCCCGTTCGCTGGTTGACCTGATCGAGTTGGCGCAACGCAATGGACTGGTCTGAGTACAGACCGATTCACGGGTCAATCTATTTCGGCTTGCTTCAGATAGTAAAAAGCCTCCGCTACGGAGGCTTTTTACGTGTCAGAGATCAAAGTCGTAATCGGCCAATTGCTTTTGCAGTCGGCGCTCCTCAAGCAGGTTATCAATGGTGCGACGTTTGCTCAGGTTGGTCTTGGCGACCTCGACCACCGGTTCGGCGTCGTCGGTCTCCGCCGCAGTGAAATCCTCATCTACATCCAGTTGTTCTTTGCTGTCAGTCATAAGGTGAACTCCAGGCTAAGACTGCCTTTGGCGCTCCTTATATCGATATTCCTGCGGCGGGTAAAAAAGATTTTTTCAATCGACGAATCAGTTATTCCAATAGCCAATCAATCGTCCGAGGTTTTGTGTTTGTATTCGCACAAGTCTTCGATCCGGCAGCTGCCACAACGCGGCTTGCGGGCGAGACACACGTAGCGCCCGTGCAGAATCAGCCAGTGGTGGGAATCCAGCAGATAGTCTTTTGGCACAAACTTCATCAACTTCTTTTCTACTTCAACCACATTTTTGCCCGGGGCGATGCCGGTACGGTTGCTCACGCGAAAAATGTGCGTGTCGACCGCCATGGTCAACTGGCGAAACGCCGTATTGAGTACCACATTGGCTGTTTTGCGACCGACGCCGGGTAGCGCTTCCAGTTCTTCGCGTGTTTGCGGGACTTCACCATTGTGCAATTCGACCAGCATGCGGCAGGTCTCGATCACGTTTTTCGCTTTGCTGTTATACAGGCCGATGGTCTTGATGTATTCGGACAGCCCTTCGACGCCCAAGGCGTGGATCGCCGCCGGGGTGTTGGCCACCGGGAACAGTTTGGCCGTGGCCTTGTTGACGCCGACGTCAGTCGATTGTGCCGAGAGAATTACCGCAATCAGCAATTCGAAGGGCGAGGAGTAGGCCAGTTCGGTTTTTGGCTCGGGATTGTCTTCATGCAGTCGACGAAAAATCTCGAGGCGTTTTGCGGCATTCATGGGTGATGGGTTTCCTTGGAAGGAGCGTTCGAGCGAGTCCAAGCCTGGCGAGCAGCCACCAGCAGCCCCAGCAGTATGAAGGCGCCGGGTATCAGGGTGATCAGGTGCAGCCCTTCGTTAAACAGAACCAGACCTTGCCAGTGTTCTGACAGTCCACGACCGAGACGGCCCTGACCCAACAGCTCACGCAGCACCGCAAATGTCATTAGCAACCCGCTCGACAGAGTGAAAAACGTCAGACGCTGGTTTAGCGCCTGACGAAAGAATCCATTGTATTCAAGCACCACGCATTGCAAGGCGATCAGCCCGGCATAGATCCCGAGTGACTGTTGCCACTGCAACGCCCAGCGCTGGGCGAGAATATTGGCGCAACTGGTCAGGGTGGCGGCCAGCACCAGACTGG
>NZ_QAIK01000064.1:6050-7403 GCF_003061005.1 Pseudomonas sp. HMWF021 | reverse complement strand
CTCAAGGCTTATGACGCTCAGGGCCGCCTGATTGCCGAGCAAGGGCCGCTCGGTGCCGTGACCGAATACCGCTACGACGAAGCCGGACGGCTGATCGCGCTGCTTCCACCGGAAGACGAGCCGACGTCCTACGAGTATCGCAACGGTTTCCTGCACAGCCGTTCCCGCGGCCAGGCGGTGTGGACGTACCGGCGCAATGCTGAGGGGGATGTCACCGAGGCGGTCGATCCCGACGGCCAGGTCACCCATTACTACTACGACATTCGCGGGCAGTTGCTGTCGATCCGTTACCCGGACAGCAGCCGGCACATGTTTGTCTGGAACGACCTTGGGCAACTGACCGAAGAAACCCTGCCCGACGGCGGTGTGCGGCGCTTTTCCTACGATGCGCTGGGGCGGCGGACCACCACGTGCGACGAACACGGTGCCGTTACTCGCCAGCAGTGGGACGCCGTTGGCCGACTGGTTCAGACGACCTTTCCTACAGGCGCCACCCGCGCCTACAGCTACGGCGCCTACGGCCAGGTCACCGCCGAGCGCGATGAACTCGGACGCATCACCCGTTACGAGTATGACGACGACCTGCACCTGGTCTCGCGCAAGATCAACCCCGATGGCACACGGGTGCAGTACCGCTATGACCATGCGCAACTGCTGCTGACAGAAATCGAAAATGAGTCCGGGGAAAAATATCGCCTGGACTACACGCCGACCGGATTGATCCGACAGGAAACCGGCTTCGACGGGCGGCGCACCGCGTACGCCTACGACCCTGACGGTCATCTGCTGGAAAAGACCGAAGTCGGCGATGACGGCTCGACGCTGGTCACCGGTTATGAGCGTGATGCGGCCGGACGTCTGCTGCTCAAAACCCTGCCCGACGGGGTGCAGGTGGCTTACCGCTACGACCGCCTGGGCCGGCTGACCGGGGTTGATGACGGCCAGCAACATCCGCTGGCCTTCGAGTACGACCTGCAGGACCGGCTGATCACCGAGCACCAGGGCTGGGGCACCTTGCGTTATGCCTATGACGCCTGCGGTCAGCTCAAACGCCAGCGTCTGCCGGACAACAGCAAGCTCGATTTCCACTACGCCAAGGGCGGCGCGCTGACGGCCATCGACCTCAATGGCGCGCGGCTGACCAGCCACGTCTACCAGTCCGGTCGCGAGCAACAACGCCAGCAAGGTCTGTTGCGCAGCGATTATGCCTACGATGATCAGGGGCGTTTGCAGCTCCACACCGTCAATCAGCAAACGCGACCGTTGTACTTGCGGCACTACAGCTATGCGGTCAACGGCAATCTGGCCGGTATCGCCGACAGCCGTCACGGCCAGCGCAGTTATTACTACGAC
>NZ_QAIK01000064.1:0-6040 GCF_003061005.1 Pseudomonas sp. HMWF021 | reverse complement strand
TGACACGCGTACGCCACTCCCGCGACGAACTGCCGGAGTCCTTTGCCCACGACCCGGCCGGCAACCTGCTGATGCAGGACCGCCCCGGTCCGACGCGGATCAAGGGCAACCGCCTGCTGATGCAGGGCGACCGCCATTATGACTACGACGCCTTCGGCAACCTGATTCGCGAACGCCGTGGCCGCGACCCGCAACTCGTCACCGAATACCGCTACGACTGCCAGCACCGCCTGATCGGCCTGACCCGTCCTGACGGTAAAACCGCGACCTACCAATACGACGCTTTTGGTCGACGCATCCGCAAAACCGTGGACGGCCTCAGCACCGAGTTCTTCTGGCAAGGCGACCACCTCGTCGCCGAAAGCAGCAAAGCCCAGTACCGCAGCTACGTCTACGAACCCGGCACCTTCCGCCCACTGGCACTGCTCGACGGCAAAGGCCCGAAACGCGCCTGCCCGTTCTACTACCAACTCGACCACCTTGGCACCCCGCAGGAACTCACGGACTACAGCGGCGAAATCGTCTGGTCGGCGCAATACGACGCCTACGGCAAGGTCGCCGCCATCACCCTCGCCGGCGAGGACTACCTCGATCAGCCGCTGCGCTTTCAGGGGCAGTATTTCGATGCGGAAAGTGGGCTGCATAACAACCGGCATCGGTATTACGACCCGCGGTTGGGGCGGTATCTGACGCCGGATCCCATCAAGTTGGCGGGTGGACTCAACCAATACCAGTACGTGCCGAATCCGACGGGGTGGGTGGATCCGTTGGGGTTGAGCGCGAACTGCCCGCCGCCGAATAGACCGGACTGTTCATCACCAGGCAGGATTGATGGTTCGATCATTGATGAGGCTATTCCAACTCTTCCCAAGCCGAATTCCGGCCCTAAAGATTTTGGAAGTGACGAAAAGCTCATAGGCCATTTTGAAAAGCATGGCGCCGAATTCAACGCTATGAACAAAGAGGAGTACTTACTCGTCGCACGAGATGTAGTGAATCAAGGTACTCGTGTGGAGTATTCATACAAAGGAGAGGTGCGATCAGGGTATTTGCTGTTGATGGGAAACAATCGGAAAGGTGAAACGAAATTTGCTTTCGTGGGCACCAATACCAATGATGAAATTACGACGCTACACACCAAAAGCGGAAAAGAATTCTGGCGGACAATCAATGGAAACGCACGAGATAAAACTGTGAGACCTACACATGACTAGGACATACAAAGCATTAGTCGTCGCAATAGACCCATTCGTAGAAGAGGCTATTGAACTGGTAGTTGACGGTTTTTCGATCAACTGCTTCGTCAGTTACAGCCCTTCAAGAATAGAGATCGGGGGTACTTACGAAGTGGAGTTCGAAATGGTGTTGCCTGATGAGGAGTGCATAGCAGCAACCGAATGCAACAAAATGCAGATCGAGAAGCTCGATAACGGGTTGTTCTGTGATATCTATGGCTACTTGGATGGAGAGGTCTTGCGATCAGTTGTCGACTTTCCGGATCAGGATATCCATTACGAATACCCACACCTGAATGGGCACTTTGTTAAAGTCAGCGCGAGCAGGATAGATGTCTCTTTCTGTTAAATCGTCAACGAAGATGCTGCTGGGCGGTCTTCGTATGCAAGACTTCTCGAATCGCACCGCAATTACTACTGGTCAGCCTCCTCATCCTCTAACGGCAACTCATCCCGCCCCAAAGGATCCGTTGGTGAAGGCAACGGATACTCCGGCGTTTCATCGACATCGTCATCGTCATCCTTTTGCTCACGCCCCATCTCACACCTCGCAAAGGGCCCGACAGAACTTCAGGCCCTGAAGACTCGAAAGCGGCACTACCGCGCTCGATCAAAAGAATAAGCAGTCACTGCTCATCCTCATCCTCTTCATACTCCATGTCGGCTTCATCCGCATCATTCAACGGCACCGTCGCATCATCCATCAACGACCCAGGATCCTCGTTCCCCGGATCGTTGATAAACGGCAGACCACTTGGGCCTTTTTCTTCCTTGCCTTCGGTTTCGGGCGTCATGGCAAACCTCTGCGTCTGGTGGGTTGTATAACGTTCGAAAAGCCTTACGGGCAATCGTTCCTGCGTCCGACAGCCAAAAACGAAAAACCCGGCACTTGGCCGGGTTTCCGTTCGACACGCCATTAATGATGGCGGTTTTTGTGTTTGTACTTGTTGTGCTTGTGACCACCACCGGAGTGAGCTTTGCCGCCATCGCCACCCAGGTTGTTACCCACCGCACCACCGGCCGCGCCGCCCAGACCGGCACCGATGGCTGAACCGGTGGAGCCACCCAGGCTGTTGCCGACCACCGAGCCACCGGCTGCGCCGAGGCCGCCGCCGATAGCGGCTTCCGTGCGATTGTGTTTGTTCGCCCCGACAGCGCCGCCAGCCGCGCCGCCGACACCCGCGCCGACCGCTGCACCCGTGCTGCCGCCGAGTTGGCCACCGACCACATTACCGAGCACACCGCCCAAACCGCCACCCACGGCGGCGCTGCCGTCTCCGGCGGCCATCGCACCTTGAGCGATGAGTAATCCGAAAAACAGTGCAGACAATGACAAGCGCATTTGAACCTCACAGTTCCCGAATCGGGAGGGTATGCCCATAGGGCCTATGTCAAATTGGAGACGATTTTCGGAAAAACGTTCAGCCATGAAAAAGCCCGGCATCAAACCGGGCTTTTCTGACAAGCATTCGCTATCAGTGACGCTTGTGACCTTTGGACAGATTGGTGCCCACTGCGCCACCGGCTGCGCCGCCGAGACCGGCGCCAATGGTTGCACCATTCCTGCCGCCCAGGCTGTTGCCGATGACCGAACCACCGGCCGCGCCAACACCACCGCCGATGGCCGCTTTGGTTCGGCTGCCCTTGCCGGCGGCCATGGCACTGCCGGCTGCGCCCGCAACACCGGCGCCGATCGCTGCGCCCGTGCTGCCGCCCATTTTCTGGCCGACCACGTTACCCAGTGCGCCACCCAAGCCGCCGCCGAGCGCCGCGGTGCCTTCTCCAGCCACCGCACCTTGAGCAACCAGAAGCCCCAGAACCAGAGCAGGCAATGTTAGACGCATGACAAAAACCTCAAAAATAGGGAAATCAAAAGGGGCCGAATTGAATGCTGCCTACTGGCTGAAGTCCAGAGAAATCAGCTGTCGCCGTGCACTCGGCGCCGATTTGACAGCGATTTTGCGAAAGGTTTTATCGCAGGCAAAAAAAAGCCCGCTGGGGAGACGGGCTGGAGACTTGCTTTCTAACGGATGGCTTCACCCTACGACCGTAGACGTGAAAAGTTTGTGAAAATCGCCAGAAACTGCGCGATTGCTTGTAGGAGATTTCCTTTAATAAACAGCAGGCATAAAAAACCCCGCTGTTAGTCGGGGTCGTTAAATCGCAGATTACTTTCTCAACCGGGTCGACACTTTTGGGAGAAATTTGGCTTTCGGCCCCTTGGGCGCAGTGGACTTGATCTTGCCGGTCTGCACCGGGTCTTCGCCAAAGCCCGCCTGATACTCCGTCTGACCGCAACGGACGCAGTTGTTGAATGAAAACTCGGCTCCATCATCTTCGATATACGGATCAGTCATACCTTCGCCCCTTTGAAAGGGATCGATACCGGCAAAGCCCTTTTGCCTGAAAAAATATCGACCTCCAAGGCTTTTGAGACTAGCCGGTCATTACTGGACTTGCGGTTCAGTTGGCCCGGTCACCGACGAATGGCCTACAGCTATTAAACACACTGTTGATCGAAAACCCTCTCAAGCTTGTGATACCCAAGCCATGGCGTTGACCACCAAAAACATCCCTCAACGCAACTTGACCGCCGTGCCTGTCGCGAACACGACCACCATGCCGCCCTTGCCCGCCGGCATGCTGATCTCGAAATCCAGCCCGACCACCGCATCGGCCTGTAACGCCCGCGCCCGCTCCTTGATCTCGTCCGTCGCCTGAACCCGTGCCTCTTTCAACGCACGCTCCAGCGTCTGCGAGCGCCCACCGAAAAAGTCGCGCATGCCGGCAAACATGTCACGGATCACGTTGACGCCTTGCACCGACTCCGCACTGACAATGTCCAGGTACGCAGTGATCTGTCGGCCTTCGATGGCGTGGGTAGTGGAGATGATCATGGGAACTGTCCTTTTTTCTGCGAATAAAGCGGCGATTGTAATGTGCTGTGGCAATCCAGGCTGAGCACTGCCAGCACAACTTGCGCAGCGAATTAAAATCCAGACGCCAGAAACCACAAAACCCCTGATCTCTCTCGAAATCAGGGGTTTTGTGTATTGAATTTGGCGGTGAAGGAGAGATTCGAAACTACCCGTTTGCGGTTTTTTGAGCATACCCTCCCGGTTTATAAGGGCTGCAGAGGAGCGAGTTTTTTAATCTCAGTCCCATGTCAGTCCCATGGGTTTTGCGCACCAGGTTGCAGAACACGGACGCGAAGACCGTTTCGACGTTTCATGTTGACCCATGGGAAAAAGGTAATTTTGGTAATGCGACATGAGGCAAGCTCTGGAAGCCTTGAAAATCGGGGCGTTGAGAGCAGTAAGCAGAGGTAACAATTTGGTGAGTATGAGGTTAGAAAATTACCTTTCCTATGAGTAATCCCTTATAACCCTCAAACCCAGTAAAACCGGGCACTTCAGAAATTATTACCCTAACTCTTACCTAAAATTACCTCTTGAGGTAATGAGTGAAAGGCAGGCATGACAAGGGCTGTAGCGCGTTTCTACACCTCGCTTACCAAAATTTACCTTTTTCCCAGCTCGCGTCTGAAAAATGGCCAAGACGACGTCCCTTTCGAACGTTTTTCACATCATGCAAATTGGCACTGGTCGCAGGTAAATCCTTGGTTACGCTATGCAATACCAGAAAATAACGGAGAGCCAAGCAGGCTGGGCCTTACAGCCGTTTTGCAAGCGGACTGAGCGGTGTCGGATTTCCAGCTGGTGCGACCAGTGCCGAAAACGAAAACATCCTGTGCGGTAGGTTTTTCAGAGCGTCACCCCTGCACGACGGGCATTTCACTCCCTTGGCCAACTCGTCGACGCTCCGTAACGCAGTACAACTACCTTTGCTCTTTTTTGCAAAACCTTGCACTGCGTGCAATCGCTACAACGCCAACAGCCCCCGCAGCAGGCTTGGCCAGAGCAGGTGTTTGCACCACTCTGGCCTTTGCATAAAAAAGGGACGCAAAGCCCATCGGCGGGAGGGGGATAAGTGCTTTTTCGCGAATTTTTTTATTACCTTCAGCGATCTTCACAGCTAGCATTCAGCCAAAGAATCAGATTGGGATTAGCTGATGGAAACCATCACGATGTTGGGCTACTCCGCCGTAAGAAGTGGCCAAGTAGAAAACCGGCCTTCGCACTCATTGATTGCTACAGCTTCTACGCCAGTTGTGAACGTGTCTTCGACCGGATCTGGCCAATACGCCAATCGTCGTTCTACGCAACAACAACCTGATGGGTGGCGATCGTTAGTAGATCCTGTACCCTTCTGAACCTGTCTAGAGCAATTTCCCAAGTTTTACAAGGGCTGCCTTCACGGTGACAACACGCGTAGGGGGCGAAGGAATAAGTGAATTTGCGACAGGTCTTTTTCCTGTACCCGTTTTTGTGCGTAAACAGCAATGGCGACGATAATTTTAGGAGGATATAGAGTGACCACGCAGGCTCCGTACTTTCTCAGGCAAAGCTTTCTTGGAAATATTCCGTCGATGGACATAAGCGCGTCGGATTATGAAGCGATCATTCGGGCACGAGGCATTCTTAGCGCAGCGCTTTCCATTGAAGAAAAATATGACCTTACCTTAGGGAACTTCATAGATTTTGAGCGTGAAGCACTCCTGCTCACCATGGATCAATTGACAGATCACTTATTTGATTACAATAGAGCTTATAATATAATATCGGCGCTCAACAGACGAATCGCCAACTTCATATACATCGGAAAGAACTACACAGAACTTATTTCAAACATGGCATCCAAGTGTGTTCTCGACAAAGAAGCAGTAGCAAGTAAAGTCACTACAC
>NZ_QAIK01000063.1:105115-112060 GCF_003061005.1 Pseudomonas sp. HMWF021 | reverse complement strand
AATATGAATGCCGAAGAATCTTCCGATGCGCTGATTGGTGCTGCTGATAAGGCGCTGTACGTCGCTAAGACCAGTGGCCGGAACATGAGTGTGATCGCCAACTGAGAGCTGAGCGACCTATGCTTAGTAGGTCGGCTCAGTGATCGAGCGCAATAGTCGCTGCTCTCGAAAAGGAAAGCTGGACTACACAACGCGAAACCCGCGCAAACGAGCACTCAATAGGCTGACAGGCCGGGAGCCACATGTGGAAGCCCTCGACTCAGCTCTCATGGCGGCGCGAGCTCAGTTCGCGATCACCATCAGTTTTCACATTGTGCTGGCGGCGTTCACCATCGGTCTGTCGAATTTTCTACTGGCACTCGAGGCGTTGTGGCTCAAGACCGGTCGCGAAGTCTATCTGGATGTATATCACTACTGGCTCAAGATATTTGCCCTGAATGTGGCGGTGGGTACGGCGTCAGGGCTGATTCTGGAATATCAGTTTGGGCTGAACTGGTCGCGTCTGGTGGTACAGGCGGGCGATATTCTTGGACCGTTGATGTTCTACGAAGTGTTGGCGGCGTTTTTCCTCGAGGCCGGGTTCTTGGGCATCATGCTTTTCGGATTGAAGAAGGTCGGCCCACGACTGCATTTCTTCGCCACTGGTGCCGTAGCCATGGGTTCGTTGATCAGCGCATTTTGGATACTGTCGGCCAACTCCTGGATGCACACACCCGCAGGCTATTCGATGTCAGGGGAGGGGCGCTTTCTGGCCGAAGACTGGTGGGCGATCATTTTCAATCCCTCGTTCCCCTATCGCCTGGCGCATATGACATTGGCCGCGCTGCTGGGTTCGGCAACGCTGGTGGCCGGCGCCAGTGCCTGGCAGTTGCTCAAAACCTCGCACAATCCCCGCGCACGCCTGCAATTGTCCATGGCCTTATGGACGGTCGTGGCTCTAACTCCCGCGCAAATTGTGGTCGGCGACCTACATGGCGAACACACTTTGAAGGTTCAACCTCAGAAGGTAGCCGCCATTGAAGGTTCGTGGACGCGTCCACCCGCAGGTGCGGGTGAACCGCTGCGCCTATTCGGCTGGCCGGATATGTCCGAAAGACGCAATCACTGGGAAGTGGCTATTCCGCGGATTGGCTCGCTTTACCTTCGTCACGACCTGAGCGGCACCATCGCCGCACTGGACGAGTTCGCGCCTGAGGACATTCCGCCGGTACCGCCAGTATTTTTCGCATTTCGCCTGATGGTCGGGCTGGGGTTGATGATGTTGGCGCAAGGCATCGCCAGCCTCGTTCTTCGCTTTCGCAAGCGTCTGTACATTGCACGCGGGTGGTTATGGAGCTGTGTGCTGATGGCCCCAACGGGATTTGTAGCGATGCTCAGTGGTTGGATCGTCACTGAGGTCGGGCGTCAGCCCTTTACCGTCTACGGGCTACTGCGCACGGCCGACAGCGTGTCACGGGTCTCACGCGAGCAGGTGGTGACTTCTACGTGGGGAATTCTGCTGTTCTATCTGCTGGTATTCGGTATCGGCTTGTGGGTGCTGATGCGTTTGCTACGTGAGCCACCGCGCCGTGGCGAGCCGGGTCCGCAATCAACATTGCCTGACGAAACCGGACGGTCTTGAGGAAACGAGTCGATGGACACTGACTGGCTGACCCTGTTGTGTGCAGCAGCTCTGGCATTCTCGGTGATGAACTATGTTTTGCTCGACGGAACCGATCTGGGTGTCGGCATACTGCTGGGCCTGACGCATAGCAGCCGCAATCGACGCGCCATGGCTGTGACCATCCTGCCGATTTGGGATGCCAACGAAACCTGGCTCGTTCTCGGTGGCGGCGGGCTTCTGGCTTTGTTTCCGCTGGCCTACGCCATTCTGCTCCCCGCGCTGTACGTGCCATTTATCGCCATGTTTCTGGCATTGATACTGCGTGCAATGGCGCTTGAATTTCGTGATCACGCGCCCAGCGAGCGCGTTAAACGGCTGATCGACGGCGTGTTGCTGTTTGGCTCCCTGTGCATGGGACTGATTCAAGGTATTGTGCTCGGCACCCTGGTCAAAGGCGTCCCCCATCTGGGCAGTCAGTACAGTGGCGATGGCCGCGAGTGGCTCGAACCCTTTCCGCTATTTTGCGGCCTCGTACTCGTGCTGGGCTATACCTGGCTGGGCGCTTGCTGGCTGTATTGGCGAACCGTTGATGAACTGCAGCACCGTTCTGCGCGTCAGGCGAAGCAGCTGGCTTGGGGCACGGCAGGGCTTCTGCTGGTTTTAGTCGCTTGGACCACCACCTTGCACGATCAGTACTCGCAGCGGCTGACGGCGCCGGTGGTGTGGGTACCCGCGGTTTTGATTCTGATGGCTTTGCTGGTGGTATTCCGATCAGGGTTTCGCAGTCGTTTTGACTGGGTACCGCTGTTCTGCGCCCTGGGTGTATTCGTACTGGCGTTCGCCTTGATGCTCGTCGCGCTTTACCCGCTGATCATTCCCCCGGGTCTGACGCTGCAAGCCGCCACCTCAAAACCCAATAGCCAGGTCTTCATGCTCGTCGGCTTTGCCGTGTTGATACCGGTGACGTTGATCTACAACACCTATGGATTCAGAGTCTTCAGCGGCAAGGTACGTGTGGGAACAAAAAGCTGAAAAATTGCGGGTTTCTAAGACTGAATTTGTGGAAAAAAGACTTCAAACGTTGTGCCTTCTTCGATGTTGGAACGCACCGTGACGTTCCCTCCATGTGACCGGGCGATTTCCCTCACGATGAACAATCCAAGCCCTACGCTGCGTGCGTTACGGTCGTTGGTGCCGCGGATCATGGGTTCGAATAGAGTCGCCATCAATGACTCAGGGATAATCGCGCCCTGGTTGCGAACGGACACAATGGTTTGATGCTCTTCACAAGATGAAGTGATGATGATTGGCTGCTTCAAATCTCCATAAGCAACGCTGTTAGCAACCAGGTTGCCAACAACTTGCTGTACCCGATCTGCATCAATGTACGCGATACCCGATCCATTGCGTTGATGCTGCAAATTTGCAGCGGGAAAAGCGACGCGCAATTCATCGACACTCAGACTGACTAAAGTATGCAGATCAACCGGGGCCGGCGTTACTGCTATTCCTCGGCCGACCCGGGCCAAGGTAAAGTCCAACAGATCGGCAATCATTCGTTCAGCGCGGCCAGCTGACTGGCTGATATGGCCGAGCAATTTGAATTGCTTAGCAGACAGTTCGTCTCTGGTTAACATGTCAGACGCCATTTTTATCGCAGTCAGCGGTGTTTTCAGGTCATGGCTGACGATAGCAACCATCTGCTCGGCGAATGAGGCACGACGTTCGGCCTTTTCGTAGGCTATTTTCAACTCGCTTTGAGCAAGCTGAAGCGCAGTTTCCGCAACGGTTTTCTCGTGCAGTAGACCTTCGGCGACTTTTCGGGAGCTGAGTAGTTCGCGCTCATATTTGTCGCGATCGCTTATCGTGAATAGTGCCAGTTCAAAAAAAGCACCATCGGCATTTTCGCGCCTTACACCGTTAAGCAGCATTGTGACGCAATGTTTGTCCTTGTGGACCAGATCGAGCTTCACCTCGGCTACTGAGCCTTGCATACGCATCAGCGGCGCCCAATGGGTTTGGTGAAATATACGGCCGCCTATTGTCAACAGGTCTTGGAAACGCCGCCCGATCAAAGAGCAGGCGTCGAAGCCGATCCAACAGCAAAATGTCAGGTTGGCGAGCAAAATCGTCCCGTCCTCTTGCGTAACCACGAGGCCGCAAGGCGCGCCTTCAAATAGTGTCTGCGAGTCGGGACCTGGCGGTGCGTCAGTCGACATCCGCACCTGCCCTCAGCGTCAGGAAGCTGTCCATGGCTTCCGAACAGGCACTCGGTGCGCTCATGTGTGGGCAATGACCAACGTTTGCCACCAAGCTGAGTGTGCTGTTGGGAAGTACAGCATGCAGATATTCACCTACGGCGATGGGAGCGATGAAATCGTCGGTGGATTGCAGAATCAAGGTTGGTGTGACCAATCCCGCAACGTCCTTGCGATTGTCTGACATGAACGTCACGCGTGCGAATTGCTTGGCGATCTCAGGGTCGGTACGGCAGAAGCTATTGGTCAGTTCTTCTCCCAGTGCAGGTTGCCCGGGCGCGCCCATGATTACCGGTGCCATATTGCTGGACCAGCCAAGGTAGTTGCTGTCCAGCGTGTCGAGCAAGGACTGGATGTCTTCGAGTTTGAATCCCCCCACATAGTCATCGGAGTCAATGTAGCAGGGTGAAGGGCCAATCATCACATGCGCCGCAATTTTTCCGGGGCATAGGCGGTCCAGTAGGACACCTATCATGGCGCTAACAGAGTGGCCGACCAGAATTACTTCACCAGTGGCAAAATGATCGACGATTTCGCCCAGATCATGGGCGTATCCCATCAAGGAACTGTATTTTTCCCGATCATACGCGCCGATATCTGACTGCCCCGACCCGACAAGGTCATAAAGGACAATCGTAAAACGAGACGTGAAGTGGTCGACCAAATAGCGCCACATGCTCTGGTCACAGCCAAAACCGTGGGAAAAGATCAGTGTCGAAGGACCTTCACCCATCACTTTTATGTTGTTGCGGTATCGCAGGTTCATGCGCGTCATCCCGAGAGTATCTAAGGTGTTTTGGCATTTCGGCATTGTAGATAGCGCGGGTTGCGGTCACGCAGACCATTACAATAGCTACCCGTTAAGAGAGTATTCAGAAAACACGTGCTGCGATCTATCAGCACTAAGGCTGGGGTCGGATGGCGGGGGAGGTAATTTTTATTCGGTACGTTAAGCGAATGATTTTGGCAGCTTCTGTGGCTTTTGGTTCAAATCATGCCGGGTGGAATCCATGCAATGAAAGTCAACACCGGTAGATGTCTATGTCGAATGATCGGATTACCGTTTAAATCGGACTTGCGTCCTGAATTCCTTCGTTATCGTCCGCTGATCTGACTTTGAGAAAGCTTACTGAACTCCAGTGTGCCCGAGTCCTTCGGTATGAAGACCAACGTCTTTTATTGAACGTACGAGGACATCACCATGCGAGCAATGACCTATCACGGCGCCCATGACGTCAGAGTCGAGAGTGTGCCGGATCCGGTACTAGAAGCGCCGGACGACATTATTCTGCGCGTCACCGCCACAGCCATCTGTGGTTCTGATTTGCACCTGTATCGCGGCAAGATTCCCACCGTCGAGCATGGCGATATCTTCGGTCACGAGTTCATGGGCATCGTCGAGGAGACCGGTTCTGGCGTGACTGCGGTCCAGCGCGGTGATCGGGTGGTGATCCCGTTTGTCATCGCCTGTGGTGATTGTTTCTTTTGCCAACAGGAGCTTTACGCCGCGTGTGAGACGACGAATACCGGCCCGGGCGCGGCGATGAACAAAAAACTGATTCCGCCGCCGGCGGCACTATTCGGTTATAGCCGAATGTATGGCGGCATTCCGGGAGGTCAGGCTGAACTGGTTAGGGTGCCTAAAGCCAACACTGGGCCATTTAAGGTTCCAGGCACACTGGCGGATGAGAAGGTGCTGTTTCTCTCCGATATCCTGCCAACCGCCTGGCAGGCGGTTCTCAATGCAAATATCGGTCAAGGTTCGAGTGTGGCCATCTACGGCGCTGGACCGGTGGGACTGCTGAGCGCCGCCTGCGCCCGCATGCTCGGTGCTGAGCGCATCTTCATGGTCGATCATCATGCGTATCGCCTTGAATATGCGCAGCGTACTTACGGTGTTATCCCGATCAACTTTGATGACGATGATGATCCGGCCGACACCATCATCCGGCAGACTCCGGGTAGCAGGGGCGTGGACGGGGTGATCGACGCCGTGGGGTTCGAAGCCAAGGGCAGCACCACCGAAACAGTACTCGCCACTCTCAAGCTGGAAGGCAGTAGCGGCAAAGCACTGCGCCAGTGCATCGCCGCGGTACGGCGCGGCGGCGTGGTGAGTGTGCCCGGCGTGTACTCAGGGTTCATTCACGGTTTTCTATTCGGCGATGCGTTCGACAAGGGCCTGACGTTCAAAATGGGTCAGACTCATGTGCAGCGGTTCTTGCCTGAGCTGTTGGAACACATTGAGACGGGTCGGTTGCAACCCGAGGCCATCATCACCCACAGGATGTCGCTGGAACAGGCAGCGGAAGGTTACCGGATCTTCGACAAGAAACAGGAAAACTGTCGCAAGGTTATCCTGACACCTGGCAGCAGCGACGTACCACTGGCCGACGTGAATGAGACTCCGCCAATGGCCCCAGTCGCTTAACGGTGTCCCTTATCCTGCTGGCCGCTGATAGTGCCAAAACTTAAGCCGTGACTGTTGGAGTGAAGCCTGTCCTCACCATTGGATGACAGGCTTCATACTTGCAGCAGGCTACCGTAGCCATAAACCAGAACACCCCTAGGTTCCTTGGCCCATGCCTTCAACTGCCCGCCGATAATTTGCCGTCGCTTTCTCAATCATCGATCTGCGCTCCTCTTTGATGATGAACCCCTCTTCGCAATACTCCTCGGCAAGGCGCAGTAATTCATCGTATTGCTCAGGAGCGCTCATTCGAATTTCAGGATGAGTGAATAGTCGCTGCCAGGTTTCCAGTGCCTGTGCTTTTCTGTCTTCATACATGACATGACCCTCCAAGTATGGACGGTAGAAAGGTCTGCACGTTTACGGTTCAATACCGGTGACGAGTCGGTGGCTAGAGTTTAAAACGCCGAGCCGCACGAGAGTCTGTTGAGAAACACCCGCAATACTTGGCTTTGAAGCATAAACACTTAAAGATCCGCATCACATGTGAGTTGCATCAATTTCCAATCAGTTGCATTTATTGTCAAATGTCACAGCTGCCACCGACCAGCGCCGGCCCCGATGCCGAGTGATGGGGCTGGCGAAACGGTCGCTGTGGCCAGTGAGTGAGCGGGGCG
>NZ_QAIK01000063.1:103377-105105 GCF_003061005.1 Pseudomonas sp. HMWF021 | reverse complement strand
GCCGCAATCAGCAACGCTCGCTTCGCCGCGAGCTGGCCCTGCACCTCATTGAGGTCGGGATAGGGCCGGGCGGCATGGATCAGACCGTCCGACACATAAGGCTCAACCGGCGTGTGCCCGTTGAAATGCGCCACCGCCTCGAGCAGATGATCCACCGCAAACACTTTCAACCCCGACGCCAGGCAAGCCTCCTCGGCATTCGCCCGCGGCACCACCAGTGCCCGCCCGGCCTTGCGCGCCGCCAGCGCCGCCGGCAACACCCCGCGCACTGGCCGCACGGCGCCGGACAACGCCAGTTCACCCAGACACTCCACATCATCCAGCGTCAGACACGGCACCTGCACACTCGCCGACAGAATCCCCAAGGCAATCGCCAGATCAAAGCGCCCGCCATCCTTGGGCAAATCCGCCGGCGCCAGATTCAAGGTGATCCGCCGCGCCGGAAACTGCAGCCCGGAATTGATGATCGCGCTGCGCACCCGGTCCTTGCTCTCCTTCACCGCCGCCTCGGGCAGCCCGACCATGGTCAGCGACGGCAGACCGTTGGCCAGATGGACTTCGACGGTAACAGCGGGGGCTTCCACGCCTATCTGGGCGCGACTGTGGACGATGGAGAGGGACATGGTCGTTCCTTGAGGTGGGTCGGGGGCCGCTTCCTGCGGGTTTTTTAAGGGTAGTTGGGAGAGCGAGTCCAAGTGGTGCGGATGCGAGGGCAAACCTTCACTGGATGTTGCCAAGTTCTTCTCCCAAGCTCAGTAGGGGCCTTTAGTTTTCCTCTTCGAGATTTTTTACCTGGCTTCCTCCCCCGGCCAGCCAACCCTCCGGTTCGAGTTCCTTACCGTACTTGGCCGCTACCTCAATAAAACGACGCTGATTAGCTGAAATACCTCCGGCTAACCGAAGTGCTTCAGTGTGATATCCAACAATCTCCTGCAGCTTTGCCCTTCTCTTTTTGTCTTTCATTAAAGCCTCGATTTTTGGGTGACGGGTGCTTCTGGTCACCGTAATACAAGGAGGAAAGGCCGCGTAATCAGGCGCAAACGCTAATTTTTGTAGGGCTGTGCCCTAATAGTTGTAGGACGCCGGCGAGACGGTATTGATGGTCTTGTTTTCCTGAATCGGATGCTCCAGCTTGACCGCTCACCGCAGCCCCTGGAGGCGAAAAATGGACCGCAATGGTATGCGCCCGATTCATCCGGGCGAGGTTTTGAATAAGGAATTCATGGAACCGTTGGGCATGACTGTCATGGACCTGGCCATGCCCACGAACTGGCCTGAAACCGAGATCGAAAAGCTTGTGAAATGCCAGCTCAGGATCTGCGCCGATTTGGCAATCAGCCTTGCCACTCATCTCAACACTACGCCAGAGTTCTGGATGAATCTCCAATCGACTTACGATTTGCGCAGGGCCCAGCTCCGGGATGCGGGTTTATAGCGATTGCAGCATCCGCGAAGCTCTTTTCCACCATGGCCCCGCCATTGGGCGCTTGGTCTGTTCCCGTTCCACCATCATCAGCGGCACATCTTGTAACCGTATCCACGACTGATTATTCCAGTGCAACAAACTCAACGTCATATCCGGCCAACTTATTGGTCGGGGTCGAGTTTTCGCAGCATGCGTTCGTTGAGGTAGATGCGCAGCAGGCGGCTCAGGTCTCGGGCGCAGAACCAGGGTTGGTTCTGGATGAGGAGGGCGTGGAGGGGGAGTTTGTGGCGGGTGAAGGTGTG
>NZ_QAIK01000063.1:92264-103367 GCF_003061005.1 Pseudomonas sp. HMWF021 | reverse complement strand
GTCAGATAAGTCTCTTCTTGATTCATTGAGCAGTTCCTCTTGCTTAAAGGGCTGCACTCAATCGTCGCCAAACGATTGGGTGGCAGTTGTACGCGGGTTGGCGAACCGGAGCAAAAGGAACCCGGCAGACCCGAAGGTCTCCCACGCACAACCGCCATGAAGCGATGTGGCGGTAAATGTAGCCGCCATCAGGGTTGTCGTGCGCCTTAAGCTGTTCGGGTCGCCAAACCCGGTGCTGAACATTCAGCATCGGGTGAGCTTAGAAACCTGGGCTTTTCGGCGCAATCGGACGGCGGTGGTGCAGGTTGTAGGACGTTGCCGGGATGGTTGAAGGGCTGGAGATCAAAAGATCGCAGCCTGCGGCAGCTCCTACAGGGGGCGCGGATTATTCAGCGGGCGGCGTCAGCTTCGCTTCCATCTCGGCGACTTTGGCTTCGAGGCTTTCGAGGCGGGCGCGGGTGCGGGCCAGGACGACCATCTGGCTATCGAATTCTTCGCGGCTCACCAGATCCAGTTTGCTGAAGGCGCTTTGCAGCAGCATCTTGAACTGGCTTTCGATTTCGGCTTTGGGCAACGGGGTGTCGCCGCTGAACAGGCGGGAGGCGGTGCCGCTCAGGGCGTCGAGGAAGTCTTTGGGCGCGAGCATGGAATGTGTCCTGTAAACAGTGGCGGGCAGTGTATCACGCAGTGTCTATAGTCATTGACGCAGGCACGGATGCACGCTTTTCGCGCAAGCGGACGGACGGCAGCGCACCGTTGTTGTGCGTAACCGTCGGGGCTTTTCTGCGCGGGCGCCTGCGGCAGCGGCCAAGGGATTGAAATCAGAGGAATTTGGCGAGATGGCAAGCTTTCTGCTTAGTCGGTAGTGACCCATGCACTGATGCAGTCGCTGTGACGAATGCAGTGCGGCAGGCGGGACGGGGAGTTTCGTCGGCAGCGGTTAGCTGGCGTCAGTCGGGCAGGTAGGGCCGACGATGCGTTACAAAGCCAGGCACTGCGCTTAGACTTGAGTCGGGTTTGTTTTCCTGGGGCAAGTCCACCAATTCGGGAGAGAGTTTCATGAAGCTAGTCACTGCCATCATCAAGCCGTTCAAGTTGGACGACGTGCGCGAGTCGCTGTCCGAAATCGGCGTGCAGGGCATTACCGTTACTGAAGTCAAAGGCTTCGGCCGGCAGAAGGGTCACACCGAGCTGTATCGCGGCGCGGAGTATGTGGTCGATTTTCTGCCCAAGGTGAAAATCGACGTTGCCATCGACGACAAGGATCTGGATCGGGTTATCGAGGCGATAACCAAGGCTGCCAACACCGGCAAGATCGGTGACGGCAAGATCTTCGTGGTCAATCTGGAACAGGCGATTCGCATCCGTACCGGCGAAACCGATACCGACGCGATCTAAACGCCGCCACAAACCCAACGCCCCAGGAGAAAACAATATGACTCTGCGTAAATTCGCAGGGCTAGGCGCCCTGTTGTCCATCGTAATGCCCGGCCTGGCCATGGCGGCAGATCCGGTGGCGACTCCAGTCCTCAATTCCGGCGATACCGCCTGGATGCTGACCTCCACAGCCCTCGTGCTGTTCATGACCATTCCAGGCCTGGCGCTGTTCTACGGCGGCATGGTGCGGTCGAAAAACATTCTTTCGGTGATGATGCAGTGCTTCGCCATTACGGGGCTGATCAGCATCCTGTGGGTCATTTATGGCTACAGCATTGCGTTCGACACTACCGGTATGGAGCAGGGCGTCGTCAACTTCAATTCCTTCGTCGGCGGCATGGGCAAGGCATTTCTGGCCGGTGTGACTCCGGCGAGCCTGACCGGCCCGGCGGCGCTGTTTCCTGAGGCGGTGTTTGTCACCTTCCAGATGACCTTCGCGATCATCACCCCGGCACTGAT
This sequence comes from Pseudomonas sp. HMWF021, assembly GCF_003061005.1. GTDB lineage: Bacteria > Pseudomonadota > Gammaproteobacteria > Pseudomonadales > Pseudomonadaceae > Aquipseudomonas. The sequence continues at coordinate 101,471 of NZ_QAIK01000063.1, read as the reverse complement.
CGTCGGTGCGTTTGCCGAGCGGATGAAATTCTCGGCGATGCTGATCTTCATGGGCGTGTGGTTCACCCTCGTCTATGCACCGATCGCGCACATGGTCTGGTCCGGTAACGGCGGCCTGTTGTGGGACTGGGGCGTACTCGACTTCGCGGGCGGCACCGTGGTGCATATCAACGCCGGTATCGCCGGTCTGGTAGCGTGCCTGGTACTGGGCAAGCGCAAAGGCTTCCCGACCACCCCGATGGCCCCGCATAACCTCGGTTACACCCTGATGGGCGCGGCGATGCTGTGGGTCGGCTGGTTCGGCTTCAACGCAGGTTCCGCCGCCGCCGCCAATGGCACTGCCGGCATGGCGATGCTGGTCACTCAGATTGCTACTGCTGCAGCGGCTCTGGGCTGGATGTTTGCCGAGTGGATTACCCACGGCAAGCCGAGCGCACTGGGTATTGCTTCGGGTGTGGTTGCCGGTCTGGTGGCGATCACTCCGGCTGCCGGTACCGTGGGCCCGATGGGCGCACTGGTGATCGGTCTGGCGGCGGGCGTGGTGTGCTTCTTCTGCGCCACCACCCTGAAACGCAAACTCGGCTATGACGACTCCCTGGATGCCTTCGGCGTGCACGGTATCGGCGGTATCCTCGGTGCGATCCTCACCGGTGTATTCGCTGCACCGTCGCTGGGTGGCTTCGGCACCGTCACCGACATCGCCGCTCAAGTATGGATTCAGTGCAAAGGCGTCGGCTTCACGGTGATCTACACCGCAATCGTCACGTTCATCATCCTCAAGGTTCTGGATGCCGTGATGGGTCTGCGTGTGACCGAGGAAGAAGAATCGGTTGGCCTGGACCTGGCACAACACAACGAACGCGGCTACAACCTGTAAGTACGCGCATCAAAAAAACTTGCCCGGCTTGCCGGGCATTTTTTTGTCTGGAATTTGTCATTCAAGTAGTGGCTGAAAGGTTTTTTCGTACGGCTTTGGTCGTGTTTACGACAAGCGTTTTTCTGCGGCCAATCGCTTACATCATTGCAGGAATATTAGGGCCTTTGTTTTTTCCCAGAGCGCGCTAGAATGCGCCCCGAACGTGCGGAGAACTGTATGTGGCAACAGACTCTGATAACCCTGCGGGCACGGCCCCGGGGCTTTCATCTGGTAACGGACGAGTTACTCGCCGGCCTGCCTGAACTCAAGGCGTGCCGGGTCGGTCTGTTGCATTTGTGGCTGCAGCATACCTCGGCGTCGTTGACCATCAACGAGAACGCCGATCCGGCGGTCCGTCGCGACTTCGAACGATTTTTCAATCGTCTGATCCCACAAGGAACAGACGGCTATGAGCATAACGACGAAGGCCTGGACGACCTCCCGGCGCACTTCAAGGCCAGCGTGCTTGGCTGCCAGATCAGTCTGCCGGTTTCGGCAGGTCGTCTGGCACTGGGAACCTGGCAAGGCGTTTATCTGGGCGAGCACCGTGATCATGGCGGTGCCCGTAAAGTCCTCGCCACCTTGCACGGTGAAGGGGCGTAAACCGTTGGTCACCAGCGGTTACCGATTTTTTCCCGGCGACTTTCGACAGTCGCCAAAGCTGGTCTATAACTAATCTGCTTTTCGCAAGTCATGAGGTAGAACATGAGCGACGATGATCTGGAAAACGACGACCTCGAAGTAGGCGACGAAGACGAGGCCGAGGAAGGTCTGGAAGCAGCAGCGGAAGACGTTGCTGAAGACGATGGCGGTGACGATACACCGGCCCCGGCTGCCAAAGGCAAAGCCAAGGCTGCGGTGTCGGTTGACGAGTTGCCGAGCATCGAAGCCAAGAACAAGGAGCGCGACGCCCTGGCCAAGGCCATGGAAGAATTCCTTGCGCGCGGCGGCAAGGTGCAGGAAGTGGAGGCCAATGTGGTCGCCGATCCGCCCAAGAAGCCGGACAACAAGTACGGCAGCCGCCCTATCTGAGGCGTGCTACCTGCTTGCTGAAAAAGCCCGCCGTCGCTGCGGGCTTTTTCATGGGTGATGAAAAAGCAAAGGATCGCAGCCTGCGGCAGCTCCTACAGGGAAATGCTTTCCAAGGTAGGAGCTGCCGCAGGCTGCGATCTTTTCAGCGGTTCCAGCGCGCCAGCACAGCCGGCAAATCGGTCAGGCTGCGGATCTCCGCATCCGGCAGGCGCTCGGCTTCCCAGTCCTTGCCCGTCGGGTTGAACCAGATCGCACGCATGCCCGCTTGTTGTGCGCCGGCAATGTCATCGCCGGGATGATCACCAATGTGCACGGCCGCTTCAGCACTCACACCGCCGCGCTGCAACGCTTCGTGGAACAGCCGCGCATCCGGCTTGGCAATACCGATATCCTCAGCGCACAGGGCAAACTTGAAGTAATCCGCCAGCCCCAACCGACGCACGTCGGCATTGCCGTTGGTGACCACGCCGAGAGCGTAGTGGTTGGCGAGGATTTCCAGGGTTGGTTCGACCTCGGGGAACACCGTGATCTGGTGCCGCGCATGCAGGAACACTTCAAAGCTTTTGTCGGCAAGATCCGCTGCTTCGCCGTGGGCATAGCCGGCGTCTTCAAGTGCATGAAACAGCACGCGTCTGCGCAACGCACTGATGCGATGTTTGAGGCCCGGCTCATTGGCCAGCACCCGTTCACGAATCGCCCACAAATGCTCGACCGGCACCGCGCCCAGGTTCGGTGCGTGTTCGCTCAGCCATTCGCGCAACACCGCTTCAGCGCTGACGATCACCGGGGCGGTGTCCCAGAGGGTGTCGTCGAGGTCGAAGGTGATCAACTGGATGTTCATGAATCGTCGCCTTTGCTGCGTTTGGCCCGTGGGTGGGCGCTGTCGTAGACCGCCGCCAGGTGCTGGAAGTCCAGGTGGGTGTAGATCTGCGTGGTCTTGATGTCCGAGTGGCCGAGCAGTTCCTGCACCGCGCGCAGGTCCTGCGAGGATTCAAGCAAATGGCTGGCGAAGGAATGCCGCAGCATGTGCGGGTGCAGGTTCTGCCCCAGCTCACGCTCGCCGGCCAGTTTCACGCGTAACTGAATTGCGCGAGGGCCGAGGCGCCGGCCTTGCTGGCTGACGAACACGGCGTCGTCGGCCGGGTTGGTCATGGCCCGCAACGGCAGCCATTGTTCCAGTGCTTCGCGAGCCTTTTTGCCGACCGGCAGCAGGCGGGTCTTGCTGCCCTTGCCGAGCACCTGAACCATGCCGTCGGCCAGATCCAGCTGATCGAGGTTGAGCCCGGTCAGCTCGGACAGGCGCAGGCCCGAGGAATAGAACAGTTCGAGAATCGCCTGATCACGACGAGCGAGAAAGTCGTCCTCGACCGCACCTTCCAGCAGTTGTAACGCACGGTCAGTGTCGAGGGTTTTCGGCAGGCGCCGTTCGCCTTTCGGCGGCGCCAGGCCGGTCGCCGGGTCGTGGTCGCACAGGCCTTCGCGATTGAGGTAGTGATAGAGCCCGCGCACGGCCGAGAGCAGGCGTGCGAGGCTGCGCGAGGATTGGCCCTGCGCATGCAGGCGGGCGATCAGGCTGCGCAGGCGCTGAATATCCAGCGTCGCCCAACTGCCGATGTTCTGCTTGAGGCACCAGCCGAGGACTTTATCGAGGTCGCGGCGGTAGGCCGACAGCGTGTGCGGCGACACCTGTCGCTCACTGCGCAGGTGTTCGCAGTAAGCGTCCAGTTGTCGTTCCATGCTCAGCGTACCGAGCGCAGGGAGCTGTTGACCCGTGGCAGCACGCGGCCCATGACTTCGGCGATGTAGCTGAGGAACAGCGTACCGACCGAACTCTTGTAGTGCTGTGGATCGCGGCTGGCGATCGCCAGAATGCCGTGGATGCCTTGATGGCTGACCGCGACCACCGCTGTGGAGCCGATCTGCTTGCGCTGTTCTTCGCCGAACAGGAAGTCCAGCTCATGTTCACGCAGGGTACCGCTGACACTTTTGCCTTCGGTGAGCAGGCCACCGATCGCGGTTTGCGCGTCGGCGTGGGTCACCCAGCGACCAACCGGGGCCGGGTTGTCGCCGAGCAGGATCAGGCTGACAAAAGGCACCTGGAAATCCTGGCGCAGGCTGTCTTCGACGCTAATCACCACGTCTTCCAGACTGGCCGCGTCCATCAGGGACAGGATCAGGCGACGGGTCTTGTCGAACAGCCGGTCGTTGTCGCGGGCGACGTCCATCAACTGCGAGAGGCGATGACGCATCTCGATGTTGCGGTCGCGCAGGATGCTCATCTGTCGTTCGACCAGCGATACGGTGTCACCGCGCTGGTGGGGAATGCGCATGGCCGGCAGCAGTTCTTCGTGCTCGACGAAGAAATCCGGATGAGCCTCCAGGTATGCGGCAACCGCTGCCGCCTCCAGGCTCTCGGACGCTGATTCGTCGGACTGTCGGGCGGGTACCTGAGGCTTATCGGTCATGGTTTCTGCTCACTCAAAGACGCACTTGTCCTTCGTATACACGCACTGCCGGACCGGTCATCAGCACCGGTTGGCCAGGGCCCGCCCATTCAATGGACAGACGCCCGCCGGGCAGGTCGATCAACAGCGGCGAATCCATCCACCCCTGACTGATTGCCGCGACAGCCGCAGCGCAGGCGCCGGTGCCGCAGGCCTGGGTTTCCCCTGCGCCACGTTCCCAGACGCGCAACTGCGCGCGGTTGCGGTCGATGACCTGGATGAAACCGACATTGACCCGCGCCGGGAAGCGCGGATGGTGTTCGATTTTCGGCCCCAGTTCATGCACCGGTGCACTGTTGATGTCCTGCACGCGCAGCACCGCGTGGGGGTTGCCCATCGACACGGCGGCCAGTTCGACCGTGGTGCCGTCGACTTCCAGCTGATAGCTGGCAGCCTGCGCTGGCGCTTCGAACGGAATATCCGCAGGCACCAGACGCGGCGCGCCCATGTTCACACCGATCTGGCCGTCGTTACGCACGTCCAGTTCGATGATGCCGCCCTTGGTCTCGACGCGAATCTGCCGTTTGGCGGTCAGGCGCTTGTCCAGAACGAAGCGGGCGAAGCAGCGCGCACCGTTGCCGCACTGTTCCACTTCCGAGCCATCGGAATTGAAGATCCGGTAACGGAAATCCACGTCCGGATTGCTCGGCGCTTCGACGATCAGCAACTGGTCGAAACCGATACCGGTGTGCCGGTCGCCCCATTGCTTGGCGTGCTTGGGCTGAATATGCGCGTGCTGGCTGACCAGGTCGAGAACCATGAAGTCATTGCCCAGGCCGTGCATTTTGGTAAAACGCAGCAGCATGGGTTACTCCGGCAGCAGGCTTTCGCCGGCAAACAGCTCGGCCACGGTTTCGCGGCGGCGCACTTCAAAAACCTGATCACCGTCTACCAGCACTTCAGCGGCGCGACCACGGGTGTTGTAGTTGGAGCTCATCACGAAGCCGTAGGCACCGGCCGAATGCACGGCCAGCAGGTCGCCTTCTTCCAGCGCGAGCTCACGATCCTTGGCGAGGAAATCGCCGGTTTCGCAGATCGGGCCGACCACGTCGTACTGGCGTGCGGCGCTGTCACGCGGCTTGACCGCGGTGACGTCCATCCAGGCCTGGTACAGCGCCGGGCGGATCAGGTCGTTCATCGCCGCGTCGACGATGGCGAAATCCTTGTGTTCGGTGTGCTTGAGGTACTCGACCTGGGTCAGCAGCACGCCGGCGTTGGCGACGATAAAGCGGCCCGGTTCGAACACCAGCGCCAGATCTCGCCCGTTCAGACGCTCACGCACGGCCTTGATGTAGTCGCCGGCCAGTGGCGGCTCTTCATCGCGATAGCGCACGCCCAGGCCGCCACCGAGATCGATGTGGCGCAGGTGAATGCCGCAATCGCCGAGTCGATCGACCAGATCCAGCAGACGGTCGAGGGCGTCGAGGAACGGTGGCAGGCTGGTCAGTTGCGAGCCGATGTGGCAGTCGACACCGATCACTTCCAGGTTCGGCAGGTGCGCGGCACGCACATACACGTCTTCGGCATCGGCAATGGCGATGCCGAACTTGTTCTCTTTGAGACCGGTGGAAATGTACGGGTGGGTGCCGGCATCGACGTCCGGGTTGACGCGCAACGAGATCGGCGCGCGAACGCCCAGCTCGGCAGCCACCACTTGCAGGCGCTCCAGCTCGTCGGTGGATTCGACGTTGAAGCAGTGCACGCCGACTTCCAGCGCGCGACGCATGTCGTCACGGGTCTTGCCGACGCCGGAGAACACGATCTTGTCGGCACTGCCACCAGCGGCCAGTACGCGTTCCAGTTCGCCACGGGAAACAATATCGAAACCGGCGCCGAGACGGGCCAGGACATTCAGCACGCCGAGGTTGGAGTTGGCCTTGACGGCGTAGCAGACCAGGTGCGGCATGCCCGCCAGGGCATCGGCGTAGGCCAGATACTGGGCTTCGATGTGCGCGCGCGAATAAACATAGGTGGGCGTGCCGAAGCGGTCGGCGATGGCGGACAGCGCCACACCTTCCGCGAACAGCTCCCCGCCACGGTAGTTAAAAGCGTCCATGGCGATCCCTTATTGGTAAACGTCGTGCTTGTGTGCTTTGGACGGCTGCTTCTGCGAAGACTGGGCTTGCTCGGCCGGGTCCTGATCGTCATCCGGCAGGTACAGCGGGCCTTTTTGACCACAGGCCGAAACGAGGCAGGCAACCGCGACGAGCGCAGCAAGGGAAGAGATCAGGCGCTTCATGGCGAAATCCTTGAAAATGCGTTAATTGCGCCGGAGTATACCGGCCACCCGGCAGCTTGCCTATGCGAGGGGGTTCCCGTCCGGCGGGGCTCTGTGAATACATACAAACCCCTGTGGGAGCGGGCTTGCCCGCGAAGACGTCGGTCCAGTCAAGAAAAATGCTGGACGTGCCGGCCCCTTCGCGGGCAAGCCCGCTCCCACAAGGGACGGGGCAGGTGCTTGGTCGTTAATCTTTGCAATCGGCCAGCAGCGTCCGTATCTTGCGGCGCTTGAGCCTGATCAGACATTTTTTGAGGTTGCCACAATGAGTTTGTCCGAAGCGCGTTTCCACGATCTGGTCGATGCCACCCAGCAGGCGTTGGAAGAGTTGCTGGAGGATCATGCCGACGATATCGAGATCACGGCCGGCATGATGACCATCAAGTTCGATAACGGCAGCCAGCTGATCATCAGCCGCCAGGAGCCGCTGCGTCAGCTGTGGCTGGCGGCGCGTTCCGGTGGTTTCCATTTCGACTACGACGAAGAGTCGTGCAAGTGGAGCTGCGAGAAGTCCGAAGAGTTGCTCGGCGAAGTGCTGGCTCGTTGCGTCCAGGAACAGGCCGGCCTCGAGCTGGATTTCGAAGAGATCTGATCGTGACCGAGGCTGCCCCGCGTCCACCCAAGCCGCTCTACAGCAACGTCAGCCCCGCGGTGCCGTCGCCGTGCACCGGCGTGTGCCGGCTGGACGAGCAGAAGGTCTGCCTCGGCTGTGCGCGGCATGTCGAGGATATTCGCGAGTGGCGCTCGGCGGATGATGAGCGCCGGCGGGTCATCTGCGCCCAAGCCGCAGACCGCCGCAATTCCTCAATGTAGGAGCTGCCGAAGGCTGCGATCTTTTGCTTTTAAAAATTCAAGATCAAAAGATCGCAGCCTGCGGCAGCTCCTACGGGGCTGGCCGGGGCGGGTGGCTTGTATATTTTTTGAGCTGTGATAGTGTCCGAACACGCCTCAACCCATCGAGGCCTGGTGAAAACCCCGTCTTTTTTGGCGGGGTTTTGCTTTTTTTGTGTGCAGAAGAAAGGAGTCTGCCCGGATCATGACCGCACCTTCCATCACTCTTACCCGTCTGGACGTACAACGTCTGGAGCGCCTGATCGACAGCCTGGATGACACGCTGCCGGGCGTGATCGCGCTGCAAACCGAACTGGATCGCGCCGACACCGTGGTCGGCCACGATGAAGTGCCCGCCGATGTCGTGACCATGAATTCCCGCGTGCACTGCCGCGAAGAAGGCAGTGGCAAGGACTATCACCTGACGCTGGTTTATCCCAAGGATGCCAACGCCGATGAAGGCAAGATTTCGATCCTGGCGCCGGTCGGCAGCGCCCTGCTGGGCCTGAAAGTCGGCCAGCACATCGACTGGCCGGCTCCCGGCGGCAAGACCCTGAAACTGACCTTGCTGGAAGTCGAATCGCAACCGGATAACGGTGGCGTCTTTCCTGAGTAATCCCGCCTCAGACCTGTTCGAGCGCCTCGTTCAGGGCGCGCTCCAGGTCGGCCTTGTAGCGCAGATACAAATTGCTTGAACTCTGACCATCACCGAGCAGGCCCGAGAGGTCCAGGTCGGTGATGTAGCAGCGATAACGTTCGGGCTCGCGGCGCTGCTCGACGATCTCCCGGGCGACCACGCGGAACAACTGGTCGCCATGTTCCAGCTCGCTGAATTCCCGTTGATTGCAATACAGCGTGACCTGCACCTCGGCGGGCGCAGCCTTGCCGATGATCGCCTGTACGTCGTAGAACGGTTTGTTGACCGGAGTCTGCGGCGCCGGCCGCGCTTCGACCCGACGCGCGCGCCCCGGCCCCGAAGGCAATAACTGGTAATACAAAGTTTCAAGGCCGACCGCCGGACTGGCGTCCATCGGCAGCAACGCTTCACGCCGGTACTGGATCGATTGCAGGAAGCGCTGCAGCGGCACCAGCAGGCTCTGCTCGTCGTGGTACGGCAGATGCTGTTGCCACAGCGCGTTGAACTCATCCAGCACGTACAGCTCGGCCTGTTGTTCGCTGATCCGGTAGAACACCTGAATCGCTTCCGGCTGGCCCATCGGCAGAATCAGCGCGAGGTCGTGCTCCTCCAGCGCCATCGGGTCCAGGTGCAGCGGGCTGTAGCGCGGCTGTTCTTCGCCCAGATAATCCAGCAGCGCCGGCAATGTCGCGAGGGCGACGTGATTGACCTGACCCGGCACCAGTTCAAGCACGTGATAGTGCTGTTGCACCTGAATCAGATACCGATGGTTCAATTCGCTGAGCAGCAGGTTCTGCGCCGTGTCGACGATTTCCTCGACACGGCGGGCAATGAACTGCGCACGGTTGTGGCAGAAGCAGCGCACTTTCAATGATGGCTGCTGTGGGCCGCGGGGCAGATTGTTGAGGTAGTCGCGCAGGCAGTCGAGCAGTGCGTGGGGACCGTCGAAGCGGTTGACCAGCACTTCGTTCCAGCTGTTGAGCGTGACCTGATCGAGGGTCAATACAAG
>NZ_QAIK01000063.1:79015-92113 GCF_003061005.1 Pseudomonas sp. HMWF021 | reverse complement strand
TCGAACGCGGCGTACAACCGCCGACCGAGTACGTTCAGATCGCGCTTGTTGATCAGGCTGACGGTCTGTTCGCTGCGGGCGAACTGGGTCAGGAAGCGATAGCTGTAATTGAGTTCGTTGACCAGGGCGCGGCGTTCGGCACTGACCTGACGGACTTTCCACTGACTGCGACTGTCGAGCAGTGCCAGTTGGCGTTGATCCCAATGCCATTCGCTGGCCAGACGTTCCAATAGCGAACGCTGCCAGCCCTGGCTGCGGCTGTTGCCGGTGAGCTTGCGGTTGACCTTCAGGTACAGCGCACGGCGTACCAGTTCAAGACGCTCCGGTTCGTTGCGGGCGGTGAGGTATTCCTCGATGCGCCGGTACACGACCATGTACGGATCCAGCTCATCCAGATCCAGCTGATTGGCGAACACCGCTTTTTTGAAGCGCAGGCTCAGGCATTGCACCTGCGGGTGCTCGCTGGCGTAGACCTCGGTCAGCAGCAGTTTGAGCACTGATTTGTAGGGCGACTCGATGCCCTTGAACAATTGCCACAGGCCGGCACCGATGTACTCGCCTGGCGGGATTGTCGCCAGATGCCCGAGGTCGAGGGTCTCATCGGCGCGAATGAAACGCTTGGAAATCAGGGTGTGGGTGTACTGGTCGTAGGCGCTTTCTTCGTAGACCGGCACCAGCCACCAGATCGGCGTGCGACCGGCCAGCCAGATCGCCGTACGGTAGAACTCGTCGAGCAGCAGGTAATGCTGGGTGGTGCCGCAGTTCTCGGAACTCAGTTGGGTGTCGCGTTCGCCTTTGACGAAGCGCGCCGGGTCGATCAGAAAGAAGTGTGCCTCGGCGCCTTGGGTCGCGGCCCAGGCTTCTAGCAGCTGGCATTTCTTGCGCAGCTCGGTGAGTTCGTTTTCGCTCAGATCCGGTGCGTGGCAGACCCACACGTCCATGTCGCTCTGATCGGCCTGGGCCAGGGTGCCGAGGCTGCCCATCAGGAACAGCCCGTGAATCGGCCGCGGCGGGTTGCTGCCGTGGCGCGGCTTGTAGGAGAACGAGCGAGTCAGGCGCTGTGCTTCGGCGAGGGCGGTGGCGTCCGGTTCGTAATTGGACAGACCGGCTGGCGTGCTGCCCGAGACGTACCCCGGCAGCAGCGGGTGATTGACGTGGAAGAACAGTGGCAGCAGGGTCAGTACGCCTTGCTGGCGGGTCGACAGGCCTTCAAACGCCCGGCCGAGCCGGCCTTCATTGAGTTTGAGAAAACGCGCACGCAGTTGGCTGAGTACCTTGCGGTCGATGCCTTCATCCAGGTCGGGGCGGATTTCGTGGGTGCGCGTCATGTCAGCTCAAACCGGCTCGCAGGCCGGACGAAGAGGGTCTCGGAATGGGAGGCAGTTTAGCCTTTGCGTCGCGGGACTTTTAAGCTGAATTTGTTTTTTGACGTCAGATTTTTAGCGGGGGTGTCAGTTGGGCCCGCGGAAATCCCGTGGCAGGAGTTCCCGTGGGCAAGACGGGAAAAATCAGGCGGTTGCCTGCTCTCTCAGAATGGTCAGCACGGTTTGCACATTTTGCGCGGCATCACGACCCAGGCTGGTCAGATACCCGCCATCAGGCTGGTCGGTGAGTTCTTTCTCGAAGAGGCGTTTGGCGGCGGCGATGTGTTTCGGGGCAGCGGTCTGATGAATTTTCAAACCTTCCTGGGAACTGTCCAGGTTGAAGAGTGCGAGGACTTCCAGTTCGGCAACCAACTCAGGGGTAAGCGACATAAGGACTCCAGACTTTCTAGGAATTGGACGACAGCGCCCCTAAGGTGAACCCGCTTTTGCGGCATGTCCAGTGCTCAGATCAGGGATTTTGTCTTGAGGCGGATTCCAGTGTAGTCGGGGCCGGAGAGATGGCTGGATGGATACGTTACAAACCTTGTGGGAGCGGGCTTGCTCGCGAAGGCGTTGGGTCAGTCGCCCTGTTCGTGATTGATCCACCGCCTTCGCGAGCAAGCCCGCTCCCACAGGGGAAATGTGCAGTTACTGCTTTTCGGGCGGCAACTCGGGCAACGCACGCAACGCGGTTTCATACCATTCGGTATCGAACGCGCGGTCTTCGTCGAGCATGGCGTCAATCTCGTAGGCCAGCACGTGCGCCATCAGATTGAGGATCTCTTCGCGCTCATAACCAACCAGTGTCAGCTTGTTGAAGGTCGCCTTGGCCGCTGGCGGGTTGTCGCTTTCGATCTGGTTCTCGATGGCTTCGATCAAAGTGCTCTCGGTGAACTCTTCTTCGTCGTTATCGATGTCTGTCGGCTCGCTCATGGCAGGCTCCTCAAGGAAAGGCGCCAGTTTACCCGCATTCAGCGGCGTGATGCTGCTGGCAGGATCGTGCCCGGCGATCTATAAACAGTGACTGCCCACCCCGCACGGCCTGGAGGCTATGTGATGTTCAAGCTCTACGGATTCGCTGTCAGCAACTACTACAACATGGTCAAACTCGCGCTGCTGGAGAAGGGCCTGGCGTTCGAAGAGGTCACCTTCTACCCGACGCAGACCCCGGAATCGTTGGCGATCAGCCCGCGCGGCAAAGTACCGGTGCTGGGCGTCGAAGTGGGTTTCATCAACGAAACCGCGATCATCCTCGAATACCTTGAGCAGACCCAAAAAGGCACCCCGCTGCTGCCGAGCGATCCATTCGAGCGCGCGCAGGTACTGGCGATTGCCAAGGAAATCGAGCTGTATATCGAGCTGCCGGGTCGCGCCTGTTATGGCGAGGCGTTCTTTGGCTCGCCTGTACCGGAGGCGATCAAGGAGAAAACCAAAGCCGAGTTGCTGCTGGGGTTCGCGGCGCTGAGCCGCCACGGCAAATTCGCCCCGTATGTGGCGGGCGACAGCTTGAGCATCGCCGATTTGTACTTCCTGTACAGCGTGCCGCTGGCCTGTGCGGTCGGGCAGAAGTTGTTCGGGATCGATTTGCTGGCAGAGATGCCGAAAGCCAAGGCGCTGCTGGAGCGGCTTGAGCAGAATCCGCATGTGCAGAAGATTGCAGCGGACAAAGAAGTGGCGATGCCGGCGTTTTTGGCGATGATCGCTGCCAAGAAGTAAGTTTTTTGGCGTTTGTAAGTAGGTAATCGCTGGCAAGCCAGCTCCCACAGGTCTTTGGGTCGAACGCAAAATTGTGTTCCAACAAAGAACCCTGTGGGAGCTGGCTTGCCAGCGATGCTTTTAGCGGCTGGCGATCAGGGCCTGACCGCGAACCACCGCTGCCTTGACCTGCGCCGGCGCAGTCCCGCCGATGTGGTCACGGGCATTCACCGAACCTTCCAGGGTCAGCACGGCAAACACGTCCTGCTCGATCTGGTCGCTGAACTGACGCAGTTCTTCCAGGCTCATCTCGGCCAGATCCTTGCCGGTGTCGACGCCGTACTTCACCGCGTGACCAACGATTTCGTGGCAGTCACGGAACGGCAGGCCACGGCGCACCAGATAGTCCGCCAGATCGGTCGCAGTGGAGAAACCGCGCAGGGCCGCTTCGCGCATGATCGCGTGCTTCGGCTTGATCGCCGGAATCATGTCGGCAAACGCCCGCAGCGAGTCACGCAGGGTGTCGGCGGCGTCGAACAGCGGTTCCTTGTCTTCCTGGTTGTCCTTGTTGTAGGCCAGAGGCTGGCCTTTCATCAGGGTCAGCAGGCCCATCAGGGCGCCGAACACCCGGCCGGTCTTGCCGCGCACCAGCTCCGGCACGTCGGGGTTTTTCTTTTGCGGCATGATCGAGCTGCCGGTGCAGAAACGGTCCGGCAGATCGATGAACTGGAACTGCGCGCTGGTCCACAGCACCAGCTCTTCGGAGAAGCGCGACAGGTGCATCATCGCGATGCTCGCGGCCGAGCAGAATTCGATGGCGAAGTCGCGGTCGGAAACGTTGTCCAGCGAGTTGCCGCCCAAGGCGTCGAAGCCCAGCAGTTGTGCGGTGTATTCGCGGTCGATCGGGTAGGTGGTGCCGGCCAGTGCGGCGCTGCCCAGCGGCATGCGGTTGGTGCGCTTGCGGCAGTCGACCAGGCGCTCGTAGTCGCGGCTGAGCATTTCGAACCACGCCAGCATGTGGTGGCCGAAGGTCACCGGCTGTGCGGTCTGCAGGTGAGTGAAGCCGGGCATGATGCTGGCGGCTTCGCGCTCGGCCTGCTCCAGCAGACCTTTTTGCAGACGAGTGATCTCGGCCAGGATCAGGTCGATCTCGTCACGCAGCCACAGGCGGATGTCGGTGGCGACCTGGTCGTTACGGCTGCGCCCGGTGTGCAGTTTCTTGCCGGTGATGCCGATGCGATCGGTCAGGCGCGCTTCGATGTTCATGTGCACGTCTTCGAGGTCGATGCGCCAGTCGAACTGGCCGGCCTCGATTTCGCCCTGAATGGTCTTCAGGCCATCGATGATGCTGTCGCGCTCGGCATCGGTCAGCACGCCGACCTTGGCCAGCATGGTGGCGTGGGCGATCGAGCCCATGATGTCGTGGCGATACAGGCGCTGGTCGAAAGTGACGGAGGCGGTGAAGCGGGCGACGAAGGCGTCGACGGGTTCACTGAAGCGGCCGCCCCAGGACTGATTGGTCTTGTCAGTGCTCATGAATTCGCTCGTATCGGCTTGAAGAAAGAAGGCGTGAAACGCTGGCGCGGATAATAACAGGGTTGCCAATCCTGTCGCTGACACCGGTCGATACGTTTTTTTCTCATCTGCTCATTCATAGTCGGCGCCGTCTGCGGGGGGATTTGCGCAAGGATATTTTTCGATTGAGCAATATCGGCCCGGCAAGCGTCTACAGTTGGACATAAGGGTCGGCGCGACTGTGGAACGCGCAAAGGTCTGGCGCCGACTATAAGAAGAGGGGGTGGGTGGATTTGTCCTTCGGCATATTCCGTGAAAGACGCAGGAAACAGCGGGCTTTGAGCAGTACGACCCGGACACTGGCAAATATTGCTGGCCGACGTACGGCACTTTTTGGCGCTCGGGCTAGTCTTAGCGTGGATCGCGGTGACGGACGTCACTTCACCTGTCTACGCTATCCTTGTGCGAGACTCACGCAGGAATCCAGCGCAATATGAATGTCCTGATCGTTGATGACGAACCACTGGCTCGCGAGCGCCTAAGCCGAATGGTAAGCGAGCTCGAGGGCTACACAGTTCTGGAGCCCAGCGCCACGAATGGCGAAGAGGCGTTGGCACTGATCGACAGCCACAAGCCGGATATCGTGCTGCTCGATATCCGCATGCCGGGCCTGGATGGCCTGCAGGTGGCTGCCCGTCTGTGCGAACGCGAAACGCCGCCGGCCGTGGTGTTTTGCACCAGCCCCGATGAATTTGCCGTGGAAGCCCTGCAGGCCAGCGCCGTGGGCTATGTGGTGAAACCCGTGCGAACCGAACATCTGCATGACGCCCTGAAGCGGGCTGAACGTCCCAATCGGGCGCAACTCTCGGCCCTGACCCGTCCTGCTGCCGAAAGCGGCAACGGTCCACGCAGCCATATCAGCGCCCGTACCCGCAAAGGCATCGAATTGATCCCGCTGGATCAGGTGGTCTACTTCATCGCCGACCACAAATACGTGACCCTGCGTCACGAGGCCGGTGAGGTATTGCTGGATGAGCCGCTCAAGGCTCTGGAAGACGAATTTGGCGAGCGCTTTGTGCGTATCCATCGCAACGCCCTGGTCGCCCGCGACCGCATTGAACGTCTGCAACGTACACCGCTGGGGCATTTCCAGCTGTTCCTGAAAGGTCTCAACGGTGATGCGCTGATCGTCAGCCGCCGGCATGTGGCCGGTGTGCGCAAGATGATGCAGGGACTCTGACCCGGCCTTCGCGCACGATTTCACTTCCTTTTACCGGGCATTGCGGCCAGGGAGGCCACGCCGTTTCTGATTCAAGTCAAAGTGGATTTGGCTGAGCTGTTATTATCCGCCGTATCTATTCAGTACGGATTGATCCATGTCCTCTCGCGAAATCCGCATCGCCACCCGTAAAAGTGCGCTGGCCCTCTGGCAGGCCGAATACGTCAAAGCCCGTCTGGAAGCGGCCCATCCGGGTCTGCTGGTGACGCTGGTGCCCATGGTCAGTCGTGGCGACAAGCTGCTTGACTCGCCATTGTCGAAAATCGGCGGCAAGGGCCTGTTCGTCAAGGAGCTGGAAACCGCGCTGCTGGAAAACCAGGCCGACATCGCCGTGCACTCGATGAAAGACGTGCCGATGGACTTTCCCGAAGGCCTGGGCCTGTTCTGCATCTGCGAGCGCGAAGACCCGCGCGACGCCTTCGTTTCCAATACTTATTCCAGTCTTGAAGCGTTGCCGGCCGGCAGCATCGTCGGCACTTCAAGCCTGCGGCGTCAGGCGCAACTGCTGACTCGTCGTCCGGATCTGGAAATCCGCTTCCTGCGTGGCAACGTCAATACCCGTCTGGCCAAGCTCGATGCCGGCGAATACGACGCGATCATCCTCGCCGCGGCCGGCTTGATCCGCCTCGGTTTCGAAGACCGCATCACGTCAGCCATCAGTGTCGATGACAGCCTGCCGGCCGGTGGCCAAGGCGCGGTCGGCATCGAATGCCGCAGCGCCGACGCACAGATCCACGCCTTGCTCGCACCGTTGCATCACGCCGATACCGCTTCGCGCGTGACGGCCGAACGCGCCCTCAACAAACATCTGAATGGCGGCTGCCAGGTGCCGATTGCCTGCTACGCCGTGGTCGAAGGTGAACAGCTGTGGTTGCGTGGTCTGGTGGGCGAGCCGAGCGGCGGCAAGCTGCTCAGCGCCGAAGCGCGTGCACCGCGTACCGATGCCGAAGCGTTGGGTGTGCGAGTCGCCGAAGACCTGCTCGGCCAGGGCGCCGACGACATTCTCAAAGCGGTGTACGGCGAGGTAGGTCACGAGTGACCGGCTGGCGCCTGCTGCTGACACGCCCGGCGGACGACTGCGCGGCGCTGGCGGAGGTGTTGGGCGCGGAAGGTTTTTTCAGCAGCTGCCTGCCGCTTCTGGACATCGTGCCGCTGCCGGTTTCTGAAAGGATGCGTCAGGTGTTTGCGCAGTTGCACGGTTGTAGCGCCGTCATTGTGGTCAGCAAACCGGCGGCGCGAATTGCCGTCGACCTGCTCGATAGCTTTGGCCTGAACTCGATGTCGATGCCGTGGTTCAGTGTCGGGGCGGCGACGGCGCAGATACTTCGTGATCGCGGTCTGGACGTGCACTTCCCGGCCACGGGTGATGACAGCGAAGCGTTGCTGCAATTGCCGCGTCTGCAAGAAGCTGTTGCGCAGCCCGGCGCACAGGTGCTGATCCTGCGCGGGGAGGGTGGTCGTGAGCTGCTCGCCGAGCGTCTGCGCGCACTAGGTGCTAGTGTCGAGTATTTGGAGTTGTATCGACGCGACCTTCCAGCCTACGCCCCGCAGGAGTTGCCGCGAAGGATTACAGCGGAACGCTTGAACGGGCTGGTGGTCAGCAGTGGACAGGGTTTCGAGCACCTGCGCCAGATGGCCGGCGATGCCTGGCCTGCGATTGCGCAGCTGCCGTTGTTTGTTCCAAGCCCAAGGGTTGCCGAGCTGGCACGTGCCGCCGGGACCCGAACAGTTGTGGATTGCCGCGGCGCGAGTGCCGCGGCTTTGCTGACGGCGCTACGGGAGCATCCCGTGCCCGTTCTCTAATGCAAAGGATGGATACGTGAGCGAAACAGCCTTGCCTAAAGATGATGTCCAGCCTGTGATTGATGCTCAGGTTGAAACTCCACCGCCGGCCACAGAGCCGCGCCGAGGCAACGGACTGGCCATGGTCGCCCTGCTGCTCGGTGCTGCCGGTGTGGCGATCGGTGGCTGGGGTGTCTGGCAGGTGCGTCACCTGCAGAACAACACCGCCCAGCAGTCCGATCAGGTGCAGGCGTTGAACGATCAGGCGCAGAGTCTCAAGCTCAACGAGCAGCGCCTGACCGAGCGTCTCGCGCAGTTGCCGGGGGCCGACGAGCTTGCCGAGCGCCAGCGTCTGGTGACGCAACTGCAGGGTGATCAACAGCGCCTCAATCAGCGTCTGGAAACCGTTCTCGGCGCCAGCCGCAAGGACTGGCGTCTGGCCGAGGCCGAGCATCTGCTGCGTCTGGCGAGTCTGCGTCTTTCGGCCTTGCAGGACATCAGCAGCGCTCAGGCGCTGGTCCAGGGTGCCGATGAAATTCTCCGTGAACAGAATGATCCAGGCTCATTCGCCGCTCGCGAGCAAGTGGCGAAAACCCTCGTCGCCCTGCGCAGCACCGAGCAGCCGGACCGTACCGGTCTGTTTCTGCGTATCGGCGCTTTGCGTGATCAGGTCATCGGCCTGACCGAGCTGGCGCCGGAGTACCAGGCGAGTGGTGAATCGTTGCTGGGTCTGACCACTGACGGCGATGGCGCCAGTCGCTGGGCGCAGTGGTGGGAGCAAATTTCGCGTTACATCCGTATCGATTTCAACGCGGACAAGAACGTGAAGCCGTTGCTCGCCGGGCAGAGTCTGAGTCAGGTGCGCCTGGCCCTGAGCCTGGCGCTGGAGCAGGCGCAATGGGCGGCGCTCAATGGCCAGGCGCCGGTTTATACCCAGGCGCTGACCGAAGCGCGTGACGTACTCAAGGGCAACTTCAATCCCGACAATCCGCAGAGCAAAGTCATGCTCGAACAGGTTGCCGAACTGAGCCAGCAACCGGTTACGGTGAAGACGCCAGACCTGACTGGCACGCTGAGTGCGGTACAAGCTTATCTGGAGCGGCGTAACGTCAATGCTGAAGAGTCGGTCAAACCGTTCGCCAAGCCTGCGGCCAACACCGCGCAGGAGGCCACGCCATGAAACGCCTGTATGTGATCGTGTTTCTGGTGATTGCCGCGACGGCGGCGCTGGGCCTGGCGATTGCCGAGCACTCCGGTTACGTGCTGGTCGCCTACAAAAACTTCCGTTATGAGTCGAGCTTGTGGGCCACGCTGGCACTTGTCGCAGTGTTGTGGCTGCTGATTTGGGGCATCAAGGCCTTGGTCGAGCTGGTCATGGCCTCCAGTGGCGTGGTCAATCCGTGGTCGCGGCGTAACCGCAGCCGTCGGGTGCAGGTGGCCATCGAGCACGGTCAGCTGGATCTGGCCGAAGGCCGCTGGGCCAGCGCGCAACGTCACCTGTATCGCGCCGCCGAGGCCGAGCGCCAGCCGTTGTTGTATTACCTCGGTGCCGCCCGTGCGGCCAACGAACAGGGCAAGTACGAGGAGTGCGATCAACTGCTCGAACGTGCGCTGGAGCGTCAGCCACAGGCCGAACTGGCGATTGCCTTGAGCCACGCGCAGTTGCAGACCGATCGCGGGGACACCGATGGCGCTCTGGTAACGCTGCAAGCGATGCACGAGCGCCATCCGCATAACGTGCAGACCTTGCGCCAGTTGCAGCGCCTGCATCAGCAGCGTGGCGAGTG
The DNA here is from genome assembly GCF_003061005.1 of Pseudomonas sp. HMWF021. Taxonomy (GTDB): domain Bacteria; phylum Pseudomonadota; class Gammaproteobacteria; order Pseudomonadales; family Pseudomonadaceae; genus Aquipseudomonas. The sequence continues at coordinate 82,691 of NZ_QAIK01000063.1, read as the reverse complement.
GTCAGCGGTGATCCGGTTGTTACCGCAGCTGCGCAAGGACAAGGTATTGCCATCGGCCGAACTGGCTGAGCTGGAGCGACGCGCCTGGGGCGAAAACCTGACGCTGGCTGCACAACGTGAAGAGGAGGGTGCTGTCGGTTTGCAGTCACTCAATCGTGCCTGGCAGCAACTCACTTCGGCACAACGGCAAGAGTCGCCACTGATATTGGCCTACGCCGAGCAATTGCGTCAGCTGGGTGCTCAGGCTGAAGCCGAAGAAGTGTTGCGTACGGCGCTCAAGCGCAAGTACGACAGTCATCTGGCGCGCCTGTATGGGCTGGTGCGCGGCAGCGATGCGGCACGTCAGTTGCAGACCGCCGAAGGCTGGCTCAAGGATCACCCGGCTGATCCGAGCCTGCTGCTGACCCTGGGGCGCCTGTGTCTGCAAATCAGTTTGTGGGGCAAGGCGCGTGACTACCTGGAAAGCAGCCTGCGAGTGCAGCGCAATCCCGAGGCTTGCGCAGAACTGGCACGCCTGCTTGCACAATTGGGTGATACGCAGCGCAGCAATCAGTTGTTCCAGGAAGGTCTCGGATTGCTCGATGAGCGCTTGCTGGCCGCCCCTTTGCCAGTACCTGCACACGTCTGAAACGGCGAGGGAGTGCGCTCCCTCGTTGATGCTCAACGGTAGAAAAATTACCGTTTCAGCGCTCCTTGAACAAAATCCTACAACTGCTTACACCGATTCCTCTCGCACCTGTCGGGATTTCCCTACACCTCTGGTGAAGTGTCGGCAGTGCATCGTCTTGAAAGGCTTGCGCGCTTTCCTCTACCGTAACTGCCTGTCTTCACTGTTACGGATAAGCCATGTCGTTGGCCTGCTCACGCTCCTTGTTTTTCATGGCTTTCACCGCAGGGGCAATGGCCCTGGGAGCTTCTTATTACCTCGAATATACGGTAGGTCTGCGACCCTGCAGCCTGTGCCTGGTGCAGCGTCTGTTTCTGTGCCTGCTCACCTTGATCTGTGGCCTTGCGGCGGTGCATGGGCCGCGCCGGGCCGGGCTGGCGTTCTATTGGGGGTGTGCGCTGTTTGCCAGCCTCGGTGGCACCACGGCGGCGTGGCGGCAAGTGTTGCTGCAGGGTGATCCGGTGTATCAACTGGTCAGCTGTATGCCGCAGCCCGAATACATGCTCAGCAGCCTGCCCTGGTTATGTGCCTTGGTGCGCACGTTCAACAACAGCGCCGATTGCGCGGAAATGTCGTGGACGCTGTTCGATCTGAGCATCCCGGAGTGGAGCCTGTTGTTCTTCGTCGGCATTTCCATGCTTGCCACCTTGCAGTTGCTGGGGATGGCGTGGAGCGCTCTGCAACGACCGCTTGGCGGCCAAGTGTCGCACCCGAAGCTGGTCGAGGATTAAACACTTGTATGAACTTTATCTCCTGCGTACCTTGAAGCCATAGGCGTGCGGGCATAATCTGGCCCGCACGTGTCATTGGATTTATGTTGCTCGATGACGCTCTGCCTGCCCGCCTCCAGTCCAATTGCACTAAAAGAGAGGCGCGGGTGTAGAGCAGCATGACCCACAAGGGAAGAGAGATCGCCATGCTCGAAAGTTGTCAGAATGCTCAGGAACGCTGGGGTGGAGTTCATCTGCTGATCGACCGCTGGTTGCAGGAGCGTGAAGAACTGATCGGTGCCTACGACAACCTCGGTGCGCAACCTGAAGCGCTGTCCGAGAACCGCAAGCCCTTGCAGGAATTCTGCGGTGTGCTGGTCGATTACGTATCGGCCGGCCACTTCGAGATCTATGAACAGCTGACGGGCGAAGCCAAGGCGTTCAACGACAAGCGCGGCCTGGAGCTGGCCGAAACCCTCTACCCGCGCATTGACGTCATCACCGAAAAACTTCTCGCGTTCAACGACCTCTGTGATGAAGGCAAATGCGTCGCCGAAAAATTCAAGGAACTGGGCGGCCTGCTGCACGAGCGCTTCGAACTGGAAGACTGTCTGATTGAAGTGCTGCACACGGCGCACAAGCAGGAAGATCCGGTTCAGGCCTGATTGCTTTCCTCGCAGACAAAAAAACGCGGTGCGCCGAAAGCGCGCCGCGTTTTTTTATTGCCTGGTAATCGGCGTCGATCAGCTGGTTGCGCCGCGCAACTCGACTTCAAACACCAACGGTGTGAACGGCGCAATCAGATCGCCCGCACCGTCGGCGCCATACGCCTGATCCGATGGAATCACCAGTCGCCACTTGGCACCCACCGGCATGTTTTGCAGCGCGGTGCGCCACCCGGCAATCACACTGTCGAGACTGAACCATTGCGGCTGAGTGTTCTGATCGAACACGGTGCCGTCCGGTAGCCGACCGACATACAGCACCTGCACTTTCCCGTCGGGACCGGCCTTGGCTCCGGTGCCCGGAGTCAGCTCGGTGAGCAGGATGCCATCGGCCAGTTCCTTGACGCCCGGTTTGGCTTTTTCGGCGGTGAGAAAACGCTGTTCGTTTTCCATCGCGGCATCGCTTGAAGGCAACGATGAGTGTTCGGCATTTTGCGCTTCGTGATCAGCCAGAATCTGCTCGATCCGTGCTTCGCTCAGGGCCAGCGGCTTGCCTTGATAGGCCTGCTGCAAACCGTCGACCAATGCCTGGATCTGCAATTGCGGCACTTCCTGACGCAGCCGCTCACCCAGGCTTGCACCGAGGCTGTAGGCCAGATCATGGGCATCGTTCGCGGTGGTTTTTTCGTCGGCGTGGGCGGCGGAAAAAACCAGGCAGAGGGATAAAAAAAGGTAGCGCGACATGGACACTCTCCATCCTGAGATGCGGGCGATTATGCCAGCGCGAACGTCTGCAACGGTGAACTGCTTTTGTCTTTGTGCAGAACATTTTCATTCGGCTGCAACGCAACCGTTTCGTTACTGTCAAGATGACCTAGCGGCGGTAACTGCAGAGGTCTAGTATGAGCCGCACTCACGTCAGCCAGGAGGTAAACCATGTCGGCCACCAAGAAGCCTGTAAACACTCCGTTGCACTTACTCCAACAACTCTCGGGCAGCCTGCTCGAGCATTTGGAAAACGCTTGCTCCCAAGCCTTGGCTGATGCTGAAAAACTGCTCGCCAAACTGGAAAAGCAGCGCGGCAAGGCGCAAGAAAAACTGCACAAGTCCCGCACCAAATTGCAGGACGCAGCCACTGCCGGTAAAGCCAAGGCGCAGAACAAGGCCAAGGCTGCTGTCAAAGAACTTGAAGACCTGCTCGACGCGCTGAAGGATCGTCAATCCGACACCCGCGGCTACATTCTGCAACTCAAGCGCGATGCCCAGGAAAGCCTGAAACTGGCCCAGGGTGTCGGTCGCGTGCAAGAGGCCGCCGGCAAGGCGCTGACCTCGCGTGCCGCCAAACCTGCAACAGCACCTGCGAAAAAAGCGGCAGCCAAACCTGCAACAGCGAAAGCCCCGGCGAAAACCGCGGCCGCCAGATCTGCTGCAAAACCAGTAGCCAAGGCACCGGCTAAAGCAGCGGCCAAACCTGCTGCAAAAACTGCAGTGAAAAAACCCGCTGCTTCGAGCGCTGCGAAACCTGCCGCACGTACTGCTGCCGCAAAACCTGCCGCACGTACCGCCGCTGCAAAACCTGCTGCTGCAAAACCGGCCGCCAAGCCAGCGGCCAAACCGGCAGCGCGCAAAGCCGC